>DEHM01000012.1:85895-89549 GCA_002351925.1 Bacteroidales bacterium UBA2800
TGCACCATTTAAACGGTCGTTTTCCTTGAGCACTCCCGAGTTCATTCACGAGGGGATCACTCTGCGTCTGTGCCGAAACGCCAAGCCTAAACAAGGTACGGCGCAACTCTACTGCTCTGAGGATGGGCGGTTCTTCTCCGTCACACGGCGAGGTGTTCACGAGGTCAAACCGAGCTACTGTCCTAACCGTCCTTCAAAGAACAGCGGTGGCCATAGTCGCTATGCTATGATGCGACCAAAACTCTGCCACATCCTCGTCTACGAGGCCTGGGTTGGTCCGCGTACACCCGGCATGCAGATCGACCATCTCAACGGCTATCCCCTCGACAACCGAGCTTCCAACCTCCAAGAGGTCACACCCGAGGAGAACGTACGCCGCGCCAAGATCCTCCGTAAGCTCCGCACCGCCGCACAGCAACTCCGCGACGCCTCTCTCCATCCGCAGAACATGTCTCGCGGACAACTCCTCAACATCTTCAACGACATCACAACCGACTAAGCCCTATGCCAAACGACATCCGTAAACTGCGCCGGCTCATGTCCGCCGCCAACCACCTCCGTAAGGAAAACCCCGTCATCCTCAAAGGACAGAAAATAACCCCGAGCCAAGCCCTCAAATACGCGTGGTGGTTCGAGTCCTTCCGTAAAAAACTCAGTACCGGCGTCTGGCGCTTCTCCTACTTCAAGAAAGACGGATCTATCCGCGAAGCAGTAGGTACGCTCTGCATGGACCTTATTCCGGAAGATAAACGCCCGAAGGGCATAAACAGCGAAGCGCTTGCATGTGCTGACACCTTCTGCTACTACGACCTCGATGCACAAGGATGGCGGTCCTTCCGACTCGACAACTTCATCGGCTTTGTCGAAAAGGTAGAATAAAGAGAAAGAAGCAAAGAGAAAAAACCATGCGGGTGGGAATAATAACCCTAAAAATAATTTATTATAAATTTAAAAATCCCCCTTTTAAAAATCCCCCTTCTTTATGGAAACAATAAATGATGCCCTAACCAAACGATTTGCCAAATCGCTCGTCCATCTGATGAAGGTCATCGACCCCGAACGACATTACAGCATCGACGAAACACTCGGCAAAAAATGGGACAGCCTTTCTTTGGAGGAACAGCGCAAGCTCTACCTCTACTGCCTCTATCGCAAATGGCGAGGCGAAGGCTTCTACGGCACACCGCTCGACATCGTCAGCAACTGCCATCCGTACCCCACCAACTGGAACGGCAAACAGCTTATCAACCGCCTCATCAAAGAAACGAAAATGGTCTCCGCCCGCTTCGATGGCACCTACGGGTCGTACACCCGCGACGAAGCCCGCGTATGGCAGATGACCGATGTCAAACCGCTAAACTAAATCATTATGCCCTTTTACACCATCAAACCGCCGCGGCAACACGGCAAAGGCAATCTCCGCGAGTGAGAATTGCTCCGACAAATGCGCCAAAAGGCGAGTGCTCTCGATAAAGGTCCGACAAAGGTCGCACATTCCACCGATGAACTACCATTTAAAAATTAAGCATTATGAAAGTAAAATTATCGAACAATTGCCTGTCGTTGGCAGGCTTGTTATGCCGAGATACGGGCTACTATCTGCGGCAAAAAGGAAAGACGTTTTTCAGTCAGCGGATAGGCACGAATGTGCCGCCCGACGGTCATTGGCGTTTCATCGTCCTCTGCGCCGAACTGGCACACAACGGGCTGTATATCAGCGACATCAGCGTGACGCGCAGCGAGCTGCACGAAGCCCTCACGGAAGCGCGCCGGGTGCTGGTCGCACAGTGTCTGCGCCTGCCTGTCTACCACACCCGCGACATACTAAACCTCAAAACCTTGTTCGGATTATGAATGCAGAAAACCGCGTTACTATCCCGGAGATACACGAGATACTAAATCACAAAGCAGGCCGTGAAATACCCGCCAAACACCTGTCGATATTGCTATCCTGCTGGCGCAAGCACAAGGGCTACAAATCGCGGGGGCGAGAGGGCTGGTTACGAAAGAAAGATGCGGACGATTTTCTGCGTTACGCATGGTAAAGGGTGTTTAATAAACAGAAAAACGTCCTTCGGGGCGTTTTTTTGTGTCTTTTCTTATCCTGACGGAACGATTATTTAACAATTTTCTTGCATATATCAGAAAAAAGCAGTACCTTTGCAGCCGCAAAGGTTTTTGCAGTTCCAATCAAAACAAGTAAAACCATTTTGACTATTTATAAATATCATAATAGTTGCGCCCGACACACATTTGGGGATACCATTATGAGAAAAAAACTCTTTACACTTCTCCTTGCGCTTGTTGCAAGCGTAGGAACAATGTTTGCCTCAGATACGGAGGTGGATGGCATCTGGTATGATTTTGACAGCAGTACGCAAACAGCGTCTGTAACCTACCGAGGTCCAAGTGCCACTGCTTATAGTAATGAATATTCCGGCTCGGTAACTATTCCTGCATCTGTTACGTATAACGGTACGACCTACAGCGTCACAAGCATTGAATGGGGTGCTTTCCGTTATTGCTCCGGTCTAACGAGCATCACCATTCCCAACAGCATCACAAGCATTGGAGAGTGGGCTTTCGCTGATTGCTCCGGTCTGACAAGCATCACTATTCCAAATAGCGTCACAAGCATTGGAAGTTATGCTTTCTGTAATTGCAAAGGTCTGACGAGCATCACCATTCCCAACAGCGTCACCAGCATTGGAGGAGGTGCTTTCTTCGGTTGCACCGGTCTGACAAGTGTGACGAATTATGCCACTACTCCGCAAACTATAAATAGTTATGTCTTTTATGCCGTAGATCTTTCTTCATGCACGCTTTATGTGCCGGAAGGCTCCATTGATCTTTATAAAGCCGCAAATGGTTGGAAAGACTTTGGAAATATACAAGCGATAGGCACCGAAGACATCGACCAAATCCAACTAAACTCGACCGTAAAGAACCACAAAATCCTTTATAACGGTAAGGTTTACATCCTCACGGGTGACAAAACGTACACCGTCACCGGTCAGCAACTCAAATAAACCAAACATATCCCTTTCAAACGAATACAGGTCAACTCCCCTTGGCCTGTATTTTTTTTATGTTTATCTGCTATTATTATTTGCTCAAACTCAAAAACTCGCCCCTTTTCTGCACTATTTGGCAAACTATTTGGTTAGCTCTGAAAATACCTGTACTTTTGCACCGGATTTGAAAATCATGAACGACAAACAGGTAAATATTATCCAGTTGATCATCGCGGCAATAGTCGTGCTCAGCGGTATAGCGCTGCTCTTTGTGGGCGTCAAGTGCGACCCCGCCGGACAGATCCACGAGACCGTCCTCGTCGCCTTCGGAGAAGCCGCTACCTTTGCAGGCTCCATCATCGGGATAGACTACCACTACAAAAACCGCAACACCAATGATCACACTCCTCCTCAACCGCCAAACGCCTAAGGGCAAGGGCGTTCCCGGCACACTCGTCTTCGACATCGGCGATAAACACTTCGAGTACCCGACACTCGAGAACGCCGACTTCCTCATCCCCGCCGGCACGTACCCGCTCAGCCGAACCTGGTCGCCGAAGTTCAAGAAGCTCATGCCCATCGTCCAGAACGTCCCCGACCGCGAGGGCATCCGCATACACATGGGCACCCTCCCCGAGCA
>DEHM01000026.1:0-284 GCA_002351925.1 Bacteroidales bacterium UBA2800
ACCGCACGCGGCGGTATGACCAGCCACGCAGCTGTCGTTGCCCGCGGTATGGGTAAGTGCTGCGTTTCCGGCGCAGGTGCTATCCAGGTGGACTACAAAGCCAAGACGGTTAAGATTGAGGGCGTGACCTACAAAGAGGGCGATTATATCTCGCTCAACGGTTCTACCGGACAGGTTTACGCAGGTGAGATCCCGACCAAGGCTGCTGAGCTCAGCGGTGACTTCAAGGCATTGATGGACCTCTGCGACAAATATACACACCTTCAGGTTCGTACCAACGCCGA
>DEHM01000026.1:378-34796 GCA_002351925.1 Bacteroidales bacterium UBA2800
CAGCTCGCTCGTGAGTTTGGTGCTAAGGGTATCGGTCTGACCCGTACCGAGCACATGTTCTTCGACGACCAGAAGATCATCGCTATGCGTGAGATGATTCTCGCCAAGGACAGCGAGGGCCGCGAGAAAGCACTGGCTAAACTGCTGCCGTACCAAAAGGCTGACTTCAAAGGTATCTTGGACGCTATGGACGGCCTGCCTGTGAACATCCGTCTGCTCGACCCGCCTTTGCACGAGTTCGTTCCGCATGATCTGAAGGGTCAGGAGCAAATGGCAAAAGAGATGGGCGTTTCCGTTGAGGAGATCCAGACCCGTGTAGCACAACTCGCAGAGAACAACCCGATGTTGGGTCACCGTGGCTGCCGTCTCGGTATCACCTTCCCGGAGATCACCGCTATGCAGACCCGCGCTATCCTCTCCGCTGCTTGCGAACTGAAGAAAGAGGGCAAGAACCCGATGCCGGAGATCATGGTTCCGCTGATTGGTATCTTGTACGAGTTGAAACAACAGAAGGAGATCATCCAGAACGTTGCTAAGGAAGTATTCGCTGAGTATGGTGTAGAGGTTGAATTCGAGATCGGTACAATGATTGAGATCCCGCGTGCTGCCCTGACCGCAGACCGTATCGCTACGGAGGCTCAGTACTTCAGCTTCGGTACCAACGACCTCACGCAGATGACCTTCGGCTACAGCCGTGACGATATCGCATCGTTCCTGCCGGCTTACCTCGAGAAGAAGATCCTCAAAGTGGATCCGTTCCAGGTACTCGACCAGAATGGTGTTGGCCAGCTGATCAAGATGGCCGTTGAGAAAGGCCGTGCTGTTCGTCCGGGACTCCGTACCGGTATCTGCGGCGAGCACGGCGGCGAGCCTTCATCTGTTAAGTTCTGCGCACGCGTGGGTATGAACTACGCTTCCTGCTCACCGTTCCGCGTACCTATCGCACGTCTCGCTGCTGCACAGGCTGCCGTGGAAGATGAAGCGTAAAAAGCGATAATCTATCTGCCATCTGTGGCGGATCACAAAAAGACGCGTTTCCGTTTGGGAGCGCGTCTTTTGTATCGGTATTAACGGGGAAGCAGTTGAACGGCCAGTCCGCCACCGGAGGCCATGCGGAGACGGAGCGTGTCTGTTGCGCGCACGTCGCGCGTCTCAATAAGGTAGTCGTAGGGATTGGTCTGCCAGTCGGCCTCTTCGCCGTCGCGATAGACAGTGGCCGTATAGGTCTTGTCGGCTTCGAGCATCGACAGCGGGATACTCACTTCGCGCGGCGTGTCGGCATTGACACCGCCTATATACCAGTCGCTGCCGCCTCGCCGTTGACGGGCGAAGATGCAGAACGCACCTATCTCGCCGTCCACCAGGAGCGAGCGCTCCCAGTCGCAAGGCACGTTCTCGATAAAGCGGAACGCATCGGGATGGTTCATGTAGTTCTCCGGCAGGTCGCACGCCATCTGCAAGGGGCTGTAGAGACAGACGAAGAGGCCCAGCTGGTTCGTGAGCGTGCTGTGTACGCGCGTGCCGGGCATGACGGGGTTCTCGAAGGCAAACACACCGGGCGTATAGTCCACCGGTCCTGCCATCACGCGGGTGAAAGGCAGTATCGTCACGTGGCTGCTCGGGCTACCGCCATCCTGACTCCAGGCGTTCCATTCCTGTCCGCGCACACCCTCTTGCGACATCAGGTTCGGCCATGTGCGTTGCAGACCGGTCGGCATGACGGGCTCATGGTTGTCGATAGCGATATGGTAACGTGCCGCCGTCTCGATGACCTTGCGGTAGTGACGCACGCCCGACTGCCCTTTGTTCCACTGCAGGCCGTCACGCGTTCGGATAATAGGCGCCACATAGCCGGTCTTGATAGCGCGGATACTGTGCGTCTGATGGTAGGTGTAGGCCTCGTCGAGCACCGCCTCGTAGTCGGCAGCATTACCTCCCGTCTCGTTATGGCCGATGATCTGCACGCCCAGACTGTCAGCCAAGTGGCTCAGATAGGCCATGTCCCAGTCGTCGTAGGGCTCCGTGAAAGAGAAGGAACTCCAGTCTTCCCAGCCGCGGTTCCAGCCTTCGGCCAGCACTGCCTCTATATGATGGTCGTGGGCAAAACGCAGATAGCGCTCCATATTCTCGGTCGTCGCACCGTGAATGGGTCCTTGCTCCCAGGTCATCGACTTCATGTGCATGCCCCACCAGATGCCGATAAACTTCATCGGCTTGATCCACGAGGTGTCCACAATGCGGCAGGGCTCGTTGAGGTTGAGCATGATACGGCTGGCCGTCAACGCGCGCAAGTCACGCACCAGGATGACAAACCGCCATGGAGTCGCAAACGGCGCGGGGACATACGCCTTCACCTCTGTTATCCGTCCTTCCTCCAGCCAAGGCGTCAGATAGGTGCGCAACACGCCGGCCTGCGTGTAGAGATTCTGCGCCGGATAGTCGGTCAGCGCCGCCTCATGGATGAACGCGTAGGTGCCGTCGGTCATCTCGAGCGTCAGGGGCGAGCAGAGTGTGTCCTGCTTCTCCGACAGCGGTGCTTTGGTCCAGAGGCCTTCGTAATACTCGGTACGCCAGGGAATAGACCAGGCGGGATGGTCGGACAGGAAGCGGTATTCGGTAGCCTCGTCCAGGACCGTCAGAGATGCCGCGTCCGGGAAGACATAGCGGAACGCGAAACCGTCATCAAAGACACGGAAGATGATGTTCATCTTCATGCCCGACTGATGGCGCAGTCGCAGCTCCATCTCGTTGTGGCGATCCAGAATACGGCGCTCCTCGCCCCATACGGTCTCCCACTCGTCGCAGGCATCGCGTTCAGCCCAGCCTGTCAACTGGAAACCGGAGGTCAGATCAGCCTCGGCACACCGCAGTCCCAAGGCCGACCAGTCGATCACGGACACCTCGTCACGCGTCACGCTATACTCCGGGCTGCCGGAGTCCGAGATACGAAACGCTACACGCAGACTGCCATCGGGCGAAGACACCACTTGTTTGCCGCAAGAAGCCAGGACAAACGAAAAGAAAAAAAGGAGTAAGTAGATGGAATATGTTCTCATTTGTGTTTTCATGGCGCAAAAGTACAAAAAAGAATTGACATGTGCAAATTTTTGAACATATTTTTGGAAATTTTAGATTTTTTCAAAAATATTTGCATATATCAAAAAAAAGTTGTACCTTTGCAGCGGCAAAGGCTAGACAAGCAAGATTCGACATGCCGAAGAACACCGAGATAGAACGCAAATTCCTGGTACTATCGGACGCATTCATGGCGCAAGCCACAGAGGCGCACCAGATATGGCAAGGCTACCTGCTGAAGGAGCCGGGCAAGACGATTCGTCTGCGTATACGCGACGACCAAGCCTTTCTGACCATCAAGTCGAGTCGCCTTCGCGAAGGGCTGGCGCGCTTTGAGTGGGAGAAAGAGATCGCGCTGAGCGACGCACGCGAGATGCAAGCACTGTGTCTGCCTAATCCCATCGAGAAGACGCGTTATATCATCCCTGCCCCATCCTACGAGGGGCAAGCGCGTTGCTGGGAAGTGGATGTGTTCCATGGCCGTCTGGAAGGACGCCGGCTCGCGGAGATAGAGCTAGGCGACGAACACGAACCCTTTGTCCGTCCCGACTGGCTGGGCGAAGAAGTGACTGGCGACCCGCGCTACTACAATGCAAACATGTAATAAACAATCAACATATTAACCCTAAAAAACCCAACAATCATGACAAAGAAATTTATCTGCCCGATCTGTGGTTATGTACACGAGGGCGCAGAGGCTCCGGAGCGTTGTCCGCAATGTAAACAAATCGTTGAGTGGAAAGTAGCCGCTGACGACAAACTCAATTTCGTTTGCGAGCACGTACTCGGCGTAGCTAAAGATGTGAAAGACCCGATTATCGCAGAGGGTCTGCGTGCCCACTTCATGGGCGAGTGCTCCGAGGTAGGCCAATACCTGGCTATGGCTCGTCAAGCCGACCGCGAGGGTTATCCTGAGATAGCAGCAGCTTTCCGTCAGTATGCATACGAAGAGGCAGACCACGCTTCGCGTTTCGCTGAGTTGCTCGGTGAGATCGTTTGGGATACCAAGACCAACCTCGAGAAACGAATGATGGCAGAGGCAGGTGCATGCGAAGACAAGTTCAAGATTGCTAAACGTGCCAAAGAGTTGGACCTCGATCCGATCCACGACAGCGTTCACGAGATGGCACGCGACGAGGCTCGTCACGGCAAAGGCTTCGAAGGTCTGTATAAGCGTTATTTCGGGAAATAACTAGAATTCTAGATTTCTAGATATCTAGATGATTATTCCTCCGCCGACTACGAGGTAGTCTTGATAGAGCACGACCGACTGGCCGGGAGTGATACCCCAGACGGGGGACGCAAATTCCAAGCGTCCCTCGTCTAGTTTTTTGACGGGAACAGCCTGGCTGCGGTAACGAACCTTAGCTGTTAGACCGGCTGCGCCTGTAAGACCACTGCGCTGTAGGACCGTTTCACAATAAGACCGCTGTGCTGTAGGACGATACCGCAACTCCGTGGCGTACATATCGTCGTTGGTGCCCAGCGTGATACGGTTATGCTCGGCATCAATATGGGTGATATAGGCGGGATGACCGAGGGCGATACCGAGTCCTTTACGCTGACCGATGGTATAGTTGGCATATCCCTCGTGCGTGCCCAGCACCCTGCCTTGTGCGTCCACGTATTCGCCCGCGCGTACGCGCTCCTTATAATCGGGCACATTCGCGCGCAAGAAAGCACGGTAGTCATCGTCGGGAATGAAGCATATCTCCTGGCTCTCTTTCTTCACCGCCAACTGCTCGTAGCCATGCGCGCGGGCTATCTCGCGCACCTGCTCTTTGGTCAGGTTGCCCAGCGGGAAGATCGTGCGCTTGAGTTGCTCTTCATCGAGCATCCAGAGGAAATAGGTCTGATCTTTCTTGCTATCGGCCGCGGTGCGCAGAAACCAGTGTCCGTCCTTCTCCGCGATACGCGCATAGTGGCCGGTGGCGATATAGTCGCAGCCCATCTCGTTGGCCAGGCGGAGCATCTCGCCCCACTTGATGGTACTGTTGCACACCACACACGGATTAGGCGTGCGACCCGCCATGTATTCGTCGATGAAATTCTGAATCACACACCGCCGGAAGGGTTCGCGAAAATCGACAATGTGGTGCTCAAAGCCCATTCGCTCGGCATTCCGCTTCGCCTCCATAATCGAGTCGATCGTGCAGCACCCTTTCTCCTTGGCCAGACACGAGTCCTTCATCGAGTCATAGGTGCGGAAAGTCACGCCCACTACTTCGTAGCCCTGCTCCTGTAGAAGCATGGCGCTGACCGTAGAATCGATGCCTCCCGACATTCCGAGAAGCACTCTGCGCTTATTGGTTATTTGTGATGGGTCATTGGTCATTTATGCTTGCATGTCGACAAGTTTGGTGTAATAGCCGCCGAGGGCGTAGAGTTGCTTGTGTGTACCCTGCTCCACAATCTGTCCTTCGTGTAGCACGCAGATGAGGTCCGCATGGCGGATCGTTGAGAGACGGTGGGCTACCACAAGGGTAGTACGCTCTTTCATCAGGTGCTCCAGCGCCTCCTGTACCAGCCGCTCCGACTCGCTGTCGAGCGCCGAAGTAGCCTCGTCGAGGATGAGTATAGGCGGGTTCTTCAGTATGGCGCGCGCGATACTTAGTCGCTGCCTCTGTCCTCCGGAGAGCCGACTGCCGCGATCACCGATGACCGTCTCATAGCCTTCCGGCATCTCGGCGATAAACTCATGGGCATTCGCTATACGCGCCGCCTGCTCTACCGCCTCAGGCCATGTGTGTCCGTTGGGTGCCGGTTGCGTCGTGTCGACGCCAAACGTGATATTGTTATACACCGTGTCGTTGAACAAAATCGGTTCCTGGCACACGATACCCATCAGGTTGCGCAAGTCGCGCGTAGCAAAGCGGCGTATGTCCACGCCGTCCAGCAGCACCGCGCCCTCTTGCGGGTCATAGAATCGCGGCACCAGATCGGTCAACGTCGTCTTACCGCTACCCGACTGTCCTACCAGCGCAATCATCTTGCCCTTAGGTATCTCCAGCGACACATGACGCAGCACCTCGCGCTCCGGCTGATAGCGGAAGGAGATATCGCGCAGCATGATTCCCTTTTCGAAGTGCACAGTCTTCGGCGAAGCCGGCTCGGCGATATTATTCTCTGCACCCAGCACCGCGTCGATACGCTCCAGCGAAGCCTGACCGCGGCGAATACCGTAAGCCGCACGGCTGAGGTCCTTAGCGGGGTTGATGATGGAATAGAAAATCACCAGATAGTAGATAAACGTCGCGGCATCGATCGTCGCGTGTTCACCCAGTATGAGCAAGCCGCCGAACCAAAGGATGATGGCGATGAGGGCGGTTCCCAGAAACTCCGACAGGGGGTGCGCTAGGTAGTAACGACGATTGATGCGGTTGAACGTGCTACGCGTAGCGTTGATCAGTGTCTCGAAACGGAGGCGCAGCTTGCTCTGCGCATTAAAACCCTTGACCACGCGCAGGCCCAGCAAAGTCTCATCGATCGACGAGAGTATCTCTGCGTTCTGCTCCTGACCGCGTGTCGAGGCCTTCTTCAGACTGCGTCCGATACGCCCGATAAAGAACACGGCTATCGGCATCAGCAGCAACACAAACAAGGTCAACTGCCACGAGATAACGAGCATCGTCACCAGATAGACCGCAATCATAATCGGGTCTTTGAACAGTATATCCAGCGCCGACATGATAGAAGCCTCTACCTCGTTCACATCGTTCGTCATGCGCGAGATGATATCGCCGCGGCGGGCTTCGGTGAAGTAGCCCATCGGCAGGGCGAGAATCTTGTCGTACAACTGCAGACGCAAGTCACGCAGCACACCGGTGCGAATAGGTACCATGCAGTAGTTGGCGAGCCATGCCGCCGCACATTTCAGGCCGGTCATCACGACGAGGAAGAGTCCCAACATCAGCAGCACATAGCCAGCGCCATGTAGCGCTATCTGGTCCAATAGCAGGCAGTAGAGATTGGTTCGCAACCCGGCAAACAACTCCTGCAGTCCACTCGTCTGCGCCAGGTCGACCGGCGTTGCCACAGTAGTCGTCAGTCCAAACAGGATACGCAGCACAGGGATGATGGCCGCAAACGAGAAGAGCGACAACACCGTCGAGAGCAGGTTGAAGAAAATGCTCAGCAACATCTTTCCGCGGTAGGGCGGCACAAAACGACGTAGTATGGGTAGTATCTTATTCATTATTGTGTACGGCTGTTTTGACGCACGTAGTTGAGTATCTGTCGGTCGAAAGCCTCATGGTCGGTCAGGAACTTCACCTGCACGGGCAAGGCTATCAGTCGTTTATGTTGCGCCGCTATCTGCTCTACCAGCGTAGTCAGACGCAGGCGCTGACGATCTTTCTCGGTCGTGAGCACAAAGTCAAACGGCTCGGCCCGACGCATGATAGCTGCCGCATCTTTCTCCGAATAGTCATGGTGATCGGGGAAAGCCATCAGCTCCGCCTTCGGATAATGCTGCAGCACATAGTCCATCAGGTATTTGGGTTGCGCAATGCCGCAGAGCACCAGCGGCGTGCCCTCCTGCTCCATGGGTGGATAACTCAGCCCTGAGAAATGCAGTTGCTGGTAAGCGGGCAGGTGCAGACGATTGTCTACGACTCGCATGTCTATCGGACGCATCGTCGACGGACACTTGGTCACCACAACAGCATCAGCTTTCAGCACCCTTGACGGCAAGTCACGCAGCGTGCCCCAGGGCAACATATGGTCGTCTATATAGAGACTGTCGTATGGGGTGAGCAATACGTTGAAGCCGCAGCGCAAGGTGCGGTGCTGGAAAGCATCATCCAGGATGACCACATCGATATCCGGCATCTTTTTCAGCAGACGGTGTATACCGCGTACACGGTGCTCACACACGGCGATGGGTATGTCTGGGAAATACCGATGCAACTGCATCGCCTCGTCGCCTATCGTCAGCGCCGTCGAGCGGGCGTCAGCCAGGTAGAAACCATGCGTCTTGCGCTTGTAGCCTCGCGAGAGGATAGCCGGGCGAAAACCATTCGCCAGCAACAAGCGGACGATATACTCCACCATCGGCGTCTTACCCGTGCCTCCTACAGCCAGGTTGCCCACGCATATCGTCGGCACCTTCACGCTGAACGACGGCAACAGATACTGGTCGTAGAGCATATGGCGAATAGCTACACCCGCGGTGTAAAGCCAACTGAGCGGTATGGTAAACAGCTCTTTCATCGTTTACTGTATCTTCACTTCCGGCATCAGGGCCATCACGCGCGGTTGAGAGCAGAACTCCTTCACCTTCAGCAGCAACTTCTCCTCCTCCGTAGTGTTGTCCAGCATCTTCAGTATCTCGTCCAGCGGATCCACCACCTCGGGATAATAAACCGGTTTGTATTCCTCCAGTCCAGCCAGTTCTACGGCCTTAGCGACCGCGTCGTCAATGTTACCCATCTGGTCTACCAGACCTATCTCTTTCGCTTTGTTACCCAGCCATACGCGTCCCTCACCTATCGCCTTGATAGCGTTCTGGTCCACATGACGGCCCTCGGCACAACGGCTGGTGAACAGGTCGTAGCCACGCTCAATCATCTGTTGCATCATTCGGTGTTCCTCCGGGTTCATACCTTTGTAGATCATGTTCCACTCCAGCGTGGAGAACTTATTGGTACCGTATTCGTCGATGTCGAGGCCCACTTTCTCACGCAGTTTCTTCACGTTGGGTACCGTTCCGAAGATACCTATCGAGCCGGTGATAGTCGTCGGCTCGGCGTAGATATAGTCGGCTCCACAGGAGATATAGTAACCGCCCGACGCGGCGTAGTCACCCATCGACACCACTACCGGCGTGCCGGCTGCCTTGATATTCTGCACGGCGTGCCATATCTGCTCGCTGGCGTCGGCCGAGCCTCCGGGGCTATTCACGCGCAGCACCAGTGCCTTCACATCCTTGTCCTTGCCTATTTTCTTCAGGTTCTTCACCACATCCTTCGCCACGATACCGTCACCGCTCTCGTCGCTTATCTCACCCTCCAGATAGAGCACCGCCACTTTGTCCTTGGCTTTCGACTCCGGACGTTTCACTTGGGCCAACTGACCGGTGCGCAGGGTCTTATAGTCCTTGGTGCCGGCATACACACGCAGCAGCGAGTCCATATCCTGGGTATAGACGATGGTGTCCACCAGTCCTGCCGCCAGGTTGTCCTCGGCCGACTGTAGGGCCATATAACGGTCAGCCAGTTGGTCGAGCTCCACTACCGACAAGTGGCGCGCTGCACCCACGGCCTCTTTATATTCGTCCCAGATGCCGTCGATAAACTGCTTGGTCTGCAGACGGTCGGCGTCCGACATCGAGGTACGGAAGAAGGGCTCCACAGCCGACTTGAACGTACCTACTTTCAATATCTGCATCTCCACGCCTATCTTCTCCATAAGACGAGTGTAGTACATCTTCTGCGCTACCAGTCCGTGCCATGCTACGGCACCTGTCGGGTCCAGACAGATACGGTCGGCCACCGAAGCAACGTAGTAGTTGGTAGTGCCATAGTCAGTAGCCGAAGCCACGATCCATTTGCCGCTCGTCTTGAAGTCCAGGAGAGCATCACGCAGCGTCTTCGCGCTGGCCGGAGCCATCGACAGCTGGGCACCGTCCAACCAGATACCCAGGATACGGTCGTCGGTCTTGGCCAAGCGGATATTGCTCAGCAACTGATCGAGGCCCACCGTGTTCTCGTCTTTGTAACGGCTGTAGTAAGGCATCTGCCCCATCAAATCAGCAAACGGATTATCCTCCTGCGCTTGTTCTACCAGGGTGCCCTTCATCTGCAACCGATAGACCGTCTTGTCCTGCAGCTCTACCGGCGAAGGCGAGAACATATCGCCCATGATCCAGCCCAACAGGGCACTACAAATGAAATAGACAGCAAAGAAAATCAGGCAGCCACCCAGGCAACCGATTCTGCGACGCGGACGAGGCTGTTGCTCGCCGTCAGTCGGGGTGTGTTGAATAAAAATCATATCTGTAACAATTTAATAATTTTTCTTGCTTACTCATTTAACTTCAGGTTAAACGTCTTCCTGTGATACGGTGTCGGCCCGTATTGGCGGAGCGCCGCATAGTGTTCGGCTGTAGGATAGCCCTTGTTGGCCGCCCAGCCGTATTGCGGATACTCGTCGTGCAGACGTACCATATACGCATCGCGATAGGTCTTCGCCAGCACACTGGCCGCCGCTATCGACATATAGGTCGCATCGCCGTGTACCACGGTGTCGGCCGGTATCTCCAGCAGTTCACCTTCCGGCACGTAGGGCCTCCATTTATTGCCGTCCACCAGGATATGTTGCGGCCTCACCGTCAATCTGTCCAGCGCCCGCTGCATACCCAGTATCGAGCATTGCAATATATTGCGTTCGTCTATCTCCTCGGCCGTCACTTCCACTACCGCCCAACTCACCGCCTCTCGTTCAATCACGGGCCGCAAAGCCTCACGCTGTTTCTCCGTCAACTGCTTCGAGTCATTGAGCCAGGCAAACTCCGGCACCTTCTCCACTCGCTTCGGGTCCAAGATGACGGCTGCACAAAACACACTCCCGGCCAGCGGTCCTCGCCCCGCCTCGTCACACCCGGCTTCTATTAGCCCCGATATCATCTGCGTCTTTAGCATTCTAAAAAGGATAGCCAATAGCAAAATGCAATGTACAATCGTTCTTCCAGCTCAGCCCGTTCTGCTTGATACGCCATTGCGTACCCTCTTCTATACGACCGGGGTCATGCAGTTTGACACCCATATCGATACGGAAGATCAGGAACGACAGGTCGAAGCGAATACCCGCGCCGTAGCTCAGCGCAATCTGCTTGTAGAACTGATCGAAACGGAATAGTCCGCCTTCCTGATCCGCATAGTCGCGTATCGTCCACACGTTACCCGCATCCACAAAAGCCGCTAACTCGAGGAACTTCAGCACCTTGAAGCGGTACTCCATGTTCATCTCTAAGTGGATATCTCCGGCCCGCAGGTCGTATATCAGCGCAGTGCCTTTCTTGTTAAACGTACCCGGACCCAACGTACGAGCCTGCCAGCCACGCACACCGTTGGAACCGCCGCCGAAATAGCGTTTCTCAAACGGCATCACCGATGAGTTCAAATACGGTACACCCACGCCCAGACCGATATGGCCCAACAAGTGGTGCTTGGGGGTGATGATACCGTGGTAGGTGAAGTTAACATCCCCCTTCGCGTATTGCGCAAACGGTATACGCCACAACATATAGTTGCCGCTATCGTCGGTCGGCAATTTCGCTACCTGCGATAAGGCATACAGCGCATTACCCGCCGTCTCGGCACGCATAGCCAATTGCAGATACGAGCGATTGGGATGACGCTGACTGAACGTAGTATAGCTCGCCGTGTAGCTCCAGTCGACAATGAAATGGTCTTCATAGCTGGCACGCAACACCGACGAGCGGTCGATGAAGTTCTTCTTGAAATCTTCCGACATCCAGGGCACGTAGATATAGTTGATGTCTATCAGGCTGAACTGGTGCGACCAGCGGCTACCTGGTCGTTGGTACGTATAGCTCAGGTTCGCGATGGCTATCGTTCGGGCATACTCGTTCGGCCGCTGCTGGAAGTTATAGGCGATATTCACACCTATTTTCGAGGGGAACGTCAGCGACAGGTCGCCACGCGCCTCCAGTGCCCGTCCACCGTCAGTACGCCATTCGTACGATGCTCGCGCACCAATGGTCAGCACTTCTGCACCGTGGAAAATATTTCGGTTACTATATCTCACGCCCGCTGCTACACCCCAGTCGCCTGCACTGTATGTGCCTTCCAACTCGGTCTGCACCGAGTGCATTCGCCCACGCGAGATAGTAATCGTGCAGTCCAATAGCGAGTCGGCACCTATGGTGTCCTTCACAGGGGTGTAGGAGATATCTACATACTTCACGGGCGGCAGACTGTTCATGCGCGCGTACGTGCGCTCCTCACGCCATTCGGCGTACAACTCGCCCTCTTTGATGCGACAGGCACGACGCAGCGTGTTATTACGCAGAAAACGCTTGTCCTGTTGGAAGGTCACATGACGCATCGTATAACGCGTCTTCATCTTCTTCTGGTCGGCCGAGTCCAGATGACTCACGTAGGGCGCCATATGCAGACGTATGTCCACTTCGTGGGTGCCCAACGCACTGTCGGCCGTGAACTCCAGCATCGACTTCTCGAAATAGAAATAACCGCGGTTACGCATTCGCGTTGTGATACGTTCACGCTCCTCATCCAGGGTCGACGTAGAGAAATGGTCTCCCGGGTGCACCACACATCCCTCGTCTTGGGCTATCCGCCTTAGCACATCGTCCTCTATGTCCACCGCGTAGTCGCGCACCGTATATACCTGCCGCGCCGTCACCAGATAGGTCACCGACACTTTCCGTTTCTTGTAGCGCAACACGGTGTCCACCGAAGCGTGAAAATAACCCATGTTATTCATTCGTTGCTCCAACTGCTGCATGCTGATACGCGTCAGTTCTTCGTCATATACCACCGGCGCCTCACCCATCTTGTGCGCATTACGCGCCAGACGCTTGTTCGACTTGGTCGTCGTGTCACGCGGCGCCGTGTTGTACACGTCCAACTGCAGCTTCCAGAATCCCAGTATCTCCGTGTTCTGCTTCTGACGCAGATAACTGCGCAACTCACCCGCCGACACTTTCTTGTCGTCCACGCACTTCACCTTCGCCTTGTCCAGCAGGTACTGACCTTCTGGAACATACTTCGTCGTGTTACAAGCGCATAACAGCACCGGCAGAAGACATATGTACAACCATTTTCGCATAATTAGCGTGCAAAAGTAGTAAAAAATTTGCATATATGCAAGTTTTTTTATAATTTTGTAGCCGATTTCAGAGATATTATGGAAAAAATCAGTAAATCGCAAGTCAAACTTGTAAAAAGTTTGCAGTTGAAGAAGTTCCGCGACGAATTGGGTCTGTTCGTAGCCGAGGGCGAAAAGTGCATAGAGGAGTTATGCAGAGGTTTCCAACCGGAAATGCTCATCATAAGCTCGAAGAGCGATACACTCCCTGATGCTCCAACGAAGCTATACACGGCCTCTCCTACGGAGATAGAACAGATGAGCGGACTGCGTACGCCGCAGGGAGTCTTAGCGGTTTTTAAGAAAAAACCGATTGGTGATTGCTCATTGGTAATTGGTGATTTAACGCTTGCGTTAGACGGTATACAAGACCCTGGAAACCTGGGCACTATAATCCGCACCTGCGACTGGTTCGGCGTGCGCGACATTTTCTGCTCGCCTGACACAGCCGACTGCTACAACCCCAAGGTAGTACAGGCTACGATGGGTGCGCTGGCCCGGGTGCGTATCCACTATGTAAACTTAGTGGAATGGCTATCAGCCCTCAGCCGTCAGCAGTCAGACCTTAAGATCTACGGCACGCTACTGGACGGCCGGAATATGTATGAGGTGCTCAAGCCTGCTGATGCCAAGTCATCGGCCGTCATCATCATGGGCAATGAGGGGAACGGCATTTCCGAGCCTGTACGCCGCCTCATCACCCACCCCGTCCTCATCCCATCCTATTCCCCAAAAGGTATTTCCGGACAAGACGGCATAAACAAAGAGGCCTCCGAAGTTATCGAAAGCCTCAACGTTTCTATTGCCACAGCCATTATTCTGGCGGAGTTCAGACGACCGTAATCATTTGTTAAAATCGCGGAACTTACGCAGTGCCGTAAGGTAGGATATATGCGCATCGGTAAGCGCATTCTCGGCCTGCAGCAGTAGTGTTTCCGCCTCCATGAGTTCCGTCATGGTGCCCACACCGGCCTGGTAGTTCATCAGCGCAATACGGTGATTCTCCCGTGCTAGTTCGCGACTGGCGCGGTGCTCTTCCAACAGTTGGATCGACTCGGTCAAGCGGTCGAAGATCTGCCGGTTCTGCAGGTCCAGTTTGGCCCGATAGTCCTCGCGCAGCCATTCAGCCTGCTTGATCTGCCAGTCGTGCTGCTTGAGCTTATGACTGGTCTCGCCCCACCCCGTAATAGGAACAGAGAGATTGAGAAAGGCAATGACGTTACCGTTGTGTTTCTCAAAGAGGTTGGTGTAGCCACCGGAGGCGCCTATAGCCAGATGAGGCAGCGACTCACCGAGCGTCAGACGGCGCATCAACTTGTTGTACTGCAGGTTCTTCTCCAGCAGGCTCGCCTCGGGACGACCGTCAATAGAGATTATTTGCAACTCGGGCGAATAGGCCACCAATGTATCTTCTTCCGGGAACGGCTCGAGCACCAAGGGGGCAGCATAATCCAGTCCGGAGAGGTGACACAGCAGACGACTGGCCAGGCGAATCCCATTCTCCAGCTGGAGCGACTTGGTATGCATCTCGTTCTGCTTGAGTTGCACACGCAATATGTCGTTGGCCGTTGCGAGGCCGTGGTGATAAGCATTGTCGGCCACACTGGCGATGGTGTCCAGCAGTTCGGTAGCCTTGCTTACCGTAGCGCGTTTCTGGTTCAATCCCGCTACGAGCCAATAGGTCTCGGTGACCTCTTGCAGCACATCTCGTTCGCTGACCTCTTGCTTGAGCTGCGCCACGTCAATGCCCAGTTTGGCCAACTTGTTGGCCGTTACTATCTGTCCGCCCCAGAAGATAGGCTGCACGGCTTTGGCTTGTGCCGTCACACCCCAGCGTAGTCCGCGTATCTGCGAACTAATGTTGGCTGTCGAATCGGAGGCCTTCGAAAGAGCGTCGAGAAGGTCAAACGCATCTTTGAGAAAGTCGCTTGTTCCGCCATCAAGGCCCAACTCGGTGACATCTGCATCCACCAGATGGCGGAGTGCACCGAAAGCGAACCCCTCAATACTGACCTGAGGAAAATACTTCCACAACATCTGCTTCTTCACCTCGCGGGCAATTGCCACGTCAAGTTGGGCAGAACGAATCGTAAAATTGTGCCTCCGCGCACTCGCCAAACAGGAATCCAAGGTCAGCACCTCCGACTGCCCGAAGCAGCACAGCGACCAGGCACAAGCCAGCACAAAAAACAGAAAACGATTATTTCTCATAACGGCGAGTCGATTTTTCAAACAATTTCCAATAAGCCACCGGCAGCAACGTTACCACCATCGGCATCGTCAGTATGGCACCGAAGCAGATGACCACACCCATTGGCATCCATAGGTCGGTAGCGGCCAAGATCATCGGCACAACACCCAGGGCTGTGGTAGCCGTGGTCAGGAAGATCGGACGCATACGTCGCTGACCAGCCAAATAGGCTGCCTCACGCGCCGGCAGATGTTCGTGCTGGACCAGATGATCGGAATATTCGTACATAATGATGGCATTACGAACGATTATTCCTATCAGTGAGATCACACCAAGTATGGCCGTCACCGACACATCGAGCCGGAACATCCATAATCCGAAGGCCGAGCCGAAGAGGCAGAGCAGACTGGAGCTCAAGGCCAGGAAGGAAATATTGAGTTTCTTGAAATGATAAACCAGCAGTATCAGCAAGACCAGCAACGCCGCCCCCACCGAGGCCACCAAGCCCGGGAAGGTCTCCAGCGACTGCTCCATAGCGCCGCCGTAGGTGATATGAACGCCTTCCGGCAACCGTTTCTCCAGATTGCGTATATAGCGGGAGATCGGCTTGATAGCACTCAGTGCTGCCACGTTACCACGCGTATCGGCCGCCACCGTAATGGTACGAATACTATTACGGCGCTTGATCTGTGCGTGGTGGAAATCGGGTTCGATATCAGCCACCTGGCGCAGTGGTACCCAAACGCCCGGCAAGAGCGTGGGAACCATCTGGTTACCGATGTCAGAATAGAGGAGCGAGTCCGTGCCGTAGGTATAGAGCACCACCGGCGTCTTATAGCCGTCTTCCCACAGTGCCGTCATGCCCCGTCCGTGGAGCAGGCCGTTCAGATAAAGCGACAGCGTGGCCTGGGTGACGCCCAGACGGCTGGCCTCGTCGTCCTTGAGACGGAGACGGATAGTCTGGACCGTCTCATCGTAATCCGAGTGCACCCAAGTCAGTTCGGGGAATTGCGCCATGAAGGCCTTGACCGAATCCGCCACCACCTCCAGCTGGCCAATATCCGAGCCCTGCACATTGACCTCAATCGGGTTGGGCACCGACTGGTAGTCCAACTGCTTGAAGCGGCAGTAGGCGTTCGGGAACCTGTTCTCATACAAGGGCTGATAGTACGCGATCAACTTGGTGGTCGCCTCCGGCGAGACGGTATTCACGATAAACTGCGCATAGTTCTTACCTCCTATCTGCGGAGCGTAGGTGGCATGGAAACGCGGACTGGCCATGCCCACAAAAGCCGTAATACTCTCTACACGTTCGTCGCGTGTGAGCACACCGGCCAGGCTGTCCACCACCGCCTGTGTCTGGTCGAGCGAAGCACCCTCGGTCAGATGAATCTCTATGGCAAAACAGTCGCGGTTGGCCTTCGGCATCAACTGGATGTCGAGACGCGTAAAGAGGAAGCCGCCGAGCACCACCGAAGCCAGACTCAGGTTGATGGTCCACCACGGATGGCGGAAGCAGAGGTCCAGCAGTTTCTGATAGCCGTCCTGCAGCGCGCCGAAGAACCGATCCTGGGTGCGCTCGATAAACGAAGGAGGCGCATCGGCAGGCTTGCGGCGGATGAAACCGGCAGCCATGTAGGGGATAATCCATACGGCATACAGGATACTACAGGTCAGGGCTATAAAGATGGCCCATGGGAAGAGCTTGATGAAGTCGGCCAACGGACCGGTCATCAGCCCCAGCATCGGGAAAAACATACCCGAAATAGAGGTGGTAGCCAGCACCATTGGCACAAACAGATCACGTGTGGAGACGGCAGCTGCATACCAGCGCGAATGTCCCTTGGCCAGCAATTCGCTATAGCCGTCGATGACGATCACCGAGTCGTCCACCACCATACCGAGCACCACAATCAGTGCAGCCAAGGTGACGGTATTCAACTCTATTCCCGCCAGATACATTATTCCCAGCGTAATAGCGATGCAGACTGGCAGACCTGTAGAGCTGACCAGCGCTGTGCGCAAGGGGAAGAGCACCAACATTACCGCAATGACAATGAGCACGGAGACGACCAGATCCTTCAGAAAAGAGCGTACGCTCTCGTCCACCACACGCGGCTGGTCGGTGATCTTATGCATGCGCACATCAGGCGGCAGCACCGACTGCATATGCTCGAGCATCTCATCCACTTTCTCGCCGAAAGCCACGATGTTATTACCCGGCTGCATCTCTATATTCATGAGCTGGCAGCCTCCACTGCCGTCACGATCATATCGACGTACATACTTGGTGGCGTCCTGATAACGCCGCTCGATGGTAGCTACATCCTTTAGGCGGATGGTCTGGCCCGTAACGGGATCGGACAGAATAATCTGTTCGCCAAGTTCGTACTCCGTCTTGTAGGGCACATCCACGTGCAGAAGCGCGGCTCCCATGTCGTTGGCTATTTCGCCGGTCATCGAGCGGAAGCCCTGCGCCGCCAGGCGCGCAACGATCATATTATGATCTACCGCGTAACGCGATATACGTTCCATGTCCAGAGTGACGGCTATTTCCTCGTGCTGCTGCCCCAGCAGCTTGATGCTACCCATCTCATTGATCTCGCGCAACTTGTCGGCCACCATATTGGCATAATCCTCTAGTTCGCGAGGAGTACGCTCGTTGCTCTCCAGCGCCAGCAGTATGCTACTGGTATTACCGAAATCATCGATGACCACAACGGCCAGCAGACCCGTGGGCAGCTGCACCTGCTTGAGCAGGCCGATGCCTCCGCGTATCTTCGACCATGCCTCGTTGCTGTTCATCACCTTAGGTGAGAGCGCCGCAAAGACATAGCACATACCATCCTTGCTCAGGCTGTAGGTCTTGCGCTTGTTGATCTCCTTGAACGTGAACAAATATTGCTCAATAGGTTTGGCGACCTGCTCCTCCACCTCCTGTGCTGTAGCGCCCGGATAAACCGCGACGATGAGTCCCTGGCGTATTGTCACCTGCGGGAACTCGTCCTTGTTCATCCGTCCGAGCGCAAAGATACCGAAAACCACCAGCACCGCCACTATCGCATAGATGATACGATAGTTGCGCATGGCGCCTTCTATGTGATTTCGTTCGCTCATACTTAGAACACTACTGCTGCACCGTTATACATCTTCTGATAGCCTTTGGAAACGATGGTGTCGCCCAGGTTGATTCCATCGGAGACAAGCACACCGTTCTCGACAAAGTCGCTGATCTTCACCATCTGACGCTCAGCGCGTCCGTTGCGTAGCACCCAGACGCTATGTCCGCGTTGCTGGGTCTGGATACAACCGGCAGAAATGATATAGCCTGTATGCTGGCGCTGCGTGACGATAATGCGGCACACCATGCCCGGCAGCAGATGGTTCACCGCCTCCGGCGATGTGACCTCGGCCTTGACACGATAGGTATGTGCCAATTGGGTAGCCGTCAGTGATTTCTCGGTTATCTTGCCGGCATATTCTTTGCCCAGAGCGGGCGCCAGCACCTTGACCGGCTGACCGGCTGTCATCCGGCCCACCTCGCTCTCCGGCACCGTGAACTCGACGCAGTAACCCGACATGTCCATCAGCGAGCCAATCGGCTGACCAAAGCCCACGTATTGCCCTGCATCGATGCTGCGCATGTTAACTATACCTGCTTGAGAGGCACGCAGATTGCAGTCCTCGAAGCGCTTGCGGGAGGATATAGCCATCGAGCGGGCTTTCTCCAGGTTGGTCTCCATCTCCACCCACTTGACATCGCTGATCCCCCCCTGTTCGTGCAGGGGACGCAGACGGTTGTAGCCGTCCTGCGCCTGGGCGTACATAGCATTGGCGCTCTCCATCAGCGCCTTGGCCTGGGTGCTGTCCACCGTGGCCAACAACTGGCCCGCCTTGACGCGATCACCACTCTTGACATAGATACCTGTGATCTGACCGCCGTAGGGGAAGACGAGCGAGATGTCCGTCATCGGACGCACCTCACCCACATACGTGTCCTCCACCAGACGACTACTCTCGCCTACCACCTCAATCTCTACCGGCAGCGGCTTGTCGGTCAGATAGCTGTATTTCTTTTTTTTGGAACAACCGGCCAGCAACACGAGGGCCGCCAGCACATATATTATTCTTTTCATTTCTACCTGATTATCAATAAGCACTCATCTGCTCCTTTACGGTGGTATTGATGAAGTCGGCAAATTGCAGGATGGTCATCTGGCCCTTCTCCTCCGCGCCTTGCTGGCGAACGGAAACGAGACCGAGTTCCGCCTCTTTCTCGCCCACGATGAGCATATACGGGATACGCTTGAGTTCGTTGTCACGTATCTTACGGCCCAGTTTCTCGTTGCGGTCATCTACGATGACGCGAACGTCCTGCTGCTCGAGTATCTCCTTGACCTTCCAAGCGTAGTCGTTGGATTTCTCGGAGATAGGCAGAACGACTGCCTGGTCGGGCGTGAGCCACAACGGGAACTTACCGGCGGTGTGCTCGATGAGCACAGCTACGAAACGCTCCATCGAGCCGAACGGGGCACGGTGAATCATCACGGGACGATGTTTCTGGTTGTCCTCACCGGTGTACTCCAGTTCGAAACGCTCCGGCAGGTTGTAGTCCACCTGGATGGTACCCAGCTGCCAGCGGCGGCCGAGGGCATCCTTGACCATGAAGTCGAGTTTCGGGCCATAGAAAGCCGCCTCACCCGTCTCTTCGCGTGCCGGAAGGTTCATCTCACGGCATGCCTCGCGGATGGCGTTCTCTGCGTGCTCCCAAATCTCGTCCGAGCCTACGTATTTCTCGTGGTTGTTGGGGTCGCGAAGCGAGATCTGAGCCTCGTAGTTCTCGAAGTTCAGCGCCTTGAAGATGATATTGATGATCTCCATCACGCGGATAAACTCCTGCTTCACCTGGTCCTGACGGCAGAAGATATGGGCGTCGTCCTGTGTAAATGAACGCACACGCGTCAGTCCGTGCAACTCACCGCTCTGCTCATAGCGATACACGGTGCCGAACTCTGCGCAGCGGAAAGGCAGGTCTTTGTAACTACGCGGACTGTTCTTGAAGATAGCGCAGTGGTGCGGGCAGTTCATGGGTTTCAAGAGATATACCTCACCCTCTTCCGGTGTCGTGATCGGCTGGAACGAGTCCTTGCCGTAGTGATCCCAGTGCCCCGAAGTCATATACAGCGATTTAGAACCGATATGCGGGGTGATAACCTGCTGATAGCCGTAGCGCTTCTGGATCTTCTTCAGAAAGTCCTCCAGACGCAGACGCAGCGCCGTACCCTTCGGCAGCCAGATAGGCAGACCTTTTCCCACCATATCGCTGAACATAAAGAGCTCCAGCTCCTTACCTATCTTACGGTGGTCACGTTTCTTGGCCTCTTCCAGCAACGCCAGATACTCATCCAGCATCGCTTTCTTGGGGAACGAGATACCGTATATACGGGTCATCATAGGCCGTTTCTCATCGCCGCGCCAGTAAGCCGCAGAGCAACTCAGCACCTTAACGGCCTTGATAGGCTCGGTGCTCAAGAGGTGCGGCCCCTTACAGAGGTCGGTAAACGCACCTTGCGTATAGGTAGATATATGTCCGTCTTCCAGTTCACTAATCAACTCGCATTTGTATGTCTGCCCCTTGTCGCCGAAAGCTTTCAGCGCGTCTGCTTTGGAAATAGACGTCTTTACGACCGCCTCTTTCTTCGCACGCAGCTCCATCATCTTGTTCTCGATAGCCGCAAAGCACGTATCGTTGATCACCACACCCTCGGGCGGCATCACGTCGTAGTAGAAACCATTCTCAATAGCCGGACCTATACCGAATTGTATACCCGGATAGAGTTCCTGCAGCGCCTCTGCCATCAGGTGCGACGAGGTGTGCCAGAAAGCATGCTTCGCTTCCTCGTCTTCCCACTTGTGGAGCTTGATAGCCGCGTCAGCCTCAATTGGCTGGTTCAGTTCTACAATCTGATCATTGATAGATGCGCAGAGGATATCTTGCGCCAGACGACTGCTAATACTCTCAGCAATTTGCAACGGCGTCACGCCGTTTTCATACTCACGGACACTCCCGTCCGGAAAAGTAATTTTAATCATAAAAACCTTTTTATAAACCTACAACTGTTTACGGCTCAGGGCGCACAAATGCCCTTTTGCCCAAAATCGGCTGCAAAAGTACAACATTTTTCTGATATATGCAAGTATATCAGTTGTTTTCTTTCATTATTATCTCCACTCTTGCCCCTGCAAGGTGTATATCTTCTCGCCTCGAAGAATCAAAATCTGCCCGTTGCGAATCACCTTGCGCGCCGGCGCTGCTACCTCCTGCTGCTCTATATTCGTCGTTCCGCAGTTGGTCATGTAGGCGGAATAGAGCGTGCCTACCCCCGTAGCATTGATCGTGACACGAGTGAAACCTATTCCCTGACCAGTATTGTAGTTCGTGCTGAAGGTCAACGCCGAAGTGCCGGTCAGTTGTTGCTCATTCGTCCACGTATAGTCGGTCAGCGTCTTACCGTTAGTCGCTACAATTGTCGCAATCACCGTCTCGCCGGCTCTGACATCCAGGTTGCAATATTGAGTGCCACCGTAGGTACGCATGTTCACTTCGATAGACGCGAGTCCGGCCAGTTCTACGTCGGGCGAGACGAGTGTCTTGCCCTTGTCGAGCAACCAGTAGTCGCCGCTATTAGATGCCGTATTGGTCCAGCCTGTCTGATGGTTATCGTCATACGTGTAGGTAGCAGGCTCTACCGCCGCGCCTTGCTCGGCATGCGCAAAGACGGCATACAGGGTCATGTCGGCCGTCACGGCAGGAATATCCGTGGCTTTGGTGTAGAGCACTTCCGGCTTCGTATCGGTCTGTCCCGCTATAGCTGCCGTCGTCCAACCTACAAACGTATTGCTCTCTTCGGAGCAGGACTCCGGAGTCGGCGGCAGTGCCGTAATACCACGGTTGGCAACCACAGAATCAACAGCCGCAGCTGTACCGTTCACCGACCATGTCACGCTGTATTTAGTCACTTCCCCCGGGTTATAACCGCCACCTTCGCAGGTTGGAGTCATCGTCGAGAGATTGACGGTCTGCCCTACCCGATTGCCCCAGATATACTCTACGAGTTCGGGATAGTCGATGAAGGGATTACGATTGTGCTGGATGCCATAGACAGCCTGATTGCGGTCAATCTCCTTCTGCGACACGGGATCCTGACGATGCCAGTCCAAAAGGAAAGAGAGGCTATAGGACGTGAGGTTGGTGGGCGAAGAGGTGAACATCTTGGAGCCGTTGCCGGCATTGAGACTGTTGTTGCGGTAACGCGCCACCATATAGAAGAACGAGCGCGCAAAATCGCCTTTATACTGATCGTCGGGCTCATACACCGTACCTACTCCGCTCGTAGTGGACGAACCCAGTTTGCCGAGCCCGTGATGGTCCGGGTCTTTGCTGAAACCCGAGAACGAGCTGACTACTCCATACGGGTAGTTCGAGCGCAAGTTGTTGATACGTGCGTCGGTCGGATAGACGTTGTAGAGGTCAGAGACCATAGGTCCGCTTCCCAGCCACGACTGACATACCAGGTGCTCTTTGTTCCAACCGTCACACACCGCTTTCTGCGCAATATTCGCATGGTCCATCGTGAAATGGCAGGTCGAGTACATATCCCAGAGCGAGTCGGCATAGAAATCGGTCTGCTCGTAGTAGGGTTCCAGCCCCGCATACGCAATCACGGTGTGATCATCAATAATACTGCAGAGTGTGTTGAGGATGTTATCTGCATTTTTCTTACCGTCCACAGAGCTGTAGTAGTTCTCCGGAATAGCCGCTACGCCGGTAACGACGTTAGCAAAACCTACTTGCGCTGCCAGCAGGAGCGCAAGTAGGATATTCGTTTTCATATGTTTCATTATCGCAATTATTTGACGCGTTGACCTTGTATGTTGTATAGTTTCTCACCCAGCAGGATATAAATCTGACCGCCTACCAGCACCTTACGTGCTACGTCATTACCTTCCAGCACGAGTTCCACTTCGGTGCCGGTTTGGCAAGAGGTGATATAACGGTTGTAGGACGATCCGGAGCCGGTAGCATTGATGACCACAGACTGGATACCGATACCCTTATTAGCCGCGCCATTGGAGCAAGCGAAAGTAAGCGTAGAGGTGCCGGCAATATAGAGATTGTTATTCCAGGTATATTCGGTGATGGTAGAACCGCCGGTAGCCTGGATGGAAGTGAGTACACCTGATTCCTCCGAGATCTGCAGCATATCGTACTGAGTACCGCCATAAGTACGCATCTTAACTACGATAGACTCGAGCCCCATGAGATCGATAGCCGGGGAGACAAGGGTCTTACCTTGGTCTAAGAGCCAGTACGAACCCTTATTAGCACCCGTATTGGCCCAACCTTCCTGATGGTCGGCATCATAGGTATATGTAGCCGGAGCCGCACCTTGCGTCACGGTTTCTTTAGCGAAGACAGCGTAGTATGTTACGTCTGCAGTAACGGCGGGGAAGTCAGCAAGCTGCACATAAATCGGCGATGGAGCATCGTCAGTAGTACCGCTGATCGGCGCGGTGGTCCAACCCATGAACACGTCGCTCTCGGTGGAGCAAGAAGCAGGTGTAGCAGGGATCTGAGTCGGCTTCTGGTTCTCGGCGATGGAGTCCACAGAGACGATCGTGCCATTAACCGACCAGCTGAGACCGTACTTGACGGTCGGCGTAGGCGTCGGGCCTACCCCTCCGCGCCATCCATCGCTAACGCCGGGAACGAAGTCCGGATCGGTAGAAGGCATCAAGAGATCCATATCCACGGTCTCACCGGCATGTTCTCCCCAGATATACTCCGCCAGATAGGGATAATCGATAAAGGGATTGCGGTTACCTTGCGTAGCCTGGATACCGTTATTACGATCGATCTCCTTCTGCGAAACAGGGTCCTCACGATGCCATTTCATCATAAGAACAACGGCTTTTTTGGTGAAACCAAAATAACCGGAAGCGTTGTATTGACCACTAAAGAAATTATTGCCCGTAGTCAGATTCGACTGCTGCCACTTGATGATCGTACCCATGTATCCGCGTGCAAAATCTCCTTTGTACTCGTCTTTGGGTTCGAACACATTGCCGGAGCCTTGAACGACCTCACCTGCTGTGGAAGCAATAGTAGGACGATCGGTAGACCAAGAACCTGCCGTGCCGGATTTGTTTCCTCTCCAATTGGTACCTCCATTGACGATACCGAACTCATCATTCGAACGCACGCTATTGATCTTACCGTCGGTAGGCACCAGATGGAAGATATCACAACCTATACCGGACGTACCTCCTCCCCACCAAGATTGCGGAATAGAGTGCTCACGGTTATAACAATCGCATACGCCGCTATAGGATCCACACTTGTCCGTCGAATAAGTAAAATCGCACTCGCCGTACATATCCCAGATCTTATTGGTACCGGGATAGACGTCCGTAGTAGCATAGGCGGTCCAAAGACCGTTATAACCGAGCGAACTATAACCCACATTGGTTTGCGCACTAATGGCAGACCATAACGTTGCACCGGACTTGCCGTTAGCAGAAGCCCAATAGGTAGGAATGTTGGCAGCAGGAGTAACGGATCCTGCCCACATCATTTGCGCCACACAAAGGAGCGCAACAAAAGAGATAAAAATCTTTCTCATGATATTAAATGTTTAAATATAAATAATGAACCAATTAGCGTGCAAAGATACTACTAATTTTGCATATATGCAAATAAAAACGGCAAAATCTTCTAAATTTCGCCGTTTTCATGAATTTATGACTATTTTATACGAAATAACCTACACTATCTCGTGCAAAATCTCACTCACGGTAGGATGCGGGAAAACCACTTGCTGGAATTCGGCTGTCGTGTAGCCGTTGCGCACGGCAAACGAAGCCGCAGCAACGAACTCTGAACAGGGATTACCGATCATATGTACACCGAGCACCATCTGCGACTTGGAATCAATCACCATCTTGCACAGTCCTGTCTCGCCTTCGTTCTCCGCCATGAAACGACCGGAGAAAGTCATCGGCAGGCGACGCACCTCGGGCTCTATATTGAGTTCGGCGGCTTGCGCTTCCGTAATGCCGACAGATGCTATCTCAGGGTTCGTATAGACCACCGACGGGATGGCGTTATACGCAATGCGCTGCAGCGGTATCTGCTTCAGCAGACGGCCGATGCACACTTCCGCCTGACGCGCCGCCACATGGGCGAGCATGATCTTGCCCGTTACATCGCCCGCTGCATAGACATTCGGCAAGTTGGTCTTGCAGAAATCGTCTATCACGATAGCACCGCGGTTGAGTTCGATATCGTTGAGGGCTTCGAGACCGCTGAGATTGGCTCTACGACCGACGGAGACGAGGATTTTGTCAGCAGACAAACTAGACGGCCTAGATTCACTAGACGAACTAGAAATAAACACCTCAGATCCCTCAATCTTCTCTACTCTAGTTTCCGTGAGGATTTGGATGCCGGCTTTCTTGTATTTCTCCAACAGGACAGCCACCACTTCCTGATCGAGGTTCGGCAGGATAGTCGGCATGGCCTCGATGACCGTAACGGGTACTCCCAGTTCATGGTACAGCGTAGCGAACTCCATACCGATGACACCGCCGCCGACGATGATGATCGACTTCGGCAATTCGGTTGCAGCGAGCGCGTCGGTGCTGTCCCACACGTGCTCGTTGTCCTTGATACCCGGAATAGGCGGCACAAAGTTGGTTGAACCGGTACAGATGAGCAGGTTCTCTGCTTCGTAGGTCTCACCGTTGCAACCTATCGTCACGCATTCGTCTGTACGGCTCTCTACTTTGGCAAAGCCGTTTACTATGGTGCAGTGCTCGTTGTTCAGGCGCTGCTTGATACCTGCCACCAGTTTGCGCACGACGATGGTCTTGCGTTTCTGCATGGCTGCGAAATCAAACGACACGTTCTCTGCACTCACGCCGTATTTCTGCGCATGCGTCGCGTTATAGTACTGCTTCGCACCATATAGGAGCGATTTGGTAGGAATACAACCCACGTTGAGGCACGTACCGCCTACGGCGTTCTGCTCAAACAGCACGACATCTTTGCCTGCTTTCGAGGCTTTTTCGGCGGCGGTATAACCTGCAGGGCCGCCACCGATTATGGCTAAAAAGAATTTATCCATAATATTTATGATTTATTTTTTATTCGGATTTCCGGAGTGCTCTGCAGCACTACCGAGTTGGCAGGAACGTCCTGCGTGAGCCATACGTTACCGCCGATAATCGTGTCATGTCCGATGCGGACGCGACCGAGGATGGAGGTGTTCGAATAGACGGTCACATGGTCCTCCAAGATCGGGTGACGCGGGACATCCATCGGACGGCCCTGTTCATCGTATTCGAAGTTCTTTGCTCCCAACGTAACACCCTGATAGAGAACCACATGCGAACCGATGATGGCAGTAGCACCGATGACGACACCTGTGCCGTGGTCAATACAGAAATGGTCGCCTATCTGCGCTGCAGGGTGAATGTCTATTCCGGTTCGGCTGTGCGCCAACTCGGTCAACATACGCGGAATACGCGGCACTCCTAATTGATACAACGCGTGCGCGGTACGGAAATGAATCATCACTTGCGTAAGCGGATAACTGAGCACCACTTCACCGCGGTCGGTTACCGCCGGATCGTTATGGAGCATCGCATCCACATCGGTGTTCACCATACGCGCTATCTCGGGTATCTGCGTCCGGAAGGCTTCCGGTAACCGAAGTTCGGCAGGCATCTCCATCGCAGGGAAGAAGTCAGGGAACACTTCACCGCGCATGTATGCCATGAAGCGCTTCAGCAAATCTATGGAAGGGATGTAAGTCACAAAAAAAATCAAAATTAAGAATTAAGAATTAATTTAATACAGACAGGTATCTTTCGCCGGTGTCAGGCAACAGAGCCACGATAGTACGGCCGGCATATTCGGGTTGTTGCGCCAGTTGCATGGCGGCATGGAAGGCACAGCCGGAGGATATACCTACCAGCAGGCCGTATTGCTCTGCGAGTTGTTTAGCCGCAGCCATCGCCTCTTCGTCGGTCACCGTCAGCACACGGTCTACAAACCCTGTCTGGTAGGTCTCCGGCACAAATCCCGCACCGATACCTTGGATCTTATGCGGACCGGCATTCCCGCCGGAGAGCACAGGCGACGCAGCCGGCTCAACGGCGATGATCTCCACCGCAAGGTTCTTCTCTTTGAGCGCACGCCCTACTCCACTCACCGTACCGCCGGTACCCACGCCTGCTACGAACACATCCACACTGCCTTCGGTATCGTTCCATATCTCTTGTCCTGTCGTGGCGTAATGGATAGCAGGGTTGGCGGGATTAACAAACTGACCAAGGATGATACTGCCGGGAGTTGCGTCACGTAACTCTTCGGCTTTGGCTATCGCTCCTTTCATGCCCTGCGCACCAGGCGTGAGCACCAGTTCAGCACCATAGAGTGCCAACAGGTTTCTCCGCTCCTGAGACATGGTGTCCGGCATCGTGAGAAGCACACGATACCCTTTGAGCCGACCTATCCACGCAAGGCCGACACCTGTATTGCCACTGGTGGGCTCGATGATGGTACCGCCGGGCAGCAAAAGGCCGCGTTGTTCCGCATCTTCTATCATCGCCAGCGCCGTGCGGTCCTTCACCGAACCGCCGGGATTAAAACGCTCCAGCTTGAGTAACAAGCGGGCTTGCCCGACTGGTATTTCCAGCATCGGCGTGCGACCGATGAGTTCTATGAGGGAGTGACAGATCATATATGATTTATGATTTATGATTTCAAATTTATGATTTATGATTTGATGTTGCGCAAGTAAATGCGGACGGCCTCGGCAATCATCTCCGGACAGGGACGTTTCTCGTAGTATTCAGGGGTACGCTCTGCCGGACGCGGATCCAGATCCAACTTGCAATCACACTGTCCCTTCGGCGCCAGCCCCAGCAACTCCGCACAGATAAGACTTCCGTATTTGCCTTTGAATTCTCCGGCCAGTTGCTGAACGAACGCATAATTCTTCATCTTGCCGTCGTTGTCATGAGGCGTGGCCGATCCGTTGTGCAGCCCCGCAAGCATGAACATACCGCTGGCAGCACCGCAGACCAGACGCATCCTGCCCATGCCGCCACCAAACGATGCGGACAGGCGCAAGGCCAGCTGCTCGTCCTGCACACCGTAGATATCCGCGCACGACGCAAACACCGCCTGCGCACAATTAAATCCCTCGTGGAACAACTCCACCGCCCTCTGGGCACGTGCTTCTATCTCTTGCTCGTTCATATCTATTCGCTAATCGCTAAACGTTAAACGCTAAACGTTATTATACCAACTCTCCAACTGTTCGTTGAAGGCCCGCTTGTCCATCGTCTGTGCCCAGCGACGCACATCGTCTGTATGGTCTTCAAAGTGCAACGTCACCGTGCGACGCCACTTCCATTTCTTGGGTTTGAGTTTCGACCAACGGCTCGTCTCCAGTCCACGCATGCGGCAGAGTATCACCTTCACGCCTTCCGGCAACTCCTTACACACCTCGTACGCCATGCGCCGGTTGCCTATCACTTCACGATCAACCGTCTTCACGTGGCCCGAGGGATAGAAACAGATCTCCTTCCCCTGCGCCAGACTATCGATAGCAATCCTGCTCAGGTTCGCCGCAGCGGCCACACCCTCTTCCCTACTCATCGCACTCTTCTGCAGGTCCGGCACCTCAATAGCGTCAGCCATGCGCAAGATGCGACCGTACAACCAGTGACGCATAAAGAGTTCGTCGGTCATGGGACGAATCGGCAACCACCACTCCTCACTAAACAGAATCAGCGGATCCACATAAGCCGTGTGATTAGGCAGCACCAGATGCACAGCACCGTCACGCAACACCTCTTCTCCTGTTACCTGTACATCATAGTGCAGATGGAAGAAAAAGCGACAGATCTTACCAAACGTAAATCGATTCATGCCGCAAAATTACTACATTTTTCTCAAATATGCAAAAAAAATGCAATAAAATTTGGTCAATTCAAAAAAAAGCAGTACTTTTGCAGCCGCTTTTGAGGAAAGTTGTCTGAGTGGTCGAAAGAGCCGCACTCGAAATGCGGTGTACGCATTACGTCGTACCGGGGGTTCGAATCCCTCACTTTCCGCAAGCGGAAAGCTCGGGTAACCGAGTGATTTGCTGAAACGATAAACGGAAGTCCATTGGGCTTCCGTTTGTTATTGTACAGAATATCAGGCAGATAGAGTTTACTATGAACTGAATGATATTCTGTACAATATTTGTCTGTCTGAGTTTACTCAAGCAAGCAAATCGCTCTTTTTTTTGTACAAGGTGCCAGCGGCAGCTTGTTGGGATTACGTAGCAATCCCGTTTTATAGCGGATGAAAAATATCCATGCCGAAAGCCCGTGTGAAAGCATCGTCTTTCCTCAGTCGCTCCGCGGTGTCGAGCTGCACACCCTGGCCGGGCGTCATCAGCAGTATGCGGTCACTCAAGGCCAGCGCCAGATCCAACTCGTGCGTCGAGATCAGTATCGTCTTCTGCTGCTCATGCGCCAGGCGCCGCAGCAGACGCAGAATCAGTATCCGGTGCGGCAGATCCAAATGCGCCGTAGGCTCATCCAGCAGGATGATTGGCGTCTGTTGCGCCAAGGCCTTGGCTATCAGTATCCGCTGTTTCTCACCATCAGAATGCGCATTAAAGAAGGTCTTCGAGATATCGAGATCTCGAGCTGTCGAGCTATCGAATCCCACCGCACGCAACGCCTCCTCAATAATCCGCTCATCCTCTGCCTTCAACCCGTCCAGGAACGACGAATACGGATACCTACCCAGCGCCACGACATCATGCACCGTCGTGTTGTCCATCGACAGCCTTTCCGTCAGCACCAGCGCCACACTCTTCGCATCCTGACTCCTGACTCCTGATTCCTGAATCCTGTACTCCCCACCCAGCGCCGGCTGCAGACCCGCCAGCGTACGCAACAAGGTCGATTTGCCGCAACCGTTCGGACCCAGCATACACACCATCTCGCCGGCATTCAGCGAGAAATCTAAATCGGTCTGTACGCTGTGCTCTGTATTCTGTACTCTGTACCCGATCGTCAGCTTATTCGTAGAAATAGATACGTTGGACACGGCGACTTACTGATGTTAATATCTCATATGTGATCGTGCCGAGTTTGTCGGCCAGTTGCTCCAGCGGCATGTGTTCACCAAACACCTCGACGATATCGCCTGGGCGTGCATCAGCACCGGTCACGTCAATCATCGCCTGGTCCATGCACACGTTACCCACCACCGGACAACGTTTGCCGCGCACCCATACCTCACCGCCGTAATTCGAGAAACGACGGTCGAAACCATCGGCGTAGCCGATAGGTATCACGGCTATCGTGCGGTCTTCGTCCAGCTTCGTATGCCTACCGTAACCTATCGTCTCGCCGGCCTTCACGGTCTTGACGGACAAGATCGTCGTCTCCAGCGTGCACACGTTGCGCAGTTTAGCGCCGGCGAACGAGAAACCGTACAATCCTATTCCCAATCGGCACATGTCGAACTGGTACTCGCTGAACCGCTCGATGCCGGCAGAGTTGCAGATATGCTTGATGATCGGATAATTGAGACCGGCTTTGAGCTCTTCGGCACAAGCATCGAAATACTTGATTTGCGAGAGGGTAAAATCGTCAAACTGCGCCTCGTCGCTACCCGCCAGGTGCGAGAACACCGACGCCACACGCACCGCCTTCTGATGGTTCAGACGGTCGATCAGCCACGGCATATCCTCCTTGTAGAAGCCCAGACGGTGCATGCCCGAGTCGATCTTCACGTGTATCGGCACATACTCCAGTCCCTTCGCTTGCGCCGCCGCGATGACGGTCTTGAGCGACTGGTGACTATATACATTCGGCTCCAGGTTGTTCTCCAGTATCAGGTCCATCGCCGCCACTTCCGGATCCATGATGATGATCGGCAGCGTGATACCGGCACGACGCAGTTCCACACCCTCGTCAGCCACGGCTACCGCCAAGTAATCTACTAGCCCGCTGGCTTGCAGCGCCTTGCTCACTTCCACGCTACCCGCTCCGTAAGCAAAAGCTTTCACCATACAGGTCAGCTTGGTCTCCGGCCGCAACTTGCTGCGGAAATAACGTACGTTGTCCACCAGCGCCGACAGATTCACTTTCAGCACCGTCTCGTGCGTCTGCTGCAGTATCCTACCGGCTATCGTCTCCTCGTCATATCCCAGCGCACGCATCACAGCCGCACAGGTACGTACGTTCTGGTGCGTCGGGTCTTCTATCACCCGCTCCGCATGCACAAACAGCTTCATCTTCTCCGCCCTTTTCTGCTCCAGCGACGCAAAGCCCTCGTCGTGCTCATGACCGATATACGTGATCACACCTATCGTCGGTCGTATAATCCGCTCCAGCTTCTCCATCTCTCCGGGCTGACTGATTCCCGCTTCGAAGATTGCCAAAAGAGGCTTGTCTGAAGGCTGAAGGCTGATGGCTGAAAGCTGCCACACACTCAGCGGCACTCCTATCTGCGAGTTATACGACCGCGGCGACCGAATCACCTCATAGTCGTCTTTCAGCAGCTGGTACAGCCATTCTTTCACCACCGTCTTGCCGTTCGAGCCGGTGATACCGATCACAGTCCCCCCGAAGCGCGCACGCACCGCCGCCGCCAAGTCCTGCAAGGCCGCTACCGCATCGCCCGTAACGAACGCACGCACTCCTCTTCCGGCCAACTCCTCTATATACTTCGCCCCGTCGTTCTTCTCCGTCTTGATGGCGAAAAAGAGCGTCGCTTCCGGCTCGCTGCCCAGCTTACGGCTGTCGGTCAAAAGATAGCGTATATCCGGATCACCGCCGCCTCTTACCTCCAGACGGTCACCCAGTATACTCCGTATTTCCGAACATTTCATATCGCTAAAATCGTATTACGGCTACAAAAGTACTGCTTTTTTTTGACATGTGCAAAAATTTTAGCAAAAAGTAGCAAAAATGTTTGTGTATTCGGAATTTTTTTCGTACCTTTGCGCCGCAAATTAGTCAATAACCAAACTACTTTATCATTATGATCCTTATCATTCTTCTCATTTTGGCATGGTGGTTTTTCTACAAGAAGACCTACTATGTCCGTATCGAGAGTGTAGGCGACGATGTCGCTACACAGGAGCAGGTGCTCAAGATCCAACTCGAGACCACCCTGCGTAACGCTATCGAGATCACCAAGAACACCCCCTTCCTCGTCGAGGCAGGCAACTTCCTCAACGCCAAGAGTGTGGCACGCGAAATCAAGCGCAACGGCGGTGACGCCAAGGTCACTTTCCATTGGGCATGGAGCAAACCCCAACCGGGTCCCATCAAGTAATTCACCCTCTTAAAATCGTTACAACTATGGCAGAAAATACTGAAAAGAAAAAACGCTTCACAAGCGAAGAATTGCACGAGAGAGGTGCGGTGGGCTTCACCATGGACGATGTGCGCCAAGCGCAAAACCAACAGGATTCCCCTAACGCGAAAGCCTACGAACTGATGGTAGAGGCTATGGCCGTCAGCGCCAACTATGCCAGCGACACCATCACCGACGAGGGCGATATCCGGCTCGACGATGTCTATCCTACTACCCTCGACGAGACACTCCGTATGGACCAACTGCTCGACCAGTCCGAGCGCGCCGTCAAGGACGATAACGACGCCGACTACAACCGACTCATCCTCGAGCTACGCGGTATAGTAGGCTGGTCGCGCCGACGCCATTTCAATTTCTCCTGGGGTATCATCTTCGGTACCATCATCACCATCGCCGCTGTCATGTATTGGTCCAGCAGCGACCAGGACGAGAAAGCACGCAGCGAGGCACGCGTGGAGAAAGTCAAGGCTTGGAACGTAGAGTCCGACTCTATCTCGCTCGCTACGGCCCTCAAGACCGTCAGCCACGAGAACTATCTCAACTCGCCTAACTACTTCAAGGCCGACCAGATCAACACCTGGCAGAACCGTCTCGACGACGCGAAGAAGAACGCAGCCGACGATCGCCAGAAAGCCGACACCTGTTCCTCCAACGACGCTCGCAAGCGTTACCTCGAGTGGGCCGAACGACAGGATAAGAAAGCGGCAGAGGCTGAGAAACGCCTCGCCGAAGCCAAAGAGTGGGACCTCAAGGACTCCCAGAAAGCGGCCCTCAAGCTCACCAAAGGATGGCTCAGCCGTGACGCGCGCGCAGCCGCGTTCTCTTATTGTTTCATGATCTTCTTCCTGCTCCTCATACCGCTCTATATCTTCGCTAACCACTCCTGGGGATATGTCATCACACGCCATCGTCGTGAGTCCGAGATCCTGGCGAAGATCAAGGCCTGGGGCTTTAGCATCGCTGCCGGTATGTTCGGCGCTGCTGCCGCACTCGAGTTCTTCCCCGAGACCAAGGTAACCACCTACTGGTCCGACGGTAGCACTACGACCCATACCGAGTCCAACCCGCTCGACATGCTTATCCTCGCGCTCAAGATAGGTCTCGTCATCGCCGCTATCTGTGTCATCGCACTCGTCTCCACGGGTATCATGCTCTATAGCACCATCGTCGGCCTCAAGCGCAACTACGACTGGAAAGCTATCTACGCCGAAGCAAAGGCCAAAGGTGTGGCAGCGAAGAATGTAGCAGAAAATCTGACCAAGAAAGCATAAAAAAGTCGCTTTTCTTTGAAAAAATGCAAAAAAATGACATCCGCCCTTGTGTATGTCATTTTTTTGTTGTACCTTTGCACGCTTTTTCGCCCCAGAAGGTATTGGCCCCCCCGGAAATTTGTAATTTTTGCGGGTGAAGAAGTGCCTCGGATGGCACTTCGAGTGTTGCCCGCAACACATAGAACCTCGGAGCTGCTCCGAATACTTCCTACTAAAACGGAGTTTTGGTACATGTATGAGGAGTTTGCCCGCGAAAAAGGCTAACATGTTTAACCCTTTAACGGGAATCCGAAAGGATCTGAATGCTGACGGCTGATAGCTGAAAGCTCAGAAAATTTTGGTCCCACAAAATTTTCTCAATGGCAGAAAATCTTTCTCTCCAGAACTTCGACTGGGATGCCTATGAAGCTCAACAGCAAGGCAGCAAAAACGAAGAAGAAATCCAAAAGTATAATGACACCCTGAGCGCCATCAAGGACAACGAAGTCGTTGAGGGTACCGTCATCAGTATCAACAAACGCGAAGTCGTTGTTAACGTAGGCTACAAGTCGGACGGTATCGTTCCGGC
>DEHM01000026.1:35015-35782 GCA_002351925.1 Bacteroidales bacterium UBA2800
TCGAAAGGCGGCATGATCGTGGATGTACTCGGCATGGAAGCATTCCTCCCGGGTAGCCAGATCGACGTGAAGCCGGTTCGCGACTACGACATCCTCGTCGGCAAGACGATGGAGTTCAAGATCGTCAAACTCAATCCGGAATTCCGCAACGTCGTTGTTTCCCACAAAGCACTCATCGAGGCTGAACTCGAGGCTCAAAAGGCTGAGATCGTCGGCAAACTCGAGAAGGGTCAGGTACTCGAAGGTACGGTTAAGAACATCACCAACTACGGTGTCTTCATCGACCTCGGAGGCGTGGATGGTCTTATCCACATCACCGACCTCAGTTGGGGACGCGTTAACGACCCGCACGAGCTCCTGCAACTCGACCAGAAGATCAACGTCGTTATCCTCGACTTCGATGAGGAGAAGAAGCGTATCGCTCTCGGTCTCAAGCAGTTGACTCCGCACCCGTGGGATGCACTCGATCCGAACCTCAAGGTGGGCGACAAGGTGCACGGTAAGGTTGTTGTGATGGCTGATTACGGTGCATTCGTGGAGATCGCAGAAGGCGTAGAAGGCCTCGTTCACGTATCCGAGATGAGCTGGAGCCAGCACCTCCGTTCCGCTAACGACTTCCTCAAAGTCGGCGACGAGGTAGATGCTGTCATCCTCACTCTCGACCGCGCTGAGCGTAAGATGAGTCTCGGTATCAAGCAACTCAAGGCTGATCCGTGGGCTAACGTGGAGACCAAGTACGCTGTTGGTACCCGTCACTGGGCTAAGGT
>DEHM01000026.1:35850-46099 GCA_002351925.1 Bacteroidales bacterium UBA2800
CACATCAGCGACCTCAGCTGGACCAAGAAGATCAAACACCCGAATGAGTTCACCCAGATCGGCGCACAGATCGAAGTTGTCGTTCTTGACATCGACGTAGCTAACCGCCGCCTCTCCCTCGGTCACAAACAACTCGAGGAGAACCCGTGGGAAGAGCTCGAAGCTAAGTTCGGTGTAGATACCATCGTTGATGGTAAGGTTGTTGAACTGACCGACAAGGGCGCTGTCGTTTCGCTCGAGGAAGGCGTTGAGGGCTTCTGCACTACCCGCCACCTCCAGAAAGAGGACAAGAGCCCGGTTGCTGTTGGTGACACCCTGAGCTTCAAGGTGATTGAGTTCAACCGCGACGCTAAGCGTATCCTCGTTTCGCACCTCCGTACGTGGGAGGAGCGCAAAGAGGCAGCTCCGAAGGCAGCTAAGAAAGCCGCTAAGGCTGAAGAACCCGCTCTCGACCTGCCGAAGGTAGAGAAGACCACCCTCGGTGATCTCTCCGCTCTCGCAGAACTGAAGGCTTCCCTCGAGGCAGAGGCTAAACCTGCAAAGGCAGCCAAAGCCGCTAAAGCAGAGGAGCCCGCAGAAGAGAAGCCGGCCAAGAAAGCTGCTGCTAAGAAAACCAAAAAAGAGGAGTAATCTTCATCCATCAGCCAAGTTTGGCTGATTTTAGCAAACCAAGAGAGAGTGTGTCAGAACAAACTGGCACACTCTCTTTGTATGTTCATTCCCCGGCATTCTATGCCGGCTTTTAGTTCGTTTTCTGCTCCGCATGATAGCGTGGAGTCGTTTTCTCACTCCCTCCTCTATCCCGTCCCGCTGCTCCCTCCGGTCTAGTGCTCTGCGATGTCCCGCAGAGTAGTGTCCAGTGCTCGCAACCTCCCTCTCTTCGTCAATTAGCCCGGCATCGTATGCCGGTTTTCTTTGTCTGCTGCTCCGCGTGATAGCGCGGAGTCGTTTTCTTTGTATTCCGCCGATTGCCAATCGGCATTCTAATGACTATTTCCTCCTATTTCTACCTATTTTCGCATAAAAATCGCATTTTTCCGCGATTTCTCTTGCATATTTCCGAAAAAAGCAGTACCTTTGCACCTGATTTCGTCATGATACCGTCGTATCATCCACGTATTTCTTACGTACAATATACGGACGATATACGGAGGATATACGTACGATTAAGCCGAGACGAAGCATAGAACACGATAATAATAACCATCGTATCCGCCAAGATTGACGGATCATAAAACCCACACGCGTATGGCACATGTAGAAACAAATGTCGCGATTGACTCCTTCCAAGGAAAGCTCAAACGCAATGATCGTATCGTTTACCGCACACGAAATGGCAGAACGCACGCCTATGCGTTCGACAACCCGTTCCGTGGCACCGCATCCGAAGAACAGGCTCAAACCCGCTCCACATTCGGCATGGCTGTCAAGCAAGCCTCAGCCATCCTCAAAGATCCCGAACAGAAAGCCGAATGGGAACGCCGCTATGCCTCTTACCGCAAACATTACCGTGCTTCCTCTTCCGCCCGTTACTACTCCACCCTCCGTGGATTCATCATCGCCTCCCTCTCCGCCCAGTTAAAGTCCACAGAATAGCACTTTCCCTTACAAAATCAACTTTCTCAACAGATTCTCGCCCATTTTCTTGCATATATCGTAAAAAAGTAGTAACTTTGCAGCCAAAAGTTGCAAAGGTTCATGAAAATGGAGCAGTTACAGATTATACATAGCGAGTATTTTGCTGACTACCAAGCACAGCAACCGATTACGATTGAGAAGCGCGTCAAGAAACTTGCTTCTAAGCCGCTCACGCCACAGAACTTCAAGTTCTACTTGCTCAGTTCGTCCTGTAACTCCAGCCTTATTGAGGGCTCGTCGATGACCGAAGATGATTACATGAAACTCAAAGAGGCGAAAATCATCAGCCGCGACGTGCAAGAGATAGATGACATGATTGCTGCTTATGAGTTTGCCGCAAAAAATGCTATCAATATTGGCTCATTCCTCGAAGCGCACAAGATTCTTTCCAGCAGTTCCGGTATTGCAGACAATTACAAAGGCGCTTTCCGTGACATGCCTGTTGGTGTGTTTGGCGGCGGGGTAAAAGTCTATACTGGCGCAGAGCCGAGTATCGTAGCGGGCGAAATGGACAAACTCATGCATGACATAGATGTACTTGTTAAGACAGACTTGTCCTACGATGAGATTTTCTATTATGCGAGTATGATTCATCTCGTTTGCGTAAGCATCCATCCGTTTGCGGACGGTAACGGACGTACTTCTCGTTTGTTGGAGAAATGGTTCTTAGTGCAGAAACTCAATCATGTGGCTTGGGCTATCCAGTCTGAGAAATTGTACTATAGCAGAAGAAAATCGTACTATGAGAATCTTCATTTCAAAGGAGATAACTACGCAACTATCGACTATGCAAGAAGTGTTCCTTTCCTCTGCATGTTACCGATGGCATTAAACATGAGGATTAGAAAATAATGGCAGTACGCACAATCAATATTGACGACTCGGAAATATCGGTTATCTTCGGTTTGCACGATGAGGATTATATTTGCCTGACGGACATGGTGAAGGCCGGTGACAACAGTGATAGAACGAATATTGTTATTCAGAACTGGATGCGCCGCAAAGATACCATTTCGTATCTCGGTGTATGGGAGAATCTGCATAACCCTAATTTTAAAAGCATCGAATTCGATGCAATTAAAAATGCCTCAGGTACCAATCGTTTTATCTTGACTGCCAAAGAATGGATAGAACGCACAGGAGCTATCGGTATTATCGCTAAATCCGGTCGTTATGGAGGAACATACGCGCACAAAGATATAGCATACCATTTTGGTATGTGGCTATCACCGGAGTTTAACTTGCTTGTCGTCAAGGAGTTCCAGCGCCTTAAAGAGGAAGAACAAAAGGCACTTGGTTGGTCAGCGAAACGTGAGTTGGCGAAGATCAACTATCATATACACACGGACGCCATCAAAGCAAACCTTGTACCGCAAGAGATAGACACGTACCATCGCTCACTGATCTATGCCAACGAAGCCGATATACTCAATGTGGCTTTGTTTGGAATGACAGCGAAAGAGTGGCGCGATGCTCATCCTGAGGATAAAGGTAATATACGCGATTATGCGACGATTAATCAGCTGATTTGTCTGAGCAATATGGAAAACCTCAATGCGGTCTTTATCAACGAAGGACTGCCGCAAGGCGAACGTTTGCAGAAACTCAACCAAATAGCCATCCAACAAATGACCGTGCTGGAAAACGTAGAAAGCAAGCGTATATTGAAAGGATAAATAACCGTCCCCTCTCCGAGACGTTAAACCCGGAGCAATGTAGGCTCTGCCCCGCAATCTTGACCGATTAAAAAATATCAAATCAACCAACCACCGCCTATGGCATAAAACAACAGACAAACAACATATATAAATAAGCATTTGCTTTATTGAGGAGACATTCAATCTTGGACCATTGTAATCACTTTCCTAAATATAGCGAATGTTCACACGTACCGGTGTGGGCATTCTGCGTATATTGGAAGTGATGGGAGTCCAAGCCCGAATGTCCTGATATAAACAGATTGCCCACACTTTTTTAAGAGCTTTGAGATAATAAAGCGGTGTCCAAAATCAAATGACACCGCATCAGAGAGAAATAAAAGTAAAATATTTCATAATCAACATCTATATCATCATAATAAGCCTCTCTACTCTACTAAATTATTTAGTATATTTAATATCTTCATCAATTATAACATTATCAATCGTATCATCAATAAATAAACAATAGTTGTCAAAATCATTTGTAACCAAATAATAATCTGAAAAATTGCCAAATCACTACGAAATTTGCCAATTTAGTCATTAATTCATTTAAGTAATGATTCATAACATTTATAATTTGATTGTTAATAAATAGATCACCTTTGATAGATACTTGATTATCCTCGTATAGTGATTTTTGTGCCGCAAATATACACTAAATTTTTGAATTATGCAAATAATTTTCAATATAAATTTTTAGTTCCGAAATAGTAATAAAATACTTGTAAAATCATAAAAATACAATGAAAATCGCAGGGTACATTATTACACCATTAGGTGTGTTAGCATTTATTGGTACGCTTCTTGGAGGACATAGCCCAATTGGTCCTTTGTTTTGGATTGCTGTGGGTGTTATTCTCATTGTTCTTGGCTATCGAAAAGACAAGCATCGTAGCCCTAAAGCAAATGAAAATAGAACAGAAGATAAAATAGATATGGGAACATCTCTTTTATTGCGAGAAATCCAAAAACAGACTTCTCCTGATAATTATGTGGAACCATATGATGCCGAGCGTGTTAAATGTGCAACTATACTATACCAGAAAGCCAAAGATACAAATGCAAATCAACCCCTAGATGTGTTAGAGTTAGTTGAGAGGACAACAAAAGATTTAGAGTGTCAATATCCGGCAGAACTTATTTATTCTTATCTATTGGCAATATTCAAGCCCACTGCTAATTCTTCAGATTTTGATTGGTGTAATGATTTATGCCAACAATTATATAATGCCAAAGATCGTGTTGAAGATATGATATTTATCGTAAAACATGAAATTGAAAAGAAAGAAACTCAAGAGAAGATAGAATTAGAACAATTACGTCAAGAGAAGCTCAGACAACAACAATTAAAGGAGGAAGAACGTAAGAAAGAAACGATAAGGATATTAAAGGTTATTGGAATAGTGATTGCTATAATAGCAGTATTTCTGATTGTTTATATCCCAATTGATTATCATCGCATCAACAAAGAAAAATCTAATGTTTGGACGATGAATGATGCACGGACAGAAAGTGTATGCACTTATCAAGATGGGATACCTAAAGCATTCGTTAAATACCTTATTAATATACCGGAATATATCAATGAATGCCGTCATGAATCTAAAAAATATGACATATATGGAAGCAGTTATAGACATGAAATAGATTGTTCTTATTATGATTATAATGGTAATAATATTGATATTGATTTTGGTGTTCAAACTATACTCCCATTTGTAGAAAACAAAGCAGATAAACTTAAGCAGGATGGTTTTTCCATTAAATACAAAATTAAATCCGATACATTAGTCTGGTTTGCTTATGATCAATACTCTCTATCAAATGGTCGTTTGATAGGTAATTGTATTTGTACACTTACTCCTTCACCTATTTCGCTTTCTCCTTTCCCAAATTATGGAAATGGAAATATTCTAATAAGTTGTAATGGATATGGTTTAACTAAAGAGGTCTATGATAGTATAGTAAAATCTTTAAAGGTAAAATTAGGTACGTTACAAAATAACATATATAAGAGTTCACATAGCATACAGAAATATAGAAAAGTAAAGAAAGATGATATAGGTGCTATATTTACCCATGAAAAATTTACTTCATATACGACGACAACAGATATATCGATTACAATTCCAAGTTGTTATAGACAAATATATTCTTCTAATGTGCAATCCCTATTCATAATGAATAATATGGAGGCCGGAATTTCTATTATATCACAACCTAAAGAATCAATAACTAATTTTGTCTATCCAATCGATAGCATTATTGAAACATCTTCCGATAAATGCAAAGTCGTTGGCTGTGATGCTATAAAGATTGAAGCATTGGGATTTTGTGATGGCAAAGAATATAAATATATTGCATACCAGATAATCAAAGATAATGGATATAGTACATATCAAGAACCAATTTATGATGAAGAGATATATAACAATGATGGGTATCAATATATAAATGGTGTATATACAAAACAACATAGGAGGACTATAATAAAGGGTTATAAACCTGAGCATAAGAAAATTAAGAATGAAGATTTATATATCTCTTTACTCTTTGGAATGACTCCCGAGTGGTACAACGACAATAAAGATGTCATAGATACAGTTATTAACTCAATAAAAATAATAGAGAAATAAAATCATGAAGCTAAGAAAAAATCTATTATTCACCTTATTGGCAATCATCCTATTTGCTTCCTCATGTACGAAGCAAATAGACACGACAAAACCATACAAAGTATCTTCCAATGCCTCGTGGGTACATGAGTTGAAGCAAAGGAATCCGCTTAAAGATAGCGCCAATATTACAAGCGTCTATTTTTGTTATGACACAATCGTTAACGGCTACAAGGTCAGCGGTATATTTTATCCTATTAACCAAGAGGAATACAAGAAAGACCGATGGGGAGGCTGGAGTTACGAATCCGGCGTATATATGATTTTCCATAATGTTCAAACAGGGAATGAATTCGTGTTCAGCAAAATGGGGAAATGGATTTCCGGAGATAATCATTGCGAATACTTTTTGAGTAGAAATATAATGGACATATTCAGCCACTCATTCAAAGGATTCGGAAAAGACGATGCATATATATTCAAATATCACGACGAAGAGGTTTGTAGTGAAAACCCTTTGCTTTTAGAGGCGGATTTCCAATTTGCGGATGTGGATTTTGATGGAGAAGAAGAATTGGTAATTTGCAATCATGGAGGAGGACCAAGAGGCAGTAATAGTTATGATGCATATGAGATTACAACGGATGGATTATTAGAGAAGAAAACGTACAACAAACCCGATTGTTGGTTCGCTTTTACTGAAGATACTCGTTTTGATACGATTAATAAATATGTCATTTGTAGTCTGTCTGAAAGTAGTTGTCAATGTGTAGAATATATATATCAAGCTGATGAGAACGGAGATTTGAAATATATTCGTCATATTAATTATATCTATGATTCAGAAAACGATGTACTAATAACTGATACTACTGAATACAACTAACCCCTTTCGCTCTCTCAATCCCCCGATAACCCGATCTATCGGACTCCTGCCTGCTCCACCACCGAGCAGGCAGGTTCTTTCTTCGTCTGTTTCGTCCGAAACAATCGTTCGAGCAAAACGAGATAAGAAATAATCGTTCCCGCAGGGATAAGGACACAGCAAGTTTCTTCCTGGGAGAGATCAAGGAATTAAAAAGAGATGCGGCTCGTCTTTTTTTATTAAAAACTTCGGAGTAAAATTATTAAAAAGTTCGGAGTGTAATTGCGCCAAACGACCGAACGAAATTGCGCCAAATTACCGAGCGATTTTGCGCCAAATTACCGATTAAAATTCAAAAAAGTACTGAAACTCTTGCATATATCAAAAAAAAGTAGTACCTTTGCATTCGATTTCTTATCTCGTGATTGAAATCACTCGAACGATTACTTTAAAATCATTCAGAAATGGCATACAAGAAACGTATCGCAGACGAGTTGTTGAAAGAGTGGATAGAGTCCACCGGTTGTGTGTTGGTAGAAGGTTCCAAATGGTGTGGCAAGACCACAACTGCCGAGCAAGTTGCCGGTAGTATTGTCTATATGGCCGACACCAAAGATGGAGCGCGTAATGTGCAATTGGCAAAGAACTCACCGTCGTATTTGTTGACCGGCGAAACGCCTCGATTGATTGACGAGTGGCAAGTAGTTCCTACCTTGTGGGATGCTATCCGTGGAGAGGTCGATCATCGTCGTGCTCCGGGACAGTTTATCATTACCGGCTCTGCGGTACCGGTTAATAGAGACGAAATAATTCATTCCGGCACTGGAAGAATCTATCCTCTGCTGATGCGACCTATGACGTTATGGGAATCAGAAGACTCAACCGGTGAACTAAGTTTGGCTTCGCTGTTTGAGCAACCGGAACAACTCCTATCTGAGTCGAAAATCGACATCGAGAAGTTAGCCTACTTGGTATGCCGAGGTGGATGGCCGTTTGCTTTGACGGTGAAGACAGAGAGAGCCGCGCTCAATCAAGCCAAGGCGTACTATGCTGGTGTCGTAGGCGTAGGAGATGGTTCAAACTCCGATATATCGCGTGCAGACGGTGTGCGTCGCGACCCTGAACGCGTGAAACGACTGATGCGTAGTCTGAGCCGTAATTTAGGCTCGCAAGCATCTATTGCAACCATCTACCAAGATATCAAGGTCAACGAAGAAGATACGCTTAGTGAAGACATCATAGATCAATATATCAAGGCGCTACGCAAGATTTTCGTAGTCGAAGACATGCGCGCATGGAATCCGAACTTGCGCAGCAGGACAGCTATCCGTACGGCTGATACGCGCTATTTTGTTGATCCGAGTATTGCCGCCGCTGCTTTGGGTTTAGGACCAAAAGACTTGATAAACGATTTAGAGACTTTTGGTCTCTTCTTCGAGACGATGGCGGTGCGTGATCTACGCGTGTATGGCGATGTGCTGGGAGGAACCGTTTATCATTATCGCGATAAGAACAATCTTGAGTGTGACGCGGTATTGCATCTGGAAAACGGCAACTACGGTTTGATAGAAATCAAATTGGGCGGTGAGGATGATATTGAGAAAGGTGCAACGGTGCTCAAAGACTTAGCGGATAAGATCGACACGACCCGAATGAAGAATCCTTCGTTTATGATGGTACTTGTCGGACTCGGCAGATATGCCTACCGTCGAGACGATGGTGTATATGTAGTTCCTATCGGCTGCTTAAAACCATAGAATACACCAAAATTCACACTTTCACAGATTCACACATCTTTGTATCTTGACTGATATCTAATCTTATCCTGCAACTTGTTTTTTCTGTTTATGTCTGCATGTGGTTAGCTACTCGTCAGAGGTTTGAATTAGTGTGCGCGAAATGCTGCAAGTTCACTTGTGAGGATTTCGCGACATGCTAATACATAGTAGCCGCACGGCTACAAACCACATGCAGGGTTTTCTGTGTTTTTGTTTTATTTATCTCTCGCTTCGCGAAAAAGAAAGCCGCTGAGTAATCAACGCTTTTGGTAAAAATAGTCCTGCATACTTCTTAGCCGCAAGGGCACGATTATTTTTGCAAAAATCTTGTGTATGTGGGATTATTTTTGTAATTTTGCAGCCGATATGTATCCGAAACTGAAAAACAGACCGTGGAAGGTCATCAAAAGTGAGAATATCCTGCGTCTCGGACCGTGGTTGTCCGTACGGCAGGAGTGTGTAGAACTGCCCTCCGGCAAGCAGATACCAACGTGGTACGTGATGGAGTTTCCCGATTGGATCAACGTCATCGCGATCACCAAAGACGGTAAGATGGTCATGGAAGACCAGTACCGCCATGCCCTTGGCGAGACACATTATGAACTCGTAGCCGGTGTCATCGACCCGGGTGAGACACCGCTGCAAGCGGCTCAACGCGAACTATCCGAAGAGACGGGTTACGAAGGTGGTGAGTGGTCGCTCTTCATGACGCTCTCCCCCAACCCCACCAACCATAACAACCTCTCCTATACTTTCCTTGCCACCGGTGTAGAGAAAGTACGGGAGCAGCATCAAGAAGAAACCGAAGACATCCATGTCGATGTCATGGAACCCGAGCAGGTGCTGGAGATGCTGCGTGACGGCGAGATCATTCAAGCGTTGCATGCCGCACCGCTGTGGAAATATTTCTCTCAAGAGAAATAAATCGTGCCCCTGCGGCTAAGAAATATTTCTGCGAAAAGGGATAATGGACGAAGGATAAAAACACGATAAACGAGCGAAGAAGGCGGCAGAAATGCCGCTTTCTTTGTGTCCGGAGGGCAATTTTGCGAAAAAATGCAAAAAAATTTGCACATATCGCAAAAACTTTGTAACTTTGTGCGATTTTTGGCTCGCAATATCACGAAACACGGAAAAACAACACAAACCATTATAAAAACACAAATTTATGGCAGACAATGAAAAATTAAATCTGTTGGCCGATTTTGCGCCGGTATCCGCTCAGCAGTGGAAGGACAAAATCATTGCCGACCTCAAAGGTGCCGATTTCGATAAGAAATTGGTGTGGCGCACGCCGGAAGGATTCAACGTGCAGCCGTTCTACCGCCGCGAGGACCTCAAAGGCCTGAAGACGACCGTCTCCGCTCCCGGGCAGTTCCCCTACGTACGCGGCACCCGTTCAAACAACGAATGGGCTATCCGCCAGAACATCTGCGCTTGCAAGAACGCGCGTAAGGCGAACGCGAAGGCGCTGGAGGTGCTGAACAAAGGTATCACGTCGTTAGGATTCTGCTTAGACAAAGAAAAACTGACGTACCATTTCATCAAGACGCTGCTGAATGGTATCTACGCTCCGGCGATAGCTATCAACTTCAGCATCTGCGCATGCGCGGCGCCGAAGCTGGCTAACATCCTCGTGCGTTACTACGG
>DEHM01000026.1:46173-46436 GCA_002351925.1 Bacteroidales bacterium UBA2800
AACATGCTCCTCAAGGGCAAAGCCCTGACCCGTGAGCAGGTGAGCGCTAAGATCGCGGAGACCGTCAAAGCAGCCAAGTCGCTGCCGGGTTACCGCGTAGTAGGCGTCAACAGCGTCATCCTCAATAACTCCGGCGCTTATGCGGCACAGGAGTTGGCGTACGCTCTCGCATGGGGAGCCGAGTACATGACGATGATGACCGAGGCAGGCATCCCGAACTACCGCGCAGCCAACGCTATCCGTTTCAACATGGGTATCGGCGG
>DEHM01000004.1:0-13447 GCA_002351925.1 Bacteroidales bacterium UBA2800
GTGCTGTTGGATATCAATGAGCACGGCACGATCCGTTTCAATGAACTGCATCGCGTCATTCCTGATATCAGCACGCGCGTATTAAGTAGTACGTTGCGCACGCTTGAAGCGGATGACCTCATCGTCCGCAAAGTTTATCCAGAGATTCCTCCTCGTGTGGAGTACAGTCTCACACCGATGGGCAAGGAACTGGTGCCTATTGTGCAGGAATTGACTGAATGGGCATCCAAGAACTTGCCGACGATCATGGAGCATCGTCAGCAGTTCGAGGAATAAGCTAATCCCGCGTTAGGAATTGGAAGGGCACAGCTGCTTGGTCAGGGCGAACAAACGTGACAGAAAAATGGGAGACCGTAGGTAAGTATAAAAGAAAACCGCCGACTCATCACGAGCCAGCGGTCGCATGAAGTTACAATGATTGACTGCTTTGTGCACTATATAATGTTTGCAGTCTTAATACTCATCCGGACTAACAGAGGACTTAATAAGTTGCTTATGTCCTGCAACTTGATTCTTCTTCAGCTGCTCTGCTTCGTCACTTATAAGAGTATTGTCTTCAAATCCGAAGTCAAATTGGCACTTGCCACCAATAAATGTCATAACTATCGCAGGCTTTTTCTGCATGTACCAACGTGCCATATTTGCATTCTCAATAGTAGGTTGCACTGTCCTCATACTCTTGTTATAGTACTCGGTCTTGCCGTACTTCTGCTCAAACAACTTAATTATATTTGCCACTTGTGCGTCCTTAGGAGCATCATCGTTGAAATAGAACTCAACGTGAACTTTCGTCACGGTACGTGTAAGAACGGAAGCATCAAACCTTACAGTAGCGGGATAAGTCATATAAGTACCCTCAAAATTCCCACTATAAAGATAATACATCCTCTCCTCATTGATCTTCTTTTCAGACGCACGAACAACAAAGCCTTGCTGCTCCAACTGATTTATAAACTCGTCAGCAGAAGTCCCCACAGAAATTCCTAAAAATGCGGGCTGCTGACCTTGCGCAATGCAAAGAGTCATTAACGCAACAAATACACATAATAGCTTTTTCATATCCTTCTAAAATTAAATATCACTACCTGAAAGTTGATTTTGATTTTCAATAGCCTTTTGCTGATTCCGTAATTCTACCTCCTTCTGCAAAATGCCATTAAGGGCGTCGTCCCCTCCATAATAAAACACGCAATGCCCCTCTGATGCTCGATAGATAACTTCTAACTTGATATTATCAGGCAACTTCCAGAAAGCGACTTTGCCATCGTCTATTTCTTTAACTACAGTCCTTCCACTTCTATTTGTAGCGAGTACTGCCTTTCCATATTTCTCTTCTAACAAGGAAATAATAGCGCGGTACTGCTGCTCCTGTGGAAGGTCTTTGTAGTTATCGTTCGAACGATAAGGAAAATCAATTTTAATCTGATAGACTGTGTGAGACAAAATCGTAGCCCGCATTTCAATCGAGCACTGATAAGTCATGAATGTTCCGTAGATATTATAGATCTCTACGAAGTCATTCTTTACGTACGACATCATGTTTCCGGAAAAGCCCTTTTCCTTGAAAGCAGATGTGAATTCCTCATAAGTGCTACCGAATGGTACACCCATGACTTTAACTTCGGACTTTTGACCGAAGGCCGTCGCAACTCCGATACAGAGAAGCAAACAGAAAATGAATTTTCTTTTCATGTCTTTAAAGCTTTAACTATTTATATTTAAGTGCACAAATTGCACTCCATCAATAGGAATGAGAATCCTCAATTTTAATATTAATTTCTTCAACAAATTCTCGGCAAAAGATAAAATCGGTAAGAGCAAAGTTTGTATGGTCAAAGAGTTGATGAAATTGCCGAATTATGTGAAGATCTTTGGTTAATTCTCTATCCAGACCCTCATTCCAATTTGGTGGTGGACAATCCATACCAATAAACGAATCAAACGATTGATTCAAACCGTCAGGAAGTCCTAGAGGAAAAGGAATACCATTATCGTAAATACGGTTCCAACCGGAATCACATATAGCATCAAAAAAGCCTTGCCTATCCTCACCTTGGAAAGGGTGTAATGATGGATATTTATAAGCGAGATAGCACTTAGCGGTTAGTTCAATACCCGGTTGGATTGCAGATATCTGATGGTAAAGTTCATGCGCACGGTCGTACATATGTTTGAGCGCTTCACGGAGCGCGGCATTAAAGGCTATGATGTGCGGCAGAAGTTCTTCTTGAGACTCGTGTGTTAGTGCCTGGTCGTTCAATAAGCGTCTGCGAATGTCAAGCAAACATTCACTTCGAGGATAGCCACATGCATCCGTGTCATAAATGCGAGTAATTTCCCTCTCTATATGTTGGAGGGCGGGATCATCAAAGCGTATCATTGTTTCATCCTTTCTAATCGTTTGCGCTCTGATGCGATTTCTTCCGGAGTAAGAATCACATCATAAAGCGAGATGTGTGTGAACATTGTGGCTATCTCCGGCGTACAATGCGTGAGTTCGCAAAACTCCTGATAAGGCGGGACTTCTGTGGCACATTCTTCGCTAAGGAGAAGAGCCATTTTACTTCGGATCTTAATATCCGACATGAATAATTCTTTAAGACGCAGCAATTCAAGCTGGTCGTTGATTTGTTGTCGGGTCATATTACACATATTTTATAGATTCTTTTCCTACGTAAATTTCAAAGGGTATTTCCGGCAGTTTTACACCATCTGAAAAGATATTGGCATCAGCACGTACGGGTTTTGGAACTCTTTCTTGGCTCGAATGAAATATAATCATCTTGTCAATATATTCACTGTCTGCTATTGGTTGCAAGAGTACCTTATTCGGATACAATTCTGTGAAAGCGATAACAGGTATTTTATACTCTTTCGCAATCATTTTGAGCAGGTAAAGATTGGCTGCGACGCACATCCCCTGCGAAGAGCAAAGAAAGTCCGTCCGGATTTTAATCAAATTATCCACAAGTAGCACCTGCAAGATCTTCTTGTCTCGGTATACAATGCGCTGCAAAGTATCTTGAATTAGCGAATACGTCGTAATGGGCTGGTGCTCTAACCACAAAGAGAGTTTGCCTGCAGACGAGGCATTACATGCACGATAGCTTTCTCTCAACGCGTCAGTCATGTCGGATCGGTTGTAGTCAAGCGATATCAACGCGAGACCTGATTGTTGCGTCAGCAAGCCAACTGCAACATTAGCAATAAACTTGATGCGTTTGACACGAGCAGTGCAACCTATACAATAAAGATTCCCGCTTTCTAGACTGCCCCACATACAGTCCAATGTATCAATACCTGTTTTCATTTCTATTCCCCTTTTACTTGACAATCATCATCAGCAACCGGTAACTCATAATGCTTCCCATCCAAATTCTGCGAGGCCATATGATTAACGACAGCCTCTATCTCGCAATCTTCCACATAGGCACATTGCAATCGAACCACATTTAACCCATCAGAATAGAGTGCATCGCCTCTTCCGATCAGTTCTTCAGCGCCTTTGGCGTCCATTACTGTTCGTGAGTCAATAGCGCTCTGCGTCCGAAGAGCAATACGCGTTGGGAAATTTGCTTTGATAATACCCGTTACAACTCTAACCGAAGGGCGCTGGGTCGTGAGAATCATATGCAACCCCACACCTCTTCCTAACTGAGAAACGCGCGCAATAGGAGTTTCTATTTTCTTGCCACCTTGTATCATAAAATCTCCATATTCTTCAATAATTGTCACAATATATGGCAAGTAATGATGGTGTAAGCCTTCTTGGATTTCTTTATTGACGTCCAACAGACCGGCGTTGAACTTTTCATTATACTCCTCTATGCCTCTGGCTCCTGCGTCCATCAACAAAGCGTAGCGATTTTCTTGTTCTTTGACTAGCGAATTAAGCGTTTTGACCGCAGTCTCACAATCTGTTACGATAGCATTGTCATCGTTAGTTCCCTCAATAGAGGCTAAGAACCATTTTGCTAAAGGAGCGAATTTTGTAAACTCCGCACAAGTCGGATCCATCAATACAAATTGAAGTTCAGAAGGACTTTTTTTGAATAGAAGCGAGAGCATGATATCATATATTGCTACCGACTTTCCTGTTCCGGTTGCCCCTGCAATTAGCAAGTGTCGTGCCTCTGCTAGGTCGAATGTGAACACGTCGTTATCCACCGTACGACCAAGGACAATCGGAAGGCTGTATTGCGTATCTATAAATTTCTTAGACGCAAAAACAGAATGAGCAGAAACGCACTGGAAATGTTCATTGGCAACTTCAATACCGATTGAACTTTTTTCTGGAATCGGGCAAATGAGTCTGACTCCAATAACGCCCAATGTAAGCATTAACTCGCACTCGATTTTCTTAACCTTTGCTAAGCGAGTACCCGATTTTAATACCATCTCATAAAAAGTGAAGGCATAACCAACAGTTGCTTTGATTGACACTACGTCAAAGCCATAAAATCTCAAAGTAGAGACAATTTTTGAAGCAGTCGTAAGGCACTCGTCTTGGTCAACCACCGGAGATGACTCATTCGCTTTCTCATGAAGCAGTTCCACAGTCTGGAGATTGCAATAACCATGGAGAGTACCTTCATTTCGCGGCTCTTCTATACTAAACTCAAAATCCATAATACACTATATTTTAATATTATACGTTTTTAATTATCCAACCTATTTGCTTGGCTTGCCAACGAAGATCGCCGGTGATACTTGCGTCGGTGAGAATCTGCGGCTCGGTGTCAAAGAGGTTTTCAATGGAAAGGTTGCAAAGCGATTGCAACATCTTGCCGATAGCCTCGATTGGTAAGCAATTTGTGTGCAGGTCTATATCGCGCAGTTTAGGCATTGACTGGCAGAGGCGCATTTTGGCAAGCTGATTGATGCTAACATCCAAGCGAGTTAGGTTCGGACAATTGACTAAGTAACACTCCGTCAAGCGTTGGCCGGTACATACCAGTTCTTCCACGTTGCCGAAGATATATATTGGCAGGTTCGTGTCGTGTGAGATCTGGATGGTCTCGGATGCCTTCTTGTTATTTACAACAACGGAAACCGGTGTCGCCTTGCGAGCCGTTGCTATTGTAAGAGGTTTGCGAGAGATAGTGGTTAGTTCAACGACCGCATTGGGGCTATTAAGTATGATAACCGCTTTGCGTTTTGGATGGCGCAGCATGTCTTCTTTCTCCTCGTTAAACACTTCGGCACGCAAGGCTGTGAAATCACGAGTGGAATAATATAACTCACTCAAAGCCATGTCCTTCAAGTGCCGGACAATACTATAGTCGGAGCCAAGCTCCTCACTAAACTCGCGCCAACCTTTACTCTGTCCAAGCATTTGCGTCAGCCGTTGGCGCAAAGCCGGATTGTTGACGATACGCTCTTTCAAGTTGAGCAGTTCAATTTGTTGCGGATAGCTAATCATAACAATAAAAAATGCAGCGTGACTTTCGAATCACGCTGCAAAATTACTGCTCCGCTCGTTCACAAAATAGCAGAGGGCAAAGAAAAAATCATTTTATGAGATTTTTTCCGACTCAAGATGGCTCGTTGAGATCAAACCGGCTTTCAAAAGGTCAACGCCGTACTTGCTGACGAACAAATTGTTGATCTTGGGTTTGTTCTCACTTACGTTTGATCTTAATGGGTCAGACATTGATACAGGAGTGGGCATCTCGACGAACATCCCTTTCTCCAAGCGGATTCCGTTCACGGTTCCGCTGCTCTTAACTGAAATTCTCCAAAGTGCCATAGTGATTGATATTTAATAGGTTAACGATGTGAATTTGTAAAGCCAGGATGAGCTTTTAGAAACTCATAATAAGCTGAAATCAAAATATCATAATTAAACTGAGGAGCGCTCAGATGATATGAATTAATGGCAATTTTATTTTTCTTACTATCATAATATATTTCTTCTCCGCCTTCTTCTACTTGCCTAAAATTATACCCTATATCATTTAGGAAATTAAGAATAATATTGCCGGAATCTTTTATGTTTTTAGAGTATCCGCAGCAAACAAATATGTCAGCATCCAGATTTTTGATCTGTTTTTCCAAAAACGCACTATCTTCTTTGATCGCATTTTGAAGAACATTATTATGGCAAGTTTCACCACCTCCTTCTTTCTTACAATTTATGCGAGCAAAAATTTGTTCATCTGCAAACTGCAAAGCATCAGTCCATGTAATATCGTTATAATCCATCTTTCCATTAACTAAATTTGTATGGAGTAGACCATATAATAAACATGCTTCATTCCTATAGAATGGACTATATGAAATATAAATAGGAGCTTCTGTGTTATGTAAATAAAAAGTTTCCGTTCTTACATCCCATGCAGGAATAGAATATTCATACAAATTCTCATCTTTCGAGAGAAATAATACTCTTAACGGAGCATGAGACCATTCATTATTTTCCTTTCCCGTTTCGCTTTGCTGTCTTCTCCATTCGCCTTTATCATCCTTGTCAATCTTACCCTTATTCATTATGCCATCGTCGGCAAATAATTTATCTAAGTCCCAACCCTTATAAGTCTCATCGCATTGTTTCTCTTTTACAAACTTAGCACGCCACTCGTCAAGAATGTCTTGGTTCAGTTTTACAAAATCTTTCTTTTCCATAATAATTAGAATTTATCTGGTTAAACAATCTAATTATTCCATTCTTGTTCAAGCATATATTGTTTTGCAAGATGTGAGGCAGAGGATAGATATTCATACAACCATTTATCAAGCGGCTGATCTACATATCCCTTTTCTTCTACGAAATCATACGTCAAAGATGCTATCATCCCCAAGCGAGGCTCAACGGCAATTATTCTATTTTGCACACAAGAAGGAGCAGAATCATCATTCCCCTCCCATTCAACCGCTGCCATTAAATAAAAATGCATTTCATAATTTCTGCCTTGAAGCATATAATAGAATGCCTCGAACGTTTTGGCAAAAGTATAGAGGAATAATTGCATAGCATTTCTTTTTGTTTGCTCATATTCCTCAATCTTTTGAGCATCGATGGCATCTTTAACCATTTTGTTAATGCGGTCGTCAAGAAAGTCATCAAATTCATTCAAAATATCCGCACGGACTTCGATTGCGTTTTTTCCTGTTAAAATGGTACAATCTTTGTTTTCTGTGCGTCCTTTTGCGAGATTGTCAACAAACTCACGGAGTTCTTGCATTTCTTCTGGTTTCATAATGATTAGATATTTAGTGGTTATACTGTTTATTAGTTTTTGCTGCGTCTTTGGCAAAATCTTCGCGGAGCCATTTTGGTTCGTGGACTTCTAAGTTAGAGCCATAAGCATATAACTCACGCAGGAACTCGTCAGCCGGATAGAGATAGAAGCTGAAAGCCGGATAACCATTGATAGGCTCTATCTCTTTTTGCGAAGGATGTAACGGTAAGGTGCGCAAATAGTGTGCTTGATCATCGCTAATGGAGATGACTATTTTCTGCGGTTGTTGCTGTTCGTCAAGCACCGTTACACCGTACGCATCCTTAAAATATGCCTCTGCATCAAAGTTATCGGGGAGTTGGTATTTCTCTGTGGTTGGCTCAATAGCGTGGATACGATCAAGACCATATACGCGCATTTCGTCGATATCCGGTGCATAGACCAACACATACCACCGTTGCTTGAACATCTTGAGGCAATATGGCTCAACCGGGAATGTATATGGGCGCGGTTTACCGAAGCCTTGATAAGTCATTTGCAGCACGCATTTATCGCGCATAGCTTCGATGATGGGCGCAAGGAACTTTTCGCCTGAAGGGACAGGCTCAAACAGAATCTGGTCAGACAGTTCTTTGCTGTCCTTAAGCAGACTATCCATAGACATAAGATTTAGTAAACGAGAGCGCAGATCCGCATCGCGTATATCGGATGCCTCCTCAATGTAATACTCATTGAAAGCATTACATTTGATATTGACGCGAAAAAGCATCTCGATTGTGCTTTTCCACCGGTGGAAATTACTCTCTGGGAGGTAATTTTGTTTATACTCGTTGGCGTTTGCGTGCGCCCACTTCTCGTCTATCGCCGCGCGTGATATAGGACCGCGTGCGATGGTGTTCAACAACCAGATATAGCAGTTGAAAAGATAAGCAGTTGATGATTTAAGTTTTTTCTTCGTTTCCATGTGCGTTAAATTTTTCACGGTGCAAAATTACTGCTTCATACTCCCACAAACTGAAAGAGCGTGCAAATTTATAGATTTTTTTTCAAATATGCAAGTTTTTCTTCTCAATTCGTCCGGAATTGTGCATTTTGAAACAAAAATCCCGCGTTAGGGATTGGAAGGGCTACGGTATTGTACCCTCTTAGGCGGAGGCCGCTTCTCCCGTTCCGTCGGGAGAACGCTCCGCCCCTTTAAGCCCGACCTCGTCGAGTCAGAGAACATCCGACCAAAGACGAAATGGACGGAGAAGGAACGGCGTTTGGCAGGATTGCCGGAAGCATTACTCTACGTACGTCACATAACTTCCCCGGATGCATTTCCATGTACCGTTGTTGAGGAGCATGATATTGTCGCCATAAACACCGTCAATCTTGTTGCCGCTTGCGTCCACAGCATACCAATTTGAACCTTGCTTGACGCAAAAATAGCCGTTTCCGAACATCTGAGGAATCTCATAGGAATAGGTTTCTACTTTGCGTCCCGAACAATGGAAGATGTCCCAGTAGTCTCCCGAACGCTGAATGGTCACGTATCCAAACGGATAATACAATATCTCCTTGCCGTAGATGCCATCCACCAAGTCGCCGTCTTCGTCTGCGAGGTACCATGTGTTGCCCCGGCGGACGCGGTAATAGCCGTTGTAAAGCACGTTGATTTCATCGCCGTAAAGAATAGAATAGCCGTTGCGATAGATATAGACCCTTCTGCCGGAGATGCGCACCTGGCAGCCATTCCGCAAGTCCTGGTAGTGCTCCGTGCAGTATTCAGGTTTGCGGGTGGTCATCTCGTAGTCGGTATCCTCGAACCACAAGTCGTATTTGTCCGACACGACATACTGTGCGGACATCGTCAGGCTTGCCATCAGAACGAAGCAAAGAGTAAGCAGTCTTGTTTTCATAAGGCGATTATTTTGAGGGTGAAACATGTTTGTCTATCTATTACAAATCATGTGCCAAAGACGCTACTGCTTGATGTGTTTTTCCAGCCAGCGGCAGAGTTCGGCTACTTGCTCCGGGGTGTTGCCACATGCTGGCTATTCCCCGTGGCGGAGAAATAATATATCATGGTTGTTTATTCATTTGCGACTGCAAAGGTACAACTTTTGGGGAATTATGCAAGTTTTTATGTAATTATTACTATTTTACCGTTCATATAGTTCGATCGGCAGATCGTCCGGGTCGGAGAAAAAGACGAAACGCTTGTGCGTGTACTCGTCCGTGCGGATGGGCTCATGCGCAATTCCTTTTTCTGTCAGTTCACGTTCTGCCGCTTCTATATCATCCACCTCAAATGCCAAATGTCGCAACCCTACTGCCTCGGGGTAGGATGGTCGCGGTGGCGGAGAAGGAAAGGAAAACAACTCAATGACATAACTTCCGTTCAGCGACAAATCGGCTTTCCATGACTGCCGTGTTTCGCGGAAATGCTCCGCCATAACTTCCAACCCCAGCACTTCGGTATAAAAGCGTTTGCTCCGCTCATAGTTGGAACAGATGATGGCGATATGATGTACTTTGTTCAGGTGCATAGATACTATTTTAATTAATTTTTTTCTGCTTTGGGCGATGTTATCAGGTTTAATGTCCGCGAACAAACTGCCCTTCGGGCTGATATTCGAGGAAGCAACTATCCTCCTGCTGCTCCTCGTCCATCGCTAGCTGCTGTTGCGCTATGTACTCGTCGTAAGTCATAAAATCTGCAATGCAATAATAGCGCATGCCTCGGCATCGGCAAGGGTATGGTGGTGGTTCGTCATTTCGTAGCCGCAATAACCGGCACGTACAGTAGCATGACAGCAAACGCCCACGGCGAACCCAGCACAAGCGGCATAGGGAGTGCATAAAAATGCGTTATTGGATTAGTTTGCTACTTTCTTTACCAGCGTGAGGATGTTCTTGCCCTCCACGCGTTCGTAGCGGATTTCGTCCATGAGTTGGCGCACAAGGTGTATGCCCAAGCCGCCTATCTCCCGGTCCTCCGCCGCGAGCGATGTGTCCGCCTCTTTCTGTTTCGTCGGGTCGAAAGGTATGCCGGAGTCGGAGACGGTGAAGATCAGTTGCTTGCCGTGTTCGTCTTCAGTCTCGGTATATTCGACAAACACTTTGCCGTCCTTACGTCCCGGGTAGGCATAGAGCATGACGTTGCATACCACCTCCTCCAAGGCGAGGTTGATAGGCATGTTCAGTTCCTCGGGCACATGCAATCCGTCCACCCATTCGGAGAGGGTTGGAATCTGCTGTATGTCGTTGCGCATGACGATGGCCGATATCTGGTAACGGATGGCAAGCAGGGTGAGGTCGTCGCTCTGCGGCGCTCCGTTGACGAAGGCATCGACATCTTTCTGGAAAGTCTCTACGAGGTCTCTCGGCGGCATGCCGTCGGTGGTGGCGAGCAGGTTCAGCATCCGTTCCTCGCCGTACTGGGCATGTACTTTGTTCTCCGCCTCGGTGAGTCCGTCGGTGTAGAGGAAGAGCGTGTCGCCGCGTTGTATCTGCGTAGTCTGGCCGACATACTCGAAGCCGCCCATGATACCTATCGGCAGGTTCGGCAGCACCTCCAACTGACGGCTCTCCCGCTTGTGTACCAATACGGGGGCATTGTGTCCGCCGTTGCAGTAATCGAGCACGCCGGTCTCCATGTCGAGCACGCCGATAAAGAGGGTGGCGAACATGTCCTGTTCATTCTGCTCGGTGAGAGGGTCGTTCATCTGGCGCATGATTTGGTCGGCATGTTCCTCATGCGCTGTGACGCTGCGGAAGAGCGAACGGATCATCGCCATCACCAACGACGCAGGCACTCCCTTGCCGCTCACGTCGCCCACGCAGAAGAAGAGTTTGTCGTGGCGGACATAGAAATCATACAGGTCGCCGCCTACCTCTTTGGCGGGATGCACCACACCGTATATATTCAGGTCCGGACGGTCCACGAAGGGCGGGAACACCTTGGGCAGCATGGCGCTCTGGATGGTCTGCGCGATCTCCAGTTCGCCTTCCATACGCTCCTTCTGGTTGTTGATCTCAATCATCTTGTAGGCGTTCTTGGTGCTACGGTACATGATAAACACTAACAGAGCAAGGCTGATCAGCATGAGGATATTCACAATCAGCCCGATGCGCTTGAGGTCGGCATACAGGATGTCCTCCGGGATGATGATAGACAGTTTCCATCCCGTAGCTTCAATCTCCTCGTCAAAGATAAGGTATTTGCGTCCGGGCACGGTGTCCGGCGTGACGATATCTTTGCCGGAAGCCGTGTAGATGGAGTAATAACTGTCCGGATAGACCTGCAGGTAATCGAAGATGAACTTCAGTTTGCTGAGCGAAATGTCGATACAAACGACTCCCACTACACGGTTGCCGGCATCGCGGACGGGATAGGAACAGGTGACGACGATAGCATGCGCGCCCTCGTTGTCCGCGTAGGGGTTCGACCAATAGGCATGGTCTATTGTGAGACCGTTGTTGAACCACTCCGACCGGGTGTAGTCGTGGTCGGCTCCGCCTATCTGACGGATGGCAAAACCCTTCTCGGTCCGTTCGTTGCGGGTGGCATAGACCTCGTACCAGTGGCCCTTTTGCGGGTAATAATCCGGCACAAAAGCTATTCCTGCCCCCTCTACGCTCTCCAGCGTCTCGAACAAGGTGTTCACGCATCCCGGCATGGCATCGGGGTTGTTCAGGCAGAACTCCGCCATCTTGGCAAGCATCTTGGCAGCGGCTTCCAGCTCCACGGCGGCGGTGTTGATTTCCTGTTCCGCCGACCGCAGCTCGGATTGTGCGCGATAGACGGCATCCGCTTTGATGGTGGCACGCGTGTAGAAATACTGTACGCAGGCAATCGACTCCATCGCCAGTATGGCGACGAGCATCAGCCACAGTCCTGCATGTGACCGCAAGGGGTGCTTGTTAAACTTTTCTTTCGGGTTCATAGATATTATTGTTTCTATGGGTCATACAATCAGTTTGATGCGGAAGCCGCGGGTGGTGGGTTCTTCGATGAGTTCCTTCACCTGCTGACGGAGGGACGCACGGGCGGTATCGGTCAGGGGCGATTCGTTCAGTCCCTCTACCATGAAATCCAATGCCGTCACGCCGGAGAGTTCGGTGTGCGTCAGGCGCAGCGTGAGCGGACGGAAAGACGGCATGTGGGTGAAGAGTATCTCCTTGATGAGCGAATAAGCGAGTTCGGCTTTCTCGGTGATGTTGTACTTGAGGCAGAACTGATTGAGTCCTGTGTGGATCTGCAGGTAATCGAAGTCGTCCGAGTCGATCTCATAGACCAGTTTCTGGATGCGGTTGACGAACGCCTTGGTAGCCGAATGCACGGGATGTTCGAATATCTGTTCGGGCGTTCCGTCCTCGTAGATGATACCTTCGTTCATGAAGAAGATACGTGTGCTCACGTCGCGTGCGAAACGCATCTCGTGGGTGACAATCAGCATGGTCAGACCGCTTTTCGCCAACTGGCGGATGACGGAGAGTACTTCGCCAACCATGGTAGGGTCAAGCGCCGAGGTGGGTTCGTCGAAGAGGATGACATCCGGGTGCATGGCAAGCGAACGGGCGATGGCCACGCGCTGTTTCTGTCCGCCGGAGAGGGAGGACGGATAGACATCCGCCTTCTGCGCCATGCCTACTTTCTTGAGCAGCTCCATTGCTTCCTCCTTGGCTTGTGTCTCAGGCATTTTCAGCAGCCGCGTCGGGGCGTAGGTGATATTCTCCAGCACGGTCATGTGCTCGAAGAGGTTGAAGGACTGGAAGACCATGCCCATCTTACGGCGCAGCTTGTCCAGCGGATAGCCGGGAGCGGTGATGTTCTCGCCGTTGACGATGATCTCGCCCGAGGTGGGCGGTTCGAGCATGTTGATGGCCCTGAGAAGCGTACTCTTGCCGGTGCCCGAAGGACCGATGATAGAGATCACTTCGCCTTTGTCTATGGTGCAGTTCACATCCTTGAGGACGGTCAGAGACGAGCCGTCCGGATTGATGAATGTTTTGCTGAGATGAATAATATTTACCATTTTGTCATTTACCATTTGGTCATTTACCATTTGGTCATTTATTTAGGCATTTAATCATTTGCGCAGGAGGCAGAGGCTCAGCGTTTTGCGGATGAGCCAGGCGAGGATGAAATAGATAATCGTGATGACGAGCAGCGGGATGAGTGCATCGAACGTGCGGGAACGGATGAGGTCACTGGCACGCGTGAGGTCGGCTATGGCTATATACCCCACGATGGAGGTGTTCTTCAGCAGCGAGATACA
>DEHM01000004.1:13600-19369 GCA_002351925.1 Bacteroidales bacterium UBA2800
ACCGCGGAGATAGAGGTGTCGAAGATATTTCCCGCCGAGGACGCAAAACACATGGCGAACGCCACGATAGCCACCAGGGTAGCACTCATGCCGGAGTTGGCGAAGACTACATAGAACAGGATGAGCAGCAAGACGAGTGTCGGGATACCATTGATGAAATCGCCGTACAGGTCCGCCAGTCCGCGCACCCATCTGCGCTTGCTGCGACGACAGGCACATACGCCTATGCCGAGGACAGTGCCTAAGAGTATAGCAAAGAACGTGATTTTGACGGTCTCGACAAAACCGTCCCAAATGAGTTTGATACGGTTCTCTTTGATGAGGTTCATGTGGATGCGCTCACCCAGCCCCATACGTGCTTCACGGGAGTGGTCCACGATGAAATAGCCAGGGTGGCACTTGTAGTAGGGGGCAGAGAAATCCATCGATTTCTGGCGTTCCTCCGTGATAAAAAGACAGCCGGAGAACACATCCGCCTTGCCGGTGTTGATTGCCATGATAGCCGAGCCGATGTCCACAAACTGCATCTCAAAGGGCCTGCCGACGGAATGTGCAAAACGCCGGAGAATGTCAACATCCAAGCCTTGCCACTTACCGCCTTCGCCCACATAACTGATCGGGGCTATATTCACGGCGCAGACACAATACAGTGGCTTGGCTCCTTCGGGAATGGTATAGGCAGGCTCCTCCACATAGGGTCCGCCGTTGATCCAGTAGTTGGTGATGTCTTCCAGCGGAGCAGAGGCAAGGAAGGCGTTGAGTTGTGCAGCAATTTCGGTGTTGCCTTTGCGGATGGCAAAAGCCACATCGAAACACTCTTCGCCGACAAAGGCTTTCTTCATGCCCAGACGCTTCAGGTCCGCCTTAGTGAGCATCACTTCGTCGCTTACATAGACATCGGCGTGCCCTTGCCGTACAGCCTGCACGCCATCTGCTTCGCTGGAGGTGAGGAAAAGTTGCACATCGGCGCGTTTTTCGTACTTCTGCTGGTAATAACTGCCGTTGGAGGCTGCCAGTACAAGGCCGGAGAGATCCTCCTCCGATTGGGGCTCCCGATAGTCCTCACCGCCGGAACAAGCTGATAGCAGTCCGGCGAAAGCAAGAAGCAGAAGTGTTAGTCGATAGATTTTCATTGTGTGTATGGTGTGTTAGTTGTTTTTTCTTGTGTTTTCTCCATCCGTTGCCATCCGGAGGATATCAATGGGATGGTAGGCGTGTATGCCGGTAGTGTCGGCTATCTGGGTGCGGCAGGAGGTGCCGGGCGCAGCAACATAGATAGAGGGATTCGCCGCTTGGGCTTTCTTCAGAGCCGGCACCAGCGTGGTATTGGCTACTCGCATGGAGTCCTCATAGTGCTTCGCTTCGTAGCCGAAGGAGCCCGCCATGCCGCAGCAGCCGGAAGGGATAACATGTACCTCTAATCCTTTGACGAGCCGCAGCAGCGAGGCGGTTTTCTCGATGCCGACCAGTGCTTTCTGGTGGCAATGGCCGTGCAGCCACAGTTCGCCTTGCAGTTCGCCGAATGCTTCTTTAGACAGCCGCCCGGCTTCCACTTCGCGCATCAGAAACTCGTCGTAGAGCAGGCAGTTATTCGCCAAACGCTTGGCGTCCTCGCGCAGGTTTTCGGGCACCAGACGCGGGTACTCGTCCCGGAAGGAGAGGATACACGAAGGCTCGATACCCACCAGCGGCGTGTCGGCGGAGATGAGGTCTTTGAGCAGTTCCACATTGCGTTTGGCGTAGCGAGAAGCCTGTTTGAGACAACCCTTGCTGATTGCCGCCCTGCCGCTCTCCACGTGCCTGGGAATGGTCACATGATAGCCGAAGCGTGTCATGAGTTGGGCGAAACGCAACCCTAACTCCGCTTCTGCGCGGTTTGTGAACTCGTCGGCGAAGAGGTAAACAATCCGGCTTTTTGACATATCGGTATTTCGATATATCGGTATTTCGGTATTGCGGCGATTTAAATCGTTCACCAGCCAGCGTATGGAGTGGCGGCTGAGCGTGGGTATATGCCGTTCGGCAGCGAAGCCAACTATCTTTTTGATGACCGAAGAGGTCCAACAGTTGGCAGCAAAGAAATTATAGATACCGGGGACAAGACCTCCGAGCGTCTCGATGTCCGCCATGTGCGCTACCAACCATGTGCGGAAAGGCACATGGGAGTGGTTGTACCGCTCTTGCAGTATCTCGCTTCTGAGACGCGTCATGTCCACATTGCTCGGGCACTCGCTGTGGCAGGCTTTGCACGCCAGACAGGAATCCAGCACCGTTTTTACTTCCTCGGAATAGATACCGTCCGGAGAGTTGGCAATCATCTCACGGAGCACGTTCGCCCTCGCGCGGGTGGAGAACAGTTCGTCGCCCGTTGCTTTGTAAGCCGGGCACATCGTACCGCCTATGACCGCCGACTTGCGGCAGTCTCCGGCACCATTGCATTGCTCAAGACAATTGAGAATGGAGAGTTGAGAATTGAGAATTTTTGTATAACTCTGAAACCTCAGATATTCGTCCATCGGCGGGGTGTCCACAATCTTGCCCATGTTGAACAACCCTTCTGGGTCCCATGTATGTTTGAGGCTGCGCATCATCTCATAGACCTCCTTGCCGTACATCAGCGGGATAAACTCACCCCGTAGGCGTCCGTCACCATGTTCGCCGGAGAGACAGCCATGGTGTTTCTTCACCAACGCGGCGGTCCGTTCCGCTACCTGACGGAAGAGTTGGCGGTCATGCTCTTTGTGCAAATCCAGCACCGGGCGCAGATGCAGTTCGCCCGTAGATATATGTCCGTAATAGACGCAGTCCAGTCCCTGTTCCGCCATCATCGCCCGGAAGTCTTTCATATAGTCTTCCATGCGCTCCGGCGCTACTGCGGTGTCTTCCACCACGCCGACCGGTTTGGCGTCGCCCGACATGGCTGACAGCACGCCCAAACCTGCTTTACGCAGTGCCCAGACGCGGCTCACGTCGTTGCCATAAACGGTGGTGACGGTGTGCGGAATACCGGACTGCTTCATCGCTTCTATGAACGCCTCCGCCTGCTTGTCCAGCTCTTCACGTGTCGCGGCTCTGAACTCCGCCACGATGACAGCAGCCGGCGTGCCATCGACGAAAAAGAGGTTCTTGCTTGCTTCTATGTTCGTGCGGGCGAGGTCGATGATCTTACCGTCAATCAGTTCCACAGCGGTAGGCTGGTAACCCAGTGCGATGAGGTTGGTGCGCCAGCTGTCATCCATTCCGCTCAGGTGTACGCAGACCACCATCTGCTCTTTCGGCGGCAAGACATCTAATGAGAGAGTGATCTCCGTCACGAAACAGAGGGTGCCTTCCGAGCCCGTGATGAGCGCAGGCAGGTTGAGGTCCTTGCCCTCGCCATAGGCATCCAGACACTCGTCTATTGCGTACCCGCACGAACGGCGACGTATAGACTCGTCGGGAAAGGCATCCCGCACCGCCTGCATCACCTGTCCGTCTTGCTGCCATCCGCGCAGTTGGGAGAGGATGGCATCAGGGAACCTCTCCCCAACCCTCTCCTCAAGAGAGGGAGTAAGGGTGTACACATTTCCGTCCGCTAACATGACCCGCAGTCCCACTACGTGGTGGCGCGTGGAGCCATAGACGAGGCTGTGCGTGCCGCAGGAGTTATTGCCCACCATGCCGCCTATGCAGCAGCGGTTGGAAGTTGAGGTCTCCGGCGAGAAAAACAGCCCGTACGGACGGAGCGCGATATTCAGTTCGTCGCGCACCACGCCGGGTTGCACGCGGGCGGTACGCCGTTCGGGGTCGATGGAGAGGATACGGTTCATGTACCGGCTCACGTCCACCACAATACCGCTGCCTACCACCTGTCCTGCTATACTCGTTCCGCCTGCACGGGGAATGAGGTGCGTCTTGCGCCGGCGTGCTTCATCAATCAGCGCACGCAGGTCGTCCTCCGTCTTGGGGTACGATACTGCCAGAGGCATCTCGCGATAAGCACTCGCGTCCGTGGCATACGCCATCCGGTGCAGCGCGTCGGTATGTAACTGGGGAACGGTCATTGCCTATAATTGCCTAATTGGGAAATCGAAATAGGTATCGGGGAAAGGCTCGTTGCGGAGGGTAAAATGCCACCACTCGCTGTCTATCGGCTCAAAGCCGTGACGGAGCATCGCTTTGCGCAAGGTAAGACGGTTCTCGGACTGACGGTAGAGCTTGCAGGGGTAGTCCGGATGGCTCTCCTCGCCGAACCAGTCAAACGGTGAGCCCATGTCCAGTTCCTTGCCCGTAGCCGCATCAATGAGTGTCAGATCGACCGTCGAACCGCGCGAATGGGAAGAGCGCGCATAGATATATCCCTGCTCAAAGAGCAGCGACTTGTCCACCATGGGGTAGAAAATCTTCTTCATCGCCGTGTCCTGCACGTTCTCCGCCCAACGGATAAAATGGTTGACGGCAGTCTGCGGACGGTAGGCATCCCAAATCTTAAGGCGGTAGCCGTACGCTTTCAGTTCGTCGCTGACGGCTTTGAGCGAGTCTGCCGCCTGGCGTGTCATGAGCGCCACCGGCTGCTCGTAGCCGTCGATGCGTTCACCCACAAAATTATACGTGCTGTAGTAGCGGATCTCCAAAACCGCATCGGGGATGATGTCTGTCAGATTGACAAACGCACTGCTGTCTTTCTCCGGCTCGGGAGCGGGTTGTTGTTTTTGGCACGAGAGCAACAGAACGGACGCCAATGCCAAGAGTAAGAATGGTTTACGCATAGCGGTATTCATTAAACGATGGTCATATTCTTGAATAGATACGTGCGATGATAGCGCCACTGATGTTATGCCAGACGCTGAAGACAGCTCCGGGAATAGTGGCTAAAGGGAATGCCGCAAAATGCATTACCGCCAGCGAGGTAGCCAAGCCGGAGTTCTGCATGCCTACTTCTATACTGAGCGCCACGCTTTTCGGACGTTGCAGACGCAACAAGCGACCGACCAGATAGCCGATACCGAGTCCGAAGAGGTTATGCAGCATCACCACGAGCACGACGAGCAGACCTGCGGTCATAAGCCGGTCGGCATTATGCGACACGACGATGCCGACGGTTAGCGCCACCGCAAGGGATGAGAACGCAGGCAAGTAAGGCGTGACGCGTTGCGTAATCTTCGGGATGAAACGCTGGCAGAGCAAACCGCAGACGATGGGCAGGATCACGATATAGACGATACTCATTAACATCCCCGTGGTATGCACATCGACCATCGTGCCCGCCAAGAGCCAGACGAGAAGCGGCGTCAATATCGGCGCAAGCAAAGTGGATGCAGCGGTCATGCCCACAGATAGAGCCAGGTCACCTTTGGCAAGATAAGTGATCACATTCGATGCCGTTCCGCCCGGACAACAGCCAACGAGGATGACGCCTATCGCCAGTTCTTGGGGAAGCGAGAAAACTTTGGTCAGACCCCATGCTAACAGCGGCATGACGGTAAACTGCGTGAGGCAACCGATGAAGATATCGCGCGGACGACTCAGCACTATCTTGAGGTCATTTGCGGAAAGCGTCAACCCCATGCCGAACATGATGACGCCCAACATCGGATTGATGACCCACGTGCCGATCCACGCGAGCGAAGAGGGCACAACAAGACTTAGTGCGGCTACCAGCAGCACGATCACACCCATCCATTTGGCTATAAAATCACAAATCCGTTGCATTAATCTAAATTCTTTCTGTTTTTCGTTTTACTGCTTTGCGGAAGCACGTTTGAGTACTTGCGTCATACAATGGGCAGC
>DEHM01000004.1:19481-41139 GCA_002351925.1 Bacteroidales bacterium UBA2800
GCTTTGCTCTGCCCTGCTACCGCCATAATATGCCGAGGTGCGATAGTGAGATAGTTATTGGCATAGTGCATCTCGTCCTCATGATCAATAGGAATGATTTCAAACCCTCGTCCGCGCATGTACTCAACAAACGGCAGGTCTTTCTGCTGCAAGCTGTACGACTTCGTGCCGGGTTCGCGTGCATAGATGTCGCAGGTGTTAAATTCCGGCTCTCCGGGTTTGGCATTCAGACGACTGCTGACCATGGTACACAGATCGCGGTCGATGATGTTAAAATGCGTATCGAGGTGCATCTGCATCTGCCAGCGTTTATGGTCATGTACCACCACGATCGTGTCATGTCCGAAAGCGTCCGCTTCCATGATCTGACGGATTCCCTCTTCGTTGGTACGCATACCGCAGCCGATAAACGCTACCGTTCCTGCAGGAATATAATCGCCTCCTTCAAGCCGTCCGTTTCCTTCGATTCGCAGCACAGGCGTCAGTCCTAAGTGCCGATAACACAGGTCGATGACCGATGTCTCCACCGCCCTTTGTGGGGAGTTCATGCGACAGATGATGTGTCCGCGAGGCGTGGTGATACTCTGGTCACGCGTGAAATAGAGGTTCATCAATGGGTCATGGACATACTCCGCATCCACGCCGGTGTTGTTATCCGCAGGCAAGAGTCTGACCGCAGGACGGAGCAAAATACAGCGTATCAGGTCTGCCCGGCTCATTTGCGACAACACCTCCTGCCGATAAGCCTCAGCATCGGCTTTATCAGCATCCGGCATAGCGCTAAGGTCGTATGTCAGCTCATGGTCTGCCAACATCCGCAAGGTGTCCAACGACACTTCGTTCAGGATTTCCGTCACGGTATAGACTTGGATGCCGTTCGCCTCCAACAGGCGGATATATGCACGATGTTCCTCGGCTGCTTTGTCCACATCGAAATAGTGTTCAAACAGACCTGCCGAGGGATGAATGACCCCATCGAACAACTCCTGTCCGGGTGTATGCATCAAAATCACTCCTGCCATATCCCACTCAGCCCGGGGGTAGTCCATGGATACTTGTTCTTGCTGACGCTGCATTGTGCATCCAGCCATGATCATCGCGACACAAGCAAGTGCCGGTATAAAATGCTTTATCATATATATGCGATTTTGCCTGCAAAAGTACAAAAAATAATTGATATATGCAAGCTTTTAACCACTTATTCCTATTTTATGCGCCAGAAACGCACCACTTATTCCATTATTTGTTTATGCAGAAGTTTGCAAGCTTTTCTTATTTCTGTCAATTTATACCGTGCTACGCACGCTCGAAGCGGATGACCTCATCGTCCGCAAGGTTTATCCGGAGATTCCACCACATTTTAAAATACATATGTGCGCGCGGCGCGTATAATGCGTACGTGCGAGGAATTTGAGAATCTGGTAAAATAGCTATTTATGCCATTAGGACGCTTTGATGTCTCAAAGGGAGTGGAAAAGTACCCGATTATTAACAAAATCGTGCTAAATTTGCATTTTTTTGCCGAAAAATTTGCACAATTCAAAAAAAAGCAGTACCTTTGCACCCGCTTTTGAAAAAAGGTCCATTAGCTCAACTGAATAGAGTACCACACTACGGATGTGGGGGTTGCAGGTTTGAATCCTGCATGGATCACAAGACAAAAACGAAATCGCATCTGAGAGCTTGTTCTCAAGTGCGATTTTTGTTTTTGGATTGTAGCACTCGCCCACGGCGAGGGCTAGGGATTACGAAGAAATCCTGCATATACCGCCTTATGGGCGGCTTTCTGCGTATATATACGTTGCCGCCGCGTCATCTGCGGATTCTTATATCGGTTATACCGCACATCTCTGCCGGTCAACAACTCATACCACACGCACGCAGCCGTATAGCGCCCGTAGACATAGTTGAGATGGTAGCCGTCGCGGCAGAGCGTGTCGCCCAACTTAGTCGCCCTGGCGTTCTGGATAGCCTGACCGCAAGGGATAAGGCGCAAGGACGAATGTCGAATGGTTAATGCTTTTGTACAAGCCCGGATACTGTCCCACATCTCCTGCTGGTTGCTGTGGTAGCGCGGATAAGCCGGATGCTGCGCATCTTGGCTATATGCCCAGGTCTGCATCCAGCAGAGCTGCGCCCGCGGCTGGTACGCCCGCACCGTGTCGATGAGCATAGTCAGCCACGGCTCATAACTGCCGCGTATACCGCTGTCGTGACTGGCCTGCTGGAGGGATATATAGTCGTACTCACCATCCCGGAGTGCCTGACGCAAAGAGACCGTGTCCTTGATAGTCCGCAGCACGGCATTCGTACACACTCTGTGGCTGTACGCTGCGGTATCTGAGAGCAAAAACTCCGCATGCTGCTGCAACGAACAACCGCCGTAGTAGAGATTATGCACCTCCACCTGCACTCCTGCCGCGTCGCACAGAGGCACAAGTTCCTGTTCGACAGCGTCCCACGAGAAGCTATTCCCGATGCACAGGACGCGGATGACAAGCAATATGGCACTAATGAGCTTCAAGCCAGTTGGTGCCGACACCACAGTCGGCGATAAGGGGTATCGACAAATGGACGGCGTTCTGCATCTCCGTCACCACTATCTCGCGTACGCGGTCCACTTCCTCGACCGGCACGTTGAAGTTGAGTTCGTCGTGCACCTGCATGATCATCTGCGCCCTGAGGTTCTCTTCCTTCAGCCGACGATGGATGCTGACCATAGCCATCTTGATGATATCTGCCGCCGTGCCCTGAATAGGCGCGTTGACAGCGTTGCGCTCCGCAAACGAACGGACGGTCGCGTTGTGAGAGTTGATATCCGGCAGGTAACGCTTGCGCCCGAAGAGTGTCTCCGCATAGCCGCGCTGCCGCGCCAGTTCTTTCTGGGCCTCTATATACTGTATCACCCGCGGAAAAGCCGCGAAATAGTCGTCGATGAGTTGCTTGGCCTCGGTGCGGCTGCAGTCGAGTTGCTGGGCTAGGCCGAAGGCCGAGATGCCGTAGATAATACCAAAATTGGCCGTCTTAGCCTGCCGGCGCTGGTCCTTGCTGATCTGCTCGATGGGCAGACCGAAGATACGCGCAGCAGTGGCCGCATGGATATCCTGTCCGTTGCGGAAAGCAGCCAGCATATGTTCGTCCTGCGAGAAATGCGCCATCAGCCGCAGCTCTATCTGACTGTAGTCGGCACTGAGGAACAGGCAGCCCTCGTCGGGTATGACCGCGCGGCGAATCAGTTGGCCGCGCTCGGTACGCACCGGCAGGTTCTGCAGGTTCGGATTGCTGCTCGACAAACGACCCGTTGCCGTGACGGTCTGGTTGTACGTCGTGTGTATCTTGCCGTCGGCCGCTATATAACCCGGCAGGGCGGAGATATAGGTTGAGATAAGTTTGCTCAGGGCGCGATAGTCGAGTATAGCGCCTACCACCGGGTGCCGCTCTTTGAGGGCGACCAGCACCTCTTCCGAGGTGGAATACTGGCCGGTCTTCGATTTCTTGGCCTTACTGTCCAGCCGGAGACGGTCGAAGAGTAGCTCGCCCACCTGCTTCGGGCTGTTGATATTAAAGGGCTCGCCGGCCAATTCGTATATACGCTGCTCGAGCGCCCGCAACTCTTCTGTCAGGGCAGCCTCCGCCTGCTTCAGTTGCGCCACGTCGATACGTACACCCGCTGCTTCCATCTCACGGAGCACCGGCACCAACGGCAACTCCACCTCGTTATACAAGTTCCAGAGGTCCGCATCCGCCTTGAGTGCCGCAAAATCCGGCTCTTTATAGGGATTGAATGCTACCTCGGGATTGAGCAGATACTGACAGAGACGGTTCTCTATAGTATCAAAAGTGGCTACCGGCGAAGTGTTTTCGGCCGCCGGCTCCTCAGGTGCGGCAAAAAGGTCCAGCTGCGCAGGATCGGCAGGCTTACTCGGCTTCTTGGGCGCACTGGGAACACTCGGCGCACTCGGGATATTCAGTTTCTTGAGCAAAGTGTTGAACTCCAGCTCGCGGTACAGATTAGCCAGCGCCTCGTTATTCGGTTCTTTCTTACTGAGCAGTTGTTCGTCCAGCGTGATAGGCACGTCGGTGCGGATGGTCGCCAGGAAACGGGAGAAACGTATCTCTTCCACCTGACTCTCCACTTTCTGCCGCAGCGCTCCTTTGATCTGGTCGGTATGGGCCAGCATGTTGTCGATAGAGCCAAACTGCTGGAGTAGCGCTACCGCCGTCTTCTCCCCCACTCCTTTGCAACCGGGTATGTTATCGCTTACATCGCCCATCAGGCCCAGCAGGTCGATCACTTGCGACTGATGCTGCAGACCATATTTCTCGCACACCTCTTGCGGACCCAGTATCTCGAACCCACCGGTATGCCGCGGCCGGTACATACGTACATGGTCGGTAACGAGCTGACCGTAGTCCTTGTCGGGCGTAGCCATATAGACCTCAAAGCCCGCCTGCTCCGCTTGCCGGGAGAGCGTTCCGATGACATCGTCGGCCTCAAAACCGTCCACTTCCATCACAGGTATGTTCATCGCCTGCAGCAGGTTCTTGATGACCGGCACCGCACGCCGAATATCCTCCGGTGTCTCCTCGCGTTGCGCCTTATACTGCTCAAACGCCTCATGACGGAACGTAGGGCCGTGAGGGTCGAAGGCGACACCCACATGAGTAGGACTCACTTTGCGAAGCAGGTCGTCGAGCGTGACCACAAAGCCGAAGATGGCGGACGTGTTCTCGCCTCGGCTGTTCATGCGCGGGGCACGGATAAAGGCGTAGTAGGCGCGATAGATCATCGCATACGCATCAATCAGGAGTAGCGTTTTCATGTACTATTCAGTCATTGACCATTTACCAACGTATTGGCTCCTGGCCGGTTCTTATCAGGTAGTTATTGGCCGCGCTAAAGTGTCCGCATCCGTCAAAACCGCGATAGACGGACAGCGGTGACGGATGGGACGTCTGCAGCACCAGGTGGCGTTGACGGTCGATGAACTGGCCTTTGCGTTGGGCATACGAGCCCCACAGCATGAAGACCAAGTGCTCGCGTTGCTTATTTAGCGCCATGATGGCAGCATCGGTCAGTTCTTCCCATCCTTTGCCCTGATGACTGCCGGCACGGTGTGCCTCCACGGTCAGCGTCGCGTTAAGCAGCAGCACCCCTTGTTCGGCCCAGCGGCGCAAGTCACCGCTCTGCGGAATAGGCGTACCCAGGTCACGGTGAATCTCCTTGTAGATATTCACGAGCGACGGAGGAATTTGCACGCCCTCCGGCACCGAGAAACTCAGTCCCATTGCCTGTCCCGGCTCATGGTAAGGATCCTGGCCAATGATGACAACCCGTACGCGGTCAAAAGGACAGGAGTCGAATGCATTAAAAATCAGACCGGCAGGCGGGAAACACCTGTGGGTCTGATATTGTTGGCGCACATACTGAGTGAGGAGTTCGAAATACGGTTTGTCAAACTCCGTCTGCAGTACGCGTTGCCAAGATGGATCTATACGGACATTCATCAGTCTACTATCAGCATCGCATCGCCATAGTCGCCAAAACGATAACCTTTTTCTACGGCCTCTTCGTAAGCGTGCATCGTCTCTTCGAAACCGGCGAAAGCCGCTACCATAATCAGCTGACTCGACTGCGGCATATACAGGTTGACAAAGAAGGCATTGGCCACCGTGAAGCGATAGGGCGGGAAGATGAACTTGTTGGTCCAGCCGTCATAGGCCTTGAGTTGACCATTGGTGCCGACCACGTGTTCCATAGCGCGCATCACCTCGGTGCCGACAGCACACACACGACGTTGCTCTTCGTGCGCACGGTTGACGGCATTAGCCAGACGCTCGCTCAGGATGATCTGCTCCGACTCCATCTTGTTCTTGGTCAGGTCCTCCACGTCGATATCCTTGAAGATACCCAGCGACACATGGCTGGTCAGGAACTCGGTCTCTATACCGCGTATCTCCATACGCTTGAGCAGATGTTTGGAGAAATGGAGTCCGGAAGCCGGTGCAGCTACCGCGCCCACTTTGCTGGCGAAGATAGTCTGATAGCGTTCCATATCCATCTCGCGTACAGGCTGATTGTGGAAACTCTCCATATACCGCTGCATCGTCTCAGCGTCCATCGGACGACGGATATACTTAGGCAGCGGTGCGCTACCCAGTGCATACAGACGCGGCACAAACTCCTCGTTGTCGTAGTCGGTCAGGAAGCGGAACGTACGTCCGCGGCTGGTGGTGTTGTCGATGACTTCTGCCACTATCGACGGGTCTTCGTCGAACGTCAGCTTGTTGCCGATACGTATCTTACGCGCCGGGTCCACCAGTACGTCCCAGTAGCGGGCACGATGGTTCAGCTCGCGGAGCAGGAACACCTCGATGAGGGCATTAGTCTTCTCCTTGTGTCCCCAGAGACGAGCAGGAAAAACCTTCGTGTCGTTGAACACACAGAGGTCGCCTTCGTCGAAATAGTCAACCATGTCGGTCACCATCTTGTGCTCTATCTCACCACTCTTACGATGCAGCACCAGCAGGCGTGCGTCGTCACGATAGGGGGTCGGAAACTGAGCTATCTGCTCCTCAGGCAGCTGAAAACGGAACTGGCTGAGCCTCATGTCATTCGTCTTGTACATATTCGTAATCCTTCAGTTGATCAAGGAATTGATCTATAGTATAACAATCTTTTACATCTATCTGCCCCACTCGTGTGCGGCGGAGGGCCGTCAGGTAGGCGCCGGAGCCGAGTCGCTCACCTATGTCGCGTGCCAGGGCTCGGATATACGTCCCTTTGGAACACACTACGCGTATCGTCAGCTGCATCGCCTGCTCGTCGAAACGGAGCACCTCTATCTCGTCGATAACGAGCAACTTGGGCTTCAGTTCTACCGTCTCGCCTTTGCGTGCCAACTCGTACGCCCGCTTGCCGTTGATCTGGACGGCAGAGAACATAGGCGGCACTTGCCATTGTTCACCGAGAAACGCTGGTATTGTCCGGTCGATCAACTCGCGGGTGATATGGGCTGTCGGATAGGTTGCATCCACCTCTTTCTCCATATCGTAGCTCGGCGTGGTGGCTCCCAGCTGGAGCGTAGCGATATATTCTTTTACATCATACTGCAGTTGGTCAATCAGTTTGGTCTTCTTGCCCGTACAGATGACCACCACTCCCGTCGCCAGCGGATCGAGCGTCCCCGTATGTCCCACCTTCAGTTTCTTGCGTCCCAGCTTCTGGCAGAGGTTCCATCGTATCTTCGCCACCAGGTCAAAAGAGGTCCAATGGAGCGGCTTGTCAAACGCCAACACTTCGCCTTCCTCAAAATCCCACATAACTTAGCACAGGGTTGTGATGATAGCTACCGAGCCGACGATGGCACAATAGATAGCAAACCATATCAGGCGCTGACGACGCACAATCTCTATCATAAAACGGCAAGCCAGACAACCGGTGACGAACGCCGCCACAAAACCTACCAGCGCAGGCAGCAGGCCGATGTCCATCGTAGCCTCACCCTTCAGCAGTTTCAGGCTGTCCAGCAGCGCCTCGCCCAGAATAGGGATCAGCACCATCAGGAAGCTGAACTGCGCCACACTCTCTTTCTTCACGCCACAGAGCAGTCCCGTAGCTATCGTAGTGCCCGAACGACTCAAGCCCGGCAACACGGCACACGCCTGAGCAATACCGATGAGGATGGCATCTTTGTAGCCCACCTCATGACCTGCGCCCTGACGTCTTTTCTGCAACCACTCGCTCAGCGCCAGCAGCCCGGCCGTCAACAGCAGGCAACAACCCACCAGCAACAGACCGTTGCCGAAGAGTGCCTCCACCTGATCCTTGAAGAACATACCTACCACGAACACCGGTATCATCGACACCAGGATCTTGGCCACATAGTCCTTCTCCTCGTTCCATCGCGGCGTGGTGAACGTGCCGGCAAACAGTACCGCCACTTCGCGCCACAGCACCACCAGAGTCGACAGCACCGTCGCCACATGGACGATAATAGCAAACGTCAGGTTCTCCTCACCCGACGTACCCAGCAGCGCATGGCCTATCTCCAGATGGCCCGAAGAAGAGACCGGCAGAAACTCCGTCAGTCCCTGAACAATACCCAATATAAGTGCGTGAAACCAACTCATCTTTTCTTACCGCGGAACAAGATGGCAAAAATCATAAAGACAAAGCCGAAGAGTGCAATCATCGGCCCCACCGTGATACGACGGAAAGAGAAGATGTCGGGATTATATACCTCACCCGACGGTTCTCCTACCATCAGGGCAAAGCCCAGCACGATGATCAGGAACGACACAGCAATCAGGATGAGGTTGAGTGTAGGAAGTGTATGTTTCATATCAGTTAATCAAATCTCGTACAACGAGTTATTATCCATGCGGATATATCGGCCGGTAGCTATCATCGAGGCCAGCCACGTGATGAACAAGCCGGTACCGAGCACTACCGCCGACACAAAAGCGATATTCTGCCATGTCAGGGCGAAGAGCATCACACCCAAACGCACCTCAACATAATAGACCACTCCGCTCAGGATAGCCAGCGCTACCAAGCCGGAGACAAAGCCCATCAGCATATTGCGCCACACAAACGGACGACGCGTCACCCAGGCCGTGGCTCCTACCAGCGTCATCGTGTTGATGATGAAACGCTTGGAATATATCTGCAGCCTGATCGTGTTGATGATCAGCGCCATGGCTACCAGCAGCAGCACACCTGCCACAATGAGCAACGCCCACGCCATCTCACTGACATTTCGGCTCATCAGGTCAGCTAGGTCACGCGGATAAATCACCTCGGTCACATAAGGCAGACTCTGCAATTTCTCGGCCAGCACCGCCAGACTGTCGGGAGCGCTATAGGCCTCCGTCGGGTGTATCTCATAACTCGCCGACAACGGATTATAGCCCAAGAAGACGGTAGGATCCTCGCCCAGCGATGTGATATGCTCCTGCAGCGCCGCTTCACGCGATACATAGGCATAGCTGCTGCACGCCGGACTACTCTCCAGGATCTGCTCCAGACGGGCGCACTGTGTCGTATCCGCCTCCTGCGACAAGACAGCAGTCAGGGTCATCTTCTCGCGCATGCGTGTAACGAGTGCCCCTGCTGAAAGCAGGAGCACACATTCCAAGCCTATCAGGCATAGCACAAGCGAAACGCTGACGGCGGAAGTCAGATACGAATTACGAAAACGGTGTTTACGCATGTATTAATATTCCCAGAGATCTTGCTCGAAGTTAAGCAACTCGGTAGCAATACGCTCCTGTTCTTTCTTAACCTGCTCTACCGTTCCCGAGTAATCCGGTATCCAACGGTTGTACATATTACCCTCACCTACGATGTAACTCGTGTACAGATGTTTCTGGAAGAACTCATCATACGTCACGCGTTTTACCTCGTTGCGGTTAGGAATAGCGTACTGCATGGCCAGATACGGACGCAGTGCATCAAACGGAATCCAGAACATGATCGACTCACGCAACGAACCCATGATGTTCGAGTCGTCACGCGTCGAGATCTTGTCCGACTGCAGCGGCGCAATGGCCATAATCTTGGTGTGCATACGCGACGTGTGCTTGTCGAAGAACACCACTTCCTGAATCAGGTACTTCAACTGGTTCTTCACCAGCTTCTCGAACGGATAGAAGTGGAACGACAACTCGTCAGCGATGCTGTCATAGTGCACCAACATAGCATCCGAACTGGTAATATCGAAGTGGGTCGGATCGTCGGAATAGTCGGCCAGAGGATCATCGGCCATGAACATCGTCGGGATGACATCACGCGAGATGGGAGCCTGATTGAAGTCCGGCTTGATATTCTCCATGTTTTTCTCGTAGATAGGCAGACCGTCCACTACGGCATCCGTAATCACCTTGAACAAGTTACGATAGTCAGCATCGTCCGACTTGGTCGGGAAATAGAGCTGATAGTTCTGCTTGTAACGCATGTCGATGATACGATAGACATAGCGCGCCCAAATCACATCATCGATACGGTGATCTACCATCACGATAGTGTCGTGTGCCTGCGAGAACTCCTCGGTCTGGATACGTGCACTACCTACCTCATCGAAGAAAGAGGTAACCTTATGCTGCGCTTGAACCGTCGTAAAGCCAAGCACCAAGCATGCGATAATACTGAGTTTCTTTATCATATGTGTCAAATATTAATTCAGTGATAGAGGAATTGGCGACAGACGCGTCTCCTTACCGTCCGGACCCTTGGCACGGATATCGGTAATGACCACGATAGCGCCCATTTTCAATTTCTCCAGACGACTACGCTGATCTGCCGTGAAACGGTTGCCGCGAGCCTCGGTCAACACACCGTTGATGTTCACCTTGAAACTGGTAATCTGGAACGGCAGGTCCAACAGACCGTCCGGACCGTACGAAGCAATCACGGTAGCCGAACTGTTCAACAACGCACCACGAGAGATATTGCCATCCGAGTATTCGTTCTCGCCCGATTTCAGGTAAGCACCCGGCTTCGGCAATGCCTTCACGCGATACTCTTTGCTACCCATCGACTGCATTCTTCCGTCCAACTCGGCCATTACGGAGATCGTCACGTTGCGCGCACCGTCGCCCGGCTTGATGATCCAAAGACCACCCTGCTGACGTACGGAAGCACCGCTAACGTTCACCTTCACCTTGTCGTTGGACACACCCGGTACTGAGATAGAGAACTTGTTGTCATAGCCGCGGTACATGATGTTGAGGTCGGTATTCGAGATCGTTACAGCAGGCTCACCTACGCTATACTCACTCGAGAAAGGCAGGTTCTCTATCTCACCCGACGAGGGGTTCTGATAAGCAATCCAACCGGAGTATTTCTTCAGACCCACACCCGTAGCGGCTACCTCGTACAGACCGCTCTCGTCGATCTTCTGGCCCTCTACATAGTAGTCAGGACGCTGCGTCGAGTCAATAGCTGCCAAGATAATCTGGGCACTGTAACGACCGCCACGAATCACGTAGTTGGAGTTAGGTATCACGTACGCGTTCAGTTTATTCACGCGCAGGTCACCCGCGTCCGTACGATCCATCAGGTATTGTATCAACTGGCTTTCCGTCGAGCGAACATCGTTCTGCATCTTGGTCAGAATAGTGATCGAAGCGCCTACCGGCATGCCGTCAAACACAGCCACTTCCCAGTCGCACGAGTCTTTCTCATGTGCATTCCAACCACGCTCCGTAGCCAGGTTCTGACGAATAGAACTACGCAACTCCGCATCGTGCTCGCACAACTCAGCTGCATAGTCGCGATAGTAAGCCACCAGCGCTTTCAACTCAGCACCATGACCCTGCACGATAGCATACTGACCTGTCACATCCAGGTTCGAGTTACCCTCAATATGCAAGGTCGGGTCCTCGCCCAGCGCTTTGCGCTCATCAACAGCCGCTTTACCATCGGCCAGGATAGCTATCTGCTCCTTGAAATCCTGGATATAATTGAACAACGAGTCAGCACGTTTCTGAACCTCCACCGACTTGTCGTACCACTCCTTCGTCTTCTCCGGGTTATCGCGGTAAGCGGCCTGGAAATCACGGTACAACTTCGCGTTACGCACATCCGATGCAGCAATAGAAGAATGCAGACTATTGTCCACCAACGTAAAACCGTTGAGGATATCCGTACTTACGTTCAACGCCAACATGGCGGTGAGCACCAAGTACATCATACCAATCATTTTTTGTCTCGGGGTTTCCGGACAGTTTTTTGCTCCACCCATTACTGAAGTGTTTAGAGGTTAAACTTATGCGAGCGCATTCAACATATTACCGTAGATAGCGTTCAGGTCTGCCACTTGCTTCTGCAGTTGCTTAGCACCGTTAGCATAAGCTATCTGTGCCTCAGCAGCCTCCTTAGCCGATGCAGTCACACTCTTCTGTGCCTCCACCTGAGCATTCACGGCCTGCAGCTGCAGCTCATAAACCGAGTTCAGCGAAGCTATCTTCTTGCCCATTTCCTCTACGCTCTCCTTGTAAGCCTTGGTCTCGCTGGCTACGTTCTTGATGTCCTCACCTACCTGTGCATACGTTGCACTCAGGCCATTGGTGGTCTGCGTGAACGAATCGGTAGCTACACCTGCAGCCGACAACTTGTTGGTGTAGTTCTCCGTAGCAACCTCTGCTGCTGCCAGTTTCTCACCCAACTTAACGCCCGTCTGAGCCACTTTGTCCAGCTCGCTCAACTGCGAAGCAGTCTTAGCCAAGTTAGCAATACCCTCTTTCAGCGCCTTCACGTCTTCCTCTTTCAGCGCGTGTACTTGCGCACCCGGAGTAGAGGTCGTCTGACCTGCCGGCTGAGTAGGATTCATCGGAGTGTTCGCTCCGGCAACACCGGCACCCAACAATGTCGGACGAGCCTGTTTCGACTTCTCTTCCAACAACTCCGGTTTCGTTCCGTACTCCAGCAACTGCGGGAACACGTTCTCCCAGTGGAACTCTGGATGCGGATGCTCCAACGTACCAATCAGGAACAAGAAGGCCTCGGTGAACATACCCACCATCAGCACCTGACTTGCGCCCGGCCAGTGCAAAATCTTGAACAATGCACCGATAATAACGACGGAGGCACCTACCGAATAAACGATGTTTGTGATGTTCTTACCTTGATAAGACTCATACCAATGCATGAACTTTGCACCAAAACCTTGCTTTGCAGCGTTTTCTGTAGCCATAATATTGTGTTTTTAGATTTATTCGTTAATATTTATTAATCGCCAATATAAGCACGTACGCAACGGAAACCGATGTACGGACGGCTCTCATATTGATACTCATAGGTGCGCACACCGCACTGCATGAAGTAGCTGATATCCTTCCAGCTACCACCCTTCACTACCTTACGTTTCAGGATGTCCGGATCGGCCTTACGAGCCATGTAGCTGTAGTCCGGATTCAAGTCGTGAATATTCGTATTGGCAGCACTCTGATAAGCCGAGTTGGTCCACTCCGATACGTTACCGGCCATGTCAAACAGACCGAAATCATTCGGACGGAACTGAGCTACCTTCATCGTCGTAGTACCCGTATCATCGTTGTAGGCACCACGATACGGCTTGAAGTTTGCAAAGAAGCAACCCTTACCGTCACGCGCATAGTTGCTACCCCACGGATACATCGCCATCTTGCGACCACCGCGTGCAGCATACTCCCACTGTGCCTCCGAAGGCAGACGATAAGCGTTTGCCTCGGTTGCCGAGTACATGTTAAACAGTTTGGTACGCCAGTTGCAGAATGCATGCGCCTGCTCCCAGGTCACACCCACTACCGGATACTCCGCATAGCCCGGGTGCTTGAAATACATATGCAGCAACGGGTCGTTATACGAGAACTGGAAGTCACGTGCCCATACCAACGTATCCGGATAGATACTGATGATCTTCTCGGTCAACAGGTCTTTCGGCTCACGCAACGGACGGAAAATAGTCGAGTCCTTGATCTCATTACGCTCGTTTACCCAGAACGTGTCTACACGTGCTGTTGCGCCGGGAGGATACGTACTCGTTGCCACGTCGAATTTGTTACGTTGCGGCAGCGCCTCGTCCATGTTCACCCAGCTGTAACGATAGTGCAGATTGTTCGTGTTCAGCGAACCATCCGAGTAGTACATCGTCGACAGAGCGTCTACAACGTCCTCCTCCTTGCTGTTCCAGGGCACTTTCTTACGCCAGTTGATGCGGAAGTTATCCTCATCAAAGTCCTCATCCTTAGGCTGGATGGCGTAATCGGTCATACCCGCTGCTATCAGGTTCGTCAACGCGATAGAGTCACGTACCCAGTCTACAAACTGATGATACTCGTTGTTGGTGATCTCGGTCTCGTCCATCCAGAACGCATCCACCGTCACCATCACGATGTTGTCCGGTTGCTCAAACACTGCCGACTGAGTGTTGGCACCCATCATAAAACTACCCTTCTTGATAAACAACATACCATAGGGGTTAGCCTCTTTGAAATTAGTGGCCTTCCTCGTTCCCACGAGCTCTCCGGCCGGCTTGTTACAACTCGCCAGTGCAATCGCAAACACGATCAATGGCAAAATCTTTGCTACTTTCATATTTGATCAAATATTATAAATATCTAATTGATTTATATTTGTTTGTCCGCTTCGGTTTCAGTATATCGAAGCTGTACGACAAGTATAATTCGTGACTTCCATAACTCTCCGCCAGCAATTTGTTGTGCGGCAACTCACAGCTGTATCCCAGCTGCAGACCGGAGATGATATCTATGCCCAGCAATATGTTCACACTTCCTGCGATGCGGTAACCCAGTCCCCAGCGGTAACGGTCTTTGTAGTCGCACATCAGCGTCAGGTTCACATCCCAGCTCACAAAATCGCTCATGATCATCGCACTCGGCGTCAGCATCCATTCTTTATAGTGCTTCAGCCGGCAATGATAACCGCCTACGACGTACATCGTTCCTACTACCCGCACATCCGTCTTGTCATCCCAGGCTACCAGCGGTCGCGTCACGTGACTGTAACTCGCTCCTACCCACCAGACCGGAGTACAATAGTATAGGCCCACACCCATGTCAAATTTCATTCCCGACTTACTGGCGGTTGGTATCGCCTCATCGTTCGCCTCGTGATAGTCATCGCCCATCTTGCTTAGGTTGACCGAGTCTCCACGAAAGCCCACATTGATGAATCCCAAATCCACTCCCGCGCTCAGGTATCCGTCTCCCAGTTTCTGACGATACGCGTATTGCGCGTACAGCGCCTGCGTGGAAAACAAGCCAAACCGGTCGTTCAGGAAACGCAAACCGGCGCCATGTCGGGTCTTAGCGATTACAAAGGGCGAACTGAAACTGAACCATGTGCTCATCGGCGCATTCGAAATATCCACATATTGCATGCGGTGCATTCCGGCTACCTTCATCATGTCGCCCTCACCTGCCGCTGCAGGGTTATAGCTCGCTGACATATACATATATTGTCCCATCTGCGGGTCAAACTGCGCACGCACAGCCAATACGGACAATAGTCCTACCAACAGAACAATATATCGTTTCAATGTTCAATTATCAATTTTTCAATTATCAATCGACTAATACTCTTCCTCGTTGAAGAAGAAATCGTCGTCTTGCGTCGGATAGTCAGGCCAGATATCCAATATGCTCTCATATTGCTCCTCGTCCTCATCTTCCAACTCCTCCAGGTTCTCAATCACCTCCGCAGGAGCGCCTATTCGGTTCGCATAATCCAACAATTCGTCTTTTGTCGCAGGCCATGGCGCATCCTCTAATTTCGAAGCTAATTCCAGTGTCCAATACATAAGCTAATCCTATAACAATATCGACCCAATGCGGGCATAGTTTTTCAAAAATCGTGCAAAAATAGTAAAAAGATTCGATTCTTGCAAGTTTTTTCAACAGAAATTATCATTTTTCACCATTTTTTTTCCAAAATGACTCTTTTTCGCCATTTAATGCTCCTATATATCGCGATAACACGAAGAAATAGTCACTCAACCTGTTTACCCATTTTCGCTCCGTCTCCGACCCGCAATCCAGCATCAGTCGTTCCGCTCTCCTGCACACCGTCCGACACACGTGACAACGGCACACTGCCTCACCACCTGCCGGCAACAAGAAAGCTGTCTGGTGAGGCAACTCCGCCTGCATCGCGTCTATCCATGCCTCCAACTGCTTCACATCCGCGTCTGCAATCCATTCGCCCGGCGCCTCACTCAATGCCGCACCCAGATTAAAAAGCTTGTTCTGCACCCACTCCAACGCTGTCTGTACTCTGTCAGCGGAGCGGTCCGTACTCTGTATTCCTGCCCGCAGCAGTCCTACCCAACTGTTCAACTCATCCACCGTGCCGTAAGCCTCTATGCGGACATCATCCTTGCGCACACGCCGGCCGCTCGCCAGCGAAGTCTCACCCTTGTCGCCTGTCTTTGTGTAAATCATATGTGTATCTTATAATGTCTCTTCAAGTAATGCGGATCGACAAACAGCAGTCCCACATGGTACAGATCCATGCTGCTCGTCACCCGTTTGTCAGCCTTCAGCGCTTCCCACGCACGCGACATCTCACGCGAATAATGAATATCGTCCACCACCAGCACGCCTTTTTCCGTCAGTCGCGGCAACAGATAGTCCGCGTAACGCAGCGTCGCCTCATACGTATGGTTCGCATCCACATACGCCAAATCGATTTTCGCGCGCGCGTGTTTATATAAGGAGTCCTCTATCCGCCCTTCTACGCACTCCACATTCTCCAGCCGTAGCGCTTTCCATTGTTGCCGGGCTACCTCAGCCACAGCCCCGCTGCCCTCCAACGTCATTACCCTGTTCGCGCTGCTTGCCGAAGCCAGATAAGCGGTCGTCACACCCAGCGACGTACCCAGTTCCAGCACTTCCAACCCGCGTTTTTCCTCTTGTCCCATATACACCAGCAGTCGGAACAGCAGTTGTCCCACACGCGGACTCTCCAGATGATGCCGGGCGATATCACACACCCTACGCCGCACCCGTTTGCCCTCAGGACTGCCCTGCGAACCGTAGTCCGTCACCTCCAGCACACGCGTGTCCCTCAGCAGCGTCTCACGCCTGCGCTCGATATCCGCAAAGCAGTAATACGCGTTCTCGTCACGCATCAACAACCGAACGATGTAGAACAAATACGGCGAATGAATACCCTCGCCCGTCGTGTTCCACGCACTCAGCACGTGCCATACGTACGACCATACACGATATATTGCGTCTTTCCACACCATTTATGCCGCAAAATTACAAAAATATTTGCATATGTGCAAAAAAAAGTGTACTTTTGTCGCATGATTTTGAATTATATCTGGATTTCACTCATTCTGCTGGCCGTACTGTTCGGCCTCATACAAGCCCTCTGTTTCGGTCAGACGGACATCTTCTCCGACATCCTCAACTCCACTTTCGCCAACGCGAAGACGGGGTTTGAACTCTCCCTCGGACTCACCGGTGTCCTCGCCCTCTGGATGGGCATCATGAAAATCGGCGAACGAGCCGGAGCTGTCAACACGCTCGGCAAGGGTGTTGCGCCTTTCCTCCGACGTATCTTCCCGGGCATTCCCAAAGATCACCCGGTCTTCGGCACGATGACGATGAATTTCGCAGCCAACATGCTCGGTCTCGACAATGCCGCTACGCCTATGGGACTCAAGGCCATGGGTGAACTGCAGGAACTCAACGCCGACAAGCAGAAAGCGTCTAACGCCATGATCATGTTCGTCGTCCTTGGTGCCAGCGGACTCACGCTCATCCCCACCACCATCATGGCCTATCGCGCACAACTGGGCGCAGCCAATCCGGCGGACGTCTTCCTGCCCATACTCATCGCTACCTATGTCGCCACGCTCGTCGGACTCATCTCCGTCTGTGTAGCGCAGAAGATTCGACTCAAAGATCCGGTTGTCCTGGGCACACTCGTCGGACTTACCGCACTCGTCGGACTCCTTGTCTGGGGCGCCACACTCCTCTCGCCCGAACGCCTGGCTTCCGTGTCTGCCGCCATAGCCGCCATCCTGCTGCTCGGCGTTATCTGCTGGTTCGTTATCCAGGCCATGGCCAAGCATATCAACGTCTACGACGCCTTCATCGACGGCGCCAAAGGCGGGTTCCAGACGGCGGTCAGCATCATTCCTTACCTCATCGCCATCCTCGTTGCCGTCGGCATGTTCCGCGCTTGCGGAGCTATGGACCTGCTCGAACGAGGCATAGCCTGGTGTTTCGCAGCCTGCGGCATCAATCCCGACCTCGCCGGAGCTGTTCCTACGGCACTCATGAAGCCGCTCAGCGGTAGCGGAGCACGAGGACTGATGCTCGAAGCCATGAACACCCACGGAGCCGACAGCCTCGTCGGACGACTCTGTTGCATCCTCCAGGGCACTACCGACACCACCTTCTATGTCCTCGCCGTCTATTTCGGCAGCGTCAACATCAAAGACACACGCCACGCCGTAGCCTGCTGCCTCCTCGCCGACCTCGCCGGAGCCATCGCAGCCTTCGCCATCGCACCGATCTTCTTCGGGTAAGTAGTATGAAATTAGTAGGTGATTAGTAGGTGATTAGTAGGTTGTTAGTAGGTGATTAGTAGGTGATTAGTAGGTGATTAACGATATCATCTCATTACTATTATTTAGGATCATGGTAAGATTCATATCGGAAAACATAGAGATGCCGGCGCTCGATGAGCGACAAATAGCCCGCTGGATACGTGCTGTAGCCGCCGACTATGGCTTCAGCGTGGGTAATATCAACTATATTTTCTGTTCCGACGAACGCGAACTGGCTGTCAACCGCGAGTTCCTCGGACACGACTACTACACCGACGTCATCACGTTCGACTATTCTACCGCCGCCACACTCAACGGCGACATCTTCATCTCGCTCGACACCGTACGTTCCAATGCAGAGATGGTGGGCGAACCATACGAAAAAGAACTCCGCAGAATCATCATCCACGGAGTTCTTCATCTCACTGGCCAGGGCGATAAGACGCCTGAGACCAAAGCCGAGATGACGCGCAAAGAAGAACGCGCTCTGGCTATGTATTAGTGCAACCGCTCTCCGGTTACTGTATATTCTGCTCCGCTACGGATAATAATCAACTGTCCTTGGCGGAGTATTTTTTGTGCACTCGGCACTACTTCTGTCTGGTCTATCGCCGTGTGGTCACCGGCCTCACAAACGGTTTTCAGCGTCACATTCTTAATCTCCCACGACGGCGCATTCGATTCACCCACGTGGTAGTAGAACGCAAAATGAATGTTGCTCTTGTGCATGAACGACGACGGTATAGCAATGCTGTTGGTCTGCCAATCGAAGTTCTTCGACGTGCCCCAAACAGGTATCGTCAGTTGTGTCCAGGTAGCGCTGGCCGCACTGCCCGTATAGTTGTCGCTGATGAGCAACTGACATTGCGAGGCCCAGTCTGCTTGCGTGCCGTAACCTACTGCATGCTCAAAGCCGATCGTTCCGCTCTTCTGGTCGGTAAAGTCAAACGCCGGCGAAATCAGGTAGTCCTCATTCGCACCTTTGTTATAGCCGTTCATGTTCGCGCAAGAGTAGCTGGAGTTCCAATACCAGTTCGCCGTACCCGACGGATCCACCGACTCGGCTGTAAACTGTCCCAGACTGTTTCCGAAGCTCTCCGAGAAATTGATTGCCTCGCAGTCCTGTTCCGGCAACTCGCCGCCCAGGTTCAAGCCTACCAGATACGGATCATGGTCCGAATAACGGGTGCTGGAGTTATAGTAGCCGCCGCAGGTCGTATTGATATGCCAAACGGCCGCACCGGTGATCTGACCGGCCATCGACGCATTCGCAAAGGTGTGGTCAATCAGTTGTGCGTTGCCCTTATAGCAATAGGAATACGCATACTGATCGTAACGAAGCAACTGCTCGGCATAGCCGGCATTCACGATGTTCTGCATCGCCTCTTCGTCCATCATCGCGTTCAGGTCACCCATAATCAGGATATCCGGATCCTTCACCTTCGACGAGGTGTTCAGTCCGCTGAGGAGCCAGTTGGCATTATTCACACGTTGCGCAACAGAGCTGGCATCCGCTTGCGCTTTGAAGTGGTTCATCGACAGCGTGAAACGCTCGCCGGTTGCCAGTTCCTCCCAGGCCTGAATACGCATGGTGTTTTTGTAATACGACACATTGGTTGCCTGGTAGTTGCTGCCATACGGTTTCACCTTCGCCGTCCGATAGATAAAACCGGACTTGATGGCATTATCGTAAGAATCGGTTTCCTCATAGATATTATCCGTCACCATCGCATAAGCGCCTTCTCCCACACGTGCGTTGAGAGCATCCACCAGATATTGCAAAGGGGCCGGTTTGGCTTCCACCTCGCAGAACGCAAAGATATCCGCATCCGAACCTATCACCATGTCTGCTATCTTACGCGTCTTCTCCGCACGTCCTTCGTCTGTGTTATAATCCGGACGCTCCGACTCGTCGTAGTTGTAGTAGTAATTCAGCAGATTGTTACCCACTACGCGGATACGACCATTACCTACATCGGGCAGCGGAGTGAGTGCATACACCGCCGATGCCACGATAGAAAGAACCAGTACAAATAGATATTTTTTCATAATTGTGTATTTATTTTAGCGCATCGAGGGCGGGTATCAGCCGCCCTCGAGCAATATATCCGCCATAATTGGCGAATCCCATTAGTCTTTGAATTTAGCGCAGAGGAACTCGCGGTTCAGACGAGCGATATTGGCCAGACTAACGCTCTTCGGACACTCAGCGGCACATGCACCGGTATTGGTACAGTTACCGAATCCAAGTTCGTCCATCTTAGCCACCATCGCTTTCGCACGAGCTGCAGCCTCAATCTTACCTTGCGGCAGAAGAGCCAACTGGCTTACCTTGGCAGCTACGAACAACATCGCCGAGCCGTTCTTACAAGCAGCAGCACACGCACCGCAACCGATACAGGACGCAGCGTCCATTGCCTCGTCAGCAACAGGCTTCGGAATAGGAATTGCGTTGGCGTCAGGTACACCACCGGTGTTCACGCTTACGAAACCACCTGCCTGCATGATTTTGTCGTACGCACCGCGGTCCACCATCAAGTCTTTGATTACAGGGAACGCACGGCTACGCCACGGCTCAACGGTGATCGTCTCGCCGTCTTTAAACTTACGCATGTGCAGCTGGCAGGTCGTGATGGCGCTGTCAGGTCCGTGCGGGTGACCGTTCACGTACATCGAGCACATACCGCAGATACCCTCACGGCAGTCGTGATCGTAGGTAACAGGGTCTTTGTGCTCTGCAACGAGTTGCTCGTTGAGAATATCAATCATCTCCAAGAACGAAGCACCTTGGAAGACGTGCTTCAGGTCATACGTCTCAAAATGACCTTGTGCTTTAGGTCCCGCCTGTCTCCAAACGCGAACCTTAATATCAATGTATTGATCCATAATGCTTAGTTTTTGTAGTTACGTGTTTTACGTTCCGTGAACTCGTAGTCAAGCGGCTCCTTGATGAGTTGCGGCTCTTGGTCCTCACCCATGTATTTCCAGCAGCCGACATACGCGAACTTATCATCCTGACGCAGTGCTTCACCTTCCGGCGTCTGGTATTCCTCGCGGAAGTGACCACCGCAGCTCTCCTCACGATGGAGGGCATCTACCGCCATCAGACGACCGATCTCGATGAAGTCAGCCAGACGCAGCGCTTTCTCGAGCTCGTTGTTCAGGCTGTTAGCCTCACCCGGGATATAGACGTTGGTCCAGAACTCTTTCTTGATGGCATCGATCTTCTTGATACCTTCTTTCAAGCCTTCTGCTGTACGACCCATGCCGACGAAGTCCCACATTACGAGACCCAGCTCTTTGTGGATCGAGTCAACCGAGCGGTTACCTTGGATAGCCATCAACTTGTCAATCTTGTCCTGTACAGCCTTCTCAGCCGCAGCGAACTCGGGCAGGTCAGTACTCATACGCGGAACACCGATCTGGTCGCTCAGGTAGTTCTGAATCGTGTACGGCAGAACGAAGTAACCGTCAGCCAAACCTTGCATGAGGGCAGATGCACCGAGACGGTTTGCACCGTGGTCGGAGAAGTTCGCCTCACCGATACAGAACAGACCCTTAACGGTTGTCTGCAGCTCATAGTCAACCCA
>DEHM01000004.1:41152-41313 GCA_002351925.1 Bacteroidales bacterium UBA2800
TAGTCTACCCAGATACCACCCATCGTATAGTGAATAGCAGGGAAGATCATCATCGGGTTCTCGTAGGGGTTCTCATCTACGATCTTCTCGTACATCTGGAAGAGGTTACCGTATTTCTGTGCCACCACGTCCTTACCCAGACGCTGGATAGCATCGCTAAA
>DEHM01000001.1:0-84040 GCA_002351925.1 Bacteroidales bacterium UBA2800
AACTCTTCGTTGTAAAAGAAATTTATAAGATAGCTCAGAATAATCGATTTATCAAGTGTAGAATTGTTTGGGAACCTAAATAGCTCATGACTTCCGTCATGGCTCTTTATGCAGTTCATGGCACAAGGCCATGGACTTCATATTCATTCAGTTCTTGTACTACACTAATTGTATCAATCTTTCAATTTGCTTCGTCTATCCTTCGGTTTGGCGCAAAAAAATTAGGACCTTCATGGAAGATTCTGAATTTTAATGTCCGGGCCTCCGGTAGAAAATCGAAACACACTTGTTTCTCAAAAGCGGGTGCAAAATTACAGCTTTTTTTTGATATGACCAAATATTTTTGCAAAAAAAATTCAAAAAAATGCACTTTTTTTCGTAACTGCTTGATTATCAATGGTCAAATTTTTTAGCCTTTTTTGGTCAAAATCGGTCAAAAAGGGTTTTTCCGGGATTTTGGGCCATCTACGTACGTACGCATATTATGTATATATAAGGAACGTGTGTGCGTGTGTATGCGTGTGCGCGTAAAAGGGACAAAAAAAAAAGAGCCCTCGAGGGGCTCTTCGTTGGATTTACTCCGCTTCAGCAGGCAATTCTGCAGCAGGTTGTGCGGCGGGAGCCTCGTCAACCTGGATAGCAGACTGCTGTTCAGCAGCCACTTGGCTACCCTTGGTGAAGCCAGCAGCAGCTACGCTAAAGAAGACGATGATGGCGATAAGCGTCCATGTAGCCTTCTCGAGGAAGTCAGCGGTGCGGGGAGCACCCATGACCTGGTTACCGCTGGAAAAACCAGCAGCCAGACCACCACCTTTGCTGTTCTGAACAAGCACAAGGAGGGTCAGCAGGATAGCTGCAATAACGATGAGGATTGTAATAAATACGTACATAATATTATATAAAATTTAAAAATTTTCTATAATAGACCGCTCCGCTGTAGGACCGCTAACGCTGTAGGACCACTGCGTTGTAGGACCGTTTCACTGTAGGAGTTCTGTCTAAACCGGGTGCAAAGGTACTGCTTTTTTTTGAATTGCGCAAATTTTTTATTAAAAATTTACCATTTGGCGACGGTATCGTTGTAGATATTCTCCGATATCTCGGTAATCATCGCGGCGCAGAGTTCCTCTTGCACATCGCTCAGGAGCATGCTGGCGTTGTAGGTCTGATAGGCCGTATAGGTCTTGTCGAAGGACTGCTCGGGGTAGATATTGTTGGTAAAATGGACGGTGACGCGTATGGTCAGTTTGGCCTCGGTAGCATAGCTGTTGGCCGCAATAGCGCCCTGAGTCACATCGTAGCCCACTATCTCGCCTTCTATCTCGAGATCTCCGCCTTTACGCAACACCTGGAGTCGTGTCTGCCGTTGGAAGAGGTCGCGTATGTTCTCCGTGAGGTTGTTGCTGAGCGACGGGTTGACCATCGGCGCATTGTTGGGGAAGTCGGCGATGGAGATAGAGCGCGTAGTCTGATAGTTGATATTGGCGCCGTTGAACTTATAGCTTATACTACACCCTGTGAGGAGCAGGAAAAGCAGACCGGCACAGAGTGATTTATAAGCCATATTCCTTGATTTTTCGATAGAGTGTTCGTTCGCTGATGCCGAGTTTGTCGGCCGCCACTTTGCGGTTGCCTCCGGAGACGTCGAGTGCACGGCGAATCTGTTCGCGCTCTACCTCGTCGATACGGAGCGTGCCTTCCTCTACGGGCAGGACATCTTCGGCCTCGCGAGAAGGAATCTCGATAGAAGGCGCAGGTTGGTCAATCTTACGCGCAGCAGCAACCTTCAGGTCCCGACCGTTCTTCAACAGCGTCCTCAGTTCCTCGAGGTCTTTCTTGTTCTGCATGACCATATTGTAGAGGATACCTATCTCGTGGGAGTAGTCTTTGCCCGCTTCCTGCGCGGGGTTGCGCAGCACGAGTCCCTGCTGGTTCTCTTCGGCCGGCAGGTAACGACGGAGCGTGTCGGCGTTGATCTGGTGGTCCATCTCGATGACGGCGATCTGCTCGGCGAGGTTCTTGAGTTGGCGTATGTTGCCGCGCCAATAGGCGTTCTGCAGCAGTCGCGTTGCCTCGTCGTTGAGGGAGAGGGGCGGCATCTGGTAGCGATTGCAGAAGTCGACGGCGAACTTACGGAAGAGCAGAGGTATGTCCTCTTTTCGTTCGCGAAGCGCGGGCACGCGTATCTCTACGGTGTTGAGACGATAGTAGAGGTCCTCGCGGAAGCGTCCGTCGTCGATAGCCTGGCGCATGTTGAGATTGGTAGCAGCCACGACGCGCACGTTGGTCTTGCGCACCTGGGCAGAGCCCATACGTATATATTCGCCCGTCTCGAGCACACGCAGCAGGCGCACCTGGGTAGGCATAGGCAGTTCGCCGACCTCATCGAGGAAGAGGGTACCGCCGTCGGCTATCTCGAAATAGCCTTTGTGCTCCGCTTTCGCGTCGGTGAAGGCACCTTTCTCGTGTCCGAAGAGTTCGGAATCGATGGTACCCTCGGGTATGGCGCCGCAGTTGACGGCAAAGTAAGGCCCGTGTTTGCGGGCCGAATAGGCATGGATAATCTTCGGGAAATGCTCCTTACCGACACCCGACTCACCGGTGATGAGCACGCTGAGATCAGTGCGCGCCACCTGGACGGCTATCTCGATGTCGCGGTTGAGCTGGGGATTCTGTCCGATGATCCCGAAGCGTTGTTTGATGGCCAATAATTCTTGTTGTGTCATAGGATACTGCCAAAATGTCATGCAAAAGTACAACAAAAAAAGCATATACGCAAGATTTTCGCAGAAAATAATCAAAAAAAGTGTATATATTTGTGTATCTCAGAAAAAAGCAGTATCTTTGCGGCCGCAATAATGACGAGAAAGCATGAGTAAGATCAGTAAGCTTATTTTTCTTTGTGCCGGTATGGCGCTACTGTTGACGGGTTGCGTGACTCAGAAGAAGTTGACGTACCTGCGTGAGGTAACGCCGAGTATGGCAGATAGTATCAACCGCGTATTCACCGCGCAGTCGGAGATAGCGATCAAGCCTGGTGACGCGTTGACGATTTTTGTGTCGGGTCTGGACCGAGAGGCCGTTGCGCCGTATAACCTGCCGGCCGTGACATTCAACTCACCCAACAACACCACGGTGCAGTCGACCGCGATGATGCAGTATTACCGTGTGGACGAGGAAGGCAATATCGATTTCCCGGTGCTGGGCAAGATACAGGTAGCAGGTCTGAAGCGTGACGAGGCAGCAGAGCATATCCGCGAGATACTGGCCACACAAGTGGTAGACCCGCTGGTACAGGTGAACATGATAGGTGCGAAAGTGTCGATCATGGGAGAGGTAGGTCATCCGGGGCAGGTAGCCATCAGCAACGGCCGCCTGACGATACTGGACGCACTGGCTGCAGCAGGCGACCTGACGCCCTATGGGCGTCGAGACAACGTGCTGGTGACGCGTGAGAAAGACGGCAAGCTGGAGTTCGGTCGTCTGGACCTGACGAAAGAGGACATTTTCTCTTCGCCGTATTACTACCTTCAGCAGAACGATGTGGTATATGTCTCGCCCAACAAAGTACGTGCTATCAGCAGTACGAATGCGGGTCTGTGGCTGAGTGTAGTAAGCACGATAGCGAGTGCCGTGACCGTAGTAGTAACCGTAGTATCCGCCGTTAAGTGATGGAACAGAAGAATCAGGAGATAGATGTGCGCAAGATTGTGCGCGTGACGCTGGACCACTGGTGGTGGTTTGCAGCGAGTGTGGCTTTTTTCGTGCTGCTGGGCACGGCCTATTTCCTTCGTAAGTCGCCTAAGTGGCGCACCGACGCGGCTATCATGCTTCGTCAGAAAGACGGTGCGGACCAGATGAACGCCCTGTCGATGCTGGGCCTAACGGGCAATCAGGCGGCGGAAGACGAGGTAGTGGTGTTGGCCTCAAGAGGGCTGCTGGCGCAGTCGATTGACGCGCTGAACCTCTGGGACGCGTGCTCCGTGCGGAGCGGCCTGAGATGGCAAGGGGAGTTCAGAAACCCGGCGCTGAGGATTGACTACCTGGCGCTGACGGAAGATGCGCAGACCCACACCTTTGTCGTGCAGGTAAAGCCAACGAAAAAAGGCTATAAGGTGAAGACAAAGATGGGCTTTTTCGTGCGTTCGACGACACGTGTGGCGGACCTGGATGCACCCATAGAGACAGCTGTCGGTACGCTACGTATCCACGCTACGCGTCCGCTGAGTCCGGACACGACCTATCGTCTGGTTCACGCACGCAAAGAGCTGGTAGTGAAGGGATATCAGCGTAACCTGAACATCACGCAGCACAAGAAAGAGTCGAACATCATCAAGCTGTCGACCGTGTCGGCTGTGCCGGAACGCGACAAGGCGCTGCTGCTGCAGCTGATAGAGCAATATAACCTGAACGCCGTGGTGGACAAGAACATGATTGCCACCAACACCGCCGCGTTTATCGACGAGCGATTGGCCATCATCGCTGCGGAGCTGTCGGACGCGGAGAATGCCGTTTCGACCTACAAAGAGCGGAACAACATCGCCAACCTGAACACGCAGTCGTCGCTGTTCCTGCAAGCTTCGAGCCGCGAGCAGCACGAGATAGCGGAGATAGAGACGCAACTGACGCTGGTAGACTACGTAGACAACTTCATGCGCGACGAGACGAAGCGCAACAACCTGATGCCGTCGAACATCGGTATTACCGACGCTTCGCTGGCCAGCGGGATAGCCGAATACAACAGTCTGCAACTGCAAAAAATGCGCATCCTGCGTACGGCGACGGAGGACAACCCCGTCATCGAACAGATGAACGCCCAGTTGGCGTCCATGCGACAGAACATCATCGCGACGATCGGTTCGGTGCGCGAGAGTCTCAGGATACGCAGGAACAGCCTGCAGGCACAGGACAGCAAATTCAACCAGCAGATCAAGAACGCACCGGAACAGGAGCGCGAGTATGTGCGCGTGGTTCGTCAGCAGCAGATCAAAGAGCGGCTGTACGTCTATCTCTACGAGAAACGTGAGGAGAACGCGCTGATGCTGGCCGCTACGGCGCAGCCGGCGAAGATTATCGACATGCCGCAACGCGACGTGCTGAGCAGGAAACCGCAACTGAGCAAACTGCTGCTGCTCTGCCTGTTGCTGGGTCTGCTATGCCCGGCAGGACTGCTATACCTGTATATCCTGTTCAACGACAAGATAGACGACGAGAAAGAGTTCGAACGTCAGATACACGCGCCGATGCTGGGTCAACTGGTTCAGAACAGCCGCAATGCCCATATCGCCATTCGCGAAGGTGAGTCAACGGTGTCGGCCGAGCTGTTCCGACTGATACGTACCAACCTGCGGTTCATCCTGCCGGCCGAGACGAAGAATCCGGTGATACTGGTGAGCTCGTGTATTAACGGTGAGGGTAAGTCGTACGTAGCCAGCAACATTGCCCTGTCGCTGGCCATACTAGGTAAGAAAGTGGCGCTGGTAGGACTGGATATCCGCAAGCCGATGCTGGCTCTCTATTTCGGACTGAAAGAGAAAGGTCACCTGACCGACTACCTGGCCGAGCCGGATATCAAGATAGACGATATCATCGTACCGAGCGGAGAGCACAAGAACCTGGATATCCTGCCGTGCGGCGCTATACCGCCTAACCCGTCGGAGCTGCTGCAGACGCCGCGCCTGGACGAGCTGTTCGCCGAACTGAGAAAACGATATGACTATATCATCGTCGATACGGCACCTGTGGCACTGGTGAGCGACACCTATCTGCTGGGCCGCGTAGCCGACATGACGCTATTCGTCTGCCGCTACAAATACACACCGACGGAGATGATTGACTACGTCAACCAACTGGTAAAACAGAAACGAATGCCGAACATAGCCTGCGTGCTGAACGGCCTACAGAACAGCCGCGCGGGATACGGCTACGGCGTACAGAAAGACTAAGAAAGATGATTGTTTGCGTAGCAGAGAAACCGGCCGTAGGCGAATATATCGCGAAGGTACTGGGTGCCAACCAGCGCAAGAACGGCTATTTTGAGGGGAACGGGTACCAAGTGACCTGGACCTTCGGTCATCTCTGTGCCCTACTCGACCCGCAGGAATATACCGACCAATGGAAAACCTGGAGCCTGAGTTCGCTCCCGATGATCCCGCCGCGATTCTCCATCAAAGTGTTCGGCGACGAAGGGGTGCACCGGCAATTCAACGTCATCAAAAGCCTGATAGAACAAGCCGACGAGGTGATCAACTGCGGTGATGCCGGTCAGGAAGGAGAGTTAATACAACGCTGGGTATACCAGAAAGCCGGATGTAAGTGCCCCGTGAAACGTCTGTGGGTCAGTTCGTTGACCGAAGAGGCTATCCGCGAAGGTTTTGCGCAACTGAAAGACCAGTCGAACTACCAGCACCTGTATGAGGCGGGACTGATGCGCGCGATAGGTGACTGGTTGCTGGGCATGAACGCCACCCGTGCGTACACTATTCGCTATGCGAAAGGTACGGGACGCGACCGTCAGGTGCTGTCGGTAGGACGTGTACAGACACCGACGCTGGCACTGGTAGTGAAACGGCAAGCGGAGATAGAAAACTTCGTGCCCCGAACCTACTGGGAACTGAAGACACTCTATCGGGACACACTCTTCACCGCTCAACTGCCGGCAGAAGAAGGCGAGTACGCCATCAACAGTTTGGAACAAGGCGAGGCGCTGGTGGATAGCATCAAAGAACTACCGCTGACGATCACCTCGGTAGAGAAAAAGAAAGGTACCGAGTACGCGCCCAAACTATACGACCTGACCTCGCTGCAGGTGGACTGCAACAAGAAATTCAGCTTCTCGGCCGACCAGACCCTGAAACTGATCCAGTCGCTGTACGAGAAACGCGTGACGACTTATCCGCGTGTGGACACAACGTACCTGAGCGACGATATCTACCCCAAAGTGCCAAGCACACTGGCCGGCATCAAGGACTATTTCCCGCAAGTAGCACCTCTACTGGGAACGAAGTTGCCTAAGTCGAAACGCGTGTTCGACAACAAGAAAGTGACCGACCACCACGCTATCATCCCTACGGGTATGCGGCCGGAAGGACTGACGGCCGACGAGAAGAAAGTGTACGACCTGGTAGCGCTGCATTTTATCGCGGCTTTCTATCCCGACTGTCAGGTAAGCAACACGACGGTGATGGCCAAAGCCGGTGAGATTGATTTCCGCGTGAACGGCCGAGAAGTGCTGGTACCCGGTTGGCGTGCCGTGTTTGAGCAAGCACAAGGAGACAAAGGACCAAGTACAAAGGACAATTCTGACGATGCCGATGATGCCGAGAATGCTGAGAATTCCAAATCGCTGCCGGCGTTTGTCAAAGGCGAGTCGGGTCCGCATGTGCCCCAACTGAAAGAGAAGACGACCACGCCGCCCAAATACTATACCGAAGCGACGCTGCTGCGCGCCATGGAGACGGCCGGCAAGACCGTAGAGAACGACGAACTGCGCGAGGCGATGAAGGAGAACGGCATAGGTCGTCCGTCCACGCGTGCTGCCATCATCGAGAAGCTCTACCAGCGTAAGTATATCCAGAAACAGGGTAAGTCGCTCCGCGCGACGGAAGTAGGAATAGACCTGATACACACCATCATCTCGCCGCTGCTCAAGTCGGCCGAGTTGACGGGACTATGGGAGAAAAAACTGCGTGAGATAGAACGCGGAGACTATACGGCACAGCAGTTCTTGGAGGAACTGAAAGAGATGACGGCAGGCGTTGTACGCGACGTAAAGACCAACAAAGCAGGTATGCTCTGTCCGGTATGCCGTCAAGGCCATATCATTCGTGGTAACACGCGTTACGGCTGTTCGCGCTGGCGAGAAGGCTGTTCATACGCGGAGCCGTTCTGAGGTCCGCGTATTCCTTCGACAAACCACACCCAGAGGCCGAACATCATTCCGTAGAACAGGTATTTGAACAGGTAGTCGTGCAACATCGGGAACCAATCCGGATGATGCTCGATAGCCAGTGTGATGAGCCAGATACGCAGGATGTTGAACGCATGGCAGCAGAGCCATCCGAGGGGTATGAACCACAGTTTATGCTTCCATCCGCCGCGTACGGTGAGGATGAGGCAGAGCCAGATGAACATCTGCTTGAGTCCGGAGCAGCCCCAGATAATGGTAGTAGCCGTACCGCTCTCAAAACGGATAGACTGCGGGCTTGTCATATAAGCCGTGTCGCGTACGAGGGAGACGAGCCAATAGACGGCCGCGGCGATATGACACGACATCCACTCGAAAGGGGCTGTGAGATCGAGACCGAACCAGGTGACCTGGTCTCCGTTCTCATCGCCGACCATGGTAAATTTCCAGAAATAGTTCGCCACAAGCAGCGTGATCATAAAGATGATTACGTCGCGGTAGGGCTGTAGAAAAGCGCGTATGTCAGATAGTTGTCTTGGCATAAGGCACCTCGTCGATGGCACAGAAATCGTGGTCCAGATACTTGAAATAGCCCGCCTGGCAGACCATGGCGGCATTGTCTGTCGTGAAAGAGAACGGCGGGATGAAGACCTGCCAATGATAGCGTTTGCCGTAGTCGATGAAAGCCTGGCGCAGCGCACTGTTGGCACTCACACCTCCGGCCACGGCTACCTGGCGTATACCCAGGTCCTGCGCGGCTTTCTTTAGCTTGCGCATGAGAATGTCGACCACCGTAGCTTGGAGCGAGGCGCACATGTCTTCGCGCAGATGGGGTACGGCTTCCGCCAATTGGTCGACCGTGTCGAGTCCGTGCGCACGCAACATATCGCGTAGCGTGTAGAGGAAAGAGGTCTTCAGACCGGAGAAAGAGTAGTCGTAGCCGGCTATCTGGGGCTTGGCGAAAGGATACTTGGTAGCATCACCTTCTTTGGCGAGTCGGTCGATCCACGGACCTCCGGGATAAGGCAGTCCCAGCACTTTTGCACACTTGTCGAAAGCTTCTCCGGCCGCATCGTCGATGGTCTGACCGATGATCTCAAACTGCGGCAAATGGTTGGCGCCGTCGGCGCTGACCCGAATGATCTGACTGTTACCTCCGGAGACAAGCAAGCAGAGGAAAGGCAGTTGCGGGTGTTGCAGGCCCGTGCCGTCGTCGACAAAATGGGCCATGACATGTCCCTGGAGATGGTTGACATCGATGAGTGGCACTCGGAGCGCCAGCGCAAGTCCCTTTGCGAAGGAAGTACCTACAAGCAGAGAGCCGAGCAGACCCGGTCCGCGCGTGAAGGCCACCGCAGAGATATCGATACGCGCTACACCGGCACGCTTGAGCGCCGTATCGACGACGGGGATGATATTCTGCTGATGGGCACGGCTGGCCAACTCAGGCACTACGCCGCCATACTCCTCATGCACCTTCTGACTAGCAATGACATTGCTCCGCAAGAGTCCGTCAACGATGACGGCTGCTGAGGTGTCGTCGCAACTCGACTCGATGGCTAATATGACTACCGATTTTTCCATATGCGCTAAAAACGGCTGCAAAGATACACAATTTTCAGCAAATATGCAAATAAATTTGCGCATATCAGAAAAAAGTTGTAAATTTGCACGATTTTTGGGTACGAAAGCGCACAAGCGATGTTTATTTATTTTTTCTTCATACGTATAGCAGCTCTGTTCGGACACAAGAAAGCCCGTGCGATGGTTCGCGGGCAACGTCAGACCTGGCAGAGCGACCTGGGTAGTCAGAAAGGCTGCATATGGATTCATGCTGCGTCGGTAGGTGAGTTCGAGCAGGCACGTCCACTGATAGAGAAGATCAAGGCCGACGGGAAACAGAAAGTGGTAGTAACGTTCTTCTCTCCTTCGGGCTACGAGGCGCGTAAGGACTATGCGCTGGCCGACGGAGTGTACTACCTACCTTTTGCTACGCGGCGTAATGCCCGCAAGTGGTTGGAGACGGTAGAGCCGAAGATGGCTATCTTCGTGAAGTATGAGTTCTGGCCGGCCTATCTGCGTGCACTGAAGAAACGCGGAATACCCTCCTACTCTATCTCAGCCATCTTCCGCCCGAAGCAACACTTCTTCCGTTGGTGGGGCAAGGGTCAGTTGAAGCTGCTGAAGAACATGACGCATCTGTACGTACAGGACGAGGCCTCGCTGCAGTTGCTGCAACGGCACGGCGTACAGAACGTGAGCGTAGCCGGCGACACCCGTTTCGACAGGATGGATAGCGTACGCGGCAACCGCTCGCACACAACGGACCAGCGACTAGTACCAATGGCAGAGTTTGCCGAAGGTTTCAACCGCGTGATCATAGGCGGCAGCACATGGCCGGAAGACGAGGCATTGCTCGTGCGCTACGTGGAGCAACAGAACGAATGGAGCGAACAGCCGGTGAAGCTGATTCTGGTACCTCACGAGATCAACCCACAGCACCTGCACTATATCTTTAACCTGCTGCGCGGCCGGATGACGACCTACTCGGCAGTCAGCCAGATGAAAGACGCCGAGAGTAGACGTAACATCCTCCGCCGTGCCGACGTGCTGGTGGTGGACACGATGGGGCTGCTCTCTGCTACCTATCGCTACGGACAAGTGGCCTACGTAGGAGGCGGTTTTGGCGAAGGCATCCACAACACCGTTGAACCGGCTGCCTTTGGTATGCCCGTTATTTTCGGTCCCAAGTACCACCATTTCCGCGAAGCGGAAGGACTGATAGCAGCCGGTGCAGCACGCAGTATACGGCGCTACGACGAACTGGCCGCAGCGCTGGACGAAGCACAGGACCAACACACAGAGATAGGCACCCGCGCTGCCGACTATGTGCAGGCTGAACTGGGTGCTACGGATAAGATTTACAAAGAGATTTTCTGATATATGGCACAAAAACCAAGTATACCTAAAGGCACGCGTGACTTCGGACAAATAGAGATGGCGCGTCGCAACTATATCTTCGATACCATCAAGTCGGTGTTCATGCTGTACGGTTTTCAGCAGATAGAGACTCCCGCCATGGAGAACCTGTCTACGCTGATGGGTAAGTATGGCGAGGAGGGCGACAAACTGCTCTTCCGTATCCAGAACAGCGGTGAGAAAGCCGCGCTGGCTCCCGAGAAAGGACTGCGCTACGACCTTACCGTGCCTTTTGCCCGTTATGTCGTGCAACACCGCGAGGAGATAGCTTTCCCCTTCAAGCGCTTTCAGATTCAACCCGTATGGCGTGCAGACCGGCCGCAGAAAGGACGTTACCGCGAGTTCTACCAGTGCGACGTGGACGTGATCGGCAGTAATAGCCTGGTAGGCGAGTTGGAATTGATTCAGATTGTAGAGGAAGTGTATCGCCGTCTGGGTATCAACGTGTGTCTGCACCTGAACAACCGCAAAGTGCTGGCCGGTATTGCCGAAGTAATCGGTGCGCCGGACAAGATGGTGGACATCACCGTAGCCATCGACAAACTGGACAAGATAGGCGTGGAGGCCGTGAATGCGGAGTTGGCAGAACGCGGACTGAGCGCTGAGCAGATACAGGCGCTGCAACCTATTCTGAACCTCAGCGGCACGACAACCGAGAAACTCGCTGCACTGCGTACCATCCTCGCTCAGAGCGAGACAGGTCTGAAAGGTGTGGAGGAACTGGAGACCTTGTTCGGAATGATTGAAGCAACGGGCGTGAAGTTGAATATCGAACTCGACCTCTGCCTTGCGCGCGGACTGAACTACTACACCGGTGCTATCTTTGAGGTAAAAGCCCTGGATGCGCAGATAGGCAGTATCACGGGTGGCGGTCGCTACGACAACCTGACGGGTATCTTCGGTATGCCCGATGTGTCGGGTGTAGGTATCTCGTTCGGTGCAGACCGTATCTACGATGTGCTTACCGAGTTGGAGCTCTTCCCCGCTGAGCTGCAGTCGGCTACCCGGGTGCTCTTTGCTACCTTCGGCCAAGCCGAACTGACTTATGCGCTCCGCTGGGCAAAGGCGTTACGCGAGAAGGGTGTGGCCGTAGAGGTCTATCCCGAGCCGACGAAGATGAAGAAGCAGATGGGTTATGCTGACGACAAGAAGATTCCGTTTGTAGCTATCGTGGGTGGCAATGAGATGGAGAGTAACACGGTGATGCTGAAAGAGATGGGTTCCGGCGAGCAGAAACAGGTAACAATAGAAGAACTATGCACGATACTGTAAAAGAATTTGACCTGGTAACGGCTAAATGCCGGGCAATCTTCGTTGACAAGATGGCTGACTACGGTGCCTCGTGGCGTATCTTCCGTCTGCAGGGCATCTCGGACCAACTCTATATCAAAGTGAAGAATATCCGCCAGCGTCAGGAGACAGGTGTGAGTCTGGTGGGCGATGACATAGAGGGCAACCTGCGCGCTATCGTCAACTACGGCGTGATGGCGATTATTCAGGAGCGTCACGGTTTTGCCGACGGCGTGGATATCAGTAACGAGAAAGCCATGCAACTCTACGACGAGGTGATAGGCGAGGCCAAAGAGCTGATGCTGCGGAAGAACCACGACTACGGCGAGGCATGGCGCGAGATGAGCAAAGAGGGTATTGTGGACATGATTATGGCTAAGATCATCCGTATCAAGACTATCCTCGAACATAACGGCAAGACCATTGCCTCGGAAGGCACCGAAGGCAACTATTTCGATATTATCAACTACGCGATATTTGATCTGATTCATTATGCTGAATAAATCTACTATCAGCCATATTGTCGGCTCGCTGAGCCGCACGCTGCTGGCACTCACTTTTCTCTTCTCCGGCTTCGTCAAAGCCGTTGACCCGCTGGGCTCGGTGTATAAGATAGAAGACTATCTGAAGGCCTTCGGCGGTTTCCTTACAGACCTGTTGCCGCTAGCCTCCGTTGCCGCTGTGGCACTTATCCTCTTCGAGTTGCTGCTCGGCGTGTGTCTGTTGCTCAATATACGCACGCGGGTGACGTCGTGGCTCACGCTGGCGTTCATGCTCGTGATGACACCTCTTACCCTCTGGATCGCACTCACTAACCCTGTCTCTGACTGCGGCTGTTTTGGCGATGCACTCGTGCTCACCAACTGGCAGACGTTCTGGAAGAATATCGTCCTGCTGGCGTTGACCATCGTGCTGCTCTGCTGCCGCAAAGCAATCCCGCAGACGTTCCAGGGATGGGCTGAACTGACGATAGTGCTTATTGGAGCAGCCTGCGGATTTGGTCTTATGGAGTATAGCTACTTGCATCTCCCGCCGATTGACTTCCGGCCGTATAAGGTAGGTAATAATATTCCCGAACTGATGGCCGTGCCCGACGATGCCGAGCCTGACCAGTATGAGACGACTCTTATCTATGAGAAAGACGGCGTGCAACAAGCGTTCACGCTGGAAAACTACCCGAAGGGGGATCCCGAATGGACATTTGTAGACCAGCAATCCAAACTCATCAAGAAAGGCTACGAAGCGCCTATCCATGACTTCGAGATACTGACCATGGAATATGAGGATATCACCGATATCCTGCTTGAGTCGGAAGACTCCGTCACGCTGGTCGTTATGTATGATCTGAAGAAGACCGACCGTAAGCAGATGGACAAGCTGATGGCTATTGTCCACGAGCGGCCGAATGTCTATTTCCTCACAGGTTCGGGCGAGGAGGATATTGCCGCTTTTGCCGAAGACCTCGGCTGGGACGAAGAGACGATGAACGATATCTTCTGTTTTGTGGACCCTGTCACACTCAAGACTATCGTGCGGGCTAATCCGGGTCTCGTCGTCATCAAAGACGGCACTATCGTACAGAAAAACAACTTCCGTCAACTGCCTTAACCGGTAATTGAAACCGGTAACAACTATGTCCCTGCACCCTTCCGTGCAGGGATTTTTTTGCGCGAATACACAAACCCTCCATTTCACCCCACTTTCTGCAAAAATGTTAATAACTATTGTAATAGGCTGATTATATGTACTATATACAGTCTTCGAACCTGTTGATAATCTGTTAACAAAACAATTGATAAATTTTTTTGTGGGGAAATGTGGTGGAATTCAAATATTTTTTGTATCTTTGCAGCGAATTTTGAAAAAGGACTACAATTATGCAAACTTTTGTAGGAAACATAGACGGTCGACTGGACGAGAAAGGGCGTATTTTTATTCCTGCCTCGTACCGTAAGATATTGGCGGAGCAAAACTCCAAACGAATCGTCATGCGGCGCGACACGGACAACGAGTGTCTGATGTTCTACCCTGAACAGGTATGGAACGAGAAGGTAGAGACACTACGTAACGCTCTGGACGAGTGGGATCCGGAGGATCAGTTGATATTGATGCAGTTTATGGCCGATGCCGAATACCTCGAGATGGACGGTCAGGGGCGAATCTTGCTCCAGAAAAAGAACCTGGAGACTATCGGTGCGCAACAGGACGTGCTCTTTGTCGGCATGTTGAACCGTTTTGCGCTCTGGACGCCGGAGAACTTCGCTAACAAGCGTCTGAGTCAGACCGAATTGGCGGCACGACTGCGTGCTAAGATGAGGAAGCTGTAGTAGTAATAACCAGGTAATAACTAAGTAATCACTAACTAATCACTAACTAATAACTAACTAATAACTAACGCTAATACGCTACATGGACGCTATTTACCACATACCGGCGATGTTGAAGGAGACGATTGAGGGCCTGAATATCAAGCCTGAGGGGACGTATGTGGATGTCACCTTCGGTGGCGGCGGGCACAGTCGCGCGATATTAGGACACTTAGGAGACCGAGGACACCTCTATTCCCTGGACCAGGACGCCGACGCCTTGCAAAATGCGATAGCGGATGAGCGGTGGACGTTTGTGCACAGTAACTTCCGATACCTGAGCAACTGGATGGACTATTATGGAGTGGAACAGATAGATGGTCTATTGGCAGATTTGGGAGTTAGTTTTCATCATTTCGACTGCCCGGAGCGCGGTTTCAGTTTCCGCCACTCTGCGCCACTCGACATGCGGATGAACCAGACGGCGAAACGTACGGCCGCCGATATCGTGAATAGTTATAGTGAGGAAGAGTTGGCGAAAATACTCTACCTCTACGGTGAACTGAAGAACGGCCGAGGCATTGCGAAGAATATCTGCCGTGCGCGCAGTCAGCAGGCTATCGAGCGGACGGAAGACCTAGTAGCTGCCTCGCGTATCCCTCAGGAGATGAGCAAAGAGTTGGCACGGCTGTTCCAGGCCCTGCGCATAGAAGTGAATGATGAGCTGGGGGCACTACGGGAGATGCTGGTAGCGGCAAGAGACTTGTTGAAACCCGGCGGGCGTATCGCCATACTGACCTACCACTCGCTGGAGGATCGACTCGTGAAGAACTTCCTGAGGAGCGGTAACCTGGAGGGCGAGATAGAGAAAGATTTTTACGGCAACAACTTGTCGCCGTTCACACTAATAGAAAAGGGGCGTACGGCCTGTGCGGAGGAAGTAGAGAGCAATCCGCGCAGCCGTAGCGCTAAACTGAGAATAGCAGAGAAGAGATGAGTAATACCGACAACATACGTGCCTGGCTCAACGGCGACAAACTGCGGAGCAGACAACTGCGTGAGCAATATCCGCTCATCGGCCTTATCGTCGGGCTCATCTTCCTCTATATCCTTACCGGTTATCAGGCAGCCAAACAGCAGCACCGCCTGACCGACACCAAGAAAGAGATGCTGGACGCCAAGTTCCGCTATATGACCATCAGCGCCGAGTTGACGAATGCTACGCGGCAGAGTCAGGTAGCAGAACGCCTGCGCCAACAGGGCAGCACCCTGCAAGAGAACACCCTACCTCCGACGAAGATCATCCATGAGTGACGAGCAAAGAAATACGGTATGGCGTTTTGCGATAATCTTCATCTTTATCGCACTGGGTTTCTGTGCCGTCCTGGCGAAGATTGTCTATATCCAGGCCGTGGAACGCAGCGAGTGGCTGAAGGTAGCGGAGAAACAGGTGCCCACCCATCGCCCGATAAAGGCCACAAGAGGTAATATACTGGATTGCCACGGTCAGTTGCTGGCCAGCAGTATGCCCCAATACTATGTTTTTATGGACACGCGCGTGCCTGCGCTACACGCTAATAAAGGAGCACTCTTTGCAGCGCATATCGACAGTCTGGCACGGGATCTGGCTACCATCGTAGGTGACCATCCAGCCGCGGTGTACAAAGAGCGTATCAGCGCGGCTTACCGTCATGGCGAGAAGCGACTGCGCGTGTGCGACCACCGTATCAACTACCTGCAGCGACAGGCACTGGAGCAGAATGCGCTGATCAAGCGAGGCAAGTACAAAAGCGGTATTTTCTTTGAAGACCAACACCGGCGAATCAAGCCCTATGGGCTACTGGCCAGCCGTACGATAGGCAGTATCTACGGCGAAGGAGGCGTAGGTAACTCCGGTCTGGAGAAACGTTTCGACAAAGAGCTGCGCGGCATAGACGGCATGAGTAGCATACAGCGTATCGGCGGCAGGAACGAGTCGGTGACCGAGATAGAGGCGCAAGACGGTCTCGACATCGTCACCACGATTGATGCCAACCTGCAAGACATCGTTGAGAATGCGCTGCTGGCCAAGACGGCGGAGCGAAACGCCAAGTGGGGTTGCGCCATCCTGATGGAGACGCAGACCGGCTATATACGCGCGATAGCGAACCTCGACCGAGACAAAGAAGACGGCAATTACTACGAGGCGCAGAACCACGCTGTGCAGCGTGTGGAGCCGGGTTCGACGTTCAAGACGATTGCCCTGGTAGCGGCGCTTGACGACGGTAAGATTGACATTGACGACACCGTCAAAGTGACGCGTCAGCCCTGGCAATACTTCACCGTCAAACATACCGATGCGCACCCGATGGACACTGTGCTGACGGTACGTTCGGCCCTGGCTGTGTCGTCGAATATCGCGCTGGCCAAACTCATCACACGCAGTTACGAAGGCTCGGCGAAGAAGTTCGTGCGGAGGATAGAGAAGATGGGCCTGCTGGACAGCGTATACTGTGAGATACCGGGAGCCGACAAAGCGCGTATCGACGTGCCGCGTGACACCGTGACGCTCAGTAAGATGTCGTACGGCTACTCGGTGGAGTTGAGTCCGATGCAGATCCTGATGTTCTACAATGCTATCGCCAACCGCGGACGAATGGTACGGCCGATGCTCGTCACATCTATCCAGCAGAACGGCGAGGAAGTGAAACGGTTCAGGACGGAAGTGGTCAAGAGCTCGATATGCAGCAAGCGCACCCTGCGCGATATACAGTCGGCGCTCCACGATGTCGTCTGGGACAATCACCTGGGCACGGCGGCAGCCAAACTCTGGAGCCGCAAGGCGCAGTCGCACCTCGTGAGCATCGCCGGTAAGACCGGTACGGCACAGTTGATCATACCCGGACACGGTTACTCGGGCAGACATCACCGCATGACGTTCGTCGGCTATTTCCCGGAGGAGAACCCGAAATACACCTGTATCTGCATGATAGAAGACCCGCAATTTCCTTATGACGCCGGTATGGACTGCGGTAGTACGGTGCGCGTGATAGCCGAACGAACGATGGCCCAGACGGGCTGCTATATCTACCAAAACGGGGAACGTAAATTGGAAAAACGATAAACTATGATACTCAAAGAATTACTAAGCGTACTGGAGCCGATAGAGGTTCTTGGCGACGTAGACAAGGATATCCACGGCCTGCACTTCGACAGCCGTAAGGTAGGCGCCGGAGATATGTTTGTAGCCCAGGTAGGCACAGCAGTAGATGGACACACGTTCATTGATGGTTGTGTCGCCAAGGGTGCTGCAGCGGTGGTATTGTCGGACAAGCGATACTTGCCCGACAATGGACAAAATACCACTTTTATACTCGTGGAGAATACCGACAAGGCGTTGGGCTTGATGGCGAGCAAGTGGTTCGGCGAGCCGAGTAAGCAGTTGACGCTGGTGGGTGTGACCGGCACGAACGGAAAGACCACTATCGCTACGCTGCTCTATAAGCTCGTGCGTGCCTTGGGGCACAAAGCGGGTCTGCTCTCGACGGTGGTCAACTATGTGGATGACGAGGCTGTGCCGGCGACCCATACCACGCCTGACGCGATAGAGCTGAACGGTCTGTTGCGCAGGATGGTGGATACAGGATGCGAGTACGCTTTCATGGAAGTGAGCAGCCACGCGATAGCTCAGGAGCGTATTGCAGGCTTGGACTTCGACGGGGCGTTGTTTACCAACCTGACCCGCGATCATATCGACTATCACAAGACGTTCGACAACTACCGCGACACCAAGAAACGGCTGTTTGACGGATTGAAGAAAAATGCGTTTGCCGTGACGAACAAAGATGACAAGAACGGTCTGGTGATGACACAGAACTGCAAGGCAGATGTAAAGACCTACTCCACCCGTTCGTTGGCCGACTACAAGGCACAGATACTGGAGGAAGGTTTCGAGGGGATGATGCTGAACATGAACGGCAAAGAGGTGTTTGTACCACTGGTAGGGCGCTTCAACGTGAGCAACCTGCTCTGTATCTACGGCGCAGCGCTCAACCTGGGTTTCGACGAACTGGAGGTACTGCGCGTGCTGAGTACGCTGAAGCCCGTGAATGGTCGTTTTGAGACGATTCGCAGCAGCAAAGGCTGGACAGCTATCGTTGATTATGCCCACACGCCCGACGCGGTGGATAATGTAATTCAGACGATTCGTGAGATCAAGAAAGAGGGTGCAAGACTCATCACGGTGGTGGGCTGCGGCGGCAACCGCGACAAGGGCAAACGTCCGATGATGGCACAGATAGCAAAGAAAGGCAGCGAGCAGTTGATTCTGACGAGCGACAACCCCCGCGACGAAGTGCCGGGCGACATCCTGCGCGACATGACAGCAGGCCTTAGCGAAGAGGAGCTACGCAGTACGCTCGTTATAGAAGACCGTGCTACCGCTATCCAAACGGCCTGCACTCTGGCACAGAAAGACGATGTGATTCTCGTAGCCGGCAAGGGTCATGAGGACTACCAGATCATCAAGGGCGTCAAGCATCATTTTGACGATCATGAGGAGGTTCGCAAGTATGCGAACATTTGATATTTGAGATTTGAAATTTGAACTTTTAGAGTTATGTTATACCATCTTTTCGACTGTCTGCAAGACGCCTTCGGCCATTTCGCCGGTGCCCGTCTGTTCACCTACATCTCTTTCCGCGCCATCACGGCGGGCATCATTGCTCTGTGCGTGAGTATCTGGTTCGGCAACTGGTTTATCAACACCATGAAACGCCGTAACATCACCGAGACACAGCGTGACGAGAAGACCGACCCCTTTAACGTCGGCAAGAAAGGTGTGCCCACCATGGGCGGACTCATCGTCATCGCGGCCGTGCTGTTGCCTTGTCTGCTGCTGGGTAAGTTGACGAATATATATATGATTCTGATGCTCATCACCACGCTGCTGATGGGTTCGCTCGGCTTTGCGGACGACTATATCAAGACCTTCCGCAAGAATAAAGACGGTCTGAACGGTTGGATCAAGATAGCGGGACAAGTGGCGCTTGGTCTGATCGTCGGCCTGACGCTACGTTTTGCCCCGATGACCACGATGAATGAGGTTGTGAGCAGTCATATAGAGAACAATGTCGTTGTGGTAGAGAAGACGCCGGAGATCAAGTCGACGCAGACGACGATACCATTTGTGAAGCATCATAACTTCAACTACGCCGACCTCTTCTCGTGGACAGGCGAGCAGAACAAATACCGCTTCGGCTGGATCTTCTTCGTGCTGCTGACAGTGTTTGTAGTAGCGGCTGTGAGCAACGGTGCGAACCTGAATGACGGTATGGACGGTATGTGTGCCGGCAACTCCGCCATCATCGGTATTGCTCTGCTTATACTAGCCTATACGTCGGGTAGTGTGGTCTGGGCAGAGTATTTCGACGTGATGTATATCCCGGGCAGCGAGGAACTGGTGGTTTTTCTGGCATCGTTTGTCGGTGCGCTGGTAGGTTATCTCTGGTGGAACGGTTTCCCGGCACAGGTCTTTTTGGGCGACACGGGCAGCCTGACCGTAGGCGGCATCATCGGCGTGACGGCGATGATTATCCACAAGGAGCTGCTGGTACCTGTGCTCTGCGGTGTCTTCCTTATGGAGAGCGTGAGTGTGATTTTGCAGACGCAAGTATACAAGTGGAACAAAGCGCGCGGCAAGCGTGTGCGCGTGTGGAAACGCACTCCGCTGCACGATCATTTCCGCACAAGTGTGGAGCAGGTGCTGAAGAACGACCCCACCTGCACAATTTTCTTCCGTGGCGGCAAGAACCTGCATCATGAGACGAAGATTGTCCTGAGGTTCTGCATCGTCACCCTGATACTGGCGGCGCTCACGATATTGACATTAAAGATAAGATAATATGAAACGAATTGTTGTCCTTGGAGCAGGCGAAAGTGGCTCTGGAGCAGCCATCCTCGCCAAAGAGAAAGGTTTCGATGTGTTCGTCTCAGACTGCGGCACGATCAGCGAACCCTACCGGGCGTTGCTGAATCAGAACGGTGTCAAGTGGGAAGACGGCAAGCACACGGAGGAGCTGATACTGAATGCTGACGAAGTCGTTAAGTCGCCGGGTATACCCTTGACGGCGCCGCTGATACAAAAGTTGCAAGCGCAGGGTACGCCTATCATCTCCGAGATTGAGTTCGCGGCGCGTTATACCCACGCGAAGATGATCTGTATCACCGGTTCGAACGGCAAAACGACGACCACTTCGCTTATCTACTATATCCTTCGTCAGGCAGGTCTCAATGTCGGCCTTGCCGGCAATATCGGCAACTCGCTGGCTTTGCAGGTGGCGCATGAGGACCACGACTACTATGTCATCGAGTTGAGTTCTTTCCAACTCGATAATATGTACGACTTCCGTGCCGACATCGCCATCTTGTTGAACATCACGCCGGACCACCTGGATCGATATGACTTCAAGTTCCAGAACTACGTAGACGCCAAGTTCCGTATCACCCGCAACCAGACGGCCGACGACGCCTTTATCTACTGGGCAGAAGACCCTGTTATTGACAGAGAGATGAAACGATTGCAGCTCGGTGCGACGCTCTATCCCTACGGTTTCAGTGTGCCGAATCCGCTACCGCTGGGTGAAGAAGAGCTGGCGCTAAAGGGTCGGCATAACGTCCTCAACTCGATGGCCGCTACTATCGCGGCGAACGTGGTGGGTATCAAGAAGGAGGTCATTCGTGAGAGCCTCAAGACGTTCCAGGGCGTGGACCACCGCCTGCAATATGTAGCGACGGTGCGCGGTGTGAGATGGATCAACGACAGCAAGGCTACCAATGTCAACTCGTGCTGGTACGCGCTGGAGAGTATGACCACGCCTACGGTGCTGATACTCGGCGGAAAGGACAAGGGCAACGACTACAGCGAGATAGATGAGTTGGTGAAGCAGAAATGTCACACGCTCGTCTTCATGGGCCTACACAATGAGAAACTGCATGAGCATTTTGACAGTTTCGGACTGCAGATTATCGACACCGACAACCTGCACGACGCCGTACAAGGTGCTTACGGAGCGGCTCAGGAAGGCGACACGGTGTTGCTGAGTCCCTGCTGCGCCAGCTTCGACCTCTTCAAGAGTTATGAAGACCGCGGAGAACAGTTTATGGCAGCGGTAAGAAAACTATGAAACTGAATTTCCAACATACCGACAAGTCGTTCTGGATTTTGTATATCGTCCTGATCGTCGTCGCCATCATCGCCCTTTTCTCGGCATCGAGTACGCTGGTGTATATGCATCACTCGGCGCTCGGGCCTATCGGTCAGCAGATGTTCTTCATCGTTCTGGGACTGGCAGCAGCGTACGGTATTCAGTTTATCCCGTCCTACTGGGTGCGGCTGGGCGGCTATGCGTTGCTGGCGTTCAGCACGCTACTTGTCTATTCGACGATGATACCGGGCAACCCGCTTGTCGTTACCATCAACGGTGCGGCACGATGGGTGCGGCTGGGCGGTATCACGTTCCAGCCCTCGGAGTTGGCAAAACTCTCGCTGATTATCGTCGTGGCTGACCAGCTGGCGCGTATACGGTCGGAGGCGGACAAAAAGAAGTATTTCTACCGCACCCTGATTCTCTCCGCCGTCGTGATGCTGCCCGTCATGGCATCGAATCTCTCTACGGCAGTGCTGATAGGGCTGATCATCTTCTGCCTCTGGATACTGGCACGTATCCCGTGGAAATATACCATGTCGGTTGTAGGTATCGCTGTGTTGGTATTGGGGCTTGGCTATGCGATTGTTGAGTTCGTTTTCGTTCGTCCACAGCGCGAGATGCACGGTCCTTTCCGCCGTGCTACGACGTGGGTTAGCCGTCTCGACCGCCATTTTGTGGACGACAATGCCGGCAAGTATGTGCTGACCGATGATAATATTCAGGAGGTCTATTCGGCCGTGGCTATCGCCCGCGGAGGCACTACGCCGCTGGGTGTAGGACCGGGTAACAGCAAGGAACGAGACTACCTGCCGCTGGCGTTCGCCGACTATATCTTCGCTATCATCGTTGAGGAGTCGGGTGTACTGGGTGCCGCTTTCCTCATCTTTATCTATCTGGCTATTCTCTTCCGCGCATGTAATGTGTCCAGCCGCTATTCGGATATGCCGGCTATGCTCATGACGATGGGTCTGGCGCTGATGATCACCTGTCAGGCACTTATCTCCATGCTTGTGGCCGTCGGTCTCGGACCTGTCACAGGACAGCCGCTACCTCTCATCTCGCGTGGCGGTACGTCGGTACTCATCACGTCTATCTATTTCGGTATCATGATGGGCGTGAGCCGCGAGCAGTCGATGCTGCGCGACCGTGAAGAAGAGGTCAAAAAAGAGAGCGAAGAAGAAGTTCCCATCCTCACTTTAGAATAAACGAATAGTGGCGCAAGAGTGGCGCGAGAGTGGCTATTTAGAAAAGGCGGAGTTGGCGAGACTCGAAGATCTTGTAGCCCACTTCACAGTTGATACACTCGTGATGCTGACAGTAGTTCTGATACAGATGTAGCAGGGCTTGGGTGTCGGCGGCGGAGGTGACGTGCTGACCGAGGGTGCGCCACTGGCGAATGATGTGGTTATCTTCGGGCGCTATCTGTTCCATAAGAAGGATAGCTTGCTCCGCAGCGGCGTTGTCGTGGCGATGCAACGCGTACGCGTACTTATACGGAAGCACGGTGTTGATGAGCAGGATGTCGATGCTGGCGCGTCCGAGTCGGTCGACCTGCAAGAGCGGGATGAGTTCATTCAGTTCGTGGCGATCGAGTATCTTGCTGAGTAGCGCTTCGGACTGATAGATGAGTTGTGCAAACTGCCGGATACGCAAGGCTGGACTATTCTGCGGGCGCAAGCGTGCGTTCTTCCAGATGGTCGGGTCGAGCGGCGTGAGGTCGAACTTTGTGCGGAGGAAAGCATATTCGCGCAGGAGGTCGGTTTCTTCGTCGCTGATGAGTCCGGCCTGTCCAAGCAGCATAGCAGTCAGTTGGAAGCGGTTGTTGCGATGTTTCTGGAGGTAGGAGAGTGGCGTATGGATCGCCAGTTCCTCGAAGGGCACGCTGTTGGTATGGAAGCCGAAGTTACGTGCGAGGGAGATATAGAGTGCATGTTCCCAACTACCTCTGGTAATGTCTAGGATGCGTTCGATGGAGGCACGTTTGCAGTCGAGGCGTTTGCGGAGCAGGGTGCGTCGCCATCCTTCGGTGAGTAATGTGGGTTCGCGGAGCAGTTGTTCGGCGCAGCCGATACGTGCGCGGGCGCTATCCATCTGTTGCGCCGCCGCGAAGAGATCGGTCAGATAGTCACGGTCGCCAGGATACTGCAATTCGCATTGCGGGACGAGTTCGCCGCGGGAGTTATAGACTGGTTTGTCGGCTGTGCGGACCACATGGAGGATGACGTTGTCGTAGGCTTTGTCGAGATGATGGCGATGCTTGATCCAGTCGCCGGAGGTGACATGTATCTCGATATTGCCGACCCATTCGCGGCCATTGATACGTACGCGAGCATGGCTGTAGTCAGGCCCTGCGTCACGGTTATGCTCTCCTACGGAGAGGATCTCCACAGGTCGGCCATCGGTGGTCTGTTGCGGAAAGCCCGCCCACAGACAATGTTCCCAGATATAATGCAGCAGTATCTCCGGCATGGTTGTGATATTTGACGATGCAAAGATACTGCTTTTGCGTGACATACGCAAGAGAAATTGCAAATAAATTTGTATAAGTAGGGACTTTTGCCACTTATGACCCGAGAGCGAGGCAGAGGAGACCGGTGAGGATGCCGGCCATGCAAAGGACTTTGCGCCATGGGTCGGGTTCGCGCAGGAACAGCAGTCCATAAGCAAAACCGATGACGGCGCCGCCACGGCGGATTGTGCTGACGACCGCTATGAGACTGTCCGGATCACGAAGCGCCAACATATAGGTGTTGTCAGAGACAACAAGAAATAGGCTTATCAAGACGATAATACCTATTTTTTTGACAGACCGTAGATAGGAGACGGTCGGCCGGAGATTGTGTCGGTTTACCATCGTCCACGCCAGGAGCATCATAACGGCCTGGTAGAAGGTATAGTAGACCTGGACGGCATTGTGGTCGTAGCGGCGCATGAGGTATTTGTCGTAGAGCCCGGCGCAAGCGCCGATGAGGATAGCGAGAGCAAGGGTTATATAGTAGCGATTGTTGATCTGCGATTGAGGATTGGTGATTGAGGATTTGCTCTTAAAGGAGAAGATAAAGACCGTGCCTATGGCGAGGCTGACACCGAGCCACTGCCAGCCATTAAGTCGTTCGCCGAAGAGGAGTACCGCGCCGAGGAGTGTCCACATCGGCCGCGTAGCCTGCATAGGGCTGACGACGGAGAGGGGCAGGTGCTTGAGCGAGATATAGGCAAAGACCCAACTGCTCAGTACGATGACCGACTTGAGGAACGTAAACAGGTGTGCCTGCAGATCGAGTGTAGGCACGAAAAAAGGCGTGGCGCGGAGCAAGTCGGGCTGCAGCCGCGAGAGACAGAGCGGCACGGCCAACAACAAAGCAGAGATACAGACACTAAGCGTCAACACGTCGATGACGCGGTTGTCGCGCAGTGCGGTCTTCTTGCTGATGTCATAACAGCCGAGACACAGCGCCGAGAGAAAAGCCAAAAGTGTCCACATATTTCAAAAACGGGCACAAAAGTACAATAAAATTTGCATATATGCAAGAATTTTACTATTTTTGCAGCCGCAAATAGATTTATTACGATGAGATACTTGATTTCCGGAGGGGGAACCGGCGGACATATCTTCCCCGCAGTAAGCATAGCTAACGCGCTGAAGGAGTTGGATCCGGAGGCACAGATATTGTTTGTGGGTGCGCTGGGTAGAATGGAGATGGAGCGTGTGCCGCAGGCGGGCTACGAGATAGTAGGTCTGCCTGTACGCGGTTTCAACCGAGCACAGCCCTGGAAAAACGTGTCGGTACTGATTGACCTCGCCAAGTCGATTCATCAAGTGAAGAAGGTCATCCGTGACTTCCGTCCAGACGTAGGTGTCGGCGTAGGCGGTTATGCCTCCGGTGCAGCAATGTGGGCGGCCGCGAAGATGGGTATTCCGATTCTGTTGCAGGAACAGAACGGCTTTGCCGGCGTAACCAATAAACTGCTGAAAGACAAAGCAGCGAAGATTTGCGTGGCCTACGAAGGCATGGAGCGTTTCTTCCCCGCCGAGAAAATCATCCTGACAGGCAACCCCGTGCGGCAGAACCTGTTGAAAGGAAAAAGGACAATGGACAATGGACAAAGGAATCTGCTGATTATCGGAGGCAGTCTGGGTGCACGGACGATCAATGAGGCGGTGATAAAGGGATTACCGGTTATGGGTGACGGGTTACGGGTTGTTTGGCAGACGGGTAAGACCTATTATGAGAGATGTAAAACAGCCTGGGAAGCAGCCGGACAGCCGAAGAACATCGAGGTGCATGATTTTCTGAGTGACATGCCGGATAGATATGCGCAAGCCGACCTGGTCATTTCGCGTGCCGGTGCAAGTAGCATCAGCGAGTTGTGTCTGCTGGGTAAGCCCGCGATCTTGGTGCCTTCTCCCAACGTAGCCGAAGACCACCAGACCCACAACGCCTTGGCGCTGGTAAACAAAGAGGCAGCAGTACTGGTACGCGACGCAGAAGCGGCCGACAAACTGATATCTACTGCGCTCGAACTCATCAAAGATGAGAAACGTCTGGAGACGCTACACACCAACATTCTGAAGTTGGCACAGAAAGACTCCGCCAAACGGATAGCCGAAGAGGTAATGAAGTTGGCGAGAAATGCCAAGTAAAGTGTAAAAAACATATAATAGTAGTACATTTTTCCGAAAAATCTTGCACAATTAAAAAAAATTGTGTAATTTTGCGGCCGCTTTTGAAAGAACGCGAAAAATAATATCAAACAATCATATTTTATGAAGATTAAAGTAAGTAATGTGAATCAGCCGAACTGGAAGGAGTGCAACATCCACGCCAACATGCCGGCAGAGCTGAGCAAACTGCAAGAGATTGCGTACAACATGTGGTGGACCTGGAATGGTCAAGCACGCGACCTGTTCCGCTACATCGGCAACGACGATTGGCATCGTGCCGGTTCGAACCCTGTTGTACTGATGAACACGATCAGTTACGATCGTATGGTAGAGCTGTCGAAGGACGAGACGTTCATGCAGCGGCTCAACGATGTATACGCCGAGTTCCGTGCCTATATGGACGAGCCGCGTGACAAGAAGAAACCGAGTATCGCTTATTTCTCGATGGAATACGGTATTGCGCACCTGCTGAAGATCTATTCGGGCGGTCTGGGAATCCTGGCCGGCGATTATATCAAAGAGGCTAGCGACTGCAACATCGATATGACGGCTATCGGTTTCCTCTATCGTTATGGTTATTTTACCCAGACGCTGAGTCCGGAAGGTCAGCAGATAGCAAACTACGAAGCACAGAACTTCGCCAACCTGCCTATTACGCAGGTGAAAGAGAAAGACGGTAGCGACATGGTGATCGAGGTGCCCTACCCCGACCGCGTGGTGAAAGCTTATCTTTGGCGCGTAGCCGTAGGTCGTATGGATTTGTATCTGCTGGATACCGACAACGACCTGAACAGCGAGTGGGATCGCCAGATTACTCACCAGCTGTACGGCGGCGATTGGGAGAACCGTATCAAACAGGAGATCCTGCTGGGTATCGGTGGTATGTTGGCCCTGAACAAACTGGGTATTAAGAAAGATGTTTACCACTGCAACGAGGGTCACGCCGCCCTGATGGGTCTGCAACGTATGGTGGACCTGGTAGCAGAGGGTCTGACTTTCAACCAAGCTAAGGAAGTGGTCCGCGCCAGCGGTTTGTACACCTGCCACACTCCGGTTCCTGCAGGTCACGACTACTTTGAAGAGAGTCTGTTCTACAAATACATGAGTTCGTACGCCGACAAACTGGGTATCTCGTGGGATGAGTTGATCGGTATGGGTCGTACCAATCCCGAGGATAAGAACGAGAAGTTCTCGATGTCGGTCTTCGCGCTGAACACCTGCCAAGAAGCAAACGGTGTATCGTGGCTCCACGGCGAAGTCAGCAAGAAGATGTTCGCGCCTGTATGGCCTGGTTATTTCCCTGAAGAGCTACACGTAGACTACGTGACCAACGGTGTGCACATGCCGACATGGGCAGCCAGCGACTGGAAAGCCGTATACAATAAATACCTGCCGGAAGGCTGGCAGAAAGATCAGTCGAACATGGATATGTGGAAGCCGTATGCCGACATCCCCGATGCTGAAATCTGGGCTACGCGCATGGAGCTGAAGCGTAAGATGATGGAATACATCAAGGATCAGTTCAAGAACGACTGGATGAAGAACCAGGGTGACCCGGGCCGTATTATCCAAGCGCTGAGCGAGATGAACCCCAACAATCTGATCATCGGTTTCGGTCGTCGTTTTGCAACCTACAAACGTGCTCACCTGCTGTTCACCGACCTGGAGCGCCTGGACAAGTTGGTCAATAACCCTAACTACCCGGTACAGTTCCTCTTCACCGGTAAGGCGCACCCCGCAGACGGTGGTGGTCAGGGCCTGATCAAGCGTATCATTGAGATCAGCCGTATGCCGCAATTCCTGGGCAAGATCATCTTCCTGGAGAACTATGATATGCGTTTGGCCAAACGATTGATCTCAGGTGTAGATATCTGGTTGAACACGCCGACTCGTCCGCTGGAGGCCAGTGGTACGTCGGGAGAAAAAGCTCAGATGAACGGTGTATTGAACTTCTCCGTGAAGGACGGTTGGTGGTACGAAGGTTACGTGAAGGGCGCAGGATGGTACCTGACCGAAAAACGTACCTACGAGAACCAAGCTCACCAGGATCAGTTGGATGCCGCCACGATCTATTCGCTGCTTGAGCGCGACATCATCCCGCTGTATTACGCTAAGAACTCGAAGGGCTACAGCCCCGAGTGGATTCAGTATATCAAGAACTCGGTAACAAAGATCACGCCACGCTTCACGATGAAACGCATGTTGGACGACTATTTCGCTAAGTTCTACAACAAACTGGCGAAACGTCACGCCCTGCTGATGGCGGACAACTACAAAGTAGCCAAAGAGATCGCCGCGTGGAAAGAGAACATCGCTGCCCACTGGGACGAGATAGAGGTAGTTGACAAGACGGCAGTAGACCTCAACAGCCTCAGCGTAGGTGATAAATTCCGCGTAGCGGTAGAACTGGACACCCACGGTCTGAACGACAAGGGCATCGGCGTAGAACTCGTAGCTGTACGGACCTCTATCCATAACAACGATAAACTCTATGAGGTAGAGCCGTTGAAACTGGTTAAGGCAGATGGTCGCCACCTGTTCTTTGAGAACACCTATCAGCTCGACTATGCCGGCGGTATGAAGTTCGCACTGCGTATGTATCCACACCACGAATTGCTGCCGCACCGCATGGACTTCTGCTACGTTCGCTGGATCTAATCGCGTTCAGCAAGGAGATCAAAACTAGAAGAAGCGACCTTCGGGCCGCTTCTTCTTTTATCTCAGTCTTTCTTGAAATACTTAGGGTACTCGCGCAGGAACAGACGCGCTGCCGCACGGATAGATCCGTAGAAATCACCTCCAGAAGCGTTCGCGTGTCCGCCGCCGCGGAACACTTCGGCAGCCATGACATTGACCGGTCGGTCGCCTTGCGAACGGAACGACACTTTCACCACATTCTTCGATGTGCCGGGTTTCGGTTCCTGTTCACGCATAAAGACCGAATAGAAGATATCTCCCATCTGCAGCGGCATATTGACGATACCTTCGGTATCACCCTGCTTGTAGTTGAACTGCTTGAGTTCCTCTATTGAGAGCGTTATCAGCGCCAAGTGATACTCCGGAAAGAGCTGCATCTTGCGGTAGAGACAATACCCCGTCATGTGCATTCGGTCCGCCGAATACTGATTGAAGACACGGTCGTAAATCTTGTCTTTCTCTATCCCCGCGCGCATTAACTCCGCCACTATCTCATAGAGATCGGGGTTACTGCTGTTATACGAAAAATTGCCTGTATCGGTCATTAACCCTGTGTAGAGACAATTGGCAATATCTAGGATTGGCCGCCAATGGTCCCGTCCTTGGTTCGAATTACTCTGCCCTTGGTTTAATAAATAATAGACTAATTCGCAGGTCGAAGAAGCTGAGGGGTCGGAAATCATGACCGTAGCGAAGTCCGTCGGGTGCAGATGATGGTCAATCATGAGTTTTGGGCACGGTTTTTGCAGGAGTCTTTCTCCGATAGGGCCTATGCGTTTGGCATCGTTAAAATCGAGGCAGACCGCCAGATCGGCTTCATCCAGCCGCTGATCGCACATCTCGGCTTGCCGCTCGTATACCAACACCTCCGCTACGCCGGGTAGCCAAGCCAGGAAATCCGGGAAGTCGTTAGGCACAATCACCGTCGCACGGACATCCGCGGCACGCGACTCCAGATAATGGCGTAAGGCCAACGAGGATCCCATTGCATCGCCGTCAGGCCCCATATGCGTGAAGATGACTACGCGGCGAGCGGCATTGAGCAATCGGTGCGCCTCAGCAGCCAGTTGTATGTCAATTCTACTTGTCATATTTGGAAATTTTGTGCAAAGATACAGATTTATTTGCATATATCAAAATTTTTTTGTAATTTTGCGGGCTGTTTGTATGGAATACAAAAAAATATTTAAAAATCAATGTATATGAAGAAGATTTTATTGGTATTAGTCGCCGGTTGGATGGGTCTCGCTATGCAGGCTCAGACGTTGATGACCGTAAATGGTCAACCCGTCACCGCTGAGGAGTTTCTCTACATCTATGAGAAGAACAACCAGGCCGGCGCCGTTGATCCCAAAACGATGGACGAGTATCTGGACATGTTCATCAATTTCAAACTCAAAGTGATGGAGGCCGAGCAACAAGGTATTGACACCACTGCCGCATTCAAGAAAGAGTTGAAAGGCTACCGTGCACAGGCTACGCCTAAGTACATGCAAGACCAGCAGGCTATCGATAGTCTGGTGGAGATGAGTTGGCAGCACATGGCGAAAGACCGCCGTGCGGCACATATCGCCATCCAGTGTCCGGCTAACGCCAGTCAGGGTGCCATCGACACCGCTCTTGCCAAGATTAACGAGGCACGCGAACGCGTCACCATCGGCAAGGGTGTGATGAAAGGCAAAGGCAAACGTGCCAAACTGGTGCGTCAGAAAGTGGAGGCGTTCGACAAAGTGGCTCGCGAAGTAAGCACCGACCCGAGCGTACAAGAGACAGGCGGCGAACTGGGATGGATCACTCCGTTCCGCTATGTCTATCCGCTGGAAGAGGCTGTATACAACACTCCGGTAGGCCAGATCAGCGAGGTATTCCGCACTCAGTACGGTTTCCACATCGTCCTGATAGAAGAGGAACGTGACCACGAGGAAGTTAAGGCCCGCCATATTATGAAGATGGTGCCGCGCGCCAACGAGGCAGACCCCGAGCAGACCAAACAGGCCGATAGCACAGCTGCCGTCAAGAAAGCCCAGATTGACAGTCTGCGTGCCCTTGTGACGACAGAGAACTTTGCCCAAATGGCTCAGACTGAGTCGGAGGACCGTGGCAGCAGTGCCCGTGGAGGTGACCTGGGTTGGTTCGGTAAGGGTATGATGGTCAAACCGTTCGAAGATGCCGCTTTCAGCATGAAGGATGGCGAGATAAGCCAGCCCGTCCGCTCCGCTTACGGTTGGCACATCATCCTCAAAGAGGGACAACGCGGTATCCAACCGCTCGACTCGATGCGTGCACAGATTCTGCGTCAGGTACAACGCGACGAGCGCATGAAAGAAGCCGACAAGAGCTTCGTACGCAAAGCGCGTGCCGAGTATAACCTACCGGCTGAGATGAGCGACGCCGAGGTGAAAGCCTATGCTGACGAGCACCTGGAGGATAAGTACGCCGACCTGAAGAACCTCGTCAAAGAGTATCACGACGGTATTCTCTTGTTCGAAGTATCGCTGCGCGAGGTATGGGACAAAGCGGCCAAAGACACCGCTGGTCTTGAGGCTTATTTCCAAGCTAACAAGCAGAAATACACCTGGGAGCAACCCCGTTGGAAAGGCTATCTGCTGCAATGTAAAGACCAGAGTAGCGCCAAGGTGGCCAAGTCGATTATCAAGAGTGCTGACGCCGACAGCGTCAACGCCTACATTGCCCGCCGTTTGAACACCGACACCGTGCAGTATGTCAAAGTGCAACACGGCTTGTGGGAAAAAGGCAAGAACGGCGCCATCGACAAGTTCGGTTTCAAAGACAAGAAAGCCGAGTATACCCCCTCGGAGCAACTCCCCGTTGTGATCTGTATCGGTAAGAAACTCAAAGCACCGGAGACATGGAGCGACGAAAAAGGCAAAGTGACCACCGATTACCAGGACTATCTGGAGGCAGAGTGGATTAAGGCTCTTCGCGCAAAATATCCCGTCGTACTAAACGAAGAAGTTTGGGAAAAGATTAAGAAATAAATTGATGCGGAAGTACGCGCCGTACATATTCATCGCAGGTCTGTTCCTGTGTCTCTACGGAACGCTGCAAATGCGTCCCGTGCGGTGGGATTTGACGGACGACAAGCACTATAGTTTGAGCGAAGCATCAAAGAACCTGCTTCGTTCAACCGACGCCCCTGTCGAGGTGACGCTGTTCCTGCAGGGAGACCTCAATGCCGGTTTCCGTCGGCTGCAAAAAGCCACACGGGAGACGCTCGACGAAATGGCTGTCTACTGCGACCTCCGAGTTTCTACGGACATCAACGATCTTGCGGACTCCTTGGGGCTGCCCCCCATCGTCATCCACGAGCGCGAGCAGAACGGCAAGACAGCACAGACGACTGTTTATCCCTACGCGCTGATGCGCTATAAGGGTAAGCGGGCACCAATAGCGTTACTCAAAAACACCCGCGGACTGAGCGGAGAAGAGAACCTGAACGCCAGCATCGAGAACCTCGAGTTCGCCTTTGCCGAAGCGCTCCACCTGTTGCAACAAGACGAGACACCGCGCGTGGCCATTCTGGAAGGACACGGAGAACCCGACGAGGCGCACACCTACGACTTGATGCGTGCGCTGAGCCGCTATTTCCAAGTGGACCGCGGCAGTATTCTCGCCGCCGACTCCACAGCAGTAGACGCGCACATGCTTGATGGTTATAAAGCCATCCTGATTGTAGGCCCACAGACGGCGTTCTCCGATGCGGAGAAATTCGTCATCGACCAGTACCTGATGCAGGGCGGCGCGGTGCTATGGGCACTCGACGGCGTGCGGTTCAGCGAGCAGGTGCTACAGCAAGAGGGCTTCACGCCTATCGTGGCGCTCGAGCTCGCGCTGACCGATATGCTCTTCCGTTACGGCGTACGTATCAACCCTGCCCTGGTGCAAGATGTGCAATGTCTGCCCATCCCCGTCAATGTGTCGAGCGATCCGCAGCAACCCAATTTTCAACCCCTTCCTTGGACCTACGCTCCGTTGCTACTGACCAGTCAAGGCAGCCCCATCACCAAGAATCTCGGACAAGTCAGCAGTATGTTTGTCAGTCCGATAGATGCCGTAGGCGGAGAGGATGGTATCGAAAAACGGGTTCTGCTGGCAACCAGTACAGCCACGCGACTGACCGCTACGCCGGGCGAAGTCAACCTGAGTGACATGAATCCCGACATGACGCAGTTCCGCTACCAGTATGTGCCGGTAGCCGTATCGATGGAGGGTGTGTTCAACAGCGCTTTTGCGCACCGCATGGTGCCTGAAGGCATCGTCAACGGTACACCTATCATCAAGCAGAGCCGATTGACGCATCAGGTGGTTATCGGTTGCGGAAGTATCGCCGGCAACGAATTGCAGAAAGGGCAACCCCTTCCTATGGGCTACGACCGCTACAGCAGCATGCAGTTCAGCAACCGCGACTTGATGGTCAATGCCGTCCTCTGGCTCACCGATGCCGACGGACTAATCAGTCTGCGCGAGAAGAGTGTCGCGCTCCGGTTGCTCAACGACAAACGGGCACACGACGAACGAACCAAGATACAATTGATAAGCACTATCAGCCCTATAGCCATATTGGCACTACTCGGACTGACGGTACAACTAATACGAAGAAGAAAATATGAGAAATAACACTATCCTGTTATGGCTTGTAGCCCTCTGGCTGGCTACGCCGTTGTGGGCACAGACGTCTACTGAGGTCGTCAACTACAAAAACTGCCCCACCGACACGGTCGATGGTGAGATAGTCTATAAGTACAAAGTGGAGAAGAGTATCGGCCTATATCGCGTAGGCGTTAACTTCAACGTACAACAGAGCGAGATCATTCGCATGAACCCGCAACTCAAACAACGCGGACTCCATTACGGAGAGACCATCCTCATCCCCACCGGTCGGCGTGCTGTCAAAGAGACCGAAGCAGTTGTCGTCAAGACCGAAGTACGCGACGTGACACCTGCCCCCGTACCGGTTCCGACGCCTGCTCCTGAACCAACTCCTGCGCCCGAAGAGGTAAAGGAAACGCTTACGACAGAAGTCGCAGAGACACCCCAAGAAACTATCGTTGTGACAATACCAGAGGCTCCCGTCGTGATTACTTCCGATACCATCGTCATAGCTGCGGACACAGTTATCCTGGCCGACGCCCTGCCACCAACAAAGAAACAAGTCATCGAGCTGGCACTTATGCTACCCTTCGAGAGCCAACAGATCAAACGCAGCCAGAATGCGGACAAGATGTTGGAGTTCTATCAAGGAGCCCTGCTGGCATTGTACGAATTGCAAAACGACAGTACTCTCTATCGTCTGCGCGTCTATGACACCGAACGCAGCGAACGACGTGTTAACGCTCTCTGCGACAGCACCGAACTGGACAGCGTACGCGGTATCCTGGGCTTGGTATACCCCATCCAGATAGAACGCATGACAGCCTGGTCCGCTGCCCATAACATCCCTCTGCTTGTGCCTTTCAGCAACGATCTGGAACTGGCCGAGCACAGCCAACTCATGCAGTTCAATGCGACCGACCGCCAAGAGGCCGACAGCTTATGCCGATGGATGCAAGGTAGAGACCTGCATTGTGTAGCGGTGGAGGTGCGCGAGGCGGATATGACGACACCCATCCGTACCCTGCGTAAGCAGATGCGTGCCAGCGGTATCGCCTATCATGCTCTTGCGCTGCGTGACCTCATGGCCGACTCGGCAGCCTACGCACTCGACAAGGAGAAAGAGAATCTGGTTATCCTGCATAGCGATCGATACCAGCATATACGTGCCTTGCTGCCTCATATAGAAACTCTGCAAGCCGCCGGCTACCGCATTCGCCTGCTCAGCCAGTTCTCCTGGCAGAAAGAGAACATCCACCTGCCGCAAGTGTATACCTCTATGTTCACCGCCCATGGTGACAGCAAAGCCTACGAGGCTCTGTGGAAACAGTATTTCATCAACGGACACGTGTCGGAATCGCCGCGCTATGACCGACTGGGCTATGACCTGATGAAGACGCTTATCGCCCGCCTGAACGGCGAGACCTCCTATCACGGTCTACAATCGGATATAGAGTTTATACGCGTCAGCGATAACGGCGGATGGCAGAATAGTCATGTACAAGTAGTAAGCACCAACGAGTGAGTCGCAAGCGCTACATAGTAACCCTCCTAATAGTCCTGACGTCCGTAACGGCGATAGGACAGAAACGGCTGAGCGTACCAGAGATGTACGTCGGTGTACAAGGCGGCGTGTCAGCTTCGACAGTGATGTTCAGTCCAAAAGTCGGAAACATGTCTCCTATTGAGCAAGCCTGTGTCTTGGGCGCCAATGCTGGCTTTGTATTCCGCTATTCGGGGCATAAGTGCTGCGCGGTCCAACTGGAACTAGACTACCTACATCGCGGATGGCGAGAACATAATAGCACCGGGACGTATACGCGCGACTTGCACTACTTGGAGATACCGCTACTGATGCATATTTACTTCGGCAGCGAAAGGTGGAGAGGCTTCTTCAACCTCGGCCCGCAGATAGGTTATTGCATCAAAGACGGCGGAGGCAAAGGTACCCAGATAAGCAGCGACGGCAATGAGTACGCGCCTATCAACCACCGCTTCGACTGGGGACTGGCTACCGGACTCGGTTTCTACTATCGCTCGCGCAACGCAGGCTTATATCAGTTTGAGGCGCGCTTCGACTATAGTTTTGGGGCAATCTTCGGTACCCAACTGGAAGATCACTTTGCCATGGCCAATCCGATGGACCTGAGTATTAACCTGGCTTGGATGTGGGAACTTAAGAAAAAGAAAAAATGACGTACCTGATTATCCGATTAGCCACGTTAGGTAGTGTTGCCATGACGGTCCCTGTGATAGACTCGCTCAGTCGGCGTTATCCGGACGACCGGTTCATCATTACCAGCAAGAAACCGCTGGGGGCGATGTTCGCAGCTATGCCCAATGTGGAGTTCCGCGAAGTGGACAACCACCTAGGATGGAAAGGGGTATGGCAGATCTGGCGGGAATGGCGCGACGAGATAGATGCCGTTATAGACCTGCAGGCAGTGCTACGCACACGCGTCTTCAGCCTGTTGATGTGGTGGAGCGGTAAAAAGGTTACACAGGTGCACTACGGACGTATACGCAAACACTTAATCACCGTTTGGGGTGTCGGCAAACGACAACTGCCCAGCGAGTTTGAACGGTATCGCGATGCGTTCCGTCGCGCCGGACTGGAGACGGATGATGCGTTTGAAGCCCTGCCAGTCAACAAGAGCGCAGCACGCAATGTGCAGAAAGTGTTCGGCACAAAGAAAGGCCGTTGGATAGGACTGGCTCCTTTCGCCAAATCGCGATCCAACATGTTGCCTTACCGCGTAACAAAAGAGGTTATTGAGAGGCTGATTGCGGACAAAGAAACCCGTGTCTTTCTCTTCGGAGCAGGCAAAGTGGAGTGCGAGATGCTGCGACAGTGGGCGAGTGTCTTCCCTCAGACGACGAGCGTCGCAGGCGGTTTAAAGCTGGAGGAAGAGCTGGAACTGATGCGTCACTTGGATGTCATGATTTGTATGGACAGTGCCAACCAGCATCTCTCCAGCCTCGTGGGGCTACGTGCCATCAGCGTTTGGTGCGCCACGCACCCGATGATAGGATTTATGGGGTGGAAACAAAGTCCGAACAACATCGTGCAACGCAACGAACTCCGTTGCCGACCATGCACCTGTCACGGCACAAACCATTGTCGGTATCGCAACTATGCCTGCCGGCAAATAGAAGCAGAAACAATATTACAACATATATGAGCAAGATTATTTCATTAGCCAACCAGAAAGGCGGTGTCGGTAAGACGACTACCTCCATTAATCTGGCGGCAGCCTTAGCAGCACAAGGCAAGAAAGTGCTGCTGATTGATGCGGATCCGCAGGCCAATACTTCGTCCGGTCTGGGTGTAGAGATACGCGAACTGAGCAACACCATTTATGAGTGCCTCGTTAACGGTGTGGATCCTCATTCGGCTATCGTGGCCACAGGAGTGAACAACCTCAGTCTCATCCCGAGTCATATCGACCTGGTGGGAGCAGAGATAGAAATGCTGAATCTGGAGAGTCGCGAGTTGCTGCTCAAGCACCTGCTGGAGCCCATCCGCAACGAGTACGACTACATCCTCATTGACTGCAGTCCGTCGCTCGGGCTCATCACCGTCAATGCCCTTACCGCCAGCGATAGTGTGATCATCCCCGTGCAATGCGAGTTCTTTGCGCTGGAGGGTATCGCCAAACTGCTGAATACCATCAAGATCATCAAGTCGAAACTCAACCCGAGTTTGAAGGTGGAAGGCTTCCTGCTGACGATGTTCGACAATCGTCTGCGTCTGAGCAATCAGGTGTACGAGGAGGTGAAACGCCATTTCGGCGACCTGGTCTTCAACACCGTCATCGCACGCAACGTGCGCCTGAGCGAAGCGCCTTCGCACGGAGTCTCGGTACTGGAGTATGACCCGTCGTCCAGAGGGGCGAAGAACTATATCGCATTAGCCAAAGAATTAATTGCACGACAGAAATGAAAAAGATGACAGGACTTGGGCGAGGCTTAGATGCACTGATTGACACCTCGCATGTAGATACCAACGGTGGAAGTTCTATCTCTGAGATTGAACTGGATGAGATTGTTGCGAACCCTGACCAGCCGCGCCGCACCTTTGACGAAGAGGCACTGCAAGAGTTGACTGATTCTATCCGTGAGCACGGAGTGATATCGCCTATTACGCTGCGCGACAACGGTGACGGCACCTATATGATCATTGCCGGTGAGCGTCGTTTCCGCGCCAGCAGACAAGCCGGTCTGGAACGTATTCCCGCCTATATCCGCACCGCCAAAGATGAGCAAGTGATGGAGTGGGCGCTGATAGAGAACATCCAGCGCGAAGACCTTGATGCTATCGAGATAGCACTCGCCTACCAGCGACTGATGGACGACTACCATCTTACCCAAGAGCGTATGTCGGAGCGCGTAGGTAAGAAACGCGCAACAGTAGCCAATTACCTGCGCTTGCTCAAACTGCCGGCCGAGATACAAGTGGGTATCAAGGAGAAGAAGATCGACATGGGCCACGCTCGCGCCATTCTCGGGACACCTTCGGCGGAACGTCAACTGGCGCTCTACCAACGTATCCTACGCGAAGGGTTGTCGGTACGTAAGGTAGAAGAATTGGCACAGGAGTCGAAAGAGACCGAGAAGCCCGCCAAGAAGAAAGAAGCCAATCCATACACTGCGCTGGAGAAAGAGATGAGCGCGGCACTGGATACCAAAGTGAAGATACAAAACGGCAAGATTGTCATTGCCTACAAAGACGAAGCCGAACTGATTCGCATTGCTAACCGACTGAGTTGAGACACTGGTTGTACATACTGCTGATGATGTTGCCTGCAGCGGCCTACGCGCAACAGGACAGTATCTATTTTCACCCTGACACGACGACCACCGAGACGGAGGTTGCCTATCGGTGGCGATTTGATCTGACCAAGAAGCCGGACGCCAACAAAGCCGTATGGCTGGGAGCCATCTTTCCCGGCGGCGGTCAGATATACAACGGTTCCTACTGGAAACTGCCCATCGTGTATGGAGCGTTCATGGGTTGCGGCTATGCTATCTCTTGGAATCAAGGACGCTACAGCAGTTATAAAAACGCCTATCTCGACCTCTATTACGACGATCAGAACGGTACGGTCAGCGAAGACCCCAGTAAGAGCTATATAGCCGTTATGCCGGACGGCTATGACTTAGCCCGCGTAGGAGGTGTTACTACTTGGATGAATACGCTCCGTAGCCGGCAGAACACTTATCGGCGCTACCGCGACTACTCTATCGTGGCCATAGTGCTGGTATATGCTTTGTCGCTGATAGACGCTTATGTCGATGCACAGCTTTTTGACTACGACATCAGTCCCGACCTCTCGATACACGCTGAACCACAGATATATATTGATATGCAGCATCAGCAGAGTGCTGAACTAAAATTAGCCATACAGTTTTGAAAAAGATTTTTATTCTCATAATGCTATTGAGCGCCGTGCTGACCGTACGCGCCGAAGAACAGGATAGTATCACAGCACCGATGGACTCCATCGAGACCGTCCTGGAGCAAATGGCTGACAGTATGTTGCTCGCCGACAGTGTGGAGCAATACTCGTTCCGCACATGGAGCGACACCAGCCTCAGCGAGGTAGACTTCCGTTTTATGGAGTGGTCGCTCAACTGGCTGGACACCACCGATTGCCTCAGCACGCATGATACCACTATCCTGGCCGACTCCGTCTACAAAGCCCGTCTTCAGGCTTTGCCTTGCGTCATTGAGTTGCCCTATAACGAGCACGTACGCGCTTTCATCTTGCGCTATGTGCGCCGCAGCCCAAAACAGGTAGCACGTATGATGCGAATGGGCGAATACTACTTCCCTCTCTTCGAAGAGGCGTTGACGCGCTATCAGCTTCCCTACGAGTTGAAGTATGTGCCTATCATCGAGTCGGCGCTCAACCCGATGGCCCGTTCGCATGCCGGAGCGGCAGGTCTGTGGCAATTCATGCCGGCTACGGGCAAACTGTACGGACTGGAGATCAACTCTCTGGTGGACGAGCGCATGGATCCTGTGCGTGCTACAGAAGCAGCCTGCCGATTCCTGAGTGCGCTATACGCTATCTATCACGACTGGAATCTCGTCATCGCCGCCTATAACTGCGGTGGAGGTAACGTCAACAAAGCTATCCATCGTGCGGGAGGGAAACGCGATTTCTGGTCGATCTATCCTTACCTGCCCCGTGAGACACGCAACTACCTGCCCATCTTCATTGCCGCCAACTACGCGATGAATTACGGTCAGGAACATGGTATCTGCAAGGCACCTATTGACCGTGTGATGCTGACAGACACTATCTGCACCTCCCAACGTATCCACTTGCAGCAAGTGAGCGAGAACCTGAACATCCCGATGGACGAGCTGCGCCGACTCAACCCGCAGTATTCGCGTGACATACTGCCCGGAGGCAAGAGTTATGCACTATGCCTGCCGAGCGACAAAGCAGGTCTCTTCATCGACATGCAGGATAGTATCATTGCCTACAAAGCCGATAGCCTGATCAACAACCGCCGCGCAGAGATAGACATGGCCAAAGTGACATCTATCAGCGGTGCCTATCGCGTGAACGGCGTGACGTATTATACTATCAAGAACGGCGACAGTCTCAGTACTATCGCTAAGAAATTCCACTGTTCGGTCAAGCAACTCAAACAATGGAACGGGCTCAAGAATGACAATATACGTGCCGGTAAGAAACTCAAGATTTGCAAATAATGGCGGAGACAACCAAGATATATTACTCGCTGCGCGAGACAGAACAGGAGACCGGTGTTCCCGTTTCCACGCTACGCTATTGGGAGAAGCAGTTCGACGAGCTCAACCCGCGTAAGGACGGGCACGGCAACCGCTACTACACTCACGAGGAGCAGGAACTCATCAAGCGGATCAAGTATATCCGCGACGAGTTGCATATCACACGTATCGAAGCTATCCGTCGCGAACTACGCAATAACGCGAAGCACTCCGACGAACGTCAATCAGCCCTCGACATCCTCCTCCGCGTCAAAGAGGAACTATGTGAAATACGCAAAATGATTAAATGACCATGCTATTCAGTATCATTGTTCCGGTATACAACCGCCCGCAAGAAGTGGACGAACTGTTGGCATCGCTATGCGAACAGACGGTCAAGGATTTTGAGGTGGTCATTGTGGAGGATGGTTCATCAGAACCCTGCGATGCTGTTTGCCGGCGTTATGCCCAACAACTGGACATACAGTATCTCGTAAAGACTAACGGAGGCCCGAGTGCAGCACGCAACTACGGTGCCGAACGGGCGAAAGGGGACTATCTGCTGATTCTAGATAGCGATATTATTGCGCCGACAACGTATATAGAGGAAGTAGTACGGGAGTTAGACTGTGAACCGACAGATGCCTTCGGCGGACCGGACGCGGCTCATCCTGACTTCAGTCCGATACAGAAAGCTATCAGTTACTCGATGACCTCGTTCCTCACTACCGGCGGTATACGCGGTGGAAAGAAAAAAATGGATAAGTTCTATCCGCGCAGTTTCAACTTAGGTGTGAAACGCGAAGTCTTTGAAGCCCTACACGGCTTTGACACCTCGATGCGTTTTGGCGAGGATATCGACTTCTCTATTCGCATCTTCGCAAATGGATATAAGTGCCGTTTGTTCCCCGAAGCATGGGTCTATCATAAACGTCGCAGCACATTCCGGCAGTTCTTTAAGCAAGTGCATAACTCCGGTATCGCACGCATTCATCTATACATGAAGTGCCCGAAGAGTCTGAAGCTGGTTCATCTACTTCCGACGGTTTTCACGCTTGGTGTTCTTGGCCTCGTCACACTAAGCATCCTCGGCGCCTGCCTGCATATTGCATGGCTCACTTGGGCGCCTCTCGTATGTCTGCTGACCTATTGCGCAGCGCTCTTCCTCGATGCCTCTATACAAAGCAAAAGCATCCGCGTAGGATGCCTTGCTGTGGTTGCTGCGTTTGTGCAACTAATGGGATACGGAACGGGGTTTCTCCGTGCCGTATGGCATTGCCTAATCCGCAAAGAAACAGACTTTCAGGCTTTTAGAAAGAATTTCTATAAGTAATCAATACTTGATTGAAAACGGGTACTTGAGAACTATCAGAAAATGTGCCCCAAGCGTCATGCATAGACCGAAATGCTTGCGCATGATATGAAAACGTTCTACCCAGGAGCGTTTTCGTTGTTTCTGACTCACTCCTGCGGTTAGGAACTTACATACATATTCGTCCAGATACGCGTTTTTTCGGGAAGCCGTAACTGCTCGCACACACCAGTCATAATCTGCTGATATACGATAGTTTGTATCATACATGCCCGCCATCGAACGGCGTACGAGAATAGCTTGATGACTCACTATCAGTCCGTTCAGAAAATGCTTGCGTTGCAGATTCGGCGGGGTTAGTTTATGATGCTCACTCACTTTCTCACCCTCTGCATTAACGATACAGGCTTTGCCATACACGATGTCCGTATCGTCTGTAGCCGCAGCCACGACATGCGCTAAGGTTTCCGGTGCATAGATCTCATCGCCAGCATTGATGAACCATAGGAAATCACCCTTCGCCCGCGCAATACCTTTGTTCATCGCATCATAGAGTCCCTTATCCGGCTCTGATTTCCATGATAGTCGTCCCTTAAACTGCGTCTCCAGACGCTTGATGATTTCCACCGTGCCGTCTTTTGACCCGCCGTCCACGATGATATATTCGTAGTCGGTGCAAGTTTGCGCCAGCACACTCTTCATCGTCCGCTCTAACCAGCGTTCTGCGTTATATGTGATAGTGATTATCGAAATCATATCAAGCAGATTGTATTTCGTTGAACAATGCAAGCCATTTCGCTGCCACTTGTTTCATTTGGAACGCATGAGTTCCCGCAACGGCTTGCAACGACATCGCTTTTCGTGTCTCCTCGTCCGTCATCAGTTCTCTCATCGCCTCCACAAATGCACGCAGTTCATTATTGGGAACTATCCTACCGTTATGTCCGTCGGTAACAAGATCATGCAGCGAGCCGAACGAATCCATAGCTAATACCGGTACGCCCATCTGCATAGCTTCCGAGAGTACCAACGGCCACCCTTCGGCTGTACTGGTCATTAGGAAAAGGGAGGCCTTGAGGTAATACTCCAAAGGATTCTGCTGTCCGGTGAACTCTACGCGCTTTAGATGCCATGTCTCCACCAGATAGCGATAGAACGGCATATCACGACCGTCTCCGACAAGTTGCAATTTCCATTCATTCAGACGAGCGTCCTGTTCTATTTCTCTCCAAGCACGCAATACAAGTGAGAGGCGTTTAGTGTCTTCATCAAATCGTGCGACCACAATAACGGTCTTTTCTTTAGCCGCGATATCTTCTTTCGTGGCAAAGTGGTCATAACGAAGTGAATTACAAATCGCCTTCGTCTTATCGCTTTGCTTCAAGCCGGCATAATAAAGGTAGGGATCAAAATAGTATTTCGAAAGCACTACTACCCTATCGCAATTCTCATACGGAATTCGGTACTTACTTTGCAGCAAACGCCTGCCTATCGGTTTCCAGATGGATTGCGTAGCTGTCAACAACCATTTCTTCGTCTCCGCTATCGCGTTGTCGTAGTGCATCCAACCATACTTGGTTCGCTCGTACGATCCGTACGTATGGAGTTGGAAGCCAGGACACATATGGAAAGCATAGATTACTTTCGCCCCACATTGGTGTGCTGTCTCATAAAGTTGAGGCATGACGACCAAGTTCTGCTTCTTCAGGAAATTCACCTGCACGATATCAATATGGTTGTCCGTCAGGAAGCGCGCAAAAGCCTCTCGATCAAAACGGCGGTTTAATAAGATTCGTCCCTTGAATAGCGGCAGAGGCTCGAAATGTGTCGGTATATCTTCAAAATAGCCCAAATAGCAATTTATCCCACACTGCTGTGTGAAATAGGTTGTCAGCGCGACTGTCGTTTGGTTTACACCACCGGAAGCCTGCGCCGAACAGTTAAAGCTATTTATCGTGAGTAGATTCATGGGTTACTCTATCTTCCTTCTAAAAATCAACAACAGAAGTATGATGAGCGCGATAAGTGCAGATGCAGCAACAGATACTACTTGCGACTTCTGCAACAACTCGTCCTTGCAGCGGAACTCGATGGTGTGCTTGCCTGCCGGAATCTCCACAGCGCGTAGGATATAGTTCGCACGAACAATAGGCACTTCCTTGCCATCAACATAAGCCTTCCACGTCTTATAATACACTTCTGAGAAAACAGCCAAACCATCTTCGGCACTCTCGCTCTCGTAGAACAAGTTACCCGGGTTCGCATAGTTGGCCAGTTCGATAAACGCAGGCTGCGTCATGGCGACTTCGCTCTGCACCTTGCTGCGCCAGCAGGTATCGATGAACGCAACTTCCTTCAAGTCGGCATCGCCGATAGCCTCTATCTCCTCATTCGGGGTGTTCACCCAACGAATCTCTTTCACAAACCACGCGTTACCAAAAGCAGTAGGATTCAGTTGCGCGCCGTTTTGCGTGATGACATAGCGGGTGTTGAGCATATTGAGTACGTTCATGTTGATGCGACCGCTTAGATAATAATCGATGATATCCTGATAACGGCGCAGCTTAGCCGGGCTATAACCGCCTATGGACTTATGATAGTAGGAAGTGCGCGACTCGTTGAACGTGTTGGAGGTCAGATTGAGCACACGATAGTCAGGATCGGTATCTGCCATGATTTGCTTGTCGGCATCGGTGGGTGTCCAGAGTGACTGACGTTTGGGAATAAAATGGTCATCGTTCAAGAAGTGTTTATCTACCGCCCACAGATCTACCAGTGTCAGAACAGCCAGAATAGCCACCAATATGCTATTACGCATCTTCTCGGACTTCAGGTAGGCCAGGATAGCCGCAGCCGATAAGACGATAAACGCGATTGAGCGCCATGCATCGGCTGTCAACAGATGTTGGCGATCGGCTATGATAGAAGGTGACAACCAGTCGGGCAGTTGGGCATCTACAGCGGTGGTGAACGAACCGGCTAATGAGGGGAAGAGAGCATACAGCAGGCATAGGCCGGCCGTCACACCTCCGGCAATACCTACTTGCTTGAGCGTCACATGACGTTCCACCACTTCCTTCAGCGCCAACATCGCCATAATCGCCATCGCTGTCGTTGTCATTACAAGCGCCATACTCGGTGTACGGAACTTATTGTAGAGCGGCAGATGGTCGAAAAGCCAATTGTTGAGACTCGGGAAGTTGCGTCCCCACGAGAGGACAATACCGATGACAGCCGCAACCAACAACCACCAACGCTCTTTCTGCGGGACTACTATCAGACCCAGGACGAAGAGGAAACAGATGATAGCTCCTGCATATACAGGACCGGACGTAAAGGGCTGATCGCCCCAATAGGTCGGGAGCGCTTTGACATATTGCCGAGCCTGAGAAGCGCCAGCATATTTCTTGAGGGTTTTATAGGTCTCGCTCTTATCACCCAAAGGGTAGTTGCTGCTTCCTCCGTAGAAATTCGGTATCAGCAAAGTCATCGTCTCTGCCTTGCCATAACTCCATTGGAAAGCATAGTCACGATTCAATCCTGACTTGCCCGCCTCGCTGTCTGCAGAGTCATGTAACACCGCGCCGCCACGCATAGTCTCCTTGGTGTAGTCCATCGTAGGGATTAGTTTGTCGGCCGCCGGCATGATGGCCATTACCGCACACAGCAGCAATACAGCAGAGGCCACAAAGAAATCCTTCACCGTCTTCTCCCGAATTGCCACAATGAAATAGACGATTGCCAGCGGAATAATCATCAAGAGCAAATAGTACGATATCTGCTGATGGTTCCAATATACGTTAAGTCCCAAGGAAAGGAGTGTCACGATAATTCCCGCCACATAACGCTTGCGGTAACAAAGCATGATACCACCTAACACAGCCGGCATCGTCGCTATAACATAACACTTGTTGATATGTCCGGCATCGATGATGATGATATTATATGAGGCTAACGCAAAAGCGATTGCGCCCAAGATACTCATCCACGGACTGCATCCCACGCAGAGCATGAATACATAGAAACCCAGCAAATAGAGGAACAACGGCGCGGCAGTATGGTTCGGCAGACCGATACGCACTACATCCTCCACTGTACGGAACACACTCTTGGAAGGCTGCGAATAAGCATAGTTATGCGGCATGCCGCCGAACATGGCGTTCGACCAATCGGCATACTCACCCGTTTTCTCGTGATAGAGCCGTGCGTCATGTCCCATGCCGACACCGCTCTGCACATCCCCTTGCGGCAGTTGCTTGTTGTCAAAGAACTCCGGGGCAAAATAGATTACACACATCAACACAAAGGCAACAATAGCCACCATGTGCGGCCACGACTGCTGCCAAATCTGTTTCCAGTCAATTTTATTCATAGTGCTTATTATTTCCCTATTGCTGTTTTCAAGATGTTAAATATCTTCTCCGAAGGCATAATGCCGTCTTGGGGATAGAGATAGTCTTTATAGAACTGCTCGCGCGCCTCTTTCTTCGGATCCTTGCCGGCGATGACCACTTCGCGAATAAACTTCTCCGTCTCTTCGATTGAATAGGCCAGGTAATGCTGATCCAGACACATCTGCCCGAATGAATTAAACTCCTCTTTCACTTTCTCGTCCCGAATCTGGAAAAGCACCGGTTTCTGCGCGTAAAGATACTCCACCGTAAACGACCCTGAGTCATGAATCATCGCGTCCGAAGTCTTAAACAGATCAATATAATCGCCCTGCTCAATCTGTCCGTTCGCCAAATTCGCCCAGCGGTTATAATAGTCTTCCGTCTCCTCCTGTCCCCATATATTGATGAGTTTGAACTTGAGTACCGGATGAGGTTTAAAAGCAATCTGTATCTCATCTTGATATTTCTCCGCCAACTTCAGCATATCCTCGCAGTAATTCAGGAAATTCGAGAAGTTAAACAAGTAGTCCACCGTATGATGAGGCGCCCAAATGATGCGTTTCTTTCTTTTTCCCTGCGGCTTCCACACATCTTTCGCCTCGTACTCCTCCTGCATCAGTTTCTCTTCCGCCAGAGCACCCACTATCTCCACATTATCGCCATGACTCTTCTCATATTGTGCTGCATAATACTTTTGAAAATCTGTCTCTAATAGCAATTTCCACAATAAGGACTGAAATGGTAATTCATAATTATTGTGATAGAGATTCATGCAATTGATTCCATATGGCACATACAACGTTAACGCATCTGTAAAATTATAGATGTGATACTGAGGCAACGTATCCTTATAGGGTTTTGTAAAGAAAACAATATCCGGTTTGTAGTCCTTCTTGATATCCCGCCATTTATTCTTCTCCCAATTATAGGCGCTCACATAGTTATAGCCTCTCGCGCGGGCGAACTCCTCTGTTTGACGCATAACCCGGAAGCATTCTTCTTTGTCATAATTAAGATGAACGTTATAAGGCGAGACGACGATAAGCGGTTCAAAATATTCCGAAGCCTCTAACTTCTGATAAAGGGCGTCGTATTTCCAGACCGAAGGCGTTTGAAGGAAAAAGAGCACACGCGCTCTGCCTTGTTTCTGTAGCTGCTCTATCTTCTGTTTTTGCGTTTTGCGCACTTTTGATACTTTTCGTAATAGACATTTGGAAGAAGCCGCGATAAAGAAATCACGAAAAGTGAAGGCTTTATACACGCTATCCCAAAACGAAATACCGACAAACTGTTTTATTTTATCTACTAACTTGGTCATAAATATTGTTCCCCCCATACTAACACCTTATCTATTGTTGGTGTTTCAATATCATTTTGTGCGGCCAAATCTTTTACTAATTGCAATCCAAACGGGAAATCCTCTGTGAAATATCTGCTTTTGAAATCCGGTATCCATCCTCCTTCCGTTTGAAGCATTGGTGCGAGAATCGTCTTAAATGCCTCTATGGAATTTAATTTGCGTGTCAACGAGTCTGCATCTGTACTTTCGTAATAGTCTAATACCGATGGTACAGAAACATTTAATTTCTTGCATAATTGCTGAAACTCCTTATCCATCGCAATATAGATTTCCGAACTATACTTATCCCAATTTGCATAAAATAATTCTTGAGTCGAATAAACTTGGCCATCCCAATTATGCCACATACTATACAGGCGAGCCGGGTGAAGCAACGGATTGCTATTACTGAGTGATGCCTCCAAATAGGATTGAAGTGGTGATACCGGCGTTTTTAGCCATGCGCTCCATTGTTGAATAAAGTCTTTCGGCAAGTTTTCACAGGCCATATAAAGTTGCTGCTTGTAGCCCAACAAAGCAGCACGATGTCCATATTCTTCTACACGTGCGATAAACGGTACACGTTGAAAACCAAACAAAGACGTTTGTTTATCAAATATCTCATGTGCACGGAAGAAAAATCCTGTACTACTAACTATAGTGCCTATCGCTTGTTTGGAAATATACGGCTTTATTTGTTTAAGCGTTTTTTCAATCAAGAAGCCAGGCAAGCAAAGTAACACCATATCGCTCTGTGGAATTACATCTTCCGGATTAGACGATATTCTATCTAATTTCCCCTGATAGACTTTTCCTTCCTGATCTTTTGCCTCAATAGTATGACTCCACTGCTGCGGATGAGCGGTAAGCATATGTACGGTCAGTTGGCGAGTGTTAGATAACACACTCGCAACTACCAAGCCTAAGGCTCCTCCTCCGCAGATACAAATGGTTTTCATAAACTATTCAGTGCAGATACAAGCTTATTATTGTCATCCAAATCACGTACTGCCAAACGGATATAATTTCCTCCGCATTTGGACGTACAATCCTTGATAAGGATATTGTAATCCTTGAGCAATTTCACAGCCAACTCACGAGGGGTATATTTATCCTTAATTTCACATAGCACATAATTGGCTTCACTCAGTAACACTCGCAGCCAAGAGATATTGTTCAATTGCTTGACAAAACGAGTCCGTTCTTCGCGAAAATCTTCCATGGCTTGCTTATAGGACTTCTCATACTTACCCAATATCTGCAAGAAGAACTCCGCGAACGAATTGATATTCCATATGCTTACTTCCCTGCGAATATTTGTCATCAGACTCCTATTAGAGGTTGCCAATACACCTAATCGCAATCCGGGTACGCCGTACGATTTGGAAATACTCCTTACCACTACTAAATGGTCAAATTTCTCCAGTACTTCGTCGCAAAGGAAAGTAGGATGCTCGGTCGAGAAATCAATAAAACTCTCGTCCAGCACAAGCACTATATCCTTCTGTTGACACCATTCTGCCAAACGCAAGCAGTCGGTATATGGAATATAATTGCCTGTCGGATTATCCGGATTGATCAGTACTAACGACCATATCTGTTTGTCTGCGAAATAGGTCATCAAGTCATCGACCGTATAGCGGAAATCTTTTTTTGTCGGCCGATATGTCACCAACTGTTCCGGCATCAATCGGTTCGGATATTCCTCAAAAGTAGGACGAATGACACCTACTTTTCCCAACATCTGCGATGTGAGTGCTTTGATAAGTTCTGCCGCGCCATTACCGGCCATGATATATTCCTGCTTTACACCGAAGTCTTTGGCTGCCAACAAATTATTAACACGTTGGCCGGAAGGATATTCGGTCAGCAACCTGTCAAAACTTGCTGCCAATTCATCACGCAAACGCTGATTCGGGAAATACGGATTCACCAAATAGCAGAAGTCCAACATGTGCGGGTAACGCCAATAGCCTCCATAGCGAGAAGCCAACAAGTCGTATTGCTTATCCGTGAAGATAGACTCGGCAATATCCAAATCCTGCACATCGTCTATCTCGTACCACTGCTCGCCTTCCAGCGGAAGCGCACGCAATGTGGAATTATCCAACATCGTAATGACGCGGAGCACTTGCTCGTAATACTCGTTATTCCCCAAAGCGGCACTATATGCTTCCAAGAACGGCACGTACATATGCTCCGAGAAAGTCTGTGAGAACTTGTAGATATTTACCGTTTTGTAGTAATCAGGTATCTCCTCGTAGCGGAATTGACTATTCGGAATAAAGCGCTGGATACGATTCTCCTCATCAATCGTTACTACTGTGCCATCCATCCAACTCTCGTATTTATCCACCAGTGCCAAATCCGGATATGGATGCTTCACTAACTTCGTCAGCACGGCATCCTCCATAATGATATCCGATTCCAGCAACAAGGTGTCCTGCTCACGCATATAGTCCTTTGCCAAATACAAGGAGTATATATTATTCGTCTTATCGTATATCGGATTTTCCACAAACAGCAGCGGCGTCTGCACGGAAACCGTTGACAGATACTCTTTCAGTTCTGCACCCTTGTAGCCGATAACGATAATGATGCGACTCAGATGAAGTTTATCCAGTTGTCCCAAGACACGCTCAATCAGCGTCTCGCCGCCGACACGTACCATACACTTTGTATTATTCTGAGTATATTCGCCTAAGCGTTTACCCATTCCTGCTGCTAAAATGATTGCTTGCATATCTGTTTCATTAATGATAAAAACGTGTGCCGGGGAGGCAGGAGAAGGAGTCAATGACGCCGCAGACCTTGTTATCGTCGTCGAGGACGATGAGGGAGTGGATCGAGTGGTGGTTCATCATCTCACCGGCATCCACGATTCGGGCATTACGGCTGATGGTTTTCGGCTGACGCGCCATGATATCTGCCACAGGCGTGTTGAAGAACGCCTGACCGAGGCGCTGCATGGCACGACGGATATCGCCGTCGGTGATGATGCCCACCAGTTGCTCGTTCTCTACGACGATACCGACGCCCAGCTTACCGTTGGTTACTATCTCGATGGCTTCGCTCAGCGGCATAGCGGGTGCGAGGAACGGCAGGTTGTCCGTAAACATGACATCCTCCACTCTGGCGAGCAGTTTACGTCCGAGGTCTCCGCCCGGATGGAGGCGTGCGAAGTCGGTAGGCTGGAAATGGGTTGCCTCGATAAGTGCACAGGCGAGTGCATCGCCGAGTGCCAGCGTAGCTGTGGTAGAAGCCGTCGGGATTAGGTTGAGCGGATCGGCTTCGCGGTCGACGGCTATGTTCAGATGGATGTCCGAATAACGCGCCAGCAGGCTGTCCGGATTGCCGGAGATACCGATAATGGTGATATGCTTCGCCTGTATCAACGGCAGAAAACGGAGCAGTTCTTCGGTTGCGCCGGAATAGGAGATAGCGAGTATCAGGTCGTCGGCACTCAGCATGCCGAGGTCGCCGTGGTAGGCGTCCAGCGGATTGAGGAAGAATGCCGGTGTACCGGTACTGGCCAAGGTGGCCGCAATCTTACTACCTATATGTCCGGACTTGCCGACGCCGGTTACCACTATCTTGCCCTTGCAGCTACGAATAGCTTCTACGGCGCGCACGAAGTCTTCGTCCAGCCGCGTTATGAGCGACTCGATGGCCGTTGCCTCGCAACGGAGGCACTCCGCGGCGCGGCAGAGAATAGCATTTTGCTCTATCATAAGTCTCTTTCGTATGTTATCTTTTTGTTGTCCTCATCGCCCGGCACGATGTATATGGGTTGCTCGGGCATGTAGCGGTGCACTACTCCGGCATCGTCGGTCACAATCATCTGCCCCTCGCTCAATGCCCGACGGAAAGCCTCACGCAGGATGTTTAGATGAAAGGCCTGCGGCGTCTGTGCACGCATGAAATCTGCCCTGTTTGGAATCTGTTTGACCGTATCCTCGTTCACCTGATACAGGGTATCTGTTACCGGTACGGCTACGGTGACGGCGGCGTGTGTGCGGAGCGCCCGGCAGACATCGGCGATGATCTGCTGAGAGACAAACGGCCGTGCGGCATCGTGCAGCAGCAAGGCACCGTCTTGTTCTTCTCTGTACGCTTCGATGGCGTGTACGGAAGACTCCCACCGTTCTTTGCCGCCGGGTATGACACGCGTCACTTTCTCCCAACTGTTGCGGGAACGCAGTTGCTCCGCTTCGCTGAGCCAGTCGGGATGCATAACGATAGCCACCTCGTCGATATCAGGTGCCTGTTCGAAGGCATCGACGGAGTGCTCGAGGATGGTTCTTCCGTCCTGCAAGGGCAACAGTTGCTTGGGCTTGTTGCCGCCTACGCGGCTTCCGGTGCCTCCGGCTAATATGATAGCTATATTACGCATTTCTTATACTCAGGGACGCTATATGGTCTAGCTATGGTCTAGTTATGGTCTAGCATTTGGGCGGTATTGGGTTGAGGTGAGAGAGGATTTGGTCGGTGATTTCTCTGATGCAACCTTGTCCGCCGGGGGTATGGGTGATTAATATATCTGCGCGGGCTCCGTCGGCGGCAGTGATAGCTTTGACTTCGGGGCGGGCATTGGGCGGGCAGCAGGGGTGGCCTACTGCGCGGAGGAGGTCGATGTCGTTGACATCGTCGCCCACGTAACAGACATCGTCGAGTGTGATTTGCAGTTGGGCGCAGATACGTTTGGCCGCTTCGAGTTTGGTGAGCGTGCCCTGTCGATCGCGACTGCCGACGCCCAGATAGAGGAAGTTGAGATGGAGTTTCTCCGCACGGGCCTTGACGATAGGCGACTGTTCGGAGGTGAGGATGCCGCAGGGGATACCTGCCTGGCGCAAGAGTACCATGCCCATGCCGTCGTAGACACAGAATCGCTTCGCCGTTTCGCCTTCGGCGGTATAGTACATTCCGCCGTCGGTCAGACAACCGTCGACGTCGGTCAAAAAGAGTTTAACTGAATGCATTCCAACCTTGGGCTTTAAGGGTTATTTCTTCTCCGTTGCGGCCGATGAGGTTACAGCCATGTTCGGGTTTGGTAATATGTCCGATGATATAGAGATCGTCGATGGGGATGAGTTTCTCGTAGTCGTCGAGTGAGCAAGTGAAGAGCAGTTCGTAGTCTTCGCCGCCGTTGAGTACGCAGGTGACGATATTGAGGTTCATCTCTTCGGCGAGTGCGGCAGCCTGGTAGTCGATAGGCAACTTGTCCTCGTAGATGCAGCAGCCGACCTGCGACTGAGTGCAGATATGGAGCAGTTCAGACGAGAGTCCGTCGGAGATGTCCATCATGGCTGTGGGGCGGACACCGGCTTTGCGCAGGGCTTCGAGAATGTCGCGTCGTGCTTCGGGCTTGAGTTGGCGCTCCAGCAGATACTCCTTGCCCTCGAACTGCAGTTGGGCTTTGTCGTCGGCCTGCGCCACAAGTTTCTCGCGTTCGAGGAGCTGGAGTCCCATATAGGCCGTGCCGAGGTTTCCGCTGACGCAGATGAGGTCGTTGAGTTTGGCTCCGTTGCGATAGACGATGTCCTTGGCGGCCGCCGTGCCGAGGCAGGTGATCGAGATAGTGAGGCCCGTCATCGAAGCGCAGGTGTCACCACCGACGAGGTCGACGCCGTAGCGTTCGCAGGCGAGGCGTATACCGGCATAGAGGGCATCGATATCCTCGACAGAGAAACGCTTGCTGATGCCCAACGAGACGGTAATCTGGGTCGGCGTGCCGTTCATGGCGTAGATGTCGGAGAAATTGACCACCGCAGCCTTGTATCCTAAGTATTTGAGAGGCACATACTCAAGGTTGAAATGGATACCCTCGAGCAACATATCAGTAGTCATGAGCACTTTTTTGCTCCCAAAATCCATGACCGCGCAGTCATCGCCGACGGCTTTCTTGGTACTGGGCTGCACGGTGTGCAAGCCTTGTGTGAGGTGCTTAATCAGCCCAAACTCCCCTAAGGTAGAAATCTCTGTTCTTGCCATAAACGCATACAAATTAGCACGCAAAAGTACTGCTTTTTTTTCATATACGCAAGTGCGCGCGCAATTTTTTAGGTATTTTTTTGCGTATATGGAATTTTTATTGTATCTTTGCACGGTCAGCTGAACCAGCTTGACCCGTCGTATGAGACGGAGGCGAAAGAGGCGCTCCCGCTGGGTTATGCCACCAACGAGGTGACTATCAATTGGAACGTCACTCTCTTGGCCCTCACCGCCGGACTCGACGCCCTCGCGGACTAACAAAAAGTGCACCTCTTTGCGGAGGTGCACTTTTCTTTTCCAGTTTTCGCTTTTTACTTTTCCTGTCCTTGCACAGTGTAGGTTTTCTCGCCGCGGAGGATATAGAGCTCACCGTGACGAAGAATCTTCTGTGCGCCCTCGCGGGTCTGCTCGATAGTCACGATAGCCGTCGGATCTACTGGTGCATCGGCGGGAACAATCTGCACCGCTTGGATATAAGCACCTGCGGAAACAGCATCTTCCATGCGGGTAGCGATGCGAGCGGGAGCGGAAGCCTGTGCTGATGCGTGCAGATAGATCACTACATGGATCGGAGCCGGTACGTTGTACGTCACCTCTGCCCAGCCGAGAGTGGTCTGCGCGATGCTCACTACGGCCTCGCCTTCCATCTTCACTTGCAGCGTGTAGCCGGCTAGCGTCAGACATTGTACGCGCACTGTGCCTTGTCCTGCGGGGATGTCGAATACGAGCGAACCCGGCAACAGGTCGATCCAAGCACTCGAACCTGGAACGAGGTCTTCTAAGGCCTGTGCTACCGCTTCATCGGTGAGCGAGGTAGCCAGCTCCAGTTGCCCCGTCTCTTCGTTATACGTATCGTCTGCCGAAGCGCTGAAGACAACGGTCTCATTGCCCTCGGGATCGGTAGCCGTGAAGTCGATGGTCGTTACCTCGTCGGCTGGCGCCACTACCGGTACCTTACCGATTTCCACTTCCTTGGCGTATTGCTTGTTCTCGGTAAAGAAACCCTTGTGCATCTCAAAATGCACACCCGGCGTCAGGATAGCTACGCCTTCCTCTCCTTCAGCCATCACCAGGGTCTTACACTGGATAGCCAAACCGGTAGAAGTAGCCAACAAGTGCGAGTTCTTGGACACACCCAGTTCGTTGCCTAACTTGATAGCAGCCATCGGCGCTTGAGCGCTCACTGCACACTGATGAATCTTGAAATACGGGGTGTTAACGGCTACCTGATTGGCACTCATGGTCAACTCATCGCGCATCGATTGACCCATTACAATGACCGGAATATTAGCAGCCAATATACAGGTCTGCACGTTTGTGATAGAGTTCACACCGTGCAGCATAATGGTCAGCGGGTGCTCCATGCCTTCGTCTTTAATCATTGCGTCAAAGCTCAGGTTAGCACCGTCGATGTTCCAACTATTGAGATGTAGCGTGCGGCTCTCGACCTCAAACGTCACGTTGTGTGAACCGTCGCCCAGTACATCCTCAGCATTCAAGCTCGTCACGTTGATGCCCTTCACGCGCAGACCAATCGTGCTGACGTGAACGATGTAGCTCACGCTCTGTGCGTAGTACTCGGATGTCTCAAAACTCTCCGCGAAGATCAGCGCGTCGCCCACACCTTTGATGGTTAACTGCGTACCGTCTTCCGACACTTCGGCTACGTTGGGATTCTGCGACTCAATCTTGTTCATCGGCACATTGTGCGGGTTGTACAGGATAGGCGCTTCGCAAGGCACACCCAGCTCGGCATATACCGTTGTGTCACTCCAGCTCAATTCCGGACTCTGTTTGGTAGGCGCAGCGGCTTCTACTACGATAGAGAACGAATACGTGCATTCGAGGGTCTGGCCGGAACCATCCGCAGAACCATACATATACAGACCTATAAAAGTAGCCGTTCCGACACCCGTCGCATGAATCATATCGTCTTCCGTCAACTCAGCGACAAGAATACCCTCAATGGTCTTAGCCGAGAGAGGAAGAATACTTCCGGTTGCTCCCAACAGCGCCGGGATGCTGACAACATCACCTACGTGCAGGGTCATTACTTCCGCACCGTTCAGATTATAATGCGCTTCCGGACAAGTCGGCTCTATCGCCGGCGTAGTGTCCTGCGGCGCAACCACCGTCAACTGGTACGATGTACGACTAACGGCATATTCCTCAGTACCGCCAAATGTAGCGGTAATAGTCGTTGTGCCGGCTGCATACAAAGTCACCTCACCAGACATCATATCTGCATAAGCCACGTTTTCATCCGAGGACTCATAAACCACTCGGCCCCCTGTACTATCAGGTATTACTACCACGGTCGGCTCAACAAACTCTTCACCGATTGTGGCTGTCATTTGACTAACACGGTTACCATTCGCATCCGTGAAATACATCGTGACACGCTGAGTCTGACCAAACACTTGCATTGCCGGCCAGCTGATTACAGCTGCCAACAGCATCATTAATGTAAATCTTTTCTTCATAAACCTATTATTTTGTGGGTTAATAAAACATTCCGCCTGCAAAATTAATACAAAATTTCGACATATGCAAGAAAATTCGCAAGAATAATCATTGTGATGGTGCTGAAGTAAGAAAAAAATGCATTTTGCTTGGGAAAAGAGTGTTTTTTTGCAAGAAAATTTGCGTATGTCAAATATTTGTAGTACTTTTGCGGGCTTTTTGTGTGCGCAGCGCACCCATAAGCGCATACACATATAGAAGAATTATGATAGATTACATCAAAGGCATATTGACGGAATTGAACCCGACGCAGGCAGTGGTGGAAGTTGCCGGGGTGGGCTACGCCGCGGCCATCACGTTGCCGACATACTCGGCGTTGGTGGGGAAAGAAGCAGGCGAAATAAAACTCTATATCACGGAGATTATTCGCGAGGACACCCACGAGTTGTACGGGTTTTCAGAAAGGGCAGAGCGGCAACTGTTTGAGTTACTGATGACGGTAAGCGGCGTAGGTGCGGCAACAGCCCGGATGATCATGTCGGCGTTCAGTCCGGAGGACCTCAGGATGTTGATTGCCACGGGTAACACCAAGGCGATGGCGAAGGTGAAAGGTCTGGGCACCAAGACAGCGCAGCGTATCATTGTCGACCTGAAAGACAAAGCGCTGAAGCTGGATCTGGGCGGCGACCCGACCGAACTGCCGATGGCTTTCGAGGCCGAAGAGAACGGTGTGCGCACCGAGGCTGTCAGCGCCCTGACGATGCTCGGCTTCTCCGCGCAAGCCAGCGGCAAAGCCGTGGAGAAAATACTGAAAGCAGAGCCGACGCTGAGTGTGGAAGCCGTCATACGCAAAGCGCTGACAATGCTATAAGATGTACAAAGGTGTTAGTCATTGAGAAATAGATTTCTACATATAGTTGTTCTATGCCTGTTGCTACTGCCGTGTATCACGACAGCACAGACTTCGTCGACGTCGTCGGGTAAGCCGAAGACACTGAAGGAATTGGTGGCAGAGGAGAAAGCGCGTAAGGAGGCAGAGAAGAAAGCTAAAGCGGAGGAAGCAGCACGTGAGGCACAGGCTGCCAAGGAGGCAGAGGAACGCAAGCAACGCATGACACAGGCTGTGCAGGCGCAGGCGGGCGACTCAACCGCTACGCCGGAGAAGGCCGCCAGCTATGTGACGCTGACCGACAGCGCGCTATGGGCACCAACAAGGGTGAAGCAGCTCGGCATACGCGACTACGGCGAGTTGACGCAGCCGCACAGTTCGCTGGATCTCAAAGATCCAGACAACGTGACGACGAGCGTGGAATACGACCCCACCAGCGGCATCTACGTCATCCGCACCAAGATAGGCGACACGGAGATTAGCACGCCGTATATGCTGACCCAGGAGGAGTATAACCAGTACGCCGAACGGCAGTTGATGCAGCGCTACTGGCAGCAGAAAATAGGTGAGGTAGAACATAACAACGAGAAGAAGTTCGACATCACCGACATGAAGTTTAACATCGGCCCGGCGGACAAAGTGTTCGGTCCGGGCGGTGTGCAGTTGAAGATGCAAGGAAGCGCGGAACTGCTCTTCGGCTTCAAACATCAGTACATAGCCAACCCATCGCTCACGCCCCGTGCCCGCAACAATAATATCTTCGACTTCGACGAGAAGATACAAGCCAGCATCCAGGGCAAGGTTGGTCAGAAACTGAATTTCAACCTCAGCTACAACACCGAGGCCAGTTTCTCGTTCGACCAGACCAACCTGAAGCTGAACTACAAAGGCGAGGAGGACGACATCATCCAGAGTCTGGAGGCGGGTAACGTGACGATGGACCTGCCGTCGTCGCTCATACGCGGTAGCAAGGCACTATTCGGTATCAAGACCAACCTGAAGTTCGGCAAACTGAAGATACAGGCGTTGGTTAGTCAGCAGAACAGCGACGCGCAGACGGTGAGCAGCAAAGGCGGTGCGCAGATGACGCGCTTCGACATAGGCAGCGACAACTACGACGAGAACCGCCACTTCTTCCTGAGCCATTTCTTCCGCGACCGATACGAATCAGCGCTGGCCAATGTGCCGTATATATCCAGCGGTGTGCAGATCAACAAGATAGAGGTATGGGTAACCAACAAACGCGGCAACTACGACGAGGCACGTAACATCGTCGGTTTTGCCGACCTGGGTGAAGTAGGGACTCACCTGCAGATACCGTCGTGGGGCGGTGCACCGACTCTACCGCCGGACAACAACGTCAACGGCCTCTACGAAGCCGTGCGCGCAACACCTTTCCGCGACATCCACCAGGCCAGTGCGGCCCTGGAGGGACTCGGCGGCATGGAGGGCGGCTTGGACTTCGAGAAAGTGGAGTCGGCCCGCCGACTGACGAGCGGTGACTACACGCTGAACTCTGCACTGGGATATATATCGCTCAAGAGTGCGCTTAACCAGGACGAGGTGCTGGCCGTGGCGTACGAATATACGTACAACGGCCGAGTATATCAGGTCGGAGAGTTCTCTACCGATGCCAACCCGGAACTGCAAGCTCCGGCTACTCTGGCGCTGAAATTGCTGAAGTCGACGGCCAATGCACCGCACGCATACGACCCCTCCCGTCCCAACGAACATTACGGCACGTGGGACCTCATGATGAAGAATATCTACTCACTGGGCGCCACGAGTATCCAGCAGGAGAAGTTCGAACTCTACGTGACCTACCGCAACGACTCGGTGGGCACCGATGTGCAATACCTGAGCGAAGGTCCCGACGGCGTGAAGGGCAAGCAGTTGCTTCGCGTGATGAACCTCGATAGGTTGGATCAGAAACATAACGCCAGTCCGGACGGCCGTTTCGACTACCTGGAGGGCATCACGGTCTTTTCGTCGGGCGGCAAGATCATCTTCCCCGTGCTGGAACCGTTCGGTAGCCACCTGGCGCAAGTGCTGGGCAACGATGCCCGACTGATGAACAAATACTGCTTCTTCGAGCTGTACGACTCGACGCTGGTAGTAGCCCAAGAGTTGAGCGAGAAGAACAAGTTCCGCCTGACGGGAAAATACAAAGGCAGTAACGGCAGCGAGATACGTCTGAACGCGATGAACGTACCGCGAGGATCGGTGACGGTGACCGCAGGCGGTGCGACGCTCATAGAGAACGTCGACTATACCGTCGACTACACCATGGGTACGGTGACCATCCTCAATCAGTCGATTCTGGAGTCGGGCACCAATGTAGACGTCAAACTGGAGAACCAGAGCACGTTCTCTATGCAGCGCAAGAGCCTGTTCGGCGCACACCTGGAATATGAGTTCACCAAAGACCTGGTGCTGGGAGGAACTATCATGCATATGCGTGAACGTCCGCTGACAACCAAGGTCAACACGGGTTCGGAGCCGCTGGCCAACACCATCTGGGGTGTGAACGGCAGTTGGAAGACTGAGATGCAATGGCTGACCAATGCTATTGACAAGATACCCTGGATCAACGCGACAGCTCCGTCCTCCTTCCAGATCAATGCCGAGTTTGCCCACCTCATCCCCGGTCACACACGCGACGTGGGTAGCACCGGTACGGCATACATAGACGACTTCGAAAGCACGACCACCAATATCGACGTCCACTTCCCCAACCAGTGGTTCCTCTCGGCAACGCCGATGACGTTCGACGAGTCGAAACTGCTGAACAAGACTGGGTACAACAAGAACCGTGCACACCTGACCTGGTATACCGTCGATCCTATCTTCGGCTATCCGCAGACCAACACGCCTGCCCATATCAAGAACGATGTGAACGCGATGAGCGACCACCGTACGCGTATCGTCTATCAGGACGAGATTTACCCGTACCGCCAAGAGGCTAGCAACGTGGACACCAAGTTGGCAGTGCTCAACCTGTCGTTCTATCCGGAGGAACGCGGCCAGTACAACATCAGCGCCAGCGAGATGGGTAGCAACGGTAAACTGACCGACCCGAAACGTCGTTGGGGCGGTATGATGCGCCGCTTGGACAACACGGATTTTGAGCGCGCCAACATCGAGTATATCGAGTTCTGGTTGATGGACCCGGCGCTGACCAACCCGGACGGCTACGAAGGTGAGATGTATATCAACCTGGGTGACGTATGCGAGGATATCTTGCGCGACGGCAAGAAAGCCTTTGAGCACGGTCTGCCTGTCAGCGACAACGACAAAGGCCGCGTCGACAGTACCATATGGGGTTACGTGCCGCGTACGACATCTACCACCGTGGCCTTCAGCAACGAGTATGGTTCGCGGGCCAAGCAAGACGTCGGTCTCAACGGTCTGAGCACCGAGCAAGAGCAGACATGGCCGGCCTATGCACAATACCTGACTGAACTGCAGACGAAGGTGGATCCCGCCGTATGGAACGCCTGGGCAGCCGACCGCTTCTCCCCGCGTAACGACCCTGCCGGCGACAACTACCACTACTACCGAGGTAGCGACTATGATCAGGAAGAGGTGAGCATCCTCAACCGCTACAAGCATTTCAACGGTACGGAAGGTAACTCGCCTGCCGCCGAACAGCAGACCGAGAGCTACGGTACAGCCGCTACAATGATTCCGGATATAGAAGATGTCAACCAGGATAACACCATCAACGAATACGAGAAATACTACCAGTACCGTGTGATCCTGCGTCCGGACATGATGGAGGTAGGCAAGCAACATATCACCGAGAAAAAGATAGCCAAAGTAACGCTGCGTAACGGCCAACTGGCAGAAGTGCCCTGGTATCAGTTTAAGATACCTCTGCGCGGCGATAGTGCCGACGTACAGAAAGTAGGTTCTATCCGCAACTGGAAGTCGATTCGCTTTATGCGTATCTACATGACCGGTTTCTCTCACGAGACCCACCTGCGTTTGGCTACGCTGGACCTGGTGCGTGGCGAGTGGCGTCAGTATACACGCGACTTAGCCCCTGTAGGCGTAGCTGTCAACACAGGCGCCAGCATCAACGTGCAGGCCGTCAACATAGAGGAGAACAGCAGCCGTCAGCCTGTCAACTACGTATTGCCGCCGGGTGTCAGCCGTCAGACCGACCCGGGACAGGCACAACTGATTCCGCAGAACGAGCAGGCGATGGTGCTACGCGTGATGAACCTGAGTCCTTCAGACGCACGCGCTGTGTACAAGAACACCGGCTACGACCTGCGGCAATACAAGAAACTGCAGATGTTCGTCCATGCCGAGCAGATGACCTCCGTTGATCCGCAGCTGCAGGACGGCGACCTGAGTTGCTTCATCCGTCTGGGTTCCGACCTGCGCAACAACTACTACGAATATGAGATTCCGCTGCATCTGACGCCGCCGGGACAATATAACAACAATAGCGCCGCCGACCGTGCAGCAGTATGGCCGGAGGACAATATGTTCGACTTTGCGCTGAAGGTGCTGACCAACGCGAAGACAGCCCGTAACCGTGCTAAACGGAGCGGCAACGAGGGTGTGAGCAACACGATACCGTACGTCATCTACGACGACGCCTCTGGTAAGCCGCAGAACAAGATCACCGTGCTCGGCAACCCGACGCTGGAGGACGTGGCTACCATCATGATCGGAGTGCGCAACCACGGTCAGCACGACGCCAGCGGCGAGGTGTGGGTCAACGAGTTACGCCTGAGCCAGTTCAACGAGCAAGGCGGTGTGGCGGCTATGGGTAACGTATCGCTGGCCATCAGCGATATCGCTCAGGTTAACGTAGCAGGCCGACTGGAGACAGCCGGCTACGGTTCGATAGAAGCCAACGTGCTCGACCGCAACGTAGACAACTTCTACCAGCTCAGCGTCAGCGCTGCCCTCGAGGCCGGCCGTCTGTTCCCCGAGAAAGCCAAACTGCAGATTCCGCTCTACGTGTCGTACAGCAACGAGACGACCTCGCCGAACTACGACCCGCTGGATACCGATATCAAGTTGTCGGAGACACTAAGCACCTACGACTCCAAGGCGGAGCGTGACTCCATCAAGAGCATGGTGAACACCGTGCAGACCTCTACCTCGTTCTCGGTGACCAACCTGAAGGTGAACATCCACTCCAAGAAGAAGGATATGTTCTACGACCCGGCTAACTTCTCGATCTCGGCGTCCTACAACCGCCAGGCCGAACACTCGCCGGAGATGGAAACCAACTATACTACCGACCATAAGGGTGCGTTCCAGTACTCCTACAACTTCAACCCCAAGCCCTGGGAACCGTTCAGCAAAGTGGAGAAAGTGCAGAAAGTAAAGTTCCTGAAGGAAATGAACTTCTACTACCTGCCGCAGTCGTGGGCGTTCCGTATGAATATGCACCGTACGTTCAGCCATATGAAGATGCGCGACCTGGCCGGTACGTCCAGCGAGTCGATGGACCTGACATACAGCAAGGACTTCACCTGGGATAGGCAAGTGGACTTCAAATACGACCTGACGAAGAACATGAAGTTCTCGTTCCAGTCGGCTATGAACGCCATCATCGACGAAGGTAAGTACACGCCGGAGATTCTGACCGGCAAGTATTTCGATCCGGAGTTCAACCACGACAAGTACGAAGCATGGAGAGATACGATCCAGCGTTCGCTGGCACATTTCGGCCGTCCGTACAGCTACCAACAGGTCTTCACCGCCAGTTGGAACGTACCGTTCAACCGTATCCCATACGTAGAAGCCCTCAGCGCCAATGCGACTTACAACGCCAACTACAACTGGACACGTACCGCCGCATCGTCGGAAGGTGCTGACCGCGGTAACACCGTCAGCAGTGTACAGACCTGGCAGGTAGACGGAGGACTTAACTTGGAAACGCTATACGGCAAGTCGAAATACTGGAAGCAGATGACCCAGCGCTACGGCGGTGGACGCTCTTCGCGTCGACCATTTAAGCCGAAAACCTATACGCAGACCGTCACTTTGCACCAAGGCGAGCCGCTGGAGGTGACCCACCGTCTGAACAGCGAGAAACTCAGCGTCACCGTGGCCGATTCTGCCGGCAAGGCGGTGCCTGTATCGTTCCTGCCGAGCGGTAACACCAAAGTGACTATCACACCGAAAGCCGATTGCGCCAAAGCCACGGTCACCGTCACCACCCGTGACCCGAACGAACGCACACCGGCTCAGGTGGCAGGCGACATGTTCGCCTACGTGGGTACGATGCTCCGCCGCGTACAAGTAACCTACCGTGAGACCAACTCTATGACTCTGCCGGGCTTTGAGCCGGAAGCTGGCTTCATGGGACAGAACTTCTCGCACGGACCTGCCGCACCGGGCTTCGACTTCGCCTTCGGTTTTATACCAAGCAATATGCTTGAGCGGGCGAAAACCAACGGCTGGCTGACAGGCGACACCTCGACCGTACAACCGGCCACGACCGCCCACACATCCGACTTGGATATCAAGCTCACGCTGGAGCCACTACCAGGACTGAAGGTGCAGCTCAACGGCAAACGCTACTACGCTAAGTCTACCTCGACCATCTACAGCTACGACTACCCGCAAGAGACGATGAGCGGTTCGTTCAACATCACCCAAGTGGCTATCGGAACGCTCTTCAGCCGCGTCGGCAGTCAGGACGAGAACTTCGCCAACTCTGCCTTCGACCGGTTTGTGGAGAACATCGAGATTCTGCGCGAGCGTGTACAGGGTCAGTATACGGGCATCACTCTCCCCTCGAAAGGTTTCATGAGCAACATACCCGAGGGCACCAAATACGACCCCAACAAACATGGTCAGGTTAGCCGTAACTCCGCCGACGTACTAGTACCGGCGTTCCTGGCCGCCTACACGGGTCGCGATGCACGCAGCATCAGTCTCAACCCCTTCCTGGGTATCCTGCGTATATTGCCCAACTGGTCGATTACGTACGATGGTCTGGGTCGTCTGCCCTGGATGCGCGACCATTTCAAATCCGTCACCCTGACCCACGCGTATACCTGTAAGTACGCTATCGGTTCGTTCGGCAGTTACTCTACCTGGGTAGGAGCTGACGACAACAACCAGCAGATAGGTTTCATCCGTGACGTGAGTGGCGACCGCCCCATGCCAAGTTCGACATACGACATCAGCAACGTGACGCTGACCGAGGCCTTCGCCCCGCTCATCGGTCTCAACATGACGATGAAGAACTCGCTCAGCCTCAAAGCCGAGTACCGCAAGCAACGTAACCTGGCGCTCAATATCACCAGCGTTCAACTGACCGAAGGTCACACCAACGAGTTTGTAATAGGTGCCGGCTACACGGTGAAGAACCTCAGTTTCATCGCCAAGAAGAAAGACGGCGGCGAGAAGAAAGTGAGCAACGACCTGAAACTGCAAGTCGACCTGTCGTATAAAGATGTGAAGATGCTGCTGCGTAAGATCAACGACGGTATTGCTCAGGCTTCTTCAGGCAACAAGGTCTTCGCCATCAAGATATCAGCCGACTATGTGTTGAGCCAGAAGATTAATATCCAACTCTTCTACGACCATCAGGGAACTACGCCGCTTATCTCGAGCAGTTATCCCATCAAGGCGGATAATGTCGGTCTGAACATTAAACTCATGCTGACGCGATGAGAATAGGTATCGTCGGCCCGGAGAGTACCGGCAAGAGCACACTGGCACAGTCGCTAGTCAAACGTCTGCACGGCACATGGGTGCCGGAATACGCACGCCAATACGTGGAGCAGAAAGGGTCGACGGAGGTGAGTTATGAGGAACTCTGCTCTATCGCCCGTCAGCAGATAGCCGAGATGGCGCAACAGCCGGACGACCCGACATCCATCATTGTTTACGACACCGAGTTGATCATCACCAAAGTGTGGTTCGACTATGCGTTCCACCGTGTGCCCAAATGGCTGGAGGAGGCAATCCGTCGTTATCCGATGGATATTTACCTGCTCTGCCTTCCGGACATCGCCTGGCAGCCCGATCCGGCACGCACCAACGGCTCCGATGCCATCCGCATGGAGTTGCTTCAACGTTACGAACAAGAGATTCGAGAATTAGGTATCCCCTATTATTTTATTCGTCATCAGAGTTGACTCATGACCACCTCTCCCACGGCCTGCAAGGTACGTAGCGAGATGTTCGTCATATCGTCATGACGCGTATGCCACCAGGCCGGAAAGCCGGTAGCATTGCGTATGTCGTAGTGGATAATATCGATGCACGGTATACCGGCAAGGGTGTTGACATAGTAGTGGTCGTCGGTAATAGGATACGACTGCTGGTTGGTGAACATCGCCCCGTAACCCAGTTTCTCTGCCGCACGCCATATCTGCTGCTGATAGTTACCCGCATACTGGGTGGAGAAGAGCTCCTTGGGGAAAGAGGCGTTGGGGTCGCCCACCATATCCAGCACGATACCGAAACGATAGGTCTCTATATCGGCCTTGCCGCTCTCCGCTTTCTGCGCATAGTTCATCGCCCAGAGTTGCGAACCGAGACACCAGGTGTCCTCCCGCTCGGTGCCGGTATAGAAACGCGGTGTACCGCTATCTTCGCAGTCGAAGAAGATGATATCTACCGGCGTAGTCCGTTCGCGCAACGACAACTGGCGTGCTACCTCGAGCAGCACACCTACACCGCTGGCACCGTCGTTGGCACCGGGGACGTTATAGTAGCGGTCGGCGTACTGAGGTTCCTCGTCGCACCAAGGGCGCGTATCGAAGTGTGCACCTAATAATATACGCGTACGCGCGCTCGAGTCAGCCGCGGCAAAATGACCGATGATGTTGTATATCTGCTGCTGATTGCCGCGATAGTCGGGCATAAAGCCTTTCTGCAGTTCCACCTCTGCTCCGTAGGCACGCAGCTGCTCGATGAGCCAAACGGCACACTGCATATGCGCAGCACTGTTCGGCACACGCGGACCAAAAGCCATCTGACGTTCGATGAAGGCATAGGCACTGTCGGCCGAGAAAGACGGACGCTCGACAGCGGCCACCTGCTTATTACAAGAAACTAGGCCGACCAGAAAAACCAGACAGCCTAGAAAGCTAAGAGATATAACGGATTTTTTCATTTGACATTCATTTCGCTGACACTGGTGTGATTCTGGATGGCACGAATCGTTTGTGCGATAGGTACGGCCAGACTCTCGACATGTATCTTTTCGCATTGCAGGTCTCTGGGTATCGAGTCGGTACAAACCAGCTCTACCAGCGCACTATTCTCTATGTTCTCTAATGCATTACCGCTGAACACTCCGTGGGTCACCACCGCCCGCACACTCTTCGCGCCCGCATTGGTCATCACCTCGGCTGCTTTGCAGAGTGTACCGGCCGTATCGGCGATATCGTCCACGATGACGACATCCTTGCCGTACACATCACCCAGCACACGTATCTCCGACACCTTGTTGAAGTCCGGTCGGTTCTTGTAGCAGATCACCATAGGTATCTCGCGGTCGGTCATCACGTGCAGTTTCTTGGCGAAGTTGGACGCGCGTTTCGATCCTCCTATGTCGGGCGAAGCCACGATGAGTTTTTTCAGGTTGAGGCCGGCCACATAGGGTGCCAACACGTTAGAACCGTACACATGGTCAACGGGTATGTCGAAGAAACCCTGTATCTGATCGGCATGCAGGTCAACCGTGATAACACGGTCAGCGCCCGCCGTTTGCAACATGTTAGCTACCAGTTTGGCACCTATCGACACACGCGGTTTATCCTTGCGGTCCTGACGAGCCCAACCGAAATAGGGAATCACGGCAATCACCTTATAGGCACTGGCGCGTTTAGCGGCATCGATCATCAGCAGCAACTCCATCAGATTGTCGCTGGTGGGACACGTAGGCTGCACCAGATATACCGACTGCCCGCGGACGGACTCTTCGAAATAGGCACAGAACTCACCGTCGGAAAAGCGGTCGATATGCATCTTACCCAGTTGACAACCAAGTTGCTCGCAGATACGCCGCGCCAAAGCCTCTCCCTTGGATCCGGCGAATACCTTAAACTGTTTTGTTTCCTCCATGATGATACGGACAGAATACTATTTTTTCTTTTTCTTTTGGCCTGCTGCCGCTGGGGTGTTCTGCGCCATGAGCTGCTGGAAAGCAGGTGAGTCGCAGCGCAGACGTCCGTCGGAGAGACGGATGATATCCTCGCGCACACGGTTGAGACCGGACTCCTGGTCGCGATTCCACACCAGATTACGTTGCCGCATACAGAGGGCGATATAGGCCTCCATAGACGCACGCTCCTTAGCATCTGTCAGCGTAGCGGCATATTGTATCATGTCCTGCACGATACGACCGTAGTTACGCATCCGGATAGGCGTAGTGTTTCGATTGAGTTGCATGCTTATTTCTTGCGAATCAGATAAATCATTGTCGGATAGTGGTCTCCGTAACCGTTCTGCCATACACCGGCCTTGGTGGTACGGAACGGTGTTCCTTTGTCCTTACCCTCTTGTACGGTTAGGAACGGCTTGTTGAATATCTGGGCTTTCCAGTAGGTCCACTTTCCGTCAATCAGTTTGGCATTCAGCAGCGGCTCGTTGATGATGATCTGGTCGAACAGGTTCCAGCTGCCGTTGTAAGCCAGTGAACCGATACCGCGGTCAAGCATCTGCCACATCGTGTTGAAATAGCCTTGCGGCTCTACATCCTCACGATGTTTGCGTGCTTTGAGAACATCTTTGCAGGAGTGGTTATACGGATCGTCGTTCAGGTCACCCATGATGATGATCTTGGCTTTGGCGTCGGTGCGATAGATCGAGTCGCAAATCGACTTAACGAGCATAGCTGCGGTGTCACGACCGGGGCGGCTGGAGAGCTCACCTCCGTAACGGCTCGGCCAGTGATTGACAATGACGTGGATCTTCTCCGGCGTTCCGTCCCCCATCAGGTAACCCGACACACAGAGTTGGAGACGTGTCTTGATGACACCGCCGTCAGCATAGTGAGCTTTCAGTTCAAAACCGTTCACCTTGCTGGGCTTGAACATCACGGAGTCGTACAGGAAACCAACATCCACACCACGGCGGTCCGGACCCTCAATCAAGATAGGTTTCAGGCGACGGCCATACACCTTGTTAGCCTCAGCGCAGAGGTCGTTTAAGCAACCTATGTTCTCTACCTCGGCTACACCTACACAAGCAGCGCCACGCTGGTCATAATCGGTACCGAGAGCGGCCACGGCGCGGGCCATGTTCTTTACCTTATTCTCATACTTGTACGCCGTCCATTTGTTACCGCCATCGGGCAGGTACTCATAGTCGTTCTTGCCCTCATCATGGATGGTATCGAACAGGTTCTCCAAGTTGTAGAAAGCAATACAGCGCACGTACTGTCCTTCCTCGGCAGCAGCTGCCACCTTAGCGCCTTTACCTTTTACATCGGCCTTCTCTTGCGCATTCAGCGCCGTGGTCATGGTCAGCATCAACGCTGCCACCCAAATAAGTGTGTGTTTCATACTATAGAATGTGTTTAGATATTTAGTTCATCACTAATCTGGCTGCAAAGATACAATAAAATTTGCATATATGCAAGAAAATAACCGATTTGTTGCGTTTTTTCTCTAAAAATTTGCAAATATGCAATATTTGTAGTACCTTTGTGCCAAATTTGGTAGAATGGCTTCATGAAGAAACGTCTGGTCTATATGCTCGTGGCGCTAGTGGCGGCGGTGTTGCTCAACTATCTGCCGTCGGTGTCGTTTTTGTCGGACAAGGGTATCCTCTACAACCGCTCTTACACCATCGACCAGCATCTGTTTCAAGTGCTGCAAACCAATCTGCAGAACGGATTGACGGAAGTCAGTTCAGTGCAATCGGTAGAGGGACTGTGGTATTGCTATACGGCACTCTGGGTCAGCTGTCTGTTGGTGTTGCTCTGTTTCTTCAGCGCCCCTTGGCGTTTGCGTCTGGCGACGCTCAGCATCGTCCTGGCCGGAGGCTATTACGCCCTTTTTCTCTACTATATCGTCGGAATCGTGGGCGAATATTTCCCCACTCCCTATCCCCATATAGGTATCATCCTGCCGGCTATCATCATCCAAATGATGATTCTGGTACGCCGCACGATACTGAGCGACTTGGCCGAACAAGATGAGCAAAACGAAGAGATAAACTAATTTTAAAGCTATACGTATGAATGCAATCCTTCAAGCATTGAGCACCAACGGGTTCGCTACGGCGGACTATCTGGTGTTTGGTTTGTACATCATCATTCTGGTGGGCATGGGTCTGTTCCTGTCGCGCAGCAAGAAGGGCGAAGAGAAATCGAGTACCGATTATTTTCTGGCGGGTAACACGCTGACTTGGTGGGCCGTAGGTGCCTCACTCATTGCCGCCAACATCTCTGCCGAACAGTTTATCGGCATGTCGGGTTCTGCTTATCGTTCCGGTATCGCTATGGCGGCGTACGAGTTGATGGCGGCACTAACGCTGATCCTCGTGGCGAAGTTCCTGCTGCCGGTGATGATCGAGCGTAAGATCTTCACGATACCGCAGTTCCTGCGCGAACGTTACAACTGGGGCGTCGGACTCGCGTTCTCGATCTTCTGGCTTTTCCTCTATGTGTTTATCAACCTCACTTCGGTAGCGTGGCTCGGCGCCTTGGCAATTAAGATGATCCTGGGTCTGCCGGCCGTTAACGGAGTGTTGCTCGGCATGAACGTAGACTTTACCTTACTCACCATCATCCTCATCTTGTTCCTCGTGGCCGGCACCTACTCTATCTATGGAGGTCTGGCCTCGGTAGCCTGGACCGACGTGATGCAGGTGACGTTCTTGGTGGGAGGCGGTCTGATAACTGCCTTTGCGGCACTCAACGTCATCGGCGATGCCTTGCATATCGACGGCGGTGCTTTTGGCGCATTCTCCGAAATCTATTCGCACCTCGGCGCCATAGAGGGCGACCGCCATTTCCACCTCATCGTCTCGCGTAACGAAGCGATAACCGACATCGTCAACGACCCCTATTTTGATATTCCGGGTATCGTGGTCATCGTCGGTGCGCTGTGGATATCCAATATCGGCTACTGGGGCTTCAACCAGTATATCATCCAGAAGGGTCTGGCGGCCAAAAACCTGAACGAAGCCAAGAAGGGAATGTTGTTCGCCGCAGCACTTAAGTTGCTGATTCCGTTCATCGTCTGCATCCCCGGTGTGTGCGCGTTCTATATCATGAACGGTTCCTACAACGGTGTTCCTGTTTACGACCAGCTGGGCGACCTGCTCAGCGGCACTATAGCACGCTCTGACGATGCCTATCCGTTCTTGATCCGCAACTTCACGCCGGTAGTTGTCAAGGGTCTCTCCTTTGCCGCACTGGCCGCAGCGGTTATCTCTTCGCTGGCATCGATGTTCAACTCCACTTCCACCATCTTCACGATGGATATCTACAAGCAGTTGATCAACAAAAACGCTTCGGAGAAGCGGCTGGTGAATGTAGGTCGAATGACGTCTATCTGTGCACTGGTATTGGCGCTGCTGGCTGTCTATCCTATCATGGGCGGTGCCGACCAGGCTTTCCAGGTGATTCAGGAGTATTCGGGATTTGTCTTCCCAGGTGTAGTGGTCATCTTCGGTCTGGGACTGCTTTGGAAACGAGCGAGCGGACTGGCGGCCGTAGTCACCGCTATCGGTACGTTTGTCTTCTCGATACTGTTTAAGTTCTTGATGCCGGATACGCCGTTCCTGCTGCGTATGGGTTATGTCTTCGCCTGCCTGGCAGTGTTGTTTATCTCCATCTCGCTGGCATCGAAGAAAGCCGTACCGGCAAAACCGTTGGATGCCGACACAATCCGCACCCAACTTGTCTGGGCACGTGTCTTCTTCGTGGTTGCACTGTTGTGCGCCGCATTCGGCGTGTTTGGTTACCACGTAGATGAGTTGCGTCTCTACGGAGTAGAGGCCATCTTCTTCCTGGCCACGATGTTCCTGGTACTCAGTATCTACCTGCGTTCGAATGCCAAAGACAAAGTGCAGGACCCGCAAGCCGTCGATATTGACCTCTCGCTCTTCCGTACCGACCGCGTGTTTAACATCGGTGCTACGGCCATCATCGTGGCATTGGTATTGATGTATTATTTCCTCTGGTAGGCAACAAACGTGCAGATTATGTTAGCACATTTTCAGACCGACTGGATTCTGGTCATCACCAAAATCATCTTAGCCACCTCGCTGGGTTACCTCATCGGCATGGAGCGTGAGCTGCACGGCAAAGTGGTGGGTACGCGTACTATCTCTCTCATCGCTATCGGCAGTGCCCTCTACGTACTGATGTCGCCCTCAATCTTCGGAGGCGATAACAGTCGTATCATCGCACAGGTCGTCTCCGGCATCGGTTTCCTGGGAGCCGGTATCATCTTCAAGGATGGCGATACCATCAAGGGCCTGACGACGGCGGCAACTGTCTGGTGCGCCGCAGCTATCGGGTGCCTCTGCGGTTTCGGTATGTTTGCCGAGGCTATCCTGGGTACGGTAGCCATCATGACCGTTAACATCTGTTTCAAGCACCTCCACGCAGAGAAAGAGACAAAAGACAAATAGTCCCATGAGAAAGACCCTCCTTTTTGCCCTCACAGCCTGCCTGCTGACGGCCTGCTACTACCGTACCGACACGCCTCGCGGCTCGTGGGCCAAGGGGTGTGACCTGAGCTGGCTCAGCGAGATGGAACACGACAGTGTGTTCGCCTACGACTGCATGGCTGCGCTCCATGAGAGGGGCATGAACGCCGTGCGACTGCGCGTGTGGGTCAACCATGCTACCGGCTGGAGCAACAAGGACGATATGGTCGCACTCGCCAAACGTGCAGCCCAACAGGGGCTACGTGTGATGGTGGATATCCACTATTCCGACTTCTTTGCCGACCCGAGCCATCAGGCCATCCCTGCGGCTTGGAAGGACTACGACTACCCCACGATGCTCGAAGCCGTACGCCAGCACACCCTCGACGTGCTCTATGCGCTCAAGGAAGCCGGCGTCAAACCCGAATGGGTACAGATTGGCAACGAGACACCTAACGGTATGTTGTGGCCCATGGGTCGAGTTGACAAAGAGGCTGGCCATTGGACAGAATACGCCGGTTTCACCGCCATGGGATACCAAGCCGCCAAAGAGGCTTTCCCCGACATAGTCGTCATCGTCCATGTGGACAACGCCTACGAGCAACGCGACTGGTTCTGGCAATCGATGGCGGCGCACGGCGGCAAATGGGACATGATAGGCCTGAGCCACTATCCTATGATGAGTGCTTGGAACGGCGGCAAGAGTTGGCAGGAGATGAACACGCTGGCTGAAGCCAATATACGTCAACTCATCCGTCAGTGGCACTGCCCTGTTATGATTGCCGAAGTAGGTACTTTTGCCAACGATACACTGTCGGCTGTCGTGATGGCCGATTTTGTGGAACGCATTACCTCCATCGACTCCTGCGCAGGAATCTTCTATTGGGAGCCGCAAGTGTTCGGTGGATGGCGACCTGCAGAGTATATCCTGCTGGGCTGGGGCAGTTACGACATGGGAGCCTTCACGCCTGATGGACAGCCCTCGCAAGTAATGGATATACTATTGAATTCGCAGAAAAAATGAAAAAAAATTTGCATATATCCAATTTTTGTTGTAACTTTGCAGCCGATTTGGAATATATGTGGCCCTGGGCCATGTTCATCGACCTAAAAAACACAAGATATGCAGTTAAAGAAATCTGAACAAGCCAGCCTGGAGAGCAGCAAGATTGTTTATGTTCTCATGGGTTTTGTCTTCGTCCTCAGTCTGTGCTACGTAGCGCTGGAGTGGACGGAGCGCGAGGTTACGAAGTATGAGGTGACCGACACCGATTTCCTCTTTGAGGAAGAGGTGGAGATCCAGCAGACCAGCCAAGAGACGCCTCCTCCCCCCCCACCCCCACAAGTGCAGGAAGTGGAAGTGCTCAACGTCGTGGAGGATGACAAGGAGGTAGAGTCTATCGAGGTCAACACCGAGGATGACAAAGAGTCCGAAGTCGTTATCGCCGCGCCGGTAGAGGCTCCGGTTGAGGAAGAAGAGGAAGAAGTGGTCTTCGTGGTCGTAGAGTCGATGCCGGAATTCCCGGGTGGACAGCAAGCCCTCTTCAAGTACCTGAGCGAGAACGTGAAGTATCCGGTTATTGCCCAGGAGAACGGTATCCAGGGTCGTGTCATCTGCCAGTTCGTGGTCAACAAAGACGGTTCGATCGTCGATGTAGAAGTGGTTCGCTCGGGTGGTGATCCTTCGCTCGACAAAGAGGCCGTACGCGTCATCAAGTCGATGCCGAAATGGAAACCCGGTAAGCAACGTGGTAAAGCCGTACGTGTGAAATATACCGTTCCGGTGAACTTCAAACTGCAATAACCTAGGTCAACCTAGGAACGCCTAGGATGGATTTAGCTTATAGAGATATCACCTATTGTAAGAGTGTCGGCGCGAAGCGTGCCGACATTCTTCGTTCAGAGCTCGGTGTGCGCACCGCGCTCGATATGGTGCGACAGTATCCCTATAAGTACATTGACCGCAGTCGCTTTTATCGCATCGCCGAACTGGACGACGAGGACACCTATGTCCAGATCATTGGCGAGGTCACCGAGTGGCACACCGTAGGTATCGGCAAGGCCCAACGCCTCATCGCTACCTTCAACGACGGCACCCACCAGTGCGAACTGGTCTGGTTCCGCGGCGTGCAGTACGTCAAGTTGGCCAAGGGAGTCCAATATCTGCTCTTCGGAAAGCCCAGCCGCTTCCAGCATTTATACAACTTCGTCCATCCCGAACTGACGCCGATGAGCAAGGTGACGCCGGAGATGACGCAGGGACTGGAACCGTACTACAACACTACCGACCGCATGAAGCGTATCAACCTCAACTCCAAGGCGATACGTGGTATCATTGCCGAACTGCTGCCTGACCTCAAAGCGGGCGTACCGGACACCATCGGAGCCGACATTCTGCAACGCTACCGACTCATGTCGCTCACCGACGCACTCCTCAACGTCCATTTCCCGCACGACACCCTCTCTATGCAGAACGCACGGGCCAGACTCAAGTTCGAAGAACTCTTTTATATCCAGTTGCAGATCCTGCGACAGATGAAACGGCGAGAGCAGAACCCCGGCTTCTTGATGCCTACCGTCGGTAGTCGTTTCCACGCGCTCTATCGCGCCTTGCCCTTCGACCTGACCAACGCCCAGAAACGCGTCATCCGGGAGATACACGATGACCTCAAGTCCGGCCATCAGATGAATCGTCTGCTGCAAGGTGATGTGGGTTCCGGCAAGACGCTCGTGGCCCTGCTGTGCTGCCTGCTGGCTGTCGACAACGGCTATCAGACTTGTATCATGGCGCCCACCGAGATACTCGCCAACCAGCACTACGAGACACTCAAAGCCTTTCTCGCGCCCCTTGGCGACGCCGTCCACGTTGCCCTGCTCACCGGTTCCACCACGCCTAAGAACCGCGTACCTATCCACAACGGTCTGATGAACGGTACGATACACATCCTCATAGGTACGCACGCGCTTCTGGAAGATAAGGTACAGTGGAACAACCTCGGCTTTGTCGTCATCGACGAGCAGCACCGTTTCGGAGTGGCCCAGCGCGCCAAGCTCTGGACCAAAAACCGACTCTCACCCCATATCCTCGTTATGACGGCTACGCCTATCCCCCGTACGCTGGCTATGACCGTCTATGGCGATCTGCAGGTATCTGTCATCGACGAACTGCCACCCGGCCGCAAGCCTATCCAGACTATCCACTACAACCTGCAACGCCGCGCACAGGTATATGCCTTCCTGCGCAAGCAGATACAGGCCGGCCGACAGATATACGTCGTCTATCCGCTCATCAAAGAGAACGAGAAAATGGATTTGCAAGACTTGGAGAACGGCTTCAACGAACTATGTGAAGCCTTCCCCGAGTATAAAATTTCAATGGTACACGGCCAAATGCGCGCAGCCGACAAAGACCTGCAGATGCAGCGTTTCGCCAGCGGTGAGACACAGATACTCGTCGCCACCACCGTCATCGAAGTCGGAGTCAACGTGCCCAACGCCACCGTCATGATGATTCAGAACGCCGAGCGTTTCGGACTGAGCCAACTCCACCAGCTGCGCGGACGCGTAGGACGCGGCGGCGAACAGAGCTACTGTCTGCTCCTCACCGACAACGAGATAAGCACCGACACCCGCAAACGCATGGATATCATGGTGGCTACCAATGACGGTTTCCGCATTGCTGAAGCTGACCTACAACTGCGCGGACCGGGCGACATGCAAGGTACACAGCAGAGCGGTACCCCCTTCGACCTGCATATAGCCAACCTCGCTACCGACGGCAAACTGCTCAACCTCGCGCGGCAGGCCGCACTCGACATTCTCGAGGCTGATCCGTTGCTGGAAGATGAACGCAACCGTATCTACAAACGTCAGCTCGACATCCTCCGCCAGGAAAAGCCGATGTGGGGAGATATTAGCTAACAAAAAAAGACCGCAACTGCGGTCTTTTTATTACATATCGTCGTGAGCGTGCAACGACTGCACATACTTCGCATGTGCCATCTTCACCCGTTTCAACTCACTCGGTTTGTCGAATTGCTGACGACGACGGAGCTCTTTAACGACACCCGTCTTATCGAATTTGCGTTTGAATTTCTTAATCGCGCGCTCGATGTTCTCACCTTCTTTAACAGGAACGATAATCATTGCATACACCTCCTTTCGTAGTACCCAGGGCCGGGATCGAACCGGCACGGTTTCCCATTGGTGTTTGAGACCAACGCGTCTACCAATTCCGCCACCTGGGCTTGCTCATTCTCCCTATACGGGCGAAAAAGCGTGCAAAAGTACTGCTTTTTTTTGAATTAGCCAAATTATTTTGCATTTTTTTTGTATATTTGCTTCTTTTTTTGTAATTTTGCCGCCTGATATGGAAGCAGAACGGGATTTCTTTATGCGAAGTGAAGCCCTTTTGGGTGCAGATGCGATGCAAGCCTTGCACTCCCAACGGGTGATTATCGTAGGCGTAGGCGGGGTAGGCTCCTGGTGCGCCGAGTGTCTTATCCGCACCGGCCTCACCCATCTTACCATCGTCGATGGCGACACCGTGCAGCCCTCCAATCTCAACCGCCAACTTCCGGCTACGCAGGCTACCCTCGGCCAACCTAAAGTGGAAGCACTCCGCCAACGCCTCCTTGCCATCAACCCAGAAGCAGAGATCATCGCCCGCAACGAGATGGTGAATAGCGACTGGCTGCAGGCGAACAGTCTGGAGAGCTACGACTATATCATCGATGCCATCGACAGTGTCAACGACAAAGTAGACCTATTATTATACGCGTCGCGCGTGCGCGGGGCGAAGATCTTCTCTTCTATGGGAGCCGCCCTCCGTTTCGACCCTACCCAAGTTACCACTGCCGAACTCTTCTCCGTCAAGGGCGACGCTCTCGCCAAGGCCGTACGCGCACGTATGAAACGGCTCGACCGCTATCCGAACAAAAAAATTCGCTGCGTCTATTCCTCAGAACAGGCACAGCGTTGCGAGACACGCGGATCGCTCATGCAGGTCACAGCCGTCTTCGGCTGCACCTTAGCGGCGCTTGTGACGGAAGAACTTCTTCGCCGGACGCGATGACTTGCCCGGGCGTCCCTGACGCGACGGCTTGCGGTATTTTTCCTCTTGCGGGGCTTCGCCCAGCACTTCCGGCAGAGCCAACAGTTCGATATCTTTCTTCAGAAATTGCTCGATACGGTTCCAGTAGCGCGCATCTTCCGGCGTAACAAATGTCACAGCCTCTCCGCTATTCTCCGCACGCGCCGTACGACCGATACGGTGCACATAATCCTCCGGATCATGCGGCACATCGTAGTTGATGACGAGCGGCACATCGGTCACGTCGATACCTCTTGACACCACATCGGTGGCCACCAGCACACCTACCTTCCCGTTTCGGAAATCCAGCATCACCTGGTCGCGTTCACACTGTTCCAGGTCGCTGTGCATTGCCCTTGCGTCGATCTTAAGCATACGCAGCGTACGCGCAAGTTCTTTCACTTTCTGCTTCTTGCCGGCAAAGAGAATCACTTTCTTCAGATCCTTGCCCTGTAGCATCAGTTGCACCATGCCGGGCTTCTGCGCCTCGTAGAGGTGCGCACACTGCTGATGTATCGTCTCCGGCGGACGCGAGACGGCTATCTGCACTTCCACCGGCTCATGCATAATCGCCTTCGCCATCTGACGAATCTTAGGCGGCATCGTCGCCGAGAACATGATGGTCTGACGGTCTTTGGGCAGCCGACGCACGATGGTCATGATATCGTCGTAGAAGCCCATATCCAGCATGCGGTCCGCCTCGTCGAGTATAAAATACTTTACGCCGGAGAAATCCACGTCGTAGATATTCATCTGCGCCAGCAGTCGTCCGGGCGTAGCAATCACGATGTCCGCACCTTTCTGCAGACCCGTCACCTGGTTGCCCCACGCGCCGTTATCCTTGCCGCCGTAGATAGCTACGCTCGAGAAGGGCACGTAGAACCCGAAGCCCTCCATCTGCTGGTCGATCTGCTGCGCCAACTCACGCGTCGGTGCCATGATAATGGCGTTCAGTTTATCGGGATCATGGTCGTCATAGGCCAGATTGGTCAGCAGCGGCAAGATGTATGCCGCTGTCTTGCCGGTACCGGTCTGCGCACACGAGATCACGTCGTGCCCTTCCAGTATCACCGGTATCGTCTTCTCCTGCACAGGGGTACACTCATCGAAATGCATGTCCCATAGTGCATCCAACACCTCGTCCGATAATGCTAACTCATCAAAATACATTACTTCTCCCAGCCTTCAAACACCTCAGGTCCGTATACGTTATCCTCATCCTTGTCATGCAGCGGTGCCCATAGTTGCGCAAAGAACGGATTCTGTTTGGCTACTCGGTCCCAATGCCATGCTACTTGTTTCTCTTTCGGCTCGTGGGCATACGGGTACGGCATATCGTACGGTGACCAGTGTCCACCCAGCAGCACCAGACGCCTACCGGCCTTGAAGGTGTTGCCGTTCGCGTCTTCCCATGTGTCATTGCCCAGATACTTGCCACCGCGGAAAGCCGCAGCTTTCTGCAGTTCCTTATCCGTCAGCTTATCCACATCCTTCGTCTCGTCATAACCGTGATCCAGCAGCACCGGCTTCTCACTCGGATGACTCACGTCAAAATGTTTCCAATCCGGTATCGCCTTATACGCCTCCAGACTGCCGTAATACGCATGGATACGCTGCTCCACGTTGTGCTTAATCCACCACTGCGTACCGTGTTCCTTGCTGTTAGCCATAAACCACATCGCAGCTTTCACGCAGTGCGGGAACAGTTTGGCGATACGTGTCTTGGCGGCAAACTTGATACCGCCGGGCAACGACTTGGCTTGAGCCATTGTCGCAAAATAGTCCTTCACCGGCACATTGGCGCGGAAATGCAGATAGTCCTCCAGTTTGTCGCCGTCTATATACCACATACCGTGGAAGTTACGGGTGGTGAACCAGTTGGCATTGAATATCTGCTCCGGCCGCGGACAACCTATCGACTCCAACAGCAGGCACTCAAACTCATAGTTCGAGAGGCGATACTCCTTGCCCGAACCGATATTGTAATAGTTGCGCCAGAAGGCATCAGGCACTTCCGGTCGGCACACCCGCTCCAGCAGACGACCGCTGTCTTCTACGGTAGCCCACTCCAGCACGCCGCGAATCGGCACATGGAACATAATAGGGTCGTAGTTCTTCAGGATAGCCGGATACAGTATACCCGATTGACGCAGACTCACCCAGGTCTTGATACCTGAGTCTGTAATGATACGTTCTGCCTGTGCCTTGGTCAATCCGTAATGGTCGTACGCCGACACACATATCGGGTCGCCGGCACGTCCCCAGTGGAGCGGCTCACGACGGTCACCCATCTGCGCTACAGAACCTACGTACACCACCTTCGGCTGCTTCTCTTCCGGCTGCGCCAGCACCGCCTTCACGACATATTCCGCCGCGGTAATATTGGTGCGCAACGTTGCCTTCGGACGATAGTCCGCCTGCGGCGAGACCATACCGCCCACATGCAGCACGATGTCTGCTCCTGTCACGCCGCGAAGGATGTCGTCGTACTTGGTCAGGTCGCCCCATACCACGTTGAGTGCTGCGTAGTTAGCCATCAGCGGCGCCAACAGCTCCTTGTTCTTCTTGCTCGGACGAGCCAGGATACGCAGTTCATACTGCTCGGGATAACGTAGTATCTCCATCATACCGGCATAACCCATCGTTCCCGTAGCGCCGGTCAGAAAGACAACTGTCTTCTTATTGTTCTTTTTATCGTTTGCCATAACTTGATTATTTACTCTTTTTCATCCATCCGAACAAGCGCACAAACCGTTCGCGCATCTTGCGCCTTACTTCCTCGCGCCATTGTGCTTCCTCTTCCGCCTCATCGGTCATGTGGCGGTAGGTCGCCTCGGCATCCTTGTCGCTGATGACGAGCAGTTGGTCACCCAGTTGCAGCTCGCTCGCACCCGTAGGCACAAAGAAATCCTCTCCACGACGCACCATGATGATGAGCGTACGGGGCGGGATATTCAGTTGACGTAAAGTATTGCCGTTGCTTAGTGTCTGCTCGGTCACCTCCACTTCGCGCGCCGACGACTGTATCTCTTCCGGCAGGTCCATGTCGAAGTACTCCAGCGAGCGCTCCTCGTCACGCGGTATATCCAGCCGCAACTTACGCGCCATCTGTGTTAGCGACGTACCCTGTACCAACAGCGAGACGATCGTACAGAGAAACACCACATTGAAGATCAGGTCGGCAAAAGGTACGCCGTACGCCTTGCACATAATGGCGAAGATAATCGGCACCGCACCTTTCAGTCCTACCCAACTCAACAACATCTTGTCCCGCTCGTGATACTGGCGGAAAGGCAGCATACAGAGCCATACAGCCAGCGGGCGGGAGATGAAGATCATCACGATGCTGATGATCAGACACGGCAGCCACACCTTGTAGCGCAGCAACTCGGTCGGCTCTACCATTAGACCCAACATCAGGAACATCACCAACTGGCTCAACCAGGCCAGGCCGCTGAAGAACGACCGCGTCTGACGCTTGCGGGTAAACTTGTTGTTCCCGATAATCAGTCCGCCCACATACACCGCCAGATAGGTATTTCCCTGCAGGTAATAGGTCATCGCGAAGATGAAGATACAGGCCGTCAGAATCATGATGGGGTACAAAGCTTCGTTACCCAGTTTCACTCGTCGCATCAAGAGCACCAGCCCTTCGCCGAAAGCAAAGCCCAGCACGGTACCCATCACTAGTTGCACGACAATCGTCTGCACTATCGGCAGCGCCGAGATATCTTCGGTCAGCCCCACTATCGTGTGGGTGTTCACCACCACTCCTATCAGCGTCGTCGTCAACACATAGGCCATCGGGTCGTTTGCGCCCGACTCCAACTCCAGCAGCGGACGCAGGTTATGTTTCAGCCCTATCCCGTTGGTACGCAGCACCGAGAACACACTGGCGCTGTCGGTACTCGACATCGTCGCTGCCATCAGCAGCGCCAGCCATATCGACACCGACGCTACCGCATTGATCCAGCCGAAGATATAGTAGATGATCACACCCGTGATGACGCAGGTCAGCAGCACGCCCAGCGTCGCCAGCGTGATACCCGGCGCCAACACCGATTTGATATCGCTCAGCTTCGTCTCCAGACCGCCGGTAAACAGGATGATACACATCGCCATCGTACCCAGTGCCTGCGCCGTACCCGTCTCTATCGTCACGCCGCTCATGCCGAAAAGCGCGGCCATGCTGTGCGAGCCGAAGAACATACCTACTGCCAGAAACAACAGCAAGGCCGGCACACCATACTTATAGCCGATCTTGTCCGCAAAAATACTGACGAAGAACAGCAGCGATAATATCAGGAGAACAAACTCAACTTGCATCGTCCGGCTCTTTTACGGTTTTGCAGCTTTCTTACCTAAGAGAAACTCATCGATGATACGTACTATCTCCTCCTTCGGATACAGTCCCTTGAGCAACATCGGCTTACCCTCTGCGGGGATGTACATCACCTGCGGGATACTGCTGATGCCGAACACGTACGCCAGTTCGCGCTCGCGCTCCGTGTCCGCCTTGTAGAACACCACCTCGCCGCAGTAGGCCTGACTCAGTTCATCCATGATGGGCGCCAGACGCTTACACGGTCCGCACCAGGTCGTGTAGAAATCAATCACGCAAGGCTGGTTGCCTGCGTATTTCCACTCGCGGTTAGTCGTATAGTCGAACACACGCTGCTTAAACTGCTCGGTCGTCAGATAGACCACATCCTCCGCCCACAGGGGCAAAGTCATACAGGCCAGCAGCAGTATAGCGAAAAATCGTTTGATCATAATCCTCAGAATTTATAGCTCAGGCTGATGTTCCAGCCCCACTCCCACATATGTTGTCCATCAATGCGCGGATGGCGCACCAGGTTATTCAGACCGAAGTCATAGCCCGACTCCAGACGATACCTATCCCACTCTATTCCGCCGCCGATGCCCCACTGTATATTCGCACGCACGAGCTCGTCGTCCAGTCGGTCGTACGGCTGAGTTGCTATCCCCTGCGCCTCTACCCACGTCTGCGTTGCGCCGCTCAGGTAGGTCGTCAGGTGGTCTTTCTGTGCCAGACCGATATGGAGTTGTGGACCGGTATAGAAGAAGAGGTTCAGCTTTTTCCAAACGGGAATCATGTAGAAGCAGCGAACAGGTATCGTCAGGTTGTGTTCCGTCACGCGGTGCTGGATATACTCCACTTGCGTCGTGTCGGTGCCTACACTGCGGAAATGTTGCTGATGCTTACCATAGGTAAGGCTGTACAGCAGACCCGTCTCAATCGTAAAATGCTCGGGCAGCACAAACGTGAACGTAGCGCCAATACGACCTCCATTCAGGTACATATCCGGGAAGTTCAAGCGCTTCGAGTGTTGCCAGTTCTGCACATATCCGACTTCCAGGCGATACTCCACCCGGAACTTGTACGGCTCTTCCACTTTTTGCTTGCGCGTAGGGTCGAAAAAACTATGGTCTGCCAGCTGCATCTCGGGCTTGCGCACATCGTCCGCCAGCGCCCATGAAGCGCATACACACGCGAGCAGAACAACCGAAAATATCTTTTTCATCGAGCTTATCATTACCTTTAATAAACAAATTAGGGTGCAAAAGTACAAAAAAAATTGCACATACACAACTTTTTTGCAAAAAAATTTGGTCATATCAAAAAAAAGCAGTACTTTTGCACGCTTTTTCGTCAGATACGCTCTGCATAGTCCCCCTCGGGAGGACTGCTAGCATAGCGATAGTCCGACCGAAGAGCGGAGGCCACGAGGACTCTAATGACGACTTGTCGTCAGTCCGCGTCCGAGTGTGCCGAACGCGAGGTGCCATCGTATAACGGTTAGTACTCAAGATTTTCATTCTTGCAATAGGGGTTCGATTCCCCTTGGCACTACCAAAGACCTTCCCTAAAGTCAAGTCCGGAGGCCGATCCTCTCAAAGCCGAAGGATATTACTAAAACCCGCCCGCATGGTATCGACCGTATATGGGCGACAAAAAACAACAAACAAGATGGCAAATCACAAATCATCTTTGAAGCGTATCCGCCAGACGGCCGCACGCAAAGAGCACAATCACTATTATGCAAAAACCGCACGCAACGCTGTGCGCGACCTGCGTAAGACCACCGACAAAGCTGCAGCTGCTGCTGCCCTGCCTAAGGTAAACTCGATGCTGGACAAACTGGCTAAGCGTCACATCATCCACGTCAACAAAGCTTCCAACCTCAAGTCGAAGCTGGCGCGCATGATCAACAAAATGGCGTAAGTCATAGGCGTAATAGATACGCAGTTAGGTCAAACGGAAGAATCACGAGAGTGGTTCTTCTTTTTTTCTGCACTTTTATGCACAATTATTTGGACAATTCAAAAAAAAGTAGTATTTTTGCAGCGAATTTAGTACAATTATTAAGATGAAAGAGAAAAATATCCCTATCGTCGACTGCCCGTACGGCGATTATATGATTGGTGATGCCAGCGGTAAACTGATGAATGAATACGGACGCTATCCGTGTAAGATCAGTTGCGGTGTGTATGCTTTTTTGGCGCGGGGCACGGCGCGGGCTACTATCAATGTGACCGACTATGAGTTCCGCCAGAACGACGTGCTGCTGCTCGAACCCGGCAGTTTTCTCTTTATCCGCGAGTGCTCCGAAGACGCACTGGTCTATTGGGTTGTTTTCGGCAGTAAGTTCCTCGAGAAATATACGGTCAACAACCGCATGTCGCTCACCTCGCTGCAGCTCCATTCGCCAAAGATCAGCGTCAACGAGGAGCAGGCGCAGGTGCTCTGCTCGCTCTACGACACCCTGCTCAAGGCCCTCAATACCCGCCCGTCGATGCTCGACAGCGAGAAGATGGTACATATCTTCAACCTCCTGCAGCTCAGCTACGCCAAGTATGCGCACGAGCAGGACGAGTACCTCATCAAGCCCTTGGACCGCAAGACAGAGATCTACCAGGACTACTGCGACCTCGTGCTGAAGCATTACCAGGAGTGGCACCACGTCAGCCAATATGCCGATGCCATGCGTATCACCCTGCCGCACCTCTGCTCTACCATCAAGTCGGTGGGTCAGCGCACGGCAGGCGACATCATCATCGAAGCCATACTGACCGACGCCAAGTCGCAACTCAAGATCACTACCCTCCAAATCAAGGAGATAGCGCTCAACCTGGGTTTCGACAATGTCGCTTTCTTCAATCGCTTCTTTAAGTCGCACGTCGGCCTCACGCCAAAAACGTATAGAAACTCCTAAATCACAAATCAACAACCACAAATCACAAATATAAAGGGCGCCGTTTAGCGTCCTTTATACATTTCTTCGTAGTAGCGTTCATAGTCGCCGCTCGTGATATTGTCGAGCCACTCCTGGTTGTCCAGGTACCACCGAACGGTTTTCTCAATTCCTTCCTCAAACTGCAGACTCGGCTCCCAGCCCAGTTCGCGTTGCAGCTTCGTCGAGTCGATAGCGTACCGCATATCGTGTCCCGCACGGTCGGTCACGAAGGTAATCAGGTCCAGGTCTGCACCTTCCGGACGACCCAGCAGACGGTCCACGGTCTTGATGATGGTCTTGATGATATCGATGTTCTTCC
>DEHM01000001.1:84066-125873 GCA_002351925.1 Bacteroidales bacterium UBA2800
CTCGTTGAAACCGCCTATGTTGTAGGTCTCGGCTATCTTGCCCTCGTGGAAAATCAGATCTATCGCCCGCGCGTGGTCCACCACGTAGAGCCAGTCGCGCACGTTCTCGCCCTTGCCATACACGGGCAGCGGCTTGCGATGACGGATATTGTTGATAAACAGCGGTATCAGCTTCTCGGGGAACTGATAGGGACCGTAGTTGTTCGAGCAGTTGGTCACGATAGTCGGCAGACCGTAGGTGTCGTGAAACGCACGCACGAAATGGTCACTCGAAGCCTTCGAGGCCGAGTACGGCGAGTGCGGGTTATACTTCGTCGTCTCATAGAAAAAGTCCTCGCCGTAGGCCAGGTGGTGTTCGCCGGACGAAGCCTTGGTCGTAAACGGCGGCGTGACACCCTCCGGGTGCGTCAGTTGCAGCGCGCCATATACCTCGTCGGTAGAGATATGGTAGAAGCGCTTGCCCTCATATTTCTCCGGCAGCGACTCCCAGTACAGCTTCGCGGCCTGCAACATCGACAGCGTACCCATCACGTTGGTGCGGGCAAACGTGAACGGATCTTTTATCGACCTGTCCACATGGCTCTCAGCCGCCAGATGGATGACGCCGGTCACCTTCTCCTCTTGCATCAGCGCATAGATGGTGTCGAAGTCGCATATGTCGGCACGCACAAAGCGGTAATTAGGCTTGTCCTCTATGTCCTTCAGGTTCGCCAAGTTGCCGGCATAGGTCAACTTATCCACATTGATGATACGGTAGTCCGGGTATTTGTTGACAAACAATCTTACCACATGACTTCCGATAAACCCGGCTCCGCCGGTAATAATGATACTTTTCATACTACGTATCGTATTTGTTTAAAATGATATATTCGTTTTTTGTTATCTCTATCTCTTAACACCAGCTCACCCGTTGGCAACACATCTTCTATGCGGGCATCAAATTCCCCTTTCTCGTCTTCAAACGGCCAAAATCCTTCTCGGCGGTATAGATGTGCCTTGTATTCCTGCCAGATAGCCTCTTCCGGTTCGTTAAGCACGGCTTCGACGGCTTCTATCAGGTTGTTCATCATTTGGTCCACATCATACTCTTTGCCTGTTATCTGCCTAAGCGAAATCGGATTTGGGGCATCAGAGACAAACGCTGTCTGGTTCACATTGAGCCCTATGCCGGCAATAGTGTACTTGATTTCCGAGCCCACTATGGCGTTCTCCAGTAAGATGCCTGCCAGTTTCTTGTCGTGGTAGTATATATCGTTTGGCCACTTGATAGTCAGCGGCTCGTCTATCATTCTTACTATGGCGACGCTAACGGCTATATTCAGCAGATATAGGTTCTTGTTGGGCGGCAGCAAGATCGAGCACAACAGGTTCTTCCCTTTCTCGCTTTCCCAGCCGTTGCCGGTCTGTCCGCGTCCTGCTGTCTGATAGCCGGCGTACAGGTACGTCTCGCCTTCCGGCCACTCGCCCCGCGCCAGCAACTCCTTCAGCAGCGTGTTCGTACTATTGGTTTGCGCGATATACATCCAGCAGATATTCTTGTATCACGGTCTGTATGCGGCGGGCTTTGCCCGGCGCGGAGTTGATGAGGATAGCGAATACCCATCGGTCGCCGTTTGGCATGTCTATATAGCCTGCGAAGTTCTTCGTACCGGCTATCGTCCCGCTCTTGGCCAGTATGCGTCCCTCCAGCTCGGTCTTCGCGCAGAGGGTCTTCAGCGTACCGCTCACGCCGCTCACGGGCAGCGAGGCGAACCAGGCGTCCGCATATTTCGAGCGGGACATATAGGTCAGCAGTTGCACGAAGGTCTTCGCGCTCACGGCGTCCTGCGGCGCCAGACCACAGCCGTCTTTGATGATGGCCGCACCCATGTCTACGCCGCGGCGGCGCCAGAAGTCGCGCAGCAGGTCACAACTGCCGTGTATCGTTCCGGGCAGCCCGTAACGCGTGCCCAGATAGCGGAACAGCGCCTCGGCGTAAAGGTTGTTGCTGTTCACGTTCGTCTCGCGAATAATCTCCTCCAGCGTAGGCGAGTAGTGGGTGTATATCACCGTGCGTGCGGGGTTCAAGGGGTTGTAGTCCGCCTCGTAGGTAGCGTCGCGCGCTACGCTGATACCCGCCTCACGCAGACGGTTGCTCAGGTGTTGCGCCAGCAGTAGACCGGGGTTCGGCAGGTCACCCTTTACGCCGAAAGTGCCGAGGTTAGAAGGCACCGAACCGCTCAGGTAACGCTCGCGGCTGTAGGGCACACCGCTGACGAACGCGCCATCGTGGGTGATCTTGTCGCAGCGGATACGGTTGATGAACACCAGCCCGTCCACTTGCGGATCGGTATTGACGACGGTTGCCACGGAGCCCACTTCTCCGCTGCGGAGCACGATGTTCATCGTGTTGCCGTAGTAGTTGATGCCGAAGATGCCCGGGGCGTAGTAGTTACCGGCATCCTCACAGAGCCACGCGGGGTTCTGCGCGTCGCCGTCCAGTATGGTCAGGTCGGCCACTACGGCGCCTTCTATACGCCGTATACCGGCTTTGCGGATGGCACGCACCCACTGGTCGAGAAAGGCTGTACGCCCTTTCCAGCCGAGCGACGGGTCACACGAGCCGTGTATGTAGAGGTTACCCTGCAGCACGCCATCCTCTATCGGCGCACTGTGTTCCAGCGTCGTCGGAAAGCGGTAGTCCGCACCCAGTATCTCCAGTGCCGCACCGGTCGTTAGCAGCTTCATCACGCTGGCGGGCGGCACGACGTGGTCAGGCCGATAGGAGTCAATCACCTCGCCTGTCGTCATGTTCTGCACGAGGATAGACATGTTCGCCTGTCCCGTGATAGGGTGTCCCGTCAGCATCGATACCGCCAGCAATATCGTTGCAAAAATGCTCATACCTGTTCTCTCTTTTGCGCCTGCTAAGGCACACCGACAACCCCGCCGGCAAGGCAGGGTTGTTGGTGTGAGTCGCCGTGTGGCGAAAGATTAATCGGCGATAGGCTCGCGACGCCGAACCGGGTTCATTGTCGGCGAAGGCTGGAAATCCATCATTGCTTCCTTCGGCATCACTACTGTGCCGATTTGCGGTTGTTGATATTCTAACTTTTTCATAATGATTTGTGTTTTTGCTTATTTAACCAAGCGGCCTGTAGCGTCGTAGAGCTGCTCGCCGCGGAGAATGAATACGTGGTTGTTGATGAGTACCTTTGTACATTGTAGCTTGTCGCCTTGTACATCCTCTAAGTCTGTCGTCGCCTTCGGCGCTGCCACGATACGCAGACCGTAACCGGTAGTGTTACCCTTCGTCAGGTCGAGCGTGTACGGCGCTGCCGTCAGATCCCAGATCACGCGGCCTTCACGCGTCAGGTACAGACTCACGTCTTCCTTCGCTTGCGGCGTCGAGATGGTGTACTCGCCGTCTGCCGGAGCGTAGATACCCAGCACGTACGAAGCGGAGCTGTTCACCAGCGGAGCTTCCTCTATCGCCAGACGCTTGTCACCGTAATTCTCCGTCCAGATGAGTGCGCCGTACTTCGACGTCTCTTCGTTCATCGACGGCACATCCTGACCCTCCTCATACGTTGCCGCAGCCGTCTCAGAAGCCACTACGTACAACTGGTTGTCGAAGCGCTCTGTCTCTGCTTTGCTGATCTGTACGCAGTAGTTGTAACTCTCTGCTCTGTGTTGCGGAGCACGGTAATGATCATGCGAACCCGTATTCAGGACGATAGAACCCGTACCTTTGTAGAAGAACGGTGTACCTACTACAAAGGCATATGCAGCATTAAAGTATGGGAATGGGTTGTAGTTTTGATTTTCAGGATCAAACACCTGTACCGTCTTGTTCAAGCCGACATAGCGCAGTGTCGGGTTTGCTACTGCATTCCAGTTTGCGTTTGCTTCATCAGCTGCGGAATATCCGTTCAACGCTATCGAAGCCACAGCCGGAATCGTCTTCGCATTCGCTCTCAGCTTAATCGTGTTCTGGTTGCTTTGTGCATCGTCGAAGCCAATGAAGTAAGCGGTGTTAGCCTTCATCGTGCCGTTGACGCGTTTCCAACCGTTACCGGTATTCGCACGTTTCTGACCGTCATACTCGAAGAGCTGGAAGTGCGTGTTCAGTACCATCGGCGTACCGTCACCCCAGAAGAATCCACCGTTCATGTTCACGTCAAACGGAGCCGAGATGCAGTACCACAGACGCGAAGCCTCAGCGTCCATGTCGCCATCACGGAGTTTGATCTCCAGATAGAGGTTTCCTGTCACATTGACATTCGTACCCAATAGCTGACCTGACTTACCGCTCTGCGTGTTAATTGTCAAGTCTTTTACGGTCAAGACACTTCCGTCACTTACTTTTCCGCCAGCTTCTACGATTACACTACCAAGCGTCTTGGCGGCATCGGCGTTCAAGGTCACGTTATTGTAAATAATCATACTGAGACCATCCGTTTGAGTCGAAACATCAACAGTTCCCGACGTTTTCTTAACATATACGTCACCAGTGTAGATGACCGGAAGTTCTGAATAATCCGAAGAACCTGCGTTACTTACTGCATAACTTCTAAATCCATTATTTGCCGACACACGATAGACAAATGTACGTGTTTGCGTTCCCGTGCGATAATACGTATCATTCCAGGTCCACTGATAATTGCCCGTTTCGTTGGCTTCAAGCTTCAAATCATTGCCGTTAGTCTTCAGATACTGATTATTGCTCGGATTCTGGAATGTAGTCTTTCCTTCTGCATCCACCGTACGTTTCCACAGAATGCTTGCTATATCTGACTCATTGTCGCAAATAACTGCTCCGTTGGTATAGGACACTGCAAGTGCATAAGCTGTTTTCGTATCATCCATGAACGTATTTTTCATCGCGTACCATGCGCCATCATATTCTGCAAGGATTACAACATTGCCCGTCTGCGCGCCTTCACGTACATTCAATGTAAATGCCTGTTCGTCTGCAGCGAAATTATTCGTTGCATCAGCAGCTACGGCACACTTGATAATTGTTGTTCCGACTTTATTCTGCAGCGTCAATGCGCCGGTAGAGCCATCAATAGATGCAATCGTCGGATCGGAAGAAGTATAAGTCTTCGCTCCTTCCGAGTTAGTCTCAAATACTGGTGCGAAAGCATCGCCGAGGTCAACCGAATAGGTTGCATTAGCCGCGATAATAACTTCTTTGGTACTACTGGTGTACCAAGTCATCGTAGGCGCGGTTTGTGCTAATTCTTCGATATCATCTTCACTGCGTGGCAGAATCTCTTTTTTACCATTGTATTGGTGATAAATACCTGCTACATTATAGTAATGGTTCTCAACAAATGCCTCGCCATAAGCATACAATGTATTGTACGGCTGGATTTCAGTTGTACCATCAGTCAGGTTCGTACCATCATATTTCCAATTGCTGAGAGCAATCAGAGCACCCGTATTTACACCAGCAAGATCAGCAGGATCGACAGAAGCCGGACTTACAGAACCGCCGGTTGCGACACCCAGGCCTTCTGTCTCAGAAGACAACGTCGTCAATTCAGCAGCGCCATTGTACAATTGAACTTTACATGCAACTGTTCCGCTCAGCACATTACCAACTGCAAAGCCCATCTCACCGCCATTATCAAAGATGATAAAGCCCTTCGTACCATCGGTAACATACACATTCTTGCCGTTCGTCGAAACACCTGATACAACCCAGTTGTTAAAGACAATAGTAACATCTGTTGCTGTATTACCAACCGCAGTTGCTTTCGCAAAGATAGCATCAGTAGTTGTTAACGGCAAGTTGATAGTATAAGTTGCGGTTCCCACACTACTGGACACTTCGTCTTTTACAGCAATCGCCTTAAGCGTCTTATCTTCGTCAACAGTAATTGCCGACGAATATACGGAAGAACCAGTATTCGGAGTAGTACCATCAGTAGTATAATAGATAGTCACATCATCCGTAGCGCTGGTGATAGTTACAGTCTGTGCTTCGGTATATGTACCGCCGGCAGGCGAGAAAGTCGGAGTCTTCGGTTTCGAAGCATCTTCCTTCTTGTAGAGAGTTACAGCACTTCCTGTTCCCGTTCCGTAGCATCCCCAGCGGCTGTTTAAGTTACCTGTGCTGCTATTGTAACGCAACCATTTATTTCCTGTATCAGAAGAACCTTCTGCACGACCTTTATTTGCAAAGTCATAAGTTGTAGAAGAACCGGTAGATTCACATGACCATTTCGCCAAATCAGCAACCTCATCTAACAAAGCACCTTCGTTCTTAGACGTTGTACCTGCTGCATATTTATTTGCTGCAACATTATATATTGTCCAATAATCACCCGACTGTGCAATATGCCAAACGACGGAAGATGCTGGATTAACAATCTTATTCTCGGATATCGTGACTGCCTCTGCCGCAATACGCTTACTATTAACTTCGTTGGATAGGGCATTCGTGCTTACTATCACATAATCACCTTCCTCCAACGCACCTTCAAAGAGTTCGAATGTACCGGAGGGTTCCGGAGCGGCATTCACCACAATAGCAACAATATCAGAAGTCGTCGGTGCGTCTGCTCCCGCTTCTGTTACTACGCAATAGTAATAAGTTGTAGTTATACTGCCCGTCGAAGGAGTATACTCATCCTCTTCTGCGCCACCAATAGCGGTTGCACCTTCTGTACTATTCTCGTCGTTGCTATACCACTGATAAGACAGCTCACCGCCATTTCCAGCCTCAGCCTCAATAGTTAATGCGGTAGCAGGAGCATCTTTTGTGTATACAGCGCCCTCCGGTTGAGTAGTGATCGTCGGTTGCACTACCGGTGTCGGCAGCGGATCACACGAAGTAGAGTAGTTGCTTGCGGTAGCCATAGAAAGCGTCTTCTTGAAGAAACGAGGTGCGTTAGTTTGCGTAGCGGAATAACAAGCCCATCCGCTTGTACCGTTCTGACGCAAATAGGCATTTGCAGGGTCTGAAGAATCAGCCGCACGGCCAACATTCTTTACTACGAACTTATCCGTCTCATAAGTAATTTCCCATTGAGCATGGGCCTCAGTAGCATCGGTAACTAAAGCTCCTTTGTTCTTGGCTGTTGTTCCCGCAGCGTAGTTAGTACCATTCTTCAATAAGAATTTGCCGGAACCATTGATTGAGAGTTCCCAGATGCAAGATTCTGCCGGAGCAGAGGTGAGTTTTCCATCCTCTATTTCAATCTCTCCATTCTCAAAACGCCCGCTATTAATGCTTGCTTCCAATGCATATGTGGCTGCACAGATGGCATAAGTACCTTCCGTCGGAACGGTTGTAATCTCATTCCACGTATAATCAACATCTGCATAAACAGCGTAGATATGGTTGTTTTCTCCCTTGTTCGGTATAACATATGTAGCGCCCAACTCCGGAGCCGTTGCGCAGTCCGGATCTGCACTCCATCCCACGAACGTCTTGCTACATTCAGCAGCAGAGGTCGGGAGAGTAACTTCTTCTTTCCAATAATGCGTATTCTCGCTATCGAAAGTAGATTCTCCATTCGCATCGTGCAACTTAAGTGTTGCGACCTCGTGCTTATAACTTGCTTCTGCAGTTACATCTGCATCAGGCATCGAGAACGAACAAGTTGTCTTGTCTTCCGAAATAGCCAAATCACCTACCGCTACTCCACCAATAGTCCAACCGCTTACGGTATATCCTGCCGTCGGAGCGGCTGTCAAGGTAACTGCTGTTTCTTTTGCGACATCTCCAACAGCGACATTTGCAGTAACGGTACCACCCGCATTCTGCGTAATGGTAATGCTATGTCCGGCAGGAGCCGAAACCGTTACAGTACACGTTCCGAGCTTTGCTGGAGTAACCGTAGAGGTCGCTGTAATATGCGCAGTACCTACACTAACCGCTGTTACTTTACCATTTTCATCAACAGTCGCAATGCCCGGGGCATCCGAGAGCCAAGATACAGCAGGATTAGCTGTTGCGGGAAGTACAGTTGCTGTCAACGTTTGGAACTCCCCAGTAACGAGGCCTAGAGTAGCATCCACCGTTACTGACGTTATAGGAATAAGCGCAAACGTTACCTCTGCTTCTACATTAGATGTCGGCATGGTAAATGAATAAACGCCAGCTTCTACGGTCGGTGTAATCTCATCTGCATTGCCGTCCAGAATCTCTACAGAAGACAACTGATAATACGTATTCGCAGAAGGAGTCATTGTCACAGTTGCATCTTCCTCTACGGCATCACCGCTGGCGATTTCTGCGCCACCGGCACTTACCACCACACTTCCTCCGCCATCAGGCGTTGTGCTGAACGTCATGGTGTGCGTCGGCTTCATCTTCTTGTAAAGTTGGACATTCTTTTGAGTGGTTGTTCCTGATTTATAATAACGAAATCTATCTTGACCGGAAGACGAGTTGTACTGCATGAAACTGGTATTAGACGTAATTGTCACATCTCCGCCTGAAAGTGCAAGCGTATTCACACTTTCCGCATTGCCAAATGACACTCCATTTGACCCACTTGTTCCATAAATATACTTTCCATTATTTGTGCCACCGTTAACCTTAATCGAATAGCCTCCTTCCATCGAAGCGATTGTTAATGAGACAGCGCCTGATGGCTTTGAAATTTTTCCACTGGATATAGTTGCCGTTGCATAACAATTGCTTGCTTCTACACCAGTCCATACATACGCTTCACTTGCGCTACTCTCGTAAACCAGCAAGTACTCTCCACTCCAATCTTCGGGGGCGGCAGTAACTTTAGCATATTGAGCAACAGGATTAACAGTAATTGTATACTTTGCTGTCTTGGTTACTTCGCTCTCGGTATAAGAAACGGTAATTTCTTTACTGCCGGTAGTGGACATATCCGGTGAAGAGACAGAAGTAGGAGTTACCACTTTATACTCAGGTTCTTCTTGAGGCTCGTCATCTACTGTGACGCTATACGTTGCCGTACAGGTACCATTAAACGAGAATGTTTCTCCTACTTCGTAAGTAGTACTCATTCCTGTTACCGCAATACTCTCCAACGTCTTCACGATTACCGGACCTCCTACTGCCTCTATATCATCTTCCGAACGAGGATAGATTTCAAGCGTCTTGGTGTCATCTGTTGTGTATCCTACCACTCCGGTAATATTATATTCTTTGCCATCTTCAAGCGATAATTCATTATACAATTTATTCGTTACAGGAACAGTGTTCTCTCCATCAGACAATGTACCATCTGATTCAACATAGGTCACATTGCTCAACTTTACTACTATACCGTGATTATTGATTGTAAGAGCATCAATAGTCTTATCATATACTGTCGGCGTTCCTCCAGTATTACGTGTCAAACCAGTAGTATTGCTCGTTAAATCAGTGAGTTCGGGCACTTGCTTGTATATCTTCGCCTTTACATCTACTGTTCCATTCAAGATATTACCAACAGCAAAGCCATGACTACTCTTGTAACCAATTATACCATATTCGGTACCATCTGTCAAATATACCTGAGAACCACTAACACCGGTAACGATCCAGTTGGTCATTTTCACATAATGAGTCACCTCTGTCGTTGTCACGTTTGGCAGCAGAGTGGCTATAGACGTATACGGGAAAGTATAAGTTGCCGAAGCGATAGTTCCCGCATCATCACCCTTCTTTGCGAACGCTTTGATAGTTGTGGTTGCGCTAACAGGAATAGCACTGCTGTACTGCGAGCTGGAAGTTGTAGGATCAGTTCCATCAGTAGTATAGTAGATAGTTGCATCACCCACCGAAGACGTAAGAGTTACATTCTGTGCCGTAGAATATTTACCCGCAACCGGGCTAAAAGAAACGGTCGGCTTATCTGACCCACCTCCACCTTCAGACACCGTAAATGTTACTTCCACTTTAGAGGTCGTACCTGTTGCACTACCAACACTGGTTTTGAAGTAGCCATTTCCAACGGTTGTTCCCGAAGATGGTTGTTCAGACGTTCCATAGTAAGTTGTAAAAGTACCGGCAGAAGAAGTGACAGTAACATTGGTGATAGTTCCTAAATCGGTGGAGTTGTAGATATAACCCTTATTCTTTTGCCACTGCATGTTGCTACCATTCTTCATTACCTGATTAGAAGTCCACTTGACTTCATAAGTCTTGGTGTTGTCTGTGGTACAAACAGCATTGCTGGTCTTTTCATTGTTGTTGGCAGCATAGGATGTCGTGTTGAAATCGTTGGCATCAATCGTCAACTTGTACGTAACATCATCTGCCCACATTTGCGTAACTCCCACAAGAAGGAGGCACAGCAAAGAAAATAGTTTTAAGTTTTTCATATGTCAAATAGATTAAATGTTTGTTCAACGTTTTGCACCGTTCTTATGAAACACATTTAAAATTTTGCACTGAGATTATTGAGATTATTGAGACGGAACGTCCTTCCGCTTTCGGAAGGAGTGGCCTCCGCCTAGGATGGTTACCTAACTCCCAATTCCCTTCTTCCACGGCCGAAGAGTTAGTGATTACTTAGATATTACTTAGTTATTAGTTAGTTATTACCCTACTCACACCCTATTCACATCCTGTTCACACCCTCAGCTTGGTCCTTTTCACTTAGTCCTTTTCACTAAAAAATCCGCATGGCGATATTGGCGATATTGGCGATATCGAAAATCCGCATGGCACAGTTGGCACAGTTTTAAGTGTGTTTCATAATGTCAATGTTCGTCCCCGCCTTCTTTTCGTGCCGCGAGTAGCACTAAAACTAATTCGGCGGCAAAGATACAAAAAAGTTTTGACATATGCAAATATTTTATAAAATAAAATACCATTTGCGAGAAAAGGGACAAAAAGTATCTCAAAAAGAACATTAAAAGTTCTTACGGAAATGCGTCGGGAACGTCTGTCCGATAAATTCGAGGTCTCGTAATGCTCCCGTATCACTCCCGTTGCGCCTCCGTTTTTTGTCCGTCTAACATCCGCCCTTTTTGTCCCCCGACTTTCCCTCGGGATCGATGTAGGCCACGATGTACCGGCGAAGCGTGTTGCGGTTGCAATGAAGACGCTGAGTGATTTCGGCGCGAGAGAAGCCTTCGCTAAGCATCCGACGTATTAATACGTCGTGCTTATAGAGCAAGTGGTATTTCTGACTCGTGTGCGAGCCTTTCGGACGCCCCAGATGTTTGCCCTCTGCGCGCAGGCGAGCAAGCGCTTCGCGCGTGCGCTGACTAATAAGGTTACGCTCTATTTCTGCCGACAGTCCGAAGGCGAAAGCCAGCACTTTGCTCTGGATATCATCACCCAGCCGATAGCCATCCTTGATGGTCCAGACACGCACCTCGCGCCGCATGCAATAACTCAGTATTTCCATGATCATGTACAGGCTTCGTCCGAGCCGGCTAAGTTCGGAGCAGACGATCAGATCGCCCGGCTGTACACGCCGCAAAAGTGCGCCCAGACGACGTTTGCCGTAAGCCTTTGTTCCTGATACTGTTTCCTCAATCCAGCCTTCTACTTTGAGGCCTTTAAGCTCGCAAAAACGAGTGATTTCGAAGCGTTGGTTCTCCACCGTTTGCCTGTCGGAGGAGACACGAATGTAACCGTAGTTCATAAGCGTTTTTTTCCACAAAGATACAAAAAAATCGGAAAATATTTGCATATATGAATAATTATTTGTAATTTTGCACGCTATTTGGGATTATTAGGTAAATATAAAATATTTAAAATATTTAAAACAAATATTTAAAACAATGAGCAAAGTAACAGTAGTAGGCGCAGGTAACGTAGGTGCTACGTGCGCAAATGTGTTGGCCGTTAACGAGGTAGCCAACGAAGTATGTCTGATTGATATCAAGGAGGGTTTTGCCGAGGGTAAAGCCATGGATATCATGCAAACGGCGCAGCTGATGGGCTTCGACACCGTAGTAGAGGGTGTGACCAACGACTACAGCAAGACCGCAGGTAGCGACGTAGTGATCATCACTTCGGGTCTGCCGCGTAAGCCGGGTATGACGCGTGAGGAGCTGATCGGCGTGAACGCAGGTATCGTGAAGAGCGTTTGCGACCAAGTACTGAAATACAGCCCGGACGCTATCCTCGTAGTGGTTTCTAACCCGATGGACACGATGGCTTATCTGACGCTGCACGCTCTCGGCCTGCCGCGTAACCGCGTGATCGGTATGGGCGGTGCTCTCGACAGCGCACGCTTCAAATACAACCTGAGCAATGCACTCCACTGCAACGCTAACGACGTAGAAGGTTTCGTAATCGGCGGCCACGGCGACACGACGATGATTCCGCTGACGAGCTACGCTACCTACAAGGGTGTGAACGTAAGCGAGTTCCTGAGCGCAGAGCAAATAGAAGAAGTAGTGAAGGCTACCATGGTAGGCGGCGCAACGCTGACCGGCCTGCTCGGCACAAGTGCTTGGATGGCTCCGGGTGCAGCTGCTGCATCGGTAGCAGAGGCTATCATCAAGAACCAGAAGAAGATGATCCCGTGCTCGGCTGCTCTGGAAGGCGAATATGGCATGAAGGACATCACCATCGGTGTGCCCTGTATCATCGGCAAGAACGGTATCGAGAAGATCCTGGAGCTGAAGTTGTCGGCTACCGAAGAGGCTAAGCTGCGCGAGAGCGAGGCTGCTGTTCGTAAGACAACGGCGATTTTAAAGGAGCTGAACGTTCTTTAATAAGTTGAATGTTGAAAGTTGAGAGTTGAGAGAAGCCGTCTAGTGGAAAGTTGAAAGAGAAACTTATAACTTAAAACTTGCAAACTTCTCTAAACTCTAAACTCTAAACTTTAAACTATCAATCAATGGATCTTTTTGAGAAATGTGACCATTTTGAGACCCTCAAGCTGGCACGCAAACTACAAATCTATCCCTACTTCCACGAGTTGGAGAGTCGCCAGGCGCCGGTGGTGAAGATGGAAAACCACCGCGTGATCATGCTGGGCTCCAATAACTACCTCGGCTTCACGGAGAACGAGGCAGTTATCAAGGCCGGCCATGAGGCACTCGACAAATACGGAACGGGTGTGAGCGGTAGCCGCTTCCTGAACGGTACGCTCGACCTGCATCTGCAACTGGAGAAAGAGATAGCAGCCTTCACGGGCTACGAGGAGTGCATGACCGTCTCGACAGGTTTCCAGACCAACCTCGCTATCATCTCGGCTATCTGCGGCAAGGACGACTATATCCTGAACGACCGCGAGAACCACGCGTCTATCTACGATGCGTGCCGCCTGAGTTTTGCGAAAGTGCTGCGTTACCGTCACTCGGACATGCAGGACCTGGAGCGCCAACTGAAGTCGATACCCGAGAACGCCGGTAAGTTGATCGTAACCGACGGCGTGTTCTCGATGCGCGGCGACATATGTAAGTTGCCGGAGATATGTGCACTGGCCGAGAAATACAACGCCCGCGTGATGGTGGACGATGCCCACGGATTCGGTGTGCTGGGTCCCGGCGGTCGCGGTACGGCTGCCCATTTCGGTCTGACCGACAAAGTGGACATTACGATGCTGACCTTCTCGAAGTCGCTGGCTTCGATAGGCGGATGTATGCTGACAAGCCACCGCGTAGCCGACTGGCTGCGCCACGTGAGCCGTCCGTTCATCTTCTCTGCCTCTATCACACCCTGCTCGGCGGCTACCGCCCTCGAGGCGCTCCACCAACTGATACTCGACCCGGAGCGTCCGACGCGACTGATGAACATCGCCCGTTATTTCCAGAAACAGCTCATCGCTGCCGATATTCGTATCATCGAAGCACCGACGCCGATTGTGCCTATCTTCACCTACAAGACACTGGATACCCTGTATTTCGGCAAGAAGATGTTCGAGGAAGGCGTCTATGTCAACCCTGTCATCGCGCCGGCTTGCGTAGAAGGCGAGTGCCTGCTGCGTACAACGCTGATGGCGACGCACACAGAGCCGATCATCGACGAGGCTGTGGATATCATCGCCCGCGTGCTGCGCGAAGGTGCGCCGCAGATGTGATGATAAGCCATATCCGCATAGTTTCCCCCTCGGGAGCCATTGACCCTTCGTATATCGACGGGGCAGTGGCTCTCTTGCGTAGGTGGGGCTTCCGGGTGACTGAAGGGCCGCACGCGCGCGGTGAATACGGTCGGTTTGCCGGTACCGACGAAGAACGGCTGGCCGACCTAAGCGAAGCGCTCGATGACCCGACGGTAGATGCCGTGCTCTGTGCGCGAGGCGGCTACGGGCTGCAACGTATCATCGACCGCGTGCCACCTATCCGCAAGCCTATCCTGGGCTTCAGCGACATCACCGCGCTCCATCAGGCTGCAGGACGAGCCGGCCAACCGACGCTCCACAGCGTGATGTGCAAACATATCGCTACGCTGCCGGAAGACGGCGAAGTGCTCTGTGCACTCCGTGCGGCGCTACGCGGAGAAGCACTCTGTTACGACCTGCCCGCTCACCCGCTGAACCGCACAGGCGAAATCCACGCACCTATCGTAGGCGGCAACCTGAGTGTGCTGTACGGACTGCAAGCAACCGCGTTTGGACTACAGGATACCGACCGCTGCGCTGACAGAGCACAGAAACCTATCTTGCTGATAGAGGATATCGGCGAGCGGCACTACCATATCGACCGGATGATGCGCAACCTGCGGTTGAGCGGCGTGCTCGGTGAGATAGGCGGACTCATCGTCGGGCAGTTCAGCGACTGCGACGACGACCCTTCGATGCCCGGCGGCTCGATCGAACAGACTATCCGCGAAGCCGTAGCCGACTACGACTACCCCGTGGTATTCGACTTCCCCTGCGGCCATGTGGCGCACAACTTGCCGCTCTGGCTGCATACGCCGGCGACACTTAGTGTCTGCGCCACAGGAACCCGTTTGGCGATATCTTCGCCGTTGAGATGAGACCCAAAGAGATCATAGTATTCAGCCTCCTGACCCTACTGGCGATGCTACCGAACCTACTGGTAGTAGCGCTGGCCGGCGATGTGGCGACGGCGGGACAGCGGACGCTGTATATACTGGCGACGCTGGCGCTCTACGGCGCGATGATGTTTCTCGTGCATAGGCGCGCGTACCTATATATTATATCGCTGGGTTTTCCCTTGTCGGTGTTCGAACTGGCTCACCTCTTCACACGCGGCACGACGACCAGCGTGCTCTATTTCTACACCTGGGTGAAGACCGCGCCGAACGAGTTGTCGGCGATGTATATGCCCTACGCCGGTTGGTTGATAGTAGGCATCGTCGCGTGGATAGGCTACTATGCGTTGGCGCACTATTTCGTCAAACGCGAGTTTCTGGTACGCCTCCGCTGGCGTGTACCGCTGTTTGTCGGCCTGCTCACGCTGGCACTCCTGCTGCCCGTACATGTCTGCCCTACCAACGTACTCCATCGTTTCTGTCAGCTGGCGCGCATGGCAGTACGTATCGAGCGACAACAACCCAAGCGACAGGATTTCAGTTTCGGCATCAAGCCCAACGACAGCAAGGCAGAGGAGACAACGATCATCGTGGTAGGCGAGACGTCGTACGACCAATGGCAGTCGCTCGGTCTGAGAGACTCGCTGCTGACCGTTTTCGAGCACACCTATACTATCTGTCCGTCCCGCGGCATAGGAGTGCCGCTGGCGCTGACGCGTGCGACGGCCGACAACACGCGACCTTTCTACGAAGAGCGTTCGCTGGTCAAGGCTTTTGACGAGGCGGGTTTCTACTGCGCATGGCTGAGCAACTACGGCTATCACGACCACCTCTTGATGCGTATGGCCGACGACTGCCGCTACCTGAGTTACCGTCCCGACCAGCCCGACACCGCCCTACTCGCTCCTTTCCGCGAAGTGATGGCGCAACCGGCGCAACGCAAAATGGTAATGCTGATGACGCAAGGCGGACACGACAGCGCCTCGCTGGCACAGACGCCCACGCTGCTGCGCCAACTGACCGATAGTCTGCGTACGGTCCACCAACCGGCAATGTTGGTCTATATAGGCCATCCCACCATCCGTCTGACCGATGGCGAACAAGAACGGCACGGCGTGCTGGCACTCTGGGTGAACCCCAACTACCGTTACCGTCAACGGGCGATGCTGCGCGTGCTGGCCGCACAGAAAGGTCAACCCATCACGCTGGAGACGCTGTTCCACTCGCTGCTCTACTGGAACAATATCGCGTGCCCGCTACGCGACGACCGACTCAGCCTGGGGCACAGACAATACGAGGCAGCAGATACGCTCCGCTACCTCGATGAGAACCTGCGTCTGCAGGAGCTGATTCCCTAACGGTTTACCGAATATTCATTCTCCCGTCTACGACGCCGCGTACGGTGTCTTGCTGTTGCACGGCCTCGAGATAGAGGTCGCGGATGACATAGTCGCTATTCCAGATGTCGACATAACGCGTCAGCGCGTCCATATGGTCGGCGCCTCCGGCGAGATAATTGCTGGTAGCCACGGTATAGGTCGCCTCAGGCTGCACCGCCTTGCCGCCTATCGTCACTTCGCCGAGCCTGCCGTCCACAGCCGTCATACGCAGACCTGCTACACCCTGCGCACCGCAGTCGACGAACGACTGGCAGAGGTCGAGGATGTCACGCCCGGTTAGCGTCAGCACGACGAGGGTGTTGTCGAAAGGCATCAACTCGAAGACGTGTCCGCGCGTGATGGGTCCTGCCGGCCATTCGCAACGCATTCCGCCCATATTCACTACCGACATGTCGACCGGCTTGGGGCAGAGACGCTTGGCAGCCTCCCAAAGGGCGTCGCATGACCAGTTGAGCATAGGGCACTCAGGGCAATTGACCCACATCCGTTCGGGGGCATAGCCGATCTGGACGTTCATCTCACGGTCGAGTGCCTCACGCGTCGGCTCGAGAGCCTGCAGATAGGCCTGATCCTGGATAGGATCGAGTTGGGCATCGATGGCGAATGTCTCGGTAGAGACACCGGTGATCTTCACCTGCCGATGGCAGGCGCAAAGGCTCGTCAGCGCGAGCAACAAAAGCAGATATTTGCGCATAGGATTCATGGTTTAGCAATATATTATTCGTGGGTAATCTCCGGCGCTATGACGCGAAGCAGCGGTTCGGGCAGCGACAGACGGTTCGGGCCTACAGAATGACCGTGACGATTGCGCTTGAACTGTCCGTTCTCCTCTTTGCGTTCCTGTCCGTCGAGGAACTTAGTGAAGAGGTAGGTACCCAGCCGTTGCCATTCGGCCACAAGGTTCTCTGCCTGCGAGCAACTGTAGTTGGTGAGGAACGCACGCGCCTCTTCCGTGTTAAGCTCCGCAGCCTGGGCATCGACACCCGCTATCTGGCTGTTGAACTTATCGTCCCAAGCCTGTTGCTGCTCACGGATGTGCGGATACATACGGCTGTACTTAGTATACGCCCAGTTGGCGACGATGTTGAAGGTCCACCATGCACTGGTGGGCGAGAACGTATAGCTGTCGCCGTTGTCTTCGGCAAAGCACTCGGGCACATGGTTGATGCAGCTGTACATCGGCACATAGCAGCTGCAGGCAGCGTCGTCTACGCCGAACCAGAAGATGCCGTTGGGGTTGTAGCTACGCATCTGCGAGACAAACGACCAAGCGGTCTGTTGGGTAGCCGTCGGACGCTCGTACCAGTATTGGGTCACCTTCGTCGTGTCCTGCGGATCTTTCAGCTTGAAGCCCAGACTACCGTAACGCAACTTGCTGTTCCACGGTCCGGCATCGGTGCCTTGGGTGATATCGAGTGCCGTACCTTTGTACTCGTCGCGCATGCACTCCTTGACGTCCTGCACGCTCACTTTCCGCTCGGGGATGATCCAGAGCGGCATCGGCGTACCGGCGTCCTGCCCCTTGGTCTCGCGGAAAGTCTTGCCGGTAGCGTAGTCGAAATAGCGATCCATGTCGGAAGAGAAATGACGGAAGAACGACCACACGCGGGCTTCGCAGACATAGAGTCCGCTGAAGTCGAATGGGCAATATGCCGTCTGGTAGTTGAACTCCTTATCCTTGCCGGAGAAATAGCCTTTCTCGCGGGCGAACTTCACGAGGTTCTTGTCCCACATCCAGTCGCCGCAGCGCACGCAGTTGAGTTTCTTATCGATCTTCGTCTTGCGGCCGAAAGGCAGGTTGGTGATACGGGCCTGGTTGGCATGGGCAGAGATGGCATCGTCGGGGATACGCACGGCTACCCAGTTAGCGCCTTTCTGACCCGGACCTTTGCCGATGAGGTCCATGAGCCATACCTCGTTGGGGTCGCCTATGGAGAACGACTCGCCTTCGGAGGCATAGCCGTACGTATTGACCAGCGTGATCATGCACTCCAGCGCTTCGCGGGCCGTCTTCGACCGCTCGAGAGCGATATAGATAAGGCTCCCGTAGTCGATGCCGACGGTATCCCAGAGTTCTTCGCGGCCGCCCCAAGTGGTTTCTCCGATGGTGACCTGGTACTCGTTGGTATTGCCCACTACCGAATAGGTATGTGCCACTTGCGGTATCTGTCCCTGCGGGCGACCGGTATCCCAGTCGGTGACGTCACGCATGGCACCTTCGGGATGGTCGGCGGCCGGCGAGAAATGCAGAAAACCGTACATGCCGTACGAGTCAGCCGCATAGGAGATAATAGTACTGCCGTCGGCAGAAGCCTGCTTACCGACGATGAAGTTGGTACAAGCGAGTGCCGCCAGAGGCAGCACAAGCGCCATGATCAGGATCGTTTTTCTCATAACAAACGGGGATTGAGGAGGTCATGGAATCGTTCGTCTCTTTTCTTCAGAGCTATCTCGTAGGCCTTGCGGTAGTACTTGAAGAAGCTCTTCCACTCGGCTTTCTTGGCGAGGTCGGCAGCCGCTTTGCGGGCATGCTCTTTCTCTTCGCCGTTCAGACGATCGTAACGCAAGAGGGCATCGGCTATCTGTTCGGTCACTTCGTCGAAATTGGAATCCGTTCGGTTGACAACCACCACGCCGAAGGTCTCTTTCTGCTGCGCAGCCCATGCGCCGAAGCCGGCCAGCGAAGTGGTGATGGTAGGCACATGGAAGGCACACGACTCCAGCGGCGTATAGCCCCACGGCTCGTAATAGGACGGGAAGACTGTGACATCCATACCGATGAGCAGGTCGTAATAGGTCTTACCGAAGAGCGGGTCGTTGCCGTTGAGATAATAGGGCACGAAGACCGCACTCACTTTACCCTTACGCGCCGGAGCACGGTCGAGATAAGGAACCATGACGAAGGCTATCACCTCGCGTTCCGGCTGGTTGCTATGATAAATCTTCTGTGCCAGCTTGTCCATAGCCTGGGCGAAGACATCGATACCCTTGTTCTTCATTTCGCAGCGTCCGGAGATGCAGACAAAGAGGGCATTCTTGGGCACTACGCCACCGAGCAGCCGACCGGCCACTTCGCGTAAGGCCTCGCGTGCCTCTTTGCGTTTCTCGTCGAAGGTCTTACCCTTAGGCACATAGGTCGGTTCGAAACCGTTAGGCGTGACGATGTCGACGGGTTTGTCGAGCAACTGCTTGCACTCGCGGGCGGTGATGTCACTCACCGTTGTGAAGCAATCTGCCCAATGGGCAGCCTGTTTCTCTACCGAGTGCTTGCTAACCATGTTCAGCTCGTAGGCCATCTGGTCGCCGTTGTAACCCTCGAAATAGTCGTAGAGCGGCTTACCGTTGCCGGCAATAGAGCGTCCGATACCGGTAGCGTGGGTCGTAAAGAGCGTAGCTATCTTCGGACAATGGTCTTGCAGATAGAAGATCGAGAAAGCCGTCTGCCACTCGTTGGCGTGCATACAGAAATTGGCTTTCGGCTCTTTGTTCTTGACAATCAGGAAGCGATAGAGACTCTCCATGACCATACCGGCGGCGTAGCCGAACAGGCACGACTCGTCGTAGTCGCCGTAGGCGGCATGACTCTGCACTTGGAACTTGTTCCATGCCCAGGCGTATATCTCATCTTTGCGGGGCCAGAGCGAGTCGAACTTGAGCAAGACGGCTATCGGCTTACCGGGCACTTGCCAGCGACCGATACGCACAGGCAGCGGCGCCTTCCAGTCGGCGAGCAACTTCTTGTCCGGTTTGAAATAGATATCACTATGGTCACCAAAATCGGGACCGAAGAAAAAGACTTTGTCGGGATGCTCTTTCTGCATCGAGGCGGCGCGTGTACTCAGCACGGCATAGATACCGCCCACGCGGTTGCACACTTCCCAACTGGTTTCAAAAATATAATCCGGTGTAAGCATTGTATTATGTGTTTCCCGTTATTTGTATGATGTCGCTTAGGCTGCTTTCCGCTCTCGCGTCCAGCCAGCGGATGTCGGTGTCGCGCCGCAGCCACGTCAGCTGCCGTTTGGCATAATGACGCGTGTTCTGCTGAATCAACTCGATGGCTCTGTCCAGATCGTACTCGCCGTCCAGATAGGCGAACAACTCTTTGTATCCCACGGTCTGCAGGCTGTTCAGATGGCGCAGCGGGAACACCCTTTTGGCTTCCTCCAGAAATCCATTGTCCAGCATCTGCAACACACGGCAGTTGATACGGTCATAGAGTTCTTCGCGAGGCCTGTCGAGACCTATCTTGACTATGCGGAACGGCCGCTCTTTGCTGCTGTTGGTACGCAGCGCCGAGTAGGTTTTTCCTGTCGTCCGACACAACTCCACGCAATGCCGGAGACGGGCAGGATTCTGTTGGTCGACCAGCAGCCAGTAGTCGGGATCGAGCCGCTGCACTTCGCCTTGCAGCCATGCGAGACCTCCTTCTTCATATCCGCGTTGCACGTCCGCGCGTACGGAGGCGGGGATAGCCGGCAGGTCATCCAGTCCGCGGCAAACGGCATCGGCATAGAGCATCGAGCCGCCGGTCATGACCACCACTTCGTGGTCGGCAAAGAGTTTGTCAAGGAGCGCTAACGCGTCGCGTTCGTACTGTCCGGCGCTATAGTCCTGTTCCAAGGCGAGCGTGCCCACGAAATAGTGCCGCACACGTGCTTGCTCTTCGGCCGTAGGAGCCGCTGTTCCGATAGGTATGTCGCGATAGAGTTGACGACTGTCGCAGTTGAGGATAGGACACCCGTAGTGCTCCGCCACACGCAGCGACAACTCGGTCTTCCCTACTCCCGTCGGACCTTGTATGAGCAGGAGTGTCGGCATCAGAACATCGTGCCGTCGTCGAAACTCAGATCCTGGAATCCCTCCATGTCGATATCGCCCAGGTCGTACTCGTCCTTGAACTCGTCGTCGAGCATAAAGTCGTCGTCACCGCCTTTGCCGCCAATACCGGCCAAGGGGTCGTCGCTCTTGAGCTGCTTAGGGGCTCTGCCCTTGCTCTCGATGCACTCCACGCCATTCATCGTGCCGGCTTTGATCTCCTTGAGGCTACCAAAGAAATAACGCTCGAACATCGGGTCGAACACATAGATGAGGCGCTGGCCCTGCTCCTCGAGCAAGTCGCTCAGACGCGTCTCGTTCATCACCATGTTGTCGTACTCGAAGTTGGAATCCATCTCCACGAGCGTCACTTCCTGACCTTTCTCCCAGTCCTCGTTGCAGAGGAAGAAAGAGGTCATCTGGTCGTCCGGATAGTTGACGCTCTTGAGAATAGCGTTGTGCAAATCGAGGAACGTAGCATCGGCATCTGCCTCAAACACACGGCGGAAATCGGGATCACCTTCGTCGCACGAAAAAGTTAGTTTGTAGATCATATCACTTGTGATTTTTTGTATTTTCAATTGCGGGCACAAAGATACGAAAAATATTTCGTATAAACAAAAAAAATGTAAAATTTTGCAAAAATATTTGCGTATGTCGGAAAAAAGCAGTACTTTTGCAGCCGCTTTTGAAAAAAGCAGACGCGCTAAGCCTCTGGCGATTGCATTAGGACATGTCCGAATAGTAGTAAATGCTTAGCGGGTAGTACTTATCCATAAACAACAGAAAGAATGGATTTGATGAAAGTAGCCGAGCAAGCTTTTGCCGGCGAGAAGAAAGAGCTGCCTGCATTCAAGGCAGGTGACCAGATAACCGTTGGTTATCGTATCAAAGAAGGTAACAAAGAGCGTGTACAGGAGTTCCGCGGTGACGTGATTGCTATTCACGGAAGCGGCGACAAGAAGCGCTTCACTGTTCGTAAGATGAGCGGCAACGTGGGTGTAGAGCGTATCTTCCCTATGGACAGCCCCTTCATCGAGAGCATCACTATCAACAAGTACGGTAAAGTACGTCGTGCTAAACTGTACTACCTGCGTGAGCGCACGGGTAAAAAAGCCCGCATCCAAGAGCGCCGCGTTAAGTGAGCTTAAACAATTAGGGGTTCCGCAAGGTTCCCCTTTTGTTTTCTAGGATATCCTAGGCAGACCTAGGTAGACCTATGTTTAAGTTAGAGAGTCCATATCAACCTACAGGCGACCAGCCGCAAGCCATCAAGGCGCTGGTGGATGGTCTGAATGCCGGTGCAGACGCGCAGGTGTTGCTCGGTGTGACCGGTAGCGGCAAGACGTTTACCGTAGCGAATGTGATTCAGCAGGTGAACCGTCCGACGCTCATCATGAGTCATAACAAGACGCTGGCAGCCCAGTTGTACTCGGAGATGAAGGCCTTCTTCCCGCATAACGCCGTGGAGTATTTCGTCAGTTACTACGACTACTACCAGCCGGAAGCCTATATCCCGAGTACGGACTTGTATATCGAAAAAGACCTGAGCATCAACGAGGAGATCGACCGCCTGCGTCTGTCTGCGCTGGCGGCGCTGCTGAGCGGCAGGAAGGATGTGATCATCGTCAGTTCTGTCAGTTGTATATACGGTCTGGGCAGTCCGCAGGACTTCACGGCGAGCAGTATCCACGTGGAGCGAGGCCAGCAGATCAAGATGGACGACCTGCTCAAGCAACTCGTGGGCGCACAATACGTGCGTAACGATATCGAACTCGCCCGCGGACGCTTCCGCGTGAAGGGTGACACCATCGACATCGCCCTCGCTTACGCCGACTATATCCTTCGGATAGAGTTCTTCGGCAACGAGATAGATGCCATCCTCACCATCGATCCCATCAGCCTGCAAAAGATCGAGGCGTTCGAGCAATACAACCTGAGTCCCGCGACCATCTTCTGCACCTCGGCGGAACGTATTGCGAATGCGAAAGAGCAGATCAAGAGCGACCTGGCCAAACAGGTGGATTACTTCATCGACATGGGCGAAGAACTATACGCCAAGCGTCTCGAAGAGCGTGTGAAATATGACCTGGAGATGCTGGACGAACTGGGCTATTGTTCGGGCGTAGAGAACTACAGCCGCTATTTTGACGGCCGGGCAGAGGGCACGCCGCCCTATTGTCTGCTGGACTATTTCCCGAAAGATATGTTGCTCGTCATCGACGAGAGTCACGTGACAGTGCCGCAAATCCGCGGTATGTACGGCGGTGACAAGGCGAGAAAAGACAACCTCGTGACGTACGGTTTCCGCCTGCCTGCCGCACGAGATAACCGCCCGCTGAAGTTCGATGAGTTTGAGCAGAAAACCGGTCAGACCATCTATGTCTCCGCAACGCCCGACGAGTATGAACTGGAGCGCAGCGAAGGTATCGTGATCGACCAGTTGATTCGCCCGACCGGACTACTCGATCCGGAGATAGAAGTACGGCCGACGGAGAACCAGGTGGACGACTTGATGGAAGAGATACGCGTACGCATCAAGCGCGGCGAACGCACACTGGTGACGACGCTCACCAAACGCATGGCCGAAGAGATGGACGAGTACCTCAGGCGATATGGCATCAAGTCTGCCTATATCCATTCGGATATAGATACGATAGAGCGCGTGAAGATCATGGAAGACCTGCGCAAGGGCGAATACGACGTGCTGGTGGGTGTCAACCTGCTACGCGAAGGACTCGACTTGCCGGAGGTGAGTCTCGTGGCTATACTGGATGCCGACAAGAACGGTTTCCTGCGCGACAAACGCAGCCTGACACAGACAGTAGGACGTGCGGCGAGACACGTGCACGGCCACGCTATCCTCTACGGCGACCGCATCACGCCTGCCATGCAGGCGACGATAGACGAAACCAACCGTCGACGCACGATTCAGATGCGTTACAACGCCGAACACGGCATCACGCCGACGGCCATCAAGAAAGATATCAACACCTCGGCGCTCGCGGGCCTGTACAAAGATCCCGAGGAAGAGAAACGCCGCCTGACAGCCGCTATCAAAGAGGGCTGGAAAGAGGCCGCATGGCAACGTATGGACGCCAAGTCGCTCCAGAAAGCCATCGACCAGAAACGCAAGCAGATGCTGGCCGCAGCCAAGGCGACAGACTTCGAGATGGCCGCTTTCCTGCGTGACGAATGGATAGAGATGAACAACCGCCTGCAGGCGATGCAGGGGTAAAATGGTTAGAGGGTTAGAGAATTAGGGGATTAGAGGTCGATGTGCTGCGCACAGACGGGCGTGTCCAAGAAGAGAGATGCGGATTGCGAGAAGCGATCCGCATTTTCTGTTGTCAGATAGCGGCAGGTAGCACCCTGCGAGAGTTGGGAAGCATACTCCGGATGTCGACGGAGATAGTCGGCCAGACTGCGTGCCTCCAGCTCGCCTTGGGCTATCACCGAGATAGGCTTCGGGCTGTAGGCCTTGATCCACAGGTCAATCTTCTCTTTGAGAAGCGGATAATGGGTGCAGCCTAAGACCAGCGTGTCGATCTGCGGGTCTCGGCTGAGGATGTCGCTCAGGTAGCGATTGACGAAATAGTCGGCGCCGGGAGCAGCATGTTCACCGGCTTCGATCAGCGGGACCCAGAGCGGACAGGCCTGCTGAACAACCATGAGCGGTTGTTCGTTTGAGATTTTCGCCAGCTCCAGCACATAGCTCTCCGAACTGACGGTAGCCGGCGTTGCGAGGATACCGACATGGCCGGTTTTTGTGATAGCCGGAACGGCTTCTACAGTCGGGCGAATCACGCCCAACACATTCACCTTTCGCCCGTTCGCCCGCTCGCCGTTGAGAAGCGGCAGGTCGCGTTGCTGAATGGTTCGGAGCGCCTTGGCGGAAGCGGTGTTACAGGCCAGGATGACGAGCGCGCAGTCCTGTTCGAGGAGGTACTTGACGGCCTGAAGCGTATAGCGATAGATGACCTCGAAAGAGTGCGTACCATAGGGCGCACGGGCATTGTCTCCCAGGTACAAATAGTCGTACTCAGGCAACATTTTCCGAATCTCACGCAGGATGGTCAACCCGCCGTACCCGCTGTCAAAAACACCTATCTTCGCCATATCGGCTGCAAAATTACTATAAAAAATGCAAATATGCAAAAAAATCTTGCATAATTCAGAAAAAAAGTTGGGCAGAGAGGGGTTGAGGAGTGGCTAAACGTACTGTAACGATACTGTGAAGAACCAAAGAAGAACTAAAGAACAACTAAAAAAGAACTAAATAAGAACTAAAGAAGAACTAAAGAGTTATGTAAAATAGGAAGGGAGAAAAATGAAAAGTAAGGAGGAAAAGAGATAAGGAAAAGCGGGATGGTATCCCACAGAACAGACAGAGAAAATTGGCATGGAATTTGTGTAGTTCCAAATAGTAACTTCGGCCCTCCCACAATGAACTGAACCCCAAAATGGGGTCACATCACAAGCGGGGCCCGCCGAAATTACGGTCGCACTATCGTGCAAACCACACCTATTTTGACAAAAAACACGCTTTAACACAAGCGTTATCGCATTTTTTTGCCAAAATATTTGTGTATTTGGAAAATTTGTTGTAATTTTGCACGCTAAAATGCGCGTTATGCCCGTGTGCGTGTGTGCGAAGAAAGGCGAAAGAGATAAAGGGAGAGGCTAACAGATAAGGAAACACGGGCTCAGAAAGAAGAAAGAAAACAAGAAAGGTCAAAGAAAAAAGAGCCTCAAAAAAGCTAAAGTAGAAAAAGCAAGGACTACAAAAACTACAAAAGACCAAAGAAGCCCCCTAAAAAAGCAAAAGAAAAGAAAAGCGAAAGCGAAACAAAAGGAACAAAATATTAACAACAAAAATAAATAGTACTATTATGAAATTTAACGTATCAAGTTCGAAATTGTTTTCCCAGTTGCAGGCGGTAAGCCGCGTTATTGCTAACAAGAATGCGCTGCCGATACTGGATGACGTATTGTTTGACCTGCAGGGCAATCAGCTGACGCTGACCGCGTCGGACGGCGAGACGACTATCCGCACGAGTGTGGAGGTAGAAGGTGCAGAAGGCGGCGGCAAAGTAGCTTCGGCTGCCAAGTTGTTGCTGGAGACGCTGCGTGAGTTCAGCGAGCAACCGCTGGCCTTCACCATCGACGAGCAGAACTTCGCCGTGAGCATGGTTAGCCAGAACGGTACTTATTCGTTTGTAGGCGTGAACGGCAACGAGTATCCGGAGATGCCGGGTATCGAGGGTGACGCTCGCAGCATCAGTCTGTCGAGCCGCGTGCTGCAGAGTGCGATAGAGAAGACGATTTTCTGCACCGCCGACGACGACCTGCGTCCGGTGATGAACGGTATCTGTTTTGACCTGGCGACCGACCACGTGACGATGGTAGCTACCGATGCTCACCGTCTGGTTCGCTACATGAACCACAGCGTGAAAGCCGATGCAGAGGCCAGCTTCATCCTGCCGAAGAAACCGGCGAACCTGCTGAAGAACGTGCTGGGCAAAGAGGAGTGCGACGTACGCGTAGCCTTCGGTCAGAAGAACACCCGTTTTGAGTTTGGTCAGACCATCATCGTCTGCCGTCAGATAGAGGGTCGTTTCCCCAACTACAACGCCGTGATTCCGCAGAACAACCAGAACATCGTGACGGTAGACCGTCAGACGATGGTGAACGCTTGCAAGCGTGTGGCTGTGTTCGCTAACAACGGTACGGCGCTGCTGCGTCTGGCGCTGAGCGAGAACCAGATCAAGATCTCGGCACAGGATATCGACTTCTCGACGAGTGCCGAAGAGACGATTGCATGCAGCTACGAAGGCACGCCGATGGCTATCGGTTTCAAGGCTCCGTTCCTGATTGACATCCTGTCGTCGATTGCTTCGGATGATGTTCAGCTGAAACTGGCTGATCCTGCCCGTGCCGGTCTGATTCTGCCCGCAGAGAACGAGGAGAACGAGGATGTGCTGATGTTGCTGATGCCGATGCTGCTGAATGATTAATAGACCGCTACGCTGTAGGACCGTTACACTGTAAGACCGTTACACTGTAAGACCGGCCTGCGGCCTGTAAGATAAGATTTTATGAACTATCGTTCATTGACAGCGGAAGAGCGGGCGCAACTGGAGTCGCAAGGCTGCGTAGCGCGTAACTGGGACGACGTGGAAGTATCTCCGTCGTTCGACGCGCGCTATGTACGCAACGCCCATTTCTCGGGCCGTATCCGCATGGGCGCGTTCCGCAAGGAGATTGTGCTGCCCGGCGGCCTGAGTGTGCACTCGGGTATCTACGATGCCACGTTGCACAACTGCGAGATAGGCGACGACTGCCACCTCTTCCACATCCATAACTACATCGCCAACTACCGTATCGGCGCGCACACTTGCATTGAGAATGTCAACGCCATCCTGATTGACGGCAGGACGACCTTCGGCAACGGCGTGCGTGTGCCGGTGATGAACGAAGGCGGCGGCCGAGAGATACCTATCTTCAACGAGCTGAGTGCGAGCTTGGCGTATATCCTGACGCTGTACCGTCATCGTCCTGCGATGATTCGTGAGCTGGAGCGCCAGATAGACGAGTACGCGGAGCAGCAGGTAGCGGAGATGGGTGAGATAGGTCACCACGTGCGTATCCTGAACTGCGGCAGTATCAAGAACGTGAAGATAGGCGACTACGCCGAGTTGATCGGTGTGAGCCGACTGAAGAACGGAACGATCAACAGTAACGACTACGCGCCCGTACGCTTGGGCAGCGGCGTGAAGTGTACCGACTTCATTATCTCGTCGGGCGTAGAGATAGGCGACTCGACATTGGTGGACAAGTGTTTTGTGGGTCAGGGTTGCATCTTCGACAAGCACTACTCGGCCGGCGAGAGTCTGTTCTTCAGCAACTGCCAGGGCATGCACGGCGAGGCCTGCGCTATCTTTGCCGGTCCGTACACTGTGACACACCACAAGAGCACACTGCTGATAGCCGGTATGTTCTCCTTCCTGAACGCCGGTTCGGGCAGCAACCAGAGTAACCACATGTACAAACTCGGTCCGATCCATCAGGGAATAGCCGAGCGCGGCGCTAAGACGACGAGCGACAGTTATCTGCTCTGGCCGAGCAAGATAGGTGCGTTCAGCCTCGTCATGGGCCGTCACACCCACCATGCGGACACCTCGGAGTTGCCCTTCTCGTACCTGATAGAGAACAACTCGGAGAGTTATCTGGTGCCGGGCGCGAACCTGCGTACCGTAGGTACGATACGTGACGCCCAGAAATGGCCGAAGCGCGACAACCGCAAAGATCCCGACCAGTTGGACTGCATCAACTTCAACCTGCTGAGCCCGTACACCGTACAGAAGATGTGGAAAGGCCGCGAGGTGCTGGACGAACTGCAACGTCTGGGCGGCGAGAACACCGAGGTATACGGCTACAAGAACTGCAAGATACGCAACAGTTCGTTGCGTCACGGCAGGGAACTGTATAACATCGGTATCCGTAAGTTTCTTGGCAACAGTCTGATCAGCCGGCTGGAAGGCAAGACGCTCAAGAAGATGAGTGACGTACGTGCGGCGCTGAAGCCCGACACACAGGTAGGCCTGGGCGACTGGGTGGACCTGGCAGGCCTGATAGCGCCGAAGAGCGAGGTGACGCGTCTGCTGGACGACATCGAGAAAGGCAAGATGACGCTGCAACGTATCCGCGAGCGCCTGCAAGAGATGCACAGCAAGTACTACTCGTACGAGTGGACCTGGGCGTTGGAGAAACTGGAGCAAGTATGGGGCTGCAGCGTGAACAAAGTGAGTCTGGAGCAGGTGCGCCGTGTCGTAGACGAATGGCAAGAGGCTGTCATCAAACTGGACCACATGGTGTACGACGATGCCCGCAAGGAGTTTGACCTGAACAGTCAGACAGGCTTCGGCGTAGACGGCGACCGCGAACAGGCAGAAGCCGACTTTGAGGAAGTGCGCGGCTCGTTTGAGTCGAATTCGTTCGTCAAAGCCGTACTGGAACATATAGAACGCAAATCCGCGCTGGGCGACAAGATACGCGTAGCGTTGGAAGAAGTGAAAGAATGAGAGAAGCGAGACTGACCATATTAGGCTGCGGCAGTGCCAAGCCGACGAAGACCAACCGGCCTGCGTCGCAACTGCTGGACATGTGCGACAAGACGTTCATGATCGATTGCGGCGAGGGAGCCCAACTGACTATGCAGCAGTTGGGAGTTCGCACCGCGCGGTTGTACAACATCTTCATCTCGCACCTGCACGGCGACCACTGCCTGGGTCTGATAGGTCTGCTCTCTACCCTCTCAATGTTGCGCCGGACGCAGCCGATGCACATCTATGCCCACTCCGATCTGGAGAAGTTGATGCGGCCGTGGCTGGACTACTACTGCGAAGGCTGCAGCTACGAGATCATTTTCCACGCCATCAATCCCCGCAAGCGGGAGACCATCTACGAAGATAGGACAGTGCGCGTGGAGACGATACCGCTGAAGCACGGTGTGCCGACCTGCGGATTCCTCTTCTACGAGACCCATCGTGTGATGCAGGAAGACGGGACTTTTGCACACGAGACGCGTAAGCGTTATGCCTACTGCTCGGACACGCAGTACAACCCCAAGATGGTGGAACAGATAGAAGGCGTAGACCTGCTATACCACGAGTCGACATTCCTGAGCGACATGGCCGAGCGCAGTCGTGAGTTCAAGCACTCTACGGCGCGTGAGGCGGCAGAGATAGCCAAGGCGGCACAGGTAGGTCAACTGCTGCTGGGACATTTCAGCGCCCGTGTGGAAGACCACAGTCTGTTCCTGGAAGAGGCCAAGCCTGTGTTTGAAAACAGTGTGTTGGCCGAAGAGAAAACAACGATCACTTTCTGAGAGATGGCAAAAACCAGTATTCAATATGTCTGCTCGTCGTGCGGTGCGAAAGCCCCGCAGATGCTTGGTCGTTGTCCGGTGTGCGGCGAGTGGGGGACATATGAGGAAGAAGTTGTTGAAAGTACAAAGAACAAAGGACAAGGTACAAAGGCAGGCCATTCCAGTCAGCCGAAGCGTCTGCAGGAGGTAGAGGCCACGGAAGAGATGCGCATCGACATGCACAACGGCGAGTTCAACCGCGTGCTGGGAGGTGGTCTGGTGCCAGGCAGTCTGGTGTTGCTGGGCGGTGAGCCGGGTATCGGCAAATCAACTCTGGCGCTACAGGTGCTGATGCAACAAGGTGAACGGAAGACGTTCTACGCTTCGGGCGAAGAGAGTGTGCGGCAACTAAAACTGCGTGCAGAACGATTGAGCGGCGATGCGGAGAACCTGTATATCTCGAGCGAGACATCGCTGGAGCGTATCCTGGAGCAGGTGAAAGAGATGGAACCGGAGATCGTCGTGATCGACTCTATCCAGACCATCGGCACCGAAGATGTAGATGCCACAATAGGCAGCCTGACGCAGGTGCGCGAGTGCGCCGCACGCATTCTGGAGTTCGCCAAGACACGCAATATACCGTTTATCATCATCGGCCACATCAACAAAGAAGGGTCGTTGGCGGGACCGAAAGTGCTGGAACACATCGTCGACACGGTGCTGCAGTTTGAGGGCGACCAACAATATATGTACCGTATCCTGCGTGCGCAGAAGAACCGTTTCGGTTCGACCTCGGAGATCGGTATCTACGAGATGCGGCAAGAAGGTCTGAGAGAGGTGACGAACCCGTCGGAGTTGCTGCTCTCGACGGCACGGGAAGGGCTGAGCGGCATCGCTATCGCTGCGGCGGTAGAAGGTGTGCGGCCGTTCCTGATTGAGGTGCAGGCCCTGGTGTCCACCGCGGCTTACGGTACGCCGCAGCGTTCGTCCACCGGTTTTGACGGCCGACGGCTGAACATGCTGCTGGCGGTGCTGGAGAAACGGATAGGATTTAAGTTGCTGCAGAAAGATGTGTTCCTCAACATAGCCGGTGGTCTGCGTGTACAAGATCCGGCCATCGACCTGGCGGTGCTGGCGGCCGTGCTGAGCAGCAACATGGATATCGCGCTCGACGCAGGTACCTGCCTGTGCGGCGAAGTAGGTCTGGCCGGAGAGATTCGTCCGGTGACCCGTATCGAGCAACGTATCAGCGAGGCGCAGAAGCTGGGATTCCGCCGCATACTCGTTCCGGCGGAGCACAAGATAGACACACGGCGTTATACCATCGAGGTAGTGCCGGTTAAACGCGTGACGGACGCTTTCCGTCTGTTGATAAAGAGCAATGCTTAACAAGCTGAAGACATATAGCCTGATGACTTTGCTGTGCCTGAGCCTGAGTGCCGCCGCGCAAACCAGTCGCACGTACCTTATGGAAGTGGGACTGCATGCCGGCTGTGGCTACTACGTAGGCGAGGCGACAGCACACATCTTCAATCAGCCGCGCGAGGTGTACGGCCTGCAAGTGCGGTACAAGTTCACCCAGCGTTGGGCGGTGCACGTGAAGGGTACGGCACAACGTATCACGGGCAGGGAGGCAGAGTTCGTGAGCGGACAGCCACCGCGCTTTCTCAAGACCAACTGGCAGAACCTGCTGATCAATATTGATGCGGCAGCGGAATTCAATTTCTTCCGCTTCGGACCTGCCACCAAATACGACAAACGTATCAAACCCTATACCCCCTATATCTTCCTGGGAATAGGCGTAGGTATCTACGGCGCAGAGGGATATAAGAACGCTAATTTCGACAAAGCGATGGCCTACATACCGCTGGGTATAGGCTTCAAATGGCGATTCCACGACCGATGTGGACTCAACATCGCCTGGCAACACAATATTTACATGTCGGACGACCTGGAGAACCGCGACTACTTCAACGACCGTACCGGACAGAATGGCAGTAACTGGATGAACTGCGACGTGACGGGCATGCTGACTGTAGGCATGGTGTTCGAGATCTTCCCGTCGCCGAAGAAATGTAGGATTTGCAATACCGAATAAGAACATGACATATCAAGAACAAATAGACCCGAGCCGTCTGCCGCGACATATCGCCATCATCATGGATGGTAACGGCCGTTGGGCCAAGAGACAAGGTCTGGCGCGTATGTTCGGTCACCGCCAGGGCGTGGAGACCGTACACAACATCACCGTGGCTGCTACCAAGTTAGGTATCCGCTACCTGACGCTCTATACGTTCAGTACCGAGAACTGGAACCGGCCGAAAGAGGAAGTGGATGCGCTGATGACCTTACTGGTAGACACGATTGCCAAGGAGACGCCGACGCTGATGAAGAACAACGTGCGTCTGCAGACCATAGGCGACCTGAGCCGGCTGCCGGACAATGCGCGTGCCAAGTTCCTGGCCTGCATAGAGCAGACCAGCGGGAACACCGGTCTGACGATGGTGCTGGCGCTGAGTTATTCCGCTCGCTGGGAGATCACCCAAGCCGTGCAACAAGCTGCACGTCTGGCACAGGCAGGCGAAGTGCGTGCCGAGGAGATTGACGAAGCGTTTGTCAGCCGCCTGATGACGACGGCCGAGATGCCCGACCCGGACCTGCTGATACGCACCAGCGGAGAATACCGCATCAGCAACTTCTTGTTGTGGCAATTGGCCTATAGCGAGCTCTACTTCACCGACCGACTCTGGCCGGAGTTTGACGAAGAGGAACTATGCAAAGCCATCGTGGACTATCAGAAACGCGAACGCAGATTCGGAAAGACAAGCGAACAGATGAAAAATGAGAATTGAGAAATGAAGATTGAGAGGAATATATTTAGGATAATTGTGTTGTGGATGGTGCTCCTTTCGCCTTTCACTCTTCACCTTTCATCGGCATCGGCACAGGAGATCGAATATACGATGACGTCTCGTAAGACCTACGAGATTGCTTCTATTGAGGTGGAAGGGGCGGACAGTTATGAGGACTTTGTGCTCATCGGCTTCTCCGGCATGGCGGTAGGCGACAAGATTGAAGTGCCGGGAGACCAGATTACCAAAGCCATCAAACGTTTCTGGAAGCAAGGACTGTTCTCCAGCGTCAAGATTAAGGCCAAGAAGATAGAGGGTAACAAGATCTGGCTCGTCATCCAGCTGGAACAGCGTCCGCGCGTGAGCGAGGTGAAATACGAAGGCCTCAAGAAAAGCGAGCGCGAAGACGTGGAAGTAAAAGTGGGTATCCGTCAGGGTAGTCAGATGACGCCGAACCTGGAAGACCACGCGAAGACGGTCATCCAGAAATATCTGGCCGAGAAAGGTTTCCACAACTCGGTTGTCAACGTGATGCAACAGAACGACCCGGAACACAAGGGCTATGTACGCGTACTCATCGCCGTCGACAAGAAAGCAAAGACCAAAGTCGGCAAGATATACCTGACCGGCAACAAGGCGCTGACAGATGTACAAATCAACAAGGCGATGAAAAAGACCAACGACAACCATATCGTCAACCTCTTCCGCACCAAGAAATTCGTGACCGAAGAATACGAGAAAGACAAGCAGGCCGTCATCGAAAAATACAACGAATATGGTTATCGCGACGCACATATCGTAGCCGACAGCGTGGTGCCGAACCCCGATGACCCCGCCCGTGTGGATATCTACATGACCATCAGCGAGGGTGACAAATACTACGTCCGCTCGGTGAAATGGGTCGGCAACACCATCTATCCGTACGACTATCTGGATGCCGTATTGGGTATCAAATCCGGTGATGTGTATAACCTCAAGAACCTGAACGAGCGCCTGCAGACCGATGACGATGCCGTCAGCAAACTCTATCAGGACCGCGGCTATCTGTTCTTCAACGTCGATCCCGTTGAGGTGAACGTAGAGAACGACTCCATCGACTTCGAGATGCGTATCTACGAGGGTAAGCCTGCGACGATTAACGAGATAAAGATAGTAGGTAACACGCGCGTGTACGAACATGTGGTGCGCCGCGAGTTGTACACCAAGCCCGGTCAGCTCTATTCGCAGTCGGATATTATGCGTTCGCTGCGTGAGTTGGCGCAGATGGGTCATTTCGATCCGGAGAAGTTGACGCCGGATATTCAGCCTAATCCGGAGGAAGGTACCGTAGATGTCACCTACAACCTGGAAACCAAATCGAGCGACCAGATTGAGTTTTCGCTCGGCTGGGGCGCTGCCGGTATTCAGGGAAAGATCGGTTTGAAGTTCACTAACTTCGCCATCCAGAACCTCTTCAACAAGAAATCTTACCGTATCGTGCCGCAGGGCGAAGGCCAGACTTTTGCCATCAACCTGAGCACTAACGGTCTGTACTACACCTCTGTCTCGCTGTCGTTTATGGAGCCGTGGCTGGGCGGTAAGCGTCCTAACAATTTCAGCGCCGAGTTCTTCTTCGTCAACCAGACAGGTTTCTCCTCGCGTTACTACCGCTCGTACAACAACCTGTACAACACCTACTCCAGCTATTACTACTATTCCGGCAACAACAACTACTACCAGCAGTTGGCGGAGAGTGAAGCGGATAAGGACAAATACATGCGAATCGTCGGTCTCTCGGTGGGTTACCGCAAGCGTCTCAACTGGCCGGACGACTATTTCTCGTTCTATGTCGGACTGGGATACAAACTGTATCTGCTCAAAGACTGGGCTTATCTGCTCATCACCGATGGCACGTCTCACGACCTGAACCTGAACCTGCAGTTGATGCGTTCGTCTATCGACAACCCCATCTACACACGCCGCGGCTCGCAGTTCCTCCTGGGCTTGAAGATCACGCCTCCTTGGTCGCTCTTCAACGGACGCGACTACTCCCAGTTGACCAACAACGAGAAATACAACATGATTGAATACCACAAATGGACGTTCCAGGGTAAGGTATTCACGCCGCTCAGCAAAGACAGCAAGCTGGTACTCATGACGCGTGCCGAGTTTGGCTATCTGGGTCATTACAACAAATACGCCAAGTCGCCGTTTGAGGCCTACTATATGGGTGGTGACGCTATGTCCAGCTACAGCACGTACTCTACCGAGTATGTCGCCATGCGTGGTTACAGCGCCGGTTCGCTCACTCCGTTTGACCCCACCACGGGACGTAACATGGGTTATTTGTACAATAAGTTCACGATGGAGTTGCGCTATCCTATCACGCTCAACCAGTCGGCTACAATCTGGGCGCTGGCATTCCTGGAGGCCGGTAACTGCTTCGCGAACCTGGAGGACTACAACCCCTTCAACCTGAAGCGTTCGGCCGGTGTCGGTATTCGCTTCTACCTGCCTATGTTCGGTCTGCTCGGTGTCGACTGGGGCTGGGGATTTGATGAGATTAACGGTAGCCGGCAGTATGGTGGAAGCCAATTCCATTTCGTGCTCGGACAAGAACTATAAACAACGAATATGAAGAAACTATTTATCATAGTCTGCGCAGCCATGTTGGCTTGTGGCATGACTTTTGCAAAAGATCAATCGATTGCTTATGTGGATATGACGTATATCCTGAAGAACCTGCCGCAGTATGAGCAGGCGAACGAGCAACTGACCCTTCTCTCACGGCGCTGGCAAAAAGAGATAGATGCCGCGGCGCAGGAAGCACGCGTGATGGCGAGCAACTATCAGACAGAGCAGATATTCCTCAGCGACGCCATGCGACGTCAACGCGAAGAGGAGATTGTCAAGAAAGAGCAGGACGTACTGGAGCTGAAACGCAAGTATTTCGGACAGGAGGGCGAGCTGTACAAGAAGCGCGAGGCGCTCATCAAGCCCATCCAGGATGAGATTTACAACGCTATTCAGGAACTGGCGGATCTGAAACGTATCGACATCGTCAAGGACCGTAGCGCCGACCCCGCGCTGCTCTATATGTCCTCCAAACTGGATATTTCTGACCAGGTGCTACAGAAACTGGGCGCCAAATAAGAAGAACAAAAACACATAAAACAATACAACAAAAATGAAAAAGATTATTATCGCAATGATGCTGGCTCTGCCGATGCTCGCCAGCGCACAGAAATTCGGTCACATCAACACACAAGAGTTGTTCACCCAGATGCCGGAAGTGGCACAGATCAAACTGAAGATGGATACCATCCAGTCGCAGTATGAGAACCAACTGGCTTCGATGAACGAGGAGATTCAGAAAAAAGCACAGGACTATCAGGCACAGGAAGCCACGATGGCTGATGCCGTAAAACAGATTCGTCAGCAGGAGTTGCAGGAGATGCAGCAGCGTATCCAACTCTTCTACCAGACCGCTGAGCAGGATATCCAGAAGAAACAGCAGGAGTTGTTGGCACCCGTTCACGAGAAGATGACCAAGGCCATCAAGGCTGTGGGTGAGCGCGAGGGCTATACCTATATCTTCGACAGCGCCGCGATGGTTCACATCGGCAACGATGCACAAGACGTAACACCCGCTGTGAAGAAACAACTGGGTATTAAGTAATGGCCGACGGATATCTGGAGAACCACTACGCCGAATATGAGAAGAAAAAGGCAGAGTGGCTCAAGAAAAAATCTAAATTTTCCTACAATCATGGTAGAAAAGATACAAAAGACGCTACGCGATAGTGCGGCTGCGCGCTGGACCGTCCTCGTGCTGGTAGCATCGATGATGTTCTTCGCGTATATGTTCGTCGACATCCTCTCTCCGCTGGCTTCGTTGCTGGAAAAGAGCCTCAATTGGGACCGCGGTGACTTCGGTACATATGCCGCCGGAGAATACCTGCTCAACGTGTTCGGATTCCTCATCCTCGCAGGTATTATCCTCGACAAGATGGGTGTCCGCTTCACCGGTCTGCTCAGCGCCAGCCTCATGGTCATCGGCGCCGCTATCAAATACTGGGGTATCTCGTGGGCTGACGCCAATACCGTAGAGTGGCTCAACGCCTGGTGGCCCGCCATGCCCGGCTCGGCCAAACTGGCGATGTTCGGATTTATGATCTTTGGCTGCGGATGTGAGATGGCCGGTACTACGGTTAGTAAGATTCTCGCCAAGTGGTTTAAGGGCAAAGAGATGGCACTCGCCATGGGCCTGGAGATGGCTATTGCCCGCCTCGGCGTCTTCGCCGCGATGTGGTGTGCACCCATGCTCAGCGAGCGTTTCGCCATCAACGGTACCAACTCGGTAGTAGCTCCGCTGCTCTTTGCGTCGGCACTGCTCGTCATCGGCCTACTCAATTTCTTCGTCTTCACCATCATGGATACGAAGTTCGACAAGCAACTTATGGCCATCGGTGAGACCACGGCAGAGAAAGATCCGGAGGACGAGTTCCACGTGTCCGACCTCAAGCAGATTCTGACCTCGAAGATGTTCTGGATCATCGCACTCCTCTGCGTGCTCTACTATTCCGCCATCTTCCCCTTCCAGCGTTTTGCGACCAACTTCCTGGAGGAGACCCTGGAGATCAGCAATGCAGAAGCGGCAGGCCTGTTCAAATGGTTCCCGATACTCGCCATGGTACTCACGCCTTTCCTCGGTGCCTTCATCGACTACAAGGGTAAGGGTGCTTCGATGATGCTTCTGGGCGCAGTCATCATGATTGCGTGTCACTGCGTCTTCGCCTTTGTGCTACCGGTATACAAGAGCGAGACACTCGCCCTCATCACTATCCTCGTTCTCGGCGTAAGCTTCTCGCTCGTGCCGGCATCGATGTGGCCGTCTGTGCCTAAGATCATCGACGAGAAAGTGCTGGGCTCGGCCTACTGCCTCATCTTCTGGGTACAGAACATCGGCCTCTGCCTCGTGCCGCTGCTCATCGGCAAACTGCGCGTGGCTACCAACGGCTACCTCGTCCCGATGATCGTCTTCGCCTCCTTCGGCGTACTGGCTTTCTTGTTGAGCCTGGCACTCAAAGTAGAAGACAAAAAGAAGAACTATGGACTGGAGCTTCCTAATAAGAAATAAATCCGCCCTAAACGTTACCACAGACAGCCGGAAGGTCACTTCCGGCTCTGTCTTTGTGGCGCTCAAAGGCGAACACTTCGACGGCAACGATTTCGCAGAGCAGGCCAAACAGCAAGGTGCGGAGTATATCATCTCCGGCGAGAATGCGCTGGCCGAGTTGCAAGATCTGGCCCGGGCTTGGCGTCGCGAACTCGGACTTCCCTTACTGGCTATCACCGGCACGAACGGTAAGACAACTACCAAGGAACTCTGTGCCGCGGTCCTCAAGACCAAGTATAAGCTCTACTACACGCAGGGCAACCTCAACAACCACCTCGGCGTGCCTCTTACCTTATTAAGTATTACGCGCGCGCATGAGATGGCTATCGTCGAGATGGGCGCTTCCCATCCCGGCGATATCAAAGAACTGGTCGATATCGCTGAGCCTAACTGCGGCCTGATCACCAACGTAGGCAAAGCCCACCTACAGGGCTTCGGCTCCTTCGAAGGGGTGCAGCGTACCAAGGCAGAGTTGTATGATTTCCTGCGTGCACACAACGGATTCTGTTTCCGCAACACCGACAATCCGTATCTGGCGAAGATGGCGGGCGAGCTGAAAACCATCGGTTATACCACCGGTACGATGCCGGAAGGTACGCACCTCGTCGGCGGCTACAACGCCGAGAACGTCTCTGCGGCGCTTTGCGTAGGCGAGTATTTTGGTGTGAGCAAGGAAGACGCCTTGGCGGCTATCCGCGCATATGTGCCCAGCAACAACCGTTCGCAGTTGTTGCAAACCGACCGTAACACCGTTGTCGTCGATGCCTACAACGCGAACCCCACATCCATGAGCGCCGCCATCAATGCCTTTCGGGGCAACTGTTACATCCTCGGCGCCATGCGCGAACTGGGCGAATATGAGCACCTCGAGCATCAGAACATCGTCAACATGCTGCTCGAACGCAAAGCAGATACCGTCCTGCTTGTCGGCGAAGAGTACCGCCGGACAACGGCGCCCTATCCTGTCTTCGACAACGTAGAAGCGCTCTGCGAACATCTCCGCCAACACCCCCTCGCAGGACAGACTATCCTGCTGAAAGGGTCGCGCTCCAACCAACTTGAAAATGTGATTCCATTATTATGACAGATAAGAAAAAAACTTCGTCTAAAAAAGCCTGGGTGATTATCCTCATCCTCTTCCTGCTCGCCGTCATCGGCGGGCTGGCCTACCTCTTTCTCACGCAACGCCAGCAGATGAACGAACTGGTAGAGCAGATGGAGATTGAGAAAGAGGAACTGCAAGAAGAATACGAAGACCTGGCTATTCAGTTCGACGGCTACCAGACGCTGGATATCCGCAACGACAGCCTGCAGGACTTGCTCAGCCGTGAGCAACAGCGCGTGCAGGACCTGCTGGAAGAGCTGCGCCAGACCAAGGCCTCTAACGCTCGCAAGATAGCTGAACTGAAGAAAGAACTGGCTACCGTGCGCGAGGTCATGAAGGACTATGTCCGCCAGATTGACAGCCTCAATGCTACCAACGCACGGCTCACCGAGGAGAACATGCTCGTTCGCCAAGAGAACCAACAAGTGAAAGAGCAGAACAGCCAACTCTCTACCGCTAACGCACAACTCACCGAGACCGTTACACGCGCAGCCATGCTCGAAGTGACCACTTGCACTATCACCCCGCTCAACAAACGCGATCATAAGACGAAAATAGTCAGCCAGATACGCAAACTGCAGTTTGACTACACGATTGCGCGCAACATCACCTGCCGGCCGGGAATGAAAGACCTGTATGTCCGTATCACTGACCCCAACGGCGAACTATTCATGGGCGAAGGACTCTTCCCCTTCGAGAATCAGGAGATTCCTTACTCTGTCGCCGCGCAGATAGAATATAGCGGCGAGGCGTACAACGGAACGGTCTATTGGCCGATGCATACAGAAGTCGTCAACGGTTATTATACCATCGATTTCTTCTGCGAGGACAACCTCATCGGTTCCTTCCCCTTCCAGATCAAGAAATAAGAAAAACGCTAACCTCGCTCTGCGAGCGGGATAGAAAACTCTTTCGGAACAGGCGATTCAAAACGAATCGTCTTTTCTGTTGCAGGATGAATGAATGCCAGCACTTTAGCATGCAGGCACAGACGATCTATCGGACTACTCTCGTTGCCGTGGCCGTACTTGCGGTCACCCACTACCGGACAACCTTTGGAGGCAAGATGCACACGTATCTGATTTGTGCGTCCTGTCTCCAGATGCAGCTCCACGAGCGAATACTGCCCGTCTGCCGAAGTGCGGAGTGTTTTGTAGTTTGTGATAGCGATATCGCCTCCGTCATCTACGGGCGACGAATAGACCACAGCGTGGCGTTTGTCTTCGGTCAGCCAAGTCGTTATCTTGCCCTCGCGCGGCTCCAACACGCCTTCCGCCAGCGCGATATAGGTGCGCTCCTGCACCAAGTCGCGCCAGTAGGTACGCATATACTGCTGCAACTCCTGCGAGCGAGCGAACACCAGCAGACCGCTGGTCTCTCGGTCCAGACGATGCACGACATACACGCCTGCGCGCGCGTTCTGTTTCTTTACGTACGCGCGCAAGATACTGAATGCCGTCGTCTCGCTGCTGCCCGGCGTAGCCGCTACCGTCAGCAGACCCGGTTGCTTATTGACCACTATCAAGTCGTCATCCTCATACACGATCTTGAGTTTCGGATGGGTCAACTGACTGTTGCCGCGACCGGAACTAACCGTCACTACATCGCCGGCCTTCAGCAGATAGTCGTGCCGCGTCTGTATAGCGTTTCCCACTTTGACACGTCGTTGGCCAAGCAACTGCTTGACCGACGAACGTGCCATACCTCCCATCTTGGCGATGAGAAAATCCATGAGTTGCGCAGGCTCCGCTACGCGCAATATCGTATCTTGCTTCCGAATCATTTACGCTTGCCAAAGATAGGTGTCGCCCAGCCCATATCTTCGGGCTTGGTCATCTTGATCCATGCGATATGTGCACTACCGTTCACCACGAGGAATGCCAGGTTGAGCACTATCATGAACGGGTCGAAAACAATGATGAAGAGTACAAGCGACGAGATAGAATAAACTACCCACCACATCCACGCGTCGTTGGTCTGATAAATCAGCAGCAGATTAGCAAAGAACGACGACGCAATAGTGACACCCGCACAGATGATAGCAGCGGTCGGGATAGTTGCATGCATGACATACTTGGCGAAGAAGAAATCTGCTACCACGATAGCGGCAGCCGAAATCATTTCTATTGCAAATGCCTTGTAACCCAGATACCGCGGACGCAGTTCACCGGCGTCGCCAGACGGGTGTAAGGTGTTCTTGCGCCAGTTCACCAGCGACTTCACCTGGAACGGGATAAACAGCAAAATATAGAGGAACACCAGGTCGTACTGGCCGACAAGCCAGAACTTGATACCCAGCAGCGTCGACATCACGACGCCCAGATAGAAACCGACATAGTTTTTCGGATTCGTGATGGTCAGCACGTAGGCCACGCCCAGTATCGAAGCGGGTATTCCCACGATGAAGGCCGGGCTCCATGCCAACAGTTGACCCTTCATGGCCGGCACAAAAAATTCGACGATCCACAGGCAGGCGAACAAACCTGCAAAGATACCACACGAGATGAGCAACTTCTGCCACAACTCCGTGAACAATTGTTTTTTTGCGTTTTCCATAATATCATCAATTTTTCTAGTTTAAAACAATAAGGGGCAGGCGCGCGCCTGCCCCTTGAAGTCGCAAGATTACTTGCGAGTGCGGTTGCCGTAGCGAGACATAAATTTGTCCACACGACCTGCGGTGTCCACGAGTTTGGACTTACCGGTGTAGAACGGGTGACTCGTGTTCGAGATCTCGAG
>DEHM01000001.1:125960-126797 GCA_002351925.1 Bacteroidales bacterium UBA2800
GTAGAGCGGCTGAAGAACTGAGTACCGTCAGACATATCTTTGAAAACTACTACGCGGTAGTTATCAGGATGAATTCCTTGTTTCATAAGATTTTTCTCCTTTTTTAATAGGTTTAACAATTACTCAGCTACAACATTCAACTTGATGTCAGCTTTTACCTCACGATGCAGACGAGCCTGTGCGGTGTACTCACCAACCTGCTTGATCGGCTCTACCAGCGTGATCACCTTCTTGTCGATGTTGATCTCATTAGCTGCCAAAGCATCAGCGATGTTTTGAGTGGTAACAGTACCGAAGATCTTACCGTCCTCGTTAGCTTTAACTTTAACCTCGATTACGGTCTCTGCGAGTTTAGCCTCCAATGCCTGTGCGTCTGCCAGAATCTTAGCTGCTTTGTGAGCCTGTTGTTTCAGGTTCTCAGCCAGTTGCTTCTTGTTGCTTTCGTTTGCGATGATAGCTATCTTCTGCGGCAACAGGTAGTTGCGTCCGTAGCCGTCACGTACTTTAACGATGTCGTTCTTGAAACCCAGATTAGCCAGGTCTTGAATAAGAATTACTTCCATGTTCTTTCCTTTCTACTTTAAGGGTTAATTACTTCATCATATCCGTTACGTAAGGCAGCAATGCCAAGTGGCGTGCTTTCTTAACGGCCTGAGCAACTTTGCGTTGGAACTTCAGCGAAGTACCGGTGATACGACGCGGAAGGATCTTACCTTGCTCGTTCAGGAACTTCTTGAGGAACTCAGGATCTTTGTAATCGATGTACTTGATTCCGCTCTTCTTGAAACGGCAGTACTTTTTCTTCTTCTGATCCGAACCTTGCGGAGTCAGATAGCG
>DEHM01000017.1:0-42681 GCA_002351925.1 Bacteroidales bacterium UBA2800
CCGGGCGGCAAGAAGACGATGAAAAGCTACCTCTGGAGCTTGGAGTTGGCCGCTTACGATGCACAGCATCAAGGCTAAGTGCTCGGATAGCTACTCATCGGGGTATCGGCCCCATGCCTACGTGTTTTGGGGTACCCATTCCCCAAAACATGCCCCCGAGTGAGTACTATCCTCACGAAAAAAAATGAAAGGGCGCTCAATTGAGCGTCCTTTTAAAGTTTAAGGTTTAACGAAAAAAGCGTCTTCGGGCGCTTTTTTCTATTTTACATTTGCGTATGTCAGAAAAAAGCAGTACTTTCGACCAACTACCCTAAAAGGGAACCCCTCGAAGCTACGTTCGCACTTTGGTGCAAACTCCAAGAATTTATGCAAAAAAATCACGCTTGTGCAAGCACAGACTACTTTTTTTGCTTAAAATCTTGCAAATTTGAAAAATTTGTAGTACCTTTGCAGCCGCAAAAGTTGCAAAGAACACAAAACACTATAGTATGAGACGATTGTTGAGCATGATGATGCTATGTGCTGTCGCAGCGAGTGCGATGGCTGTGCCGGCACGCCGAGAGGCGGTGCTCCGGACTGCAGCGGACGGGACACAGAAAAGCGTGTTCCTCCAGGGCGATGAGACCTTCCACTACCTGACCGACACGCAGGGCAACTGGTTGGACGAAGCGACGCTGATGCCGATGAGTGAAACGGCGAAAGATGAACGACTGAAGGCGAAAGGACAAAGCCGCATGGCGAAAGCCCGTCGCGCGAAGGCAGACACCGGCACCGACAGGCTGCTGGCCGCACGCGGCGCCGTGATACTGGTGAGTTACCAAGATGAGGACTTCAGTCAGACCAACGCCGACATGACTGAATGGGCTATGGGCGACACCTATACCTACAACGGCGCTACCGGCTCTATCCACCGGTATTTCTACGACCAGAGTTGGGGACAATATGACATGCACATCGACGTGTACGGTCCGGTGAAGGTGAGCAAAAACGGCTCGTACTACGGCAGCAACGACTGGTACGACAACGATCAGCATCCGGACGAGTTGGTAGTAGAAGCCTGTCGGTTGGCCCACGACAGTCTGGGTGCGGACTTCAGTCAGTATGACGCCGACGGCGACGGCAAGGTAGACTGGGTAGTGATCCTCTATGCCGGCAAGGGCGAAGCCGACGGCGGTGCATCCAACACCGTTTGGCCTCATCAGTACGAACTGAGCTACACCGGCAAGTCGTTCCAGCTGGACGGCAAGACGGTGGATCACTACTGCTGCCTCAACGAGTTAGACGGCCAGACCAACAAACGTTGCGGCATCGGTACGTTCTGCCACGAGTTCAGTCACGTCATGGGTCTGCCCGACTTCTACGCTACTAACAATGCCAGCCACCGCACCTTGGGCAGCTGGGACATCATGGACTATGGTCCCTATAACAACAACGGTAACACGCCGCCCAACTACTCGGCCTACGAGCGCTGGTTCATGGGCTGGATAGAGCCGACGCTGCTCAACACCGCCTGCTCGGTGGAGCTGCCGCCGCTGCAGGACAGCAAAGCGGCCTGTCTGATCACCAAGAGCGGACAAGGCATCAGCAATATCCTCACTCCCCTGCCCAGCACGTTCTACCTGCTGGAGAACCGCCAGAAAGAGGGATGGGACGCGTACCTAAAGGGCAGCGGTATGCTGGTGACCAAAGTACAATGGGACAAAACGAAATGGGAGCAAAACACGGTCAACAACACCGCCAGCAAACTGGGTGTAGACATCATCGAGGCCAAAGCCAACACCTCCAGCTACTCGGACAAAGCCACCGACCTCTATCCGAAGGGAGCCACGTCGTTTACCAAGGTGGATGAGTACCAGGTGACCAATATCGCGATGAGCAACCGCCTCATCACCTTCGACGTGAACGGCGGCGGCGAGACGCGTACGCTGGACATAGAGGGCATAGAGACCATGGAGACGGGCTGCAGGAAGATACTGCTCGACGGACAGGTGCGTATCGTGCGCGACGGGAAGATATACGACCTCACGGGGCGCCAAATACGGTAAGAGAACACACAAACAACATATTTTTTCACTATGAGAAACACATTTCTGCTTATGCTTTCGGTAGCATTGATGGCTTGCTCGGGCAAGCAAATGAAGATGGAGGACGAGTGCCGTTACAGCCATTTCCAGACGAGTTTTGCGTTCTGGTCGAACACGGCCGAACAGATGGAAGTGACCATCTACGATGATGGTGCGAACGACCCATGTACGATATGTCCGAAGGAGACCATCACGCTGCAGAAAGGCGCTAACGGCTTCTGGACAGGCTCCGCCAAAGGTGACCAGAAGGGCAAATACTACACGGTCCGTTCGTATCAGGACGGCGCGTGGAGCGAGGAAGCGCCTGGTATCTTCGCCAAGGCGGTGAGCGTGAACGGCCAGCGTGCCGCCATCATCGACATGCGGGAGACCGATCCGGAAGGATGGAAAGACGACGAGCGCCCGGCCATGGACGACCGCACCGACATCGTGGTCTATGAGACGCACCTGCGCGACTTCACCATGTCGCCCTACTCGGGTGTGGAGCACAAGGGTAAGTTCCTCGCGCTGACCGAAGAGGCGCCGCTCCGCTACTTGCAGCAACTCGGCATCACCCACCTGCAGATACTGCCAATGTTCGACTACGGCAGCATCGACGAGACGGCGCTCGACGAGAACCGTTATAACTGGGGTTACGATCCCGTCAACTACAACGTGCCTGACGGCGGTTACTCCACCAACCCGTACGACCCGGCCTGCCGTATTCGCGAAGCGAAACAGATGATTCAGGCGCTCCACAAAGCCGGTATACGCGTCGTGATGGACGTAGTGTACAACCACACCTTCGACGTGATGGGCTGCTCGCTCGGACGCGTGGTACCGAAATATTTCTACCGCCTCAACGAGGACGGCACCTACGCCAACGGTTCGGGTTGCGGCAACGAGACAGCCTCCGACCACGAGATGATGCGCCGCTTCATGGTAGAGTCGGTGTGCTACTGGGCACGCGAATACCATATCGACGGCTTCCGTTTCGACCTCATGGGCATACACGATCAGGAGACGATGCGTCAGATACGTGCGGCGCTCGACGAGATAGACCCCACTATCCTCACCTACGGTGAGGGTTGGGCAGCCATGGCACCGGCCTACCCCGACGAACAACTGGCGATGAAGAAGTGGACCTACCGCATGCCGCGTGTAGGTGCCTTCAGCGACGACATACGCAATGCCCTCATCGGCTCGCCTTTCGACCACGAACGTGGTTTTGCGTCGGGCAACGCGGCCGGCAAGGCTGACTTGATGCGCGGACTGGTAGGCTGTCCCGACTGGAGCGGACAACCGATGCAGCACGTGAGCTATATCACCTGCCACGACAACTACTGCCTGCGCGACCGTATCGAGGTGAGCGCCAAAGACGAGAGCGAAGAGACCCGGCTGCGCATGAACAAGCTGGCGCAGACAGCCGTCCTCGTGTCGCAAGGTATGTCGTTCCTCTACGGCGGCGAAGAGCTCTACCGCACCAAGCAGGGTATCGACAACAGCTACCAGAGTCCCGACAGCATCAACATCATCCCCTGGGAGAACAAAGACAAATATGCCGACCTGCTGGAGTACTACCGTCAGATGATAGCTATCCGTCGTGCGCACAAGGGCTTCCGTCTGGGTGACGCTATGCTCGTGAGTGAGCACGTCCACCTCGCGGAGACGGCCGACGAGCACCTCGTGGCTTACCGCATCGACAACCTGGAGGGCATCGACACCGCTAAGTCGCTGCTCGTGCTGCTCAACGGCGGAGATAAACCGCTGCAGGAGCCTATCCCCGAGGGCGACTACACGCTGCTGGTCTTCAACGGCGAGGCGGACGTCAATGGCCTGTCGGAGCTCCACGAGTCGCAAGCCATCGTCGCGCCCTACTCTGCTACTATCCTCGCAGAGAAATAGTGCACGCGACTGACATTTTGGCAGTCGTTTTCCCTTGGCACAAGATTTGTAGATTTAGGGTTGGAATTTGAAACTAAAAATCTACAAAGATATGAGCAAAGGTACTATTGGTGTGACCTCGGATAACATTTTTCCGGTCATAAAAAAGTTTTTGTACAGCGACCACGAGATTTTTCTTCGTGAGCTGATCAGTAATGCCGTCGATGCGACGCAGAAGTTGAAAGTTATCAGCCGTCAGCCGTCAGCTGTCAGCATTCCGATGGATGACTTGCGCGTACGCGTCACTATTGACAAAAAGAAAAAGACCCTCACCGTCAGCGACCACGGTATCGGCATGACGGCCGACGAGGTGGACAAGTTTATCAACCAGATCGCTTTCTCGGGTGCTGAGGAGTTTCTCAACCAGTATAAAGACAAAGCCGAAGCCATCATCGGCCATTTTGGTCTGGGCTTCTACTCCGCCTTTATGGTGAGCAAGAAAGTGGAGATCTTCTCGCTCAGCTACCGGGAGGACGCCAAGGCTGTCCATTGGAGTTGTGAAGGCAGTCCGGAGTACACGATGGAAGATACCATCAAGGCGGAGCGAGGCACGGACATTGTGCTGCATATAGACGATGAGTTCGCCCAGTATCTGGAGGACGCGACGATAGAAGGGCTGCTGAAGAAATACTGTAAGTTCCTGCCCGTGGAGATCGCTTTCGGCAAGAAGAAAGAGTGGAAAGACGGCAAGGAAGTGGAGCTCGACGAGGAGAACATCATCAACGATGTGAACCCCGCGTGGACCCGCAAGCCTGCCGACCTCAAGGACGAGGACTACGACAAGTTCTACCACGAGCTCTACCCCACCCAGATGGACGAGCCGCTCTTCCATATCCACCTGAATGTGGACTATCCGTTCAACCTGACGGGTATATTGTATTTCCCGAAGATAAAGAGCAATCTGGACGTACATCGCAACAAGATACAGCTCTACTGCAACCAGGTCTATGTGACCGACGAGGTGGAGAACATCGTGCCGGAATACCTGACGCTGCTGCACGGCGTGATCGACAGTCCGGACATCCCGCTCAACGTGAGCCGCAGCTACCTGCAGAGCGACAACAACGTCAAGAAAATAAGCGGCTATATCACCAAGAAAGTGGCCGACAAACTCGCCGAACTCTACAAGGCCGACAAAGACGGTTTTGCCAAGAAATGGGACGACATCAAGATGTTCATACAGTTCGGTATGCTGACCGACGAGAAGTTCTACGAGAAAGCCACAGGCTTTGCGCTTCTGAAGAACCTGAGCGGCGAGTACGCTACGCTGGACGAGTATATGGACAAAGTGCGCGACAAGCAGGTGGATAAGGACGGCAACATGGTGCTACTCTACACCAACGACCCGGATGCCCACTATACCTTCATCGAGCGGGCCAAAGCGAAGGGCTACGACGTGCTGCTGCAGGACGGCGAACTGGACGTACACTGTATGAGTCAGGCCGAGCAGAAACACGAGAAACTGCGTTTCGTGCGTATCGACAGCGACACCATCGAGAACCTCATCAAGAAGGAAGATGCCGCCAAGGACGCGTATACCGACGAGCAGAAAGAGGGGCTGCGTAAGGCCTTTGAAGCACTGCTGCCGACAAGCGAAGACAAGTTGCGTTACAACGTGACTTGCGAAGCCGCCGCAGCCGACGCGCTGCCGGTGTTCCTGACGCAGAACGAGTTTATGCGCCGTATGAAAGAGATGGCGGCACACCAGCAGGGACTCAGTTTCTACGGCCAGATGCCCGAGAGCTACAACCTCGTGCTCAACACCTCGCACCCGCTGATACAGGAGTTAGTGGGCAAGGAGGTATCCGAGCAAGTGAACGAAGAAGTGGAGAAAGACGGCAAGAAAGAGACGGTGCTCAAGACCGTTTGCAAGCTGGAAGGCGAAGACGATCGGATGAAACAGCTGATCGACATCGCCCTCTTGGCCGGCGGACAACTGAAAGGCGAAGCCCTCGCCAAATTCGTCAACCGCAGCGTCGAATTGCTCTAAAAAACCAGGGTTTTTATAAAAAAGAATGGCATATGCTTGCATATGTCATTTTTTTGTTGTATCTTTGCGCCGTTTTTCGTTGTGTGCGCACATGTGGGCATAGGAAAACGGACACATGTAGGTACAGGCGAGCGAGTATAGACGTACACACTCACGAACATATACGAACACATATACACACAGATAGACATGAAGAATTTTGTAGAAGAATTGCGTTGGCGCGGCATGCTGCATGACATCATGCCCGGCACAGAAGAACAGTTGATGAAAGAGGTGACGACGGCGTACGTAGGTATCGACCCTACGGCAGACAGCCTGCACATAGGTCACCTATGCGGAATCATGATGCTGCGTCACCTGCAGCAGTGCGGTCATAAGCCTATCGCGCTGATAGGCGGAGCGACAGGAATGATAGGTGACCCGAGCGGCAAGAGCGCCGAGCGGAACCTGCTGACGGAGGAGACACTCAAACACAACGTAGCGTGTATACGCGAGCAGCTGGAGCACTTCCTGGATTTTAACTCGAAGGAGCCCAATGCGGCCGAGCTGGTGAACAACTACGACTGGATGAAGGACTACACCTTCTTGGACTTCGCGCGTAACATCGGCAAGCTGATCACAGTGAACTACATGATGGCGAAAGACAGCGTGAAGAAACGTTTCAACGGCGAGTACAGCCAGGGTATGTCGTTCACGGAGTTTACCTACCAGTTGCTGCAGGGCTATGACTTCGTGTACCTGAACGAGCACAAGAACTGCAAGCTGCAGATGGGCGGCTCGGACCAATGGGGTAACATCACCACGGGTACGGAGCTCATCAAGAAGATAACGGGCAACGACGCTTACGCGCTGACCTGTCCGCTGATTACCAAAGCCGACGGCGGTAAGTTCGGCAAGACGGAGAGCGGCAACGTATGGCTCTCGAAGCGCTATACGAGTCCGTATAAGTTCTACCAGTTCTGGATGAACGTGAGCGACGACGATGCGAAGCGCTACATCAAGATCTTCACGAGCCTGACGAGAGAGGAGATAGAGGCGCTCATCCAGGAGCACGAGGCGGCGCCGCACCTGCGCGTGCTGCAGAAGCGTCTGGCCAAAGAGGTGACCTGCATGGTACACAGCGAGGCAGACTACAACGCCGCCGTAGAGGCCAGCAACATCCTCTTCGGCAACGCGACGGCGGATGCGCTGCGCGCACTGGACGAGGAGACTTTCCTGCAGGTGTTTGAGGGCGTGGAGCAATACGAGATAGCGCTGGACGAACTGAAAGCCGGCATCGGTCCGTTGGACCTGCTGGCGGAGAAAACGGTTATCTTCCCCTCCAAAGGCGAGGCACGTAAGATGATACAAGCCAACGGCTTCAGTCTGAACAAAGAGAAACTGACCGATCCGCAGACGCCGATCACCGATGCCGCATTGCTCAACGGCAAGTATCTGCTGTTCCAGAAAGGCAAGAAGAACTATTACCTCGTGAAAGCCGTATAAAGAAAGTGCCATGGCTTATCATCTGAAAGAAGTGTTTGCGCCCAAGCTGCTGCATACCTTGCGGCACTACAGTCGGGCACAGTGGGGTCAGGACGTCCTGGCCGGCATCATCGTCGGCATCGTGGCCATCCCCCTGGCTATCGCCTTCGGTATATCATCGGGCGTGGGGCCGACGGAGGGTCTGGTGACGGCTATCATCGCCGGCCTGCTGATCGCGGTGCTGGGTGGCAGCAAGGTACAGATAGGCGGTCCGACGGGTGCGTTCATCGTCATCATCTACGGCATCATCCAGCAGTACGGCCTCACGGGCCTGATGATCGCCACCGTGATGGCAGGTATATTGCTCATCGTGATGGGTCTGGCGCGATTCGGTTCGGTCATCAAGTTTGTACCCTACCCCGTCATCGTCGGCTTCACAGCTGGTATTGCCGTGACGATATTCTCGACCCAGATGAACGATTTCTTCGGTCTGGGGCTGAGCAACGTGCCGGCTAACTTCGTGGACAAATGGATCTTCTATGCCCAACATTTCACGATGAACGGTTGGGCACTGGCCATCGGCCTGTTCTCGTTGGTTGTCTGCATCTTCATGCCGCGTATCACAAAGCGCATACCGGGCAGCCTGGCTGCCATCGTACTGGCCACGCTGGTCGTATGGTTGCTCAAGGAATACGCACCCGAGTCGTGGAACGTAGCGGGCCTGCAGACCATCAGTGACCTGTATGAGTTGCCTCACGGCCTGCCTGCGCCGCATATGCCTTCGCTGCAACTGGCGGAAGGCGAGACCTTCTTCACCCTGATACAGAAACTCTTCCCATCGGCCTTTACGATCGCCATGCTGGGTGCGATAGAGAGCCTGCTGAGTGCGATGGTGGCCGACGGCGTGATTGGCGACAAGCATAACTCGAACACCGAACTGATCGCCCAAGGTGTGGCGAACGTGGTGGTACCTTTCTTCGGCGGCATCCCCGCCACGGGTGCGATAGCCCGTACGATGACCAACATCAACAACGGAGGCCGTTCGCCGATAGCCGGTATCGTCCACGCAGTGGTGCTGCTGCTTGTACTGCTCTTCCTGGGACAATTGGTAGGAATGATACCGATGGCCTGTCTGGCAGCCGTGCTGATCATGGTGGCCTACTCGATGTCGGGATGGAAGACGATCGTAGGTACGTTCAAGCACCGCAATCGTGACCTGTGGGTACTGCTGACGACATTCTTCCTGACCGTGCTCTTCGACCTGACGGTAGCGATAGAGGTGGGTCTGCTGCTGGCAATGGTGCTGTTCCTGATGCGTACCAACGAGCAGACGCACATCCGCACGTTGCATCATGAGATAGACCCGAACGAAGACACCGACATCCAGCTGAATCTGGAACACCTGACCATCCCTGACCGGGTGGAGGTATATGAGATTGACGGCCCGTATTTCTTCGGTATCGCCAACCGCTTTGACGACATCATGACACACGTGTCGGGCGAGAACTATCCAATCCGCATCATCCGCATGCGTAAGGTGCCATTTGTCGATTCGACGGCTATGCACAATCTGTCGATGCTCATCGAGCGTAGCCACAAAGAGGGCATCACCATCATCCTCTCGGGCGTGAAGACCCACGTGCTGCACCAGTTGCAGACCGGAGGTATCGAACAACAGATGAACCCGAAGAACATCTGTCCGGACATACGCGCCGCCCTGAAGCGTGCCAACGAACTATTAACCGACATATCCTGATGCGACTACTGCTGACCTACATACTGATGATGCTGACGCTGAGCGTCTCGGCCCTGACGATTCCGCAGGGTACGCTATACTACGACAACAGCCAGACCGGTTACCCGGCCGTGAGCTTCGTGTATGGCAGCAACCAGCCTGCGGAGACCTACGTGCTCCGCATGACACAGGACGGCAACAGATGGAAGGTGACTATCCCCGCCATCGTAGCCAACACCTACCGTTTCACTTTTGTAGGTGCGTCGCTGCGCGAAGGACTGCATGCCACCGACTTCAACACCTTCAAGGACAGCGTCAGCCTGACGGCAGGTCTGCTGCGCACCGCCACTTCGGAGGCGCAGATGCGTGCCGGCGACATCTTCGTTCCCACCTCAAGCGACAACTGGGCACAAGGCAGTTGGATGAGTCTGGAGGCATGGATAGCCAGCCAGAGCAACAGCCAACCCGGCACGGCGCAGATAAGCGGCACACTGCCCGTAGTGTATGTCAACACCAACGGACAAGGAATATACGACACCGAGACGCAAGTGGCGATGACACTCTATATCGACTCGATGAACAGCAAGTACCACCCGCTGGGGTCAGCCGCAGCACCGATAGCCGGTACGATCAAGGGTCGCGGCAACTACACCTGGCGCGACTTTGCAAAGAAACCCTATAAGATCAAGTTCAACGTCAAGCAGAAAGTGCTCGGCATGCCCAACAACCGCCACTGGTGTCTGATGGCCGGCGCGGACGACTACTTGGGTTTTCTGAAAAACCCCACGGGATACATGGTGAGCAAAGCACTGGCGCTGCGCTGGACGCCACGTATGCGACCGGTGGAACTGGTGCTGAACGGTCAGTATCAGGGTCTCTATTTCCTGACGGAACATGTACGCATCGCATCCAACCGCGTGAAGATACATGAGCAAGCCGATGGGGAGACGCACCGCGACTCTATCACCGGCGGATGGCTCGTCGAGATAGACAACTACCCGTCGGAGAACAATATCGTCCTGCAGGAAGGCAACGGACAGACCATCATGGTGTCACTACGCGAACCCGAGACCCTATCGCAGGCTCAACGTTCCTATCTGGAGAACCAGATACAGGCTATCAACACGGCACTCTACGAGAGCAGTTCGAACAGGCTGAAACAACTGGTGGACATTGAGGAAGCCGCCAAGTACTATCTGGTGCAAGAGATAATGGAGGACTGCGAGTCGTACCACGGCAGTTGCTTCCTCTACAAAGACCGCGACAGCCTGGGTGTAGCCGACCGATGGAAGTTCGGACCCGTATGGGATTTTGGCAATGCCTACGACCGCCATCAGGAGAGCTGGATATACGAAAATCCCATCTGGCCGCAGTACTGGGTCGGACAACTGGCCTCATGGCCGGAGATGCAGCAGGCCGTCAGAGAACAGTGGTGGATCTACTACCACACACAGCACGACAGCGTGACGGCTCAGATCAACCGTCTGGCTGCGCAGATCATGCAGGCGGCGAAGAACGATGCCGCCGTATGGCGTAACACGCAGGGCTATAACGACAACAGCGACATGACCGCTAAGCTGAACGACCTGCTATGGCGCTACAACTGGCGCATCCAGTGGCTATACAGCCAGTGGGGAGAAGGTATCCGACCGGTCACTTGGGACGTAGAACACGCGGAGGAACAACCGACGGGACGCAAAATGTTCAGAAAGGGTCAGGTGCTAATCGAGCGTAACGGAAAGACCTACGACCTGATGGGACGACCCATCCGTATAGAAGACTAAAAAAACTAATCACACATATAATGAAACGATTTAATGAATACAAACAACTGAACCTGCCGCAGCTGAGCCGTGAGGTGCTGGCGCAGTGGGAACAAGAGAACCTGTTTGAAAAGAGCGTGACGACCCGTGAGGGCCATCCGCAATTCCTCTTCTTCGAGGGACCTCCTTCGGCCAACGGCAAACCAGGTATCCACCACGTGATGGCACGTACCATCAAGGATACGTTCTGCCGTTTCAAGACCATGCAGGGTTTCCAGGTTCGCCGCAAAGCGGGTTGGGACACCCACGGCCTGCCCGTAGAACTGGGTGTAGAGAAGATGCTGGGTATCACCAAGGAGGACATCGGCAAGAAGATATCGGTGGACGAGTACAACGCCGCCTGCCGCCGCGAGGTGATGAAATACACCAAGGAGTGGACCGAACTGACCAAACAGATGGGTTACTGGGTAGATCTGGACAACCCCTATATCACCTACGACAACAAGTATATCGAGACGCTCTGGTACCTGCTGAAGGAACTCTACAAGAAAGGCTATCTCTACAAGGGTTATACCATCCAGCCCTACTCGCCGGCTGCGGGTACGGGTCTGAGTAGCCATGAGCTGAACCAACCGGGCTGCTACCGCGATGTGAAGGACCTGACATGTACGGCGAAGTTCCATCTCAAAGACGGACGCTATATCATCGCTTGGACGACCACGCCGTGGACGCTGCCGAGCAACACCGCGTTGTGCGTGGGGCCGAAGATCGATTATATCGAAGTGGTAACGCCTAACGGAGATCACATCATCCTTGCGGAAGCACGTCTGGACGCATACAAGAAAGAGCTGTGCGGCGTGGATGCGGACGGCAATACACTCGAACCGAAGATCGTAGCGCGTTACAAGGGTACGGACCTTGTGGGACTGGAGTACGATCCGCTGTTCCCCTGGGTGAAACTGGAGAACGCATGGAAGGTTATTCCGGGTGATTACGTAACGACCGAAGACGGTACGGGTATCGTACACATCGCGCCTACCTTTGGTGCAGACGACAAGAAAGTGGCAGACGCAGCCGGTGTACCGGGACTCTATTTCCAGACCAAAGCGAACGGTCCGCGTCCGATGGTGGACTTCACCGGCAAGTACTGGAAGATAGACGATCTGGACGAAGCGTGGGTGAAGGAGCATCTGGATGTGGAGCTGTACGGCCGTTACGCCGGCCGGTTCGTTAAGAACGCCTACGACCCGACGCTGACGGACAAAGACGAGAGTCTCGACCTGCACCTGTGTCTGGAGATGAAGCAGGACGGACGTCTGTTCAAGACCGAGAAGCACGTGCATAGTTATCCGCACTGCTGGCGCACCGACAAACCGGTGCTCTACTACCCGCTGGACAGCTGGTTCATCCGCTCCACCATGGCACGCGACGAGATGATCGCGCTCAACCAGACCATCAACTGGCAACCGGAGAGCACGGGAACAGGACGTTTTGGTCAGTGGCTCAACAACCTCAATGACTGGAACCTGAGCCGTAGCCGTTACTGGGGCACTCCGCTGCCTATCTGGCGCACTGAAGACGGACAGGAGGAGATTTGTATCGGTTCAATAGCCGAACTGTTCGCTGAAATAGACAAATCCGTCAAGGCCGGTTTCATGCCTGCTAACCCGTGGCCGAAGCACGTGCCGGGCGATTACTCTAAAGAGAACTACGACCCGTCGGTTATCGACCTGCACCGTCCGTATGTGGACAGCATCATCCTCGTTTCGCCGAGTGGCAAACCTATGCGTCGCGAACTCGACCTCATCGACGTATGGTTCGACAGCGGCGCGATGCCTTATGCACAGAACCACTACCCGTTTGAGAACGCCGACCTGCCCCGCACAGCCGACTTCATCTCTGAGGGTGTCGACCAGACCCGCGGATGGTTCTTCACGCTCCACGCCATCCACACGATGATCGAGGGCACAGTGGCCTATAAGAACGTCATCTCCAACGGACTCGTCTTGGACAAGAACGGCAACAAGATGTCCAAGCGTCTTGGCAACGCCGTGGATCCCTTCGGCGCACTCGAGACCTACGGCGCCGACCCCGTCCGCTGGTATATGCTGACCAACTCCAGCCCGTGGGAGAACCTGAAGTTCGACCCCGAAGGCGTGGACGAGGTACGCCGTAAGTTCTTCGGCACGCTGTATAACACCTACGGTTTCTTCGCCCTCTACGCCAATGTAGATGGGTGGGACAATGGACAATGGACAATGGACAATGGACAATTCTCCGAAATCGACCGCTGGATACTCAGCAAACTCAACTCGCTGGTGAAAGAGGTGACGGAGGCCTACGAGGCTTACGAGCCCACCAAAGCCGGCCGTGCTATCTCGGACTTCGTGCAAGACGACCTGAGCAACTGGTACGTGCGCCTGAACCGCAAACGTTTCTGGGGCGGCGAGATGGATGCCGACAAACAGGCAGCCTATGAGACCTTGTACACCTGTCTGAAGACCGTAGCACAACTCATGGCGCCGAATGCTCCGTTCTATGCCGACCGTCTCTATCGCGATTTGACTGGAGAGACCGTACATTTGAGCGAGTGGCCGAAGGTAGATGAGTCGCTCATCAACCTGCCGCTGGAAAGGCAGATGTACCTCGCGCAGCAGGCGACGAGCATGATTCTCTCGCTCCGCAAACGCGCAGAGAAGAACGTGCGTCAGCCGCTGCAGAAAGCCGTTATCCCGACGCCGGACAAAGAGACGACAGAGGCCCTGCTCCACGTAGCCGACCTCATCAAGAGCGAAGTCAACGTCAAGGAACTCGTGGTGGTGCCCGCTGAGCAGAGCGAGATTCGTCTTGTGAAGAAGATCAAGCCGCAGTTCAAAGTGCTGGGTAAGAAAGTGGGCGGCAAGATGAAAGAGCTGGCGGCCGCTATCGGTGCGTTGAGCCAAGACGATATCGCCAAGATGGAAGCCGACGGACAGTTTACCCTACTCGACTACACGCTGGTTCCCGAGGACGTGGAGATCATCACCGAGGATATGCCGGGCTGGTTGGTGGCCAACAACGGTATACTGACCATCGCGCTGGATATCGAGCTGAACGATGCCCTCATCGAAGAAGGTATCGCGCGTGAGTTGGTCAACCGCATTCAGAACCTCCGTAAGCAGAGCGGACTGGAGATCACCGACCGTATCGCCGTGGTACTCGAAGACCGCGAGGAGATACGCAACGCCGTGCTCCATTGCCACGACTATATCGCCTCGCAGGTGCTGGCGACACGACTGGAACTTGCAGCCGACGTACAAGGCGAGAACGTCGAGATGGACGGCTATAACGTGAAAATAAACATACAAAAAGCATAAATTATGAGAAAAATCATTTACATGGCGCTTATCGCCGTTATCGGCCTGGCGCTGACGAGTTGCGAACCCGCACAGAAAGATTTCTACCTGAGTGACCTGCAGGGCACCTGGCGCCGGGACAACTCGAATGAGTACTGGCACTACACCGCTGAGCAGAGCGACGAGAACCCCTATCTGTTGGGCCGTGAGTGGGACTTGGACGATGATGTCACGGAGCAAGACCGTCTGGACCAACGTCAACGCGACGGTTTTCCCGGCAACGGCTGGTTTAAGTACTGGCTCGAGACCAGCGGTAAGTTGACGGAGATTCACTTCATGGACAACGGCGGTGCGGAGATACCCAAGGTATATATCCTCACCACGCTGACCTCCACCAAAATGGCCTATTACGAGAAAGACCAGAAGAGCAATAAGTTCAGTTTTACCAAGCAATAACAAAAACCTTTCTTTATGAAAGCTCTGAAAATCATCGGTTGGACGCTGTTGAGTCTGGTGCTGGTAGTAGTGGCGGTAGTCACTATCGCTTGCTACCTGATCTTCACTCCCGAGCGACTGACCCCTATTGCCCGACAAGTGGCTGACAAATACGTCACCTGCGAGCACGAGATAGGCCGTGTGGACCTGACTTTCTTCTCCACCTTCCCCTATTTCGGCGTAGCCATACAGGACGTACGGTTGATCAATCCGAAAGCCGGTGCGCAGTCCGACACGCTGCTGGATGTACCCGAACTGGTCGTGTCGCTGCAGTTGATGGACGCCATCGACGGACATATCCGCGTGGAGCGTTGTCGCCTGAAGGACGCAGAAGCCAATATCTATATCGCGGCAGACGGTAGTACCAACTTCGATGTGTTCGACCTCCCTGCCTCGGAGAAAGACACCGTGCAGAAAGAGTCGGGCTGGCAACTCAAGTCGCTGGAGTGGGACGAGGACATCCGCGTGACCGCACGCGAGTTGACCTTCGAGGACGAGAAAGACACTATCTCCGCCTCGCTGCGTAACACCGATATCAGCCTGGCAGCCCTGGAGCGTAGCGGTATGCATGGCGCACGGCTTGACCTGAAGAGCGAAGATATCCATGCTTCGGTCAAGGGCGTTACCTATGCCGACAGCGTGCAGCTGCAACTGCGTCTGCCGGCTATACTGGCCGAGGACAAGAGTCCGGAGCGCGTCTTCATTGACGGCACCAAGTTGCAACTCAACGAGTTCGACCTAACGCTGGACGGCGAAGTGGGCACCCCTGATTTCTCGTCGGGCGAGTACAACATGGACCTGCGTCTGAAAACCGGTAAGTGGGACATCGAGTCGCTGCTGGCCCTCGTGCCGCAGCAGTTCCTCACGGCGATGAAGGATATCGACCTGAGCGGTGCTATCCGTCTGGACGCTACCGCCAAGGGCACGCTGCGCGACAGTCTGATGCCGGTCTTCACGGCACACGTGGACCTGACCGACGCTGCCGGTGCCTATAAGCCGCTGCCCTATCCGCTGCGTGACGTAGAGCTGGAGGCGGATGCCGTCATCGACCTGAACAACGGCAAGGCATCCAGCGTGACGCTCCACCAACTGAAGGCGAAGACCAAGAAGACCTCGCTCAGCGCCAACGGACAGATAGACGAACTGCTGGCCGACATGCTGATGAACCTGCAACTGCAGCTCGATGCCAACCTGCCGGACTTCGCCTATTTCCTGCCTAAGGAGATGACGCTGGACGGAACGGCTAAGGGTAAAGCCAGCATGAAGATGCGCCTGAGCGACCTGACCAACATGCGTCTGCAACGCGGTAAGATTCAGGCCGACCTCGACCTGAAGAATATCCGTTACGCGATGGACAGCATGGTAGCCGAGTTGCCGAGTACCCACGCGGTAGTGCAACTGCCGAATCCTACGCCTTCGCGCGAGAAAGTCAACTGGGCACGTATCGACTTGACGACCGACCAGATCGACTATACCATGCTTGGTCAGATGAGTGCCAAGCTGGAGAAGTCAGCCGTTCAACTGGAGGCCGGCAACATGCTGAGCAAAGACCCCGTGATATATGCTACGCTCGGTCTACAGACCAACGACCCGCTGATGGTCTATATGGACACTATCGGCGGCACGATAGCCGCTCCGCAACTGAAAGCCTACGTAGCCTACAACACCAAGGACAAGGACCTGATTCCTACCGCCGAGGCGACGCTCGACTGCCAGTCGCTCAACGGCTATTTCGCCAACAACCGTGCTGACCTGAAAGAGACGCACATGCAGGCTTCGCTCAGCCCCGGCAAAACCGACAAGTCGGTGCCCGTGATGAAAGCCCAACTGCGTACCTCGGCCTTCAAGGGTAACATGGGCCAGGAGCTGGCCGCAGAGACCGACCTGCTGAACATAGAAGCCGCCTCGCGCTACAACAAGAAAGGCGAGAACTTCCTGCTGCAATGGAATCCGCGCCTGAAAGTCAACCTCAACAAGGGTGTGCTCGACATGCCGGAGCGTCTGCCGGAGACGGTGAAGATACCTACTATCGACTTCAGCTACTCCAACCGCGAGATGGCCATCAACAGCGCCCGCGTCGAACTGGGACAGTCGGACCTGAACATGAAGGGTAACGTGCGCAACATAGGCCAGTGGTTCCGTCACGAGGAGATACTGGAAGGTGAGCTGGACATCGTCAGCGACCACTGTAACGCCAACCAGCTTATCGAGTGGTTCTCGGCCGACAAGGGTTCGGAAGAACAGGCTACGGCTACGGCGCAGCCTGCTCCCGCTCCAACTCCCGCGCCTGCTGCACAGGCAGATACTGTCAAGAAAGAGACGGAGCCCTTCCTCGTGCCGACAGACGTCAACCTGGCCATCAAGACGCACATGCGCGAGGTGGAGATCTTCAACCAGGTGGCGCGCGACCTGAAGGGTGGTCTGTACGTCAAGGACGGTACGCTCATCCTTGACGAGATGGGTTTTGTATGCCGCGCAGCCAAACTGCAGCTGACGGCTATGTACCGCACGCCGCGACGCAACCATATCTACCTCGGACTCGACTACCACATGTTGGAAGTCAACATCGACGAGTTGATCTCGATGATACCGAACCTGGAACAGATGGTGCCGATGCTCAGCAGTTTCAAGGGGGCAGCCGAGTTCCACCTGGCCGCAGAGACCTATCTGAACAGCCAGTACGAGCCGAAGATGAGTACCCTGCGCGGCGCGGCGTCGCTGACGGGTAAAGACCTCGTGGTGATGGACGGCGAGACCTTCTCGAAGATCAGTAAGCTGCTGCTCTTCAAGAAGAAAACCGAGAACCTGATCGACTCTATCAACGCCGAGATGACCGTTTACAAGAACGAGATAGACATCTATCCGCTCTGCGTGTCGATGGACAACTACATGGTTGCGCTGGGCGGACGCCACAACACCGACATGACCTTCAACTACGATATCAACGTGCTGCGTCCTATCTATCTGGGTGTGAACGTCAGCGGCAATATCGACAACCTGAAGATCAAACTGGCTAAGTGCAAGTTCGCACAGGACTTCCGTCCCCACTGGTATCAGAAAGTGGATACACAGTCGCTCGAGTTGCGCGAACGTATCAAGCGCTCGATGGAGAAGAACGTACGCCTGGAGACCGGCGAACAGAAAAGTGAATAAAGATGTACAATGTACAAAGGACAAGAATGAAATAATATGAAGAAATCGATTATCTTAGGAGCTATCGCAATGACCATGCTTGCTTGTAGCGGGAGCAACCCGCTGTTGGAGCAACCTACCAACGAATATGGTATCCCGGCTTTCGACAAGGTGCAGCTAAAGCACTACCTGCCGGCTTTTGAGGCCGCTATCGCCGAACAGAAAGCGGAGATAGACGCCATCGTCAACAACCCCGCCGAACCGACCTTCGACAACACCATCGTCGCCCTCGACCGTACGGGCTTGACACTCGACCGCGTAGCCGGTGTGTTCTTCAACGTACTGGAGGCTGACGGCAACGACGAGATGAACGAGATAGCGGAGAAAGTGAGTCCGATGATGAGCGAACTGAGCGACGGTATCATCCTCAACGAGGCCCTCTTCCGCCGCGTGAAGTTCGTCTACGACCAGCGTGATCAACTCGGCCTCAACGCCGAGCAGATGCGTCTGGTGACGGAGACCTACAAACACTTTGCCGACAACGGTGCCAACCTGCCTGAGGAGCAGAAAGAGCGCCTCAAGGAGATCAACCAGGAGCTGGGTCTGCTCTCCCTCAAATTCGGCAACAACGTCGTGGCAGAGACCAATGCATATCAGTATTTCGTCAAAGACGAGGCGGAGCTGAAGGGCCTGCCGGAGAGTGCCAAAGCCGCAGCGGCCGAAGAGGCCGAGGCAGCCGGTCACCCGGGCGAGTGGCTCTTCACACCCAAGCGCACCAGCTTCACGCCGGTGCTGCAGTACTGCGAGAACCGCGACTTGCGTAAGGAACTGCTGATGGCCTATACCACCCGCGGCAACCACGACAACGAGAACGACAACAAAGCCGTCATCGTCCGCGAGATGGAGTTGCGTATCGAGAAAGCCAAACTCTTCGGCTACGACAACCCCGCCGACTATATCCTGGCCGACTGTATGGCCAAGGACCACAAGACCGTGGACGCTTTCCTGCAATCGGTATGGACACCGTCGCTCGAGGCTGCCAAGCGTGAGGCCGCAGCCCTCCAGGCCGTCATGGATATGGAGAAAGCTGCACAAGACCCGCATACCGACGAGCAAGTGCTGCTGCAACCCTGGGACTGGTGGTTCTATGCCGAGAAACTGCGCAAAGCCAAATATGCGTTGGACGAAGAGGAGATCAAACCCTACTTCGAGCTCAACAACGTGCGCAACGGTGCGTTTGGCGTAGCCACGAAGTTGTACGGCGTGCAGTTTGAGAAACTGGAGAACGTGCCGGTGTACAATCCGGAGGTGGAGGTCTTCAAGGTAAGCGAAGCCGACGGCACGTTCGTAGGTATCCTGATGACCGACTATTTCCCGCGTGCGGGTAAGCGTCCGGGAGCATGGATGAACAATATCGTCTCCCAGTATATCGACGCCGAGGGCGTGGACCATCGTCCTGTCATCATCAACGTGGGTAACTTCAACAAGCCGACGGCAGGCAACCCGTCGCTGCTCTCGATGGACGACGTAGAGACGCTGTTCCACGAGTTCGGCCACGCGCTGCACGGACTGCTGAGCAAGGCGCACTATAAGAGCCTGAGCGGCACCAACACGCCGCGTGACTTTGTGGAGCTGCCCAGCCAGTTTATGGAGAACTACTGCTACGAGCCCGAAGTGCTGCGTACCTACGCCTTCCACTATCAGACGGGCGAGGTTATCCCCGACAACCTCATCGCCAAGATCAATGCGGCCGGTAAGTTCAACCAGGGCTTCGTGACGACCGAGTTGCTCTCTGCCTCTATCCTCGACATGGATTTCCACGAGTTGACGACGGCCGACAGCCTCGATGTCAATGCCTTCGAGCAGCAGAGCCTCGAGAAGATGGGTATGATTCCGCAGATCATCGTGCGCTATCGTCCTACGTTCTACAACCACATCTTCACCACCGGCTACGAGGCAGGCTACTACAGCTACACCTGGTCGGCCGTGCTCGATGCAGACGCTTTTGCCGCGTTCAAGGAGACCGGCAACCTGTTTGAGCAGGAGACGGCCAAGCGTTTCCGCCACTTGCTGGAGCAGGGCGGCACGCGTGATGCCCACGAGCTCTATCTGGAGTTCCGCGGCAAAGAGGCTGATCCGAAGTATCTACTGCGTCGCAAAGGATTTATCGAATGAGACGTCAGACCCAAACATTGCTCTATCACCTATTGCCGGTAGCCTATTGGCTGCTGGCAATAGGGTTGAGCGTGGTGCCCCTTTTCTTCGGCGTAACACACGCCTATGTATACGGCTTCTATGTTGCCCTACCGGTGCTGCTCAGCGGCGCGGTGCTGCGTCGTATACGTCGGCATAGCCCGTCGGTGGAGCAGTGTACCCAGATGGCGCTCCTGCTCGGGGTCGCTTCCTATTGGATGCCGACCGTGGTCTTTCTAACTATCCCCGCCTGGGGCTACCTCATCTACCGCAACCTCTTCGACAGCCGTTCGCTCATGGCGACGCTGCTGGGCTATCTGTGCGTAGCTATCTGGGCTGCAGTAGCCATCGTCCTGGGATGGATAGCTAATCCCTGGGCACATTTCTTTGCAGCAGAAAACGCCCTCGGGTGGATACCCTTAGGCGTTATTCTTCTCGCGTGGCTGGCAACCATCGTCACCCGCGAACAATTGCGTATTCGTTAGTCTTGTTTATCGGCGTTCTTCTCCAATGGTTGTGGCTTCGCTATGCCCCGGATAGACCTGTACCTCTGCCGGCAGGGCGAAGAGTTTCTCCAGCGAAGCTATCAGCTGCGCTGTGTCGCCTCCGGGCAGGTCGGTGCGGCCGTAGCCCATACGGAAGAGCGTGTCGCCCGAGAGGAGCACTTTGTCTTCCGGCCAATACAGGCATACCGAACCCGGCGTATGACCCGGTGTCTCGATCACCTCTAACCCACTAACCTCTAATCCATTAACCCCTAACCCTTCTATCGGGAACTCCTCTGCCTTAGCACGTATGCCGAAGAGGTCGTACTGCTGCTGCATGGCTTGCGCCATGGGGATATCGGCCGTGTGCATAAGCACCGGCGTATGCCAGGTCTCTGTTGCCCATCGCGCGCCCCAGAGATGATCCAGATGGCCGTGGGTAGCTATAATGGATAAAGGACAATGGCTAATGGCTGCTTGCTCCATATATCGGAGCAACTCCTGCTGCTCCCATTCATAGGCACACGCAGGATCTATAAGCAGTACTTGCTGCCCGTTGGAAACGACATAGGTGTTGGTCTCAAACAGACCGAATATGAATCGTTTTATCGCCAACATTCTTTACAAATCTCCAGTTCTTCGTTGAGCGCTACCCGTCGGAAGGCGTGTGCCTTGTCCGAACAGAACAACTCGCGCATAGGCGCGTTCATTATGTTCCCGTACGCGTGTGCGTGCGCCTTGTCGTAGCAGCAGGGCAGCACGTCGCCGTTGGTCGTTACGACACACCCGCTCCATACGCGGAGACAACCGCGACGTAGCTTACGGCGATGGTAGCGGCCGTCTTTGCCCTGTACGTATCGGCTGTAACGCGGGTCGGTGGGCATCAGCGGGTGACCGTCTTGGTAGTCGTATAGCTGCGCCGTCTTGAGCGTCAGACGGTCGGCGCCAAGGTCCTTATAACAAGCCTGCAGGGCGCTCCAGTCCTGCTCATTGGTGCGAAGCCGCAGACACTGCAGCTCTATTTGACATTTGCCCTGTTTCTCTTTCGCCTCGCGGAGCCACCGGAGTGCCTCTTTGCACTTCTCCAGGCTCCCGCCTACCCTATATGCGCCGTAGCTCTGTTCCGTCAGTCCGTCCATCGAGACGATGATACGGTCGAGGCCTGCTTGTACGAGCGCGTCGGCCATCTCGGCCGTCATCGCCTGGGCGTTGGTGCTGACGATGGTGTATAGCCCTTCCCGGTGTGCTTCGGCAATCATCTGCGGCAGGTCCTTGCAGAGCAGCGGCTCGCCCTGGAAATAGAACTGCATCACCCAGGCCGTCTCGCGTACTTGCTCCAGCACCCGCCGAAACACCTCCATCGACATAAACGGCTGTGTTCTGTCAGGCGTAGCCGGTCTGTGCTCTGTCAGCGCAGCGGTCTTGGCCTGCCCTACAGGACATTCCGGACACCGCAGCTGACATACCGCGGCTGGTTCTACGGAGACGAAGAGGGGCATATGCGAGATATGCACCGAGCCGCAGAGGCTCAGTGCATAACTCGTGTAGCAACGGATTGCATTAGTGAATCGCGATTTTCGAAACGCGGCGCTCATGACGGCCACCCTCAAAATCGGTGTTGAAGAACGCACGTACGATGTCGAGCGCCAGCTCCTGAGAGATGAAGTTAGCCGGCAAACCCAGCACGTTCGCGTTGTTGTGCTGACGGGCCAACTCAGCCAGAGGCACATCCCAGCACAGGGCTGCGCGGACACCCTGATGTTTGTTGGCGGTGATGCAGATACCGTTGCCGGTAGAGCAAATCACGATGCCGAAGTCGAACTCACCCTTCTCTACGGCCTCTGCCAGCGGGTGTGCAAAGTCCGGATAGTCGCAACTGTCGGTGTTGTAGCAGCCGTAGTCATGGGTCGTCGCGCCCTGGGCTTCCAGGTACGCACGCACCGTCTGTTTGAGCGCATAGCCCGCATGGTCGCTGGCCATAGCAATGTGCATTTCGTTGAGTGGTTTCATATCTAACAATTTAACGATTTAACAGTTTAACGGTTTAGCGGCTATCAGAGGATAATCGCCAGATTGCCGAACATCAGTTTGCAGGCTATGGCCAACACGATGATGCCGAAGAACTTACGGATGATGTAGAGCGAAGTCTGTCCCAGATATTTGGTCAACCAGCGGGTGCCTATCAGCACGAGGTAGAGCACCAGTATGCAGAGTATGAGCGACACGCAGAGACTGGCTACGCTGTACTCGGCGGTAATGGCCAGCAGGGCGGTGAACGCCCCCGGGCCTGCGTACATAGGGAAGGCCAGCGGCACGATAGAGCCCTCACCCTCCAGGTTCGAGTTCTGGAAGATCGTGATATCGAGTATCATCTCCAGGGCCATCAGGAAGATGACGAAACCGCCGGCTATGGCGAAATACTCTATCTGCACGCCGAACAGCTTCAGTATCCATTCGCCCAGAAAGAGAAACGCCATCAAGATGATCAGGCTGGCCAGACACACGTGAAACGCATTGATCTTCACGCCCTTCTCCTCCATGGCTATGGTGATAGGGATATTACCGAACGGATCGATAATAGCTATCAGAAAGATAAACGACGAGATAACTTGCCAGAAATCGACTGCCCCGAAAAATGTACTCAGTTGCTCCATGGTATACCTTGTTTCAAAAAATCCGTGCAAAGGTACAACAATTTTCTCAAATATGCAAATAAAAAGAGAAAAAAGCGTGCCGAAGTACTGCTTTTCCCCGAAATGGTAAGCAGCGCAAGAGAGGCGCAAGAGTGGCTGATTGGCTCATGAACGGCTCATATACGGGCCATATACGGGTCATGAACGGGACCATCACGCGACCACGTCCCGAGAACGACCTAATCACACCCATACCAATGGCTGAGATATACAAAATTGCGCCAAATGACCGAACAATCTTTCTACAAATTGCCGAATTTGTTCCGCCGAGAGGTAAAACCGATACCCTACCGCTTCGTAGGCTTCCATAAAGGGCATGCCTTCGTCGATGGTGAGTTGTTGAAAGAGTTTTTTGATGTCGCTGTTGCGACGCGTGCGGCGCTCTGCCGTTGATTCAAGAATGTAATACATGTGTTGTGAATTTTGATGGTTAAACAATCGGCAACGTTCCCGCTGCCGTATACTACCGTATACTAAAGATTAAAATATAGAAATCAGTTTACTTTTGACATCCAAGGCGTACGACATTGTATCAAAATCTCTAAATCTGCATGCAAAGTGCAGATTTTTTTGCACATATCAAATTTTTTCTGTACCTTTGCAGCCGCAAAGGTTTTGAACTATGAATGACTATCGTTTCATAAACATCGATCAGGAGCCGACAGAGGAACAATTAGCACAGTTGATGCGCGAAGTGGCAGCAGAAGCTAAAGAGCGCCATGACCGTGCTCACGCCGCCTATTTCGCACAAATAGACAAAATGATGTGTGCACAATGAGAAAGCCTGTTCTGATAGTTATTGCCGGCCCGAATGGTTCGGGCAAGACCTCCACTACGCGCTTGGTCATCAAGCACGAGTGGGCGGAACAATGTGTTTATATCAATCCCGATGAAATTGCGCAGAGTAAGTTCGGCGATTGGAATGATGTCAATGCGGTACGTCAAGCGGTTGAGTATTGTGAGGAATGGAGAGAGAGATTATTGTCCGAGCGCAAAGATTTTATCTTTGAAACGGTATTGTCTTCGGATGGTAAAGTCGATTTCCTGAAACGAGCAAAAGAAGCAGGCTATTTAATTCGCATGTTCTTTATATGCACGGAATCGCCGACCATCAACGCAGCCCGTATCGCCAACCGCGTAATGGAAGGCGGACACGATGTCCCGATTCAGAAGATTATCTCCCGTTACATGAAAGCTATTGTGAATGCTGAACGAGTAACGCGTTTCGTGGATAGAGCCTATTATTACGACAACTCTGTTGACGATCAAGATGCACAGTTGTTATTCCGTACGGCAGATGGCAAGTTTGCCAAACGCTACGTAGATACTATGCCCGAATGGGCAAATAAGATATTGAATAGGATTCAATAACCATCGTCGCTTGCCGCGGAGCGTTCTCCCAACGGAATGGGAGAAGCGGCCTCCGTCTAAGAGGGAAATACTGCTGGCCTTGACCGCATAAAATAAAGCAAGGACATATTAAAAGGCGTTTATTAACGTTGTTTGCGACTCATCAGAATCTTCGCAAAATTCAACATACAGTCGTAGCAACCATGATGAATGTCCATGTGGGTATGTAATAGTACTCCACGCCCGTCTAAGGGCGAGGTGGTTTGTACATATCGGGCGTGGATTTCGGTTGTTTTTCTACTGTATGGGGGATTGCGAAGCCCTTGATGAGCGTGAAGAGCAAACGGACTTCACGCTTTTATTTATTATGTGTACGCGTAAATCATTACAAATAATATCATGGAGAATGCCGAAAAGCCATAAGTGAGTAGGCAAAAAATAAAATTTTAATACTCATGTTAAGCATAGATGATTATCCTCAAGACCAAGAACTCATGCAGGCGGCTACAGAATTTGCAAAAGAAGTAGCCTGCGTTTTAAAGCAAAAGTATCCGGATATCCCTAAGGCTCAACACTACAGATTATTGATTGGACCGAAAAGAGGAGGGATGAAGGTGGTTGTAAGGCATGCTATCTTATACAAAACTAAAGATATATTAGAGGGGAATGAAAATGACCGTCACACAGAGAATTTAGATGAAGAATACGCCAAGATGGTCGAAGAAATTTTTGAGATAATAAAGGAGAACTATGGTGGCGATCTAACTAAACTACATCGCTTAGTGGCTATTTTAGAAGATGATCAAGCTGCCGATTCCTTTATATATGATATATGCCATATGTAAGCATAACAGAGACTAATTTGAGCTACGCTAGTGGCGATAATATATCTAGTAGAGATTGGAAAAATTTATTAAATGAAATGTAATATGAAAACAAAACTTTTTACACTTTTCCTTGCGCTTGTAGCAAGCGGGGGAATACTATTTGCCTCAGACACGCAAGTGGATGGCATTTGGTATAATTTTGATGATCAGAATAATACGGCAGAAGTCACATACCGAGGTTCGTCGTATTATGTTTATAACGAATATTCTGGTTATGTTACTATCCCTTCATCTGTGACATATAATGACAAGAACTACATGGTTACTAGCATCGGAAGTTCTGCTTTCCAAGATTGTACGGGTTTGACTTCTGTGACGATTCCCAATAGCGTCACAAGCATTGGAAAGGATGCTTTCAATAATTGCACAAGTTTAATATCTGTGATTATTCCTAACAGCGTCACAAACATTGGGGAGAGCGCTTTTGCTTATTGCTTCTATTTGACCTCTGTAACTATTCCAACTAGTGTCACAAGCATTGGAAAGGCTGCTTTTAGAAATTGCGCCAGTTTGACCTCTGTGACCATTCCCAATAGCGTCACAAGCATTGGAGAGTGGGCTTTCTATTATTGCCACAGTTTGACCTCTGTGACTATCCCTAATAGTGTCACAAGCATTGGAGGATCAGCCTTCAAAAGTTGCACCGGTTTGACATCTGTAACTATTCCCAATAGCGTCACAAGCATTGGAAGTGAAGCTTTCTATGATTGCACCGGTTTGAGCAAAGTATATATCACAGACATTGCTGCTTGGTGTGCAATACAATTTGTGGATTTTTCCTCTAATCCATTGTACTATGCTAATTATTTATATCTTAATGATGCAGTAATAACAAATCTAATAATCCCCGATAGTGTCACAAGTATTGGAAATTATGCTTTCTGTAATTGCACCCCTTTAACATCATCTATTACCATTCCTAACAGCGTCACCAGCATTGGAGAGTATGCTTTTAGAAAATGCAGCATAAATAGGATTAATTTTGTTGGGAGTATAGAGGACTGGTGTAACAAAACTTGGTCGCCTGGTTCTGTGTCTAGCAATTATCAATTAAAGTTTAATGGCATTGTGCAAAAGAATATCACTATTCCAAATAGTATTATTAGCCTTAAAAATGAAGTTTTTTACGGATGCAATAGCTTGACCTCTGTGACCATTCCCAATAGCGTCACAAGCATTGGAAGTGAAGCTTTCTATGAATGCATCGGTTTGACATCCATTGAGATTCCCAATAGCGTTACAAGCATTGGAAATAATGCTTTCAATAATTGCACTAGTTTGATAGATATTTATACTTGCAGCGATGTGGATAGAATAAAACAACTCCTGAATAATGACAACCGAGTTAAACTCAGACCCTTGCCTTATACAGTGACTCCAAGAGCAACTAATGGAACTATCACTTTATCGCAGGTTGATTGCGAATCAGTAGAATTATCTGTTACAAGCGATTACGGCTATCATTTCACTCAATGGTCAGATGGCAATACAGATAACCCACGAGTCATTGTCTTGACTCAAGATACAACCGTTACTGCGGAGTTTGCGAAGAATACTTACAACGTACAATTGTCTTGCGATGAGAATATTGGACAAGTAAGTGGAGCAGGTATATATGATTGTCTGGACACAATCGTATTAAATGCGTCTTCTGCCTATGGCTACCATTTTACCCAATGGTCTGATGGCAATACAGAAAACCCTCGAACCATAATCCTAACGCAAGACACCACGTTCTCGGCAGAGTTTGCAAAGAATAGCTATACCATTACGGTTAATAGCGATGCTATTCGAGGATATATTGAAGGCGCAGGTGTTCATGAGTACTTGGACACCGTAGTTCTTACGGCTATATCCAATTTTGGCTATCATTTCACTCAATGGTCAGATGGCAATACCGATAATCCTCGTACTGTTGAATTAACGCAAGACACCACCTTCACCGCAGAGTTTGCCATTAACCAATACGCCATCAATGTTAGTTGCGATGACAAATTTGGTCATATTGATGGAGAGGAGGGGGTTTACGAATCTTTTACAGAACATACATATACTGCTGTACCTAATTATGGCTATCATTTCGATGGTTGGGAAATGAGCGCTACTGATTTATCCGGAAACTATATTCCGTATAAGATTGCAAAGTTCCACTTACCATCTTCATGGACAAATCCATATGCTTGGGTATGGAAATATGGAGAATCTGGTCGTTGGGAACAATTGAATTATGAAAATGGTTGGTATGTATATGATGGGGTAGATGACTATGGTATTATAATCGTACCTAATGGGACAACTTGGTATAATGGACAAACCAGCGATATTATTCTTGATGATTACGCTTGTTATTCCATAAATACTAACTATGTTGTAACAAGGCTCCCGAATAATGATGAAAATATAACGATATCATTAGTAGGCAACATAACTCTTACTGCCAAATTTGCTAAAAACACCTATACTGTTACAGATAATAGCAACCATGATTTTGGACATATAGAGGGAATCGGTACTTTTGAATATTTAGATGAAATCAGTCTAACACCGGTAAGCAACTACGGCTACCATTTCGCCCAATGGTCTGATGGTAATATAGAAAACCCGCGTACCATTATCCTAACGCAAGACACTACCTTTATGGCAGAATTTGCTATTGACGAATCCGGTACATGTGGCGAGAATAATGCCCTCACTTGGACATACGATGATCAATCCAAGACGCTGACTATTACCGGAAACGGAGCATTAACAAGCAACTACACATTTGGTTTGGAAACTCCGACACAGATGCAAACACTTATCATCGGTGATGGTGTAATCGCAATAGGTGATAGCGCGTTCTATGGGATGTCCACGATTAATCACCTATTCATTGGTGCTAATGTGGCTGCCATTGGTAATTATGCTTTTGCTGAGTGCCGTAACTTTGATGATATAACATGTTATGCGACCGTTGTGCCGACCATCAATGCAACTACATTTGCCAATGTCGGCAATAAGCAGTATATATACCTCTATGTGCCGGAAGATCGTGAGCGTGCTTATAAACGCGATGAGTACTGGGGAGAATTTGATATTCGCATCAAAGCAACAGAAACAACTACCACCGACACAAAGAGCGTTACTGTCGATCCTTCCGATAACACCGCTGTCTTTACATGGCCGACGGAGAATAGTGCAGCATCCTATTCGCTCCAAATCACCAAAGACGGGGTAGTGTTCTGTACGCTTGTCTTTAATGGCGACGGACAACTGATCGGTATCGCTTTTGCGCCTTCTCGTAATGGCGCGCCGCATGCACCTGCAGCAACAATGTCTGTTGCCGGAATGTCCTTTACCGTTACAGGCCTCAATTCTGCCAGCAAGTATGCATACCATCTGGCTGTAAAAGATGCTAACGACAATGAAGTACAGGCTTATAGCGGCGAGTTTGCCACTACCGGCTATGACGGCGAAGTCAACCCGGGAGGAGAACCGGAGATCAACACCGAAGGATTCGAGGATATCCAATTGGAATCTGACAAACCGATCAAAATTTTCTATCACGGCCAAATCCTCATCCTCCGCGGTGATCGCACCTACACCCTCACCGGCCAAGAGGTGAAGTAATAGCAATCATCCCATTCATAGCAAAAGCGTCAGAAATGGCGCTTTTGCTGTTTTTTGTCAAATCTCGTACACTAAATGCAGAAAAAATGCATTTTCTGTACGTATTTTAATGATTTTTCTTGCGTATGTCAAAAAAAAGCAGTATTTTTGCAGCGTGATTCAGAATTGGAATATATTACGTCCGTTAGGAAATATACCTGTTACTACCGCCGTGTTGAAGCCTTTGCTCACCGGTTACAACAATCCTAACGCAAAGATTAAGTTGCTGGTAGAGCAGGGTTATCTTGTTCCGCTGAAGCGTGGCTTGTATATTGTTTCGCAAGAAATCACGCAGCAAGAACCATGTTTGGGGCTCATAGCAAACCATCTGTATGTGCCCAGTTATGTGTCCCAACAATTTGCTTTGCGACAATATGGCTTGATTCCGGAGCGAGTGATGTTAATCACGAATATCACAACCTGCCATGCACGTAGTTTCAGCAATTCATTCGGTTCATTCGCTTACCATAATGTGCCGCGTGCTTATTTTGCTTTTGGTGTTACATCGCAAACGGAAGGCACATCGTCTTACATGATTGCGACTCCCGAAAAGGCGCTTGTAGATACGATTCTATTTACCTCCAAGATGCCTAATTCTTTGGTTGGTCTGGAGAAATTCTTAGAGGAAGATATGCGTTTTGACATGGAAGCGCTTCGCGCTATGAACATACCGCTTCTGCAAACTATCGCTGAGGTGGCACCAAAACAAACCGTCATACGAAATCTCATAACTTTATGTCAACGATGACTATTTTCGATGAAATGGTAGCGGCATACAATCCTCAAAATGCCGAACAACGTCTTAATGCGCAACACCAAGCAATGCAGCAGATTGTGCTTGCCGGCCTTCACAAGGGAGGCTTCTTTGAGCATGCCGCTTTCTATGGAGGTACGTGTCTGCGAATATTTCACAACTTGCCGCGTTTCTCCGAAGACATGGATTTTTCGCTTACGGAGAAGAATCCGGCTATCCATTTGGAGAATTATTTTCAAGCTATCCAGGACGTGTTCGCATTCACAGGTAAAGAAGTCGTCATTACAAAAAAAGAGAAACTCAACTTTGGTCGCGTGGAGTCTGCCTTCCTCAAAGAAGATACTTCGGCCTACGATATTGCTTTCCGCACAGAAAAAACCATCAAGGTAAAGATCGAACTGGATACAGATCCTCCGTTACTGTTTGATACGGAACAAAAACTCATGATGAAGCCGTACTCGTTGATGGTACGTTGTTTTACGTTACCGGACTTGTTCGCCGGTAAGATGCATGCTTTGGTTTATCGTAATTGGAAGACGCGAATCAAGGGACGCGACTGGTACGACTTCGAATGGTATATCCGCAATAATGTGCCGTTGAATTTTGCCCATCTGCAAGAACGAATCCGCGAGTTTAGCGGACAAGAAGTCTCAAAGGATGAGTTTATGCAACTGTTGCGCGAACGTCTTTCAACGGCCGATATCAACCAAGTGAAGCAAGACGTGCTTCCGTTTGTGGATCGTCCTTCGGAATTAGACATCTGGTCTAATGAGTATTTTGGACTCTTGGCTGATAGAATAACCTTTGTCTCGTAAGATTCGACAGCTAAGATAATCCAGAAAATTTCATAAACTTGCAAAAAAGAATGGCATATGCTTGCATATGTCATTTTTTTGTTGTACCTTTGCAGCGGTTTTTGCAAAACCGAGAGCAAAGGATATTATCACATAACAGTAAAAAGAGCAATATGATTAACAGTCAAGACATCAAGAACGGCGTATGCATTCGCATGGACGGCCGTCTGTATTTCGTAATTGAGTTCCTGCACGTAAAGCCGGGAAAAGGCAACACCATCATGCGTGTGAAATTTAAAGATGTAGTGGACGGCCGCGTGCTGGAGCGTCGCTTCAACATCGGTGAGAAACTGGAAGACGTACGCGTAGAGCGTCGTCCGTATCAGTTCCTCTACAAAGAGGGTGAGGACTATATCTTCATGAACAACGAGACGTTTGAGCAAGTGCCTATTGCGCACGACCTGATTACCGGTGTGGACTTCTTGAAGGAAGGTATGACCGTTGAGGTAGTTTCTGACGCTTCGACCGACACGGTGCTCTTTGCGGAGCTGCCGACCAAGGTGGAACTGCAGGTGACCTATACCGAGCCGGGTCTGAAGGGCGATACGGCTACCAACACGCTGAAGCCGGCAACGGTGGAGACGGGTGCAGAAGTACGCGTGCCACTGTTCATCAACGAGGGTGAGATTATCCGTATCGACACCCGTGACGGCAGTTACTGCGAGCGCGTTCGTTAAGAAGACGCCCTAAAAAATCCCCATAAATAGGGATTGCGGATGTCGGGAAAAAGCAGTACTTTTGCAGCATGGTTCGAATAGGCGTTATCGGTCTTCCTCATAGCGGGAAGAGTTCGCTCAGTCAGGCGTTACAAGTGCTGGCCGACAAGCGAAAGAAGGATGTGCAGCTGGTCGAGGTATATGACCTCGATGAGCTGCATAGCCATAGTTATGACGTAGTGCTGCAAGTGGTGGACTCGACGCGACTGGAAGAGTCGTTGTTGCAGACCCCGCACATCATTGACGAGCAGGAGAAGATCGTGCTGGCCATCGGCCGCTACGACCTGCTGCTGGAGACGGACCACTCGGTGGACCTGAAGAAACTGGAGCAGCTGATCGGTGTGCCTACGTGCCGCGTGTCGGTGCGCAAGCACTACGGCCTGGAGGACTGTCTGTCGCTGCTGCTCGACGTAGCCAAGCGTCCGGCCTCGCAAGCCCACCCTATCTACCATCTGCGCGACCTGGACGACGCCGAGGCCTATCAGGCCTACGTACACGGTATACTGACCCAGACGCTGCGTCACGCCAAGGACGACAAGCACCAGACACGGCTGGAGAAGATCGACAAGGTGCTGACCACCCCCTGGACCGGTTTCCCCATCATGCTGGCGCTGCTCTACCTGGTGTTCTGGTGCACGTTCACGCTGGGTGCGTATCCGCAGGCGTGGATAGAGAATGGTGTACAGGTTATGGGTGACGGGTTACGGGGACTGATGGCACCGAGCTGGTGGTCGAGCCTGCTGATAGACGGCGTGCTGCAAGGTGTAGGTGCCGTGCTGTCGTTCCTGCCCAACATCATCATCCTGTTCTTCTTCATCAGCCTGATGGAAGACTCGGGTTACATGGCTCGTGAGGCCTACCTAATGGATACCATCATGCACCGCGTAGGTCTGCACGGCCGTAGTTTTGTGCCGATGCTGATGGGTTTTGGCTGCAACGTGCCGGCTATCATGGCCGCGCGGGAGATACAGAACCCCAAAGACCGTGTACTGACGATGCTGATGGTGCCATTTATGTCGTGCTCGGCACGTCTGCCGGTATATATGCTGTTTGTCGATGCGTTCTTCGCGCGACACAAAGCGCTGGTGATGATCTCGCTCTACGCCGTAGGCATCGGCCTGTCGATACTGTTTGCCATCATCATGAAGCGCACTCGCTGGTTCCGTCAGGAGCAGGACGACACGGTGAACGAGTTGCCGGAATTCCGTCTGCCGCGCACGCGTAACACGGCGGCGCATATATGGGAACGCGTAGCCGACTATCTGCAGAAGATCTGCACGGTGATCCTCTGGGCGAGCATCGTGATATGGGCGCTGGAGTACTTCCCGACGCAAGACCTGAACGACCTGGAGCACAGCTATCTGGCGCAGATAGGAAAGGCCGTATCGCCACTGATGGCTCCGCTGGGCTTCGACTGGAAGATGTCGGTATGTCTGCTGACGGGTCTGCCGGCCAAAGAGGCGATAGTCAGCACGCTGGCGATACTCTACGGCGGCGACATCACGGCAGCCGGTTTCACGCCGCTGACGGCCTACAGCTTCCTGATCTTCGTATTGCTCTATTTCCCCTGCGTAGCCACTATCGCCACGCTGCACCGCGAGGCAGGCCGAGGCTGGGCATGGTTTACTGTGGTACATAGCCTGCTACTGGCCTGGCTGATGGCGTTCGCGATCTATCAGATAGGCACACTCTTGATATAACCAAACCATCTTCTTCGGGGTGCTACGGCTGAGATTATACCCGCAGAACTTGAACAGATAATGCTGTTAAAGGAAATGAAAAAAAACAGAGTACAGAATACAGAGTACAGAATACAGACTCTTTTTCTGGCCGGCGCATTGGCGCTGAGTATGTCTGCCGGAGCGCAGACGAGTGAGGACACGCTGACAATCCTGATGCGACAACTGGAAGACATCGAGGTGAGCGTGAAGCGTGTGCAACAGACCACCCTCTCCACATCGATTGTCAAGAACGAGGAGCTGAACCGCGACAACACGGGTCAGAACCTGCCGTACCTGCTGCTGACGACACCGGGTCTGCAGGTGACGAGCGACGACGGCCTGGGCGTAGGCTACACCTATTTCCGCATCCGCGGTACCGACCACACCCGTATCAACATGACGGTGAACGAGGTGCAGTTGAACGACCAGGAGAGCCAGACGGTGTTCTGGGTGAACATGACCGACATGGCGTCGTCGATCTCGCAGATAGACGTGCAGCGCGGCGTGGGCACGAGTACGAGCGGTTCGGCCTTTGGCGCCGGACTGAACATGCAGACCAACTTCCTGGACACCACCAGTCATATCAAACTGGCGTTCAACGGCGGTATGTACAACACGTTCCGCGAACTGGTGAGCATGCACGCCGCCATCGCCAACCGCTGGATGATCAACGGCCGGTTCACCAAAGTCAACTCCGACGGATTCCTCTACCGCACCGGCAGCGACCTCTACAGTTACTACGGCGACATAGGCTGGTACGGCAAGAAGACACAGGTCATCGCCCGCGCCTTCGGCGGCGCAGAGAAAACGGGTATGGGCTGGGAAGGCGTGAACTACGACGTTGCCTACGGCCACAACGGCGCTGACCGGCGTTACAACCCCGCCGGCGAATATACGGTGCCGGCAGCAGACGGGACGGACTCGATTGTGTACTACAAGAATCAGACCGACAACTACAGTCAGCAGCACGGCCAGCTGACCGTCAACCACCGCTTCACACAGCGCTGGAGTCTGACGGCGACGCTCCATTACACCCACGGCAGCGGTTACTACGAGCAATACAAGAAGAAGAAATACAGCTATTGGGGACTGACCGATCCGACGCTGGTGACTAATCCGAAGGACAAGAGTTACGGCCTCTACATGAAACACCTGAACAACCACTATGCGGGTTTTCTGCTCTCGGCCAAATATCTGTCGGAGGTGGTAGACGTGCAAGCCGGCGTGGCGGGCAGTAACTACTACGGTCAGCACTGGGGCATACTGGACTATCTGGCGAAGCCGACACTCAAGCCGCTGCCCGTACACTACGAGTACTACCATAACGACGCGAACAAGATAGACGTGAACAGCTATCTGAAAGCCAACTGGCGTGTCCTGCACCGGGGCAAGGAGCAGCTGAGTCTGTACGGCGACCTGCAGTACCGATACGTGCGCTACAGCCGCAACGGCATCAACGACGAGGACATGGAAGACCTGCCGCTCACGGCCAACTACCACTTCTTCAACCCCAAAGCCGGACTGACCTACCAGCACGGCGGGCACATGCTCTCTGCCTCGTTTGCCATCGCCAACCGTGACCCGAGCCGTAACAACTACAAGGAGAACGCCCGCTGGGACGCCGCTACGCAGACCTGGACCAACATGCCGAAAGCCGAGACGCTCTACGACTACGAACTGGGCTACCAATACGCGCACACGCGTTTTAATATAGGAGTGAACCTCTACTTCATGGATTACGACAACCAGCTGGTACTCACGGGCGAGTATAACGACGTGGGAGCGATGAAGACCATCAACGTGAAAGACTCCTACCGCATGGGCATGGAGCTGACGGCGGGCGTGAAGATCACCGACTGGCTGAGCTGGGAAGGCAACCTGGTGCTGAGCCGCAACAAGCTGCAGCACTATAAGCAGTATATCGACCTATACGACAATGCGACCGACTGGAACTGGATAGGCCAGGACAGCATAGAGGGCGACGTGACGATAGCCTTCTCGCCGACGCTGACGGCGATGAGTCTGTTCACCGTGTCGTATGCGGGTTTTGTAGGCACGCTGCAGACCAATGTGGCGAGCCGTCAGTTTCTGGACAACACACAAGACGTAGCGGCTATGCTGCGTGCCTACACGACGACCAACCTCCACCTGGAGTACGCCCTGCCGATGCGCCGCTGGTTCAGCCACCGTCGCGGCGTGCCCAGCGTGCGACTGCTGGCACAACTGAACAACCTCTTCAATGCCAAGTACGCCAGCAACGGCGGTGCAGAAGCCAGCCGTTTTGCCGACGGAAGCCGCTGCACCTGGTACTACGCACAAGCCGGTATCAACGTACACGGAGGCTTTATCGTAGAGTGGTAAAAATACAAAAAAAATACCGCTTTTCTTGCGTATGTCAAAAAAANNAAAAAAAAGCAGTACCTTTGTCGTCGATTTCGGTTCGTCTAAGTGGATTGGCCATGCCAATCGAGGCGACTCGCGAAATCTCCTCTCCGATTAAAACATCGTTTCACTAGCGTTTTAATCGGTTGAATCACATCGGGAGGAATGCTAGCGAAGCGATATTCCGACCGAAGAGCGGAGGCCTCGAGGACTTTAATGATGACTTGTCGTCAGTCCGTGTCCGAGAGTGCCGAACGCGTAGGAAGGATGGCAGAGTGGTCTAATGCACCGGTCTTGAAAACCGACGTACGGAGACGTACCGGGGGTTCGAATCCCTCTCCTTCCGCGCCAAAAAAGAAAGGGACACCGTTGCGGGTGTCCCTTTGTTGTATCCGTCTGTTTAAGACAAGTCGTAGCCGTAGTGCTTGAGGCGGCCGGTGTTGGAGCGCCAGTCGCGGTCCACCTTGACGAAGAGCTGGAGGAAGACCTGCTTCTGGAAGAACTCCTCTATCTCGCGGCGCGCCTGCGAACCGACGCGCTTGAGGGCCGAGCCGGCTTTGCCGATGATGATGCCCTTTTGGCTATCCCGCTCGCAGTAGATGACGGCGCTGATATGAATGATATCCTCCTCTTCCTGGAAGGACTCTACTTCAACTTCGACGGAGTACGGTATCTCTTTGTCGTAGTTGGTGAGGATCTTCTCGCGGATGATCTCGTTGACAAAGAAACGTTCGGACTTGTCAGTGAGTTGGTCTTTGGGGAAGAAGGCCGGTCCTGCGGGCAAGGCATCCTTGATGGCATCGAAGAGTTGTGCCACGCCAAAGCGCTCTTGCGCCGAGATGGGGAAGATCTCCGCCTCGGGCAGCTGTGCGTGCCAGAAAGCGACGAGGTTCTCCAGCGTCTCCTGGGTGGTGAGGTCAATCTTGTTGATGATAAGGAACACCTTGGTACCCGCTGCCGCCATCTTCTTCACCTTCGCGAGGAAGTCGGCATTGCGGTCAGCGCTGTCGGTGACATCGGTGACGTAGAGCAGCACGTCGGCATCGACGAGTGCGGAACGCGAGAACTCCAACATCTTCTCCTGCAGGCGATAGTTAGGCGAGAGGACTCCGGGTGTGTCGGAATAGACCATCTGGAAATCCTCGCCGTTGACGATACCGAGGATACGGTGGCGCGTGGTCTGTGCCTTGGAGGTGATGATAGAGAGCCGCTCGCCGACGAGGGCGTTCATCAACGTGGATTTGCCAACATTGGGATTACCCACAATGTTGACAAATCCCGATTTATGATTTGTGATTTGTGATTGTTGATTTGTCATTTTACATGATTGCGTCGAAGAGCTCGTCTACCGAGTTGAAGAGCTTAGCCGGCGAGACGGTCGTGATCTTGCAACCCAGACGTTTCTCGATAGCCTTCTTGTCGATCTTCTTCGGGTCGCCCATGAGGATGATAGTCACCGGTTTGCCCTTGATATTGTCCTCGTAGAACTTCTCGATATCGTTGAAGGTCAGGTTGTCGATAGCGGCTGCATTGACCTTAGCCGGGTCGTCGTTGTAGCCCAGACGTTGCCAGTACTCGAAGGTAGAAGCCTTGCCACGCATTGACGGCTTAGCCGTCTGCTGTGCCTGCTTGAGGGCAGCCTTGAGCGCCACGAGTTGGGTGGAGTCTTTCGGCATGTTCTCCAGAATATCCATATAGACATTGATGGCATCGACCACCTTGTCGCTCTGGGTACCTACGTAGCCGTAGAAATAGCACTCCTTGCCCGTCACAGCCGGCGTTGCATCTACACCATAAGCGGTGTAAGCCATCGAACGTTTCACACGAATCTCGTTCATGACGATACCCGTGAAGCCGCCGGACATATACTGGTTGAAGGCATCAGACTGCACATCGGACGCGATATCGTACGGACGACCGTTGATGTAGAAATAGAGGTCAGCCTGCTGCACGTTACTGTTGGGCAGGAAGATGACCGTCGGCTTGATATAGGTCAGACGATCCTGTACGAACGGCGACTTGGAGGGCTGCATTCCCTCGGTCAGCGGCAGGTCGGCAGCCACCTGTTGGGGAGTAAGCGTACCGCAGTAGAACACGTCGAGGGCATAGGTACGCGCCGCAGCTACGAGGCGTTGAACCTGGATGCCGTCCATGTTCCAGATGTCGGCGAACTTAACTTCGTCCAGATAAGACGATTTCTTGCCGTAGAGGGCATACTGGAGCAGCGCAGACTTCTGCACAGCCGTACGTTTCTGACGCGTCAGACGGTTTACGAAGGCCGAACCCTTGACGTTGAGGATCTGTTTCTCCTCCAGATACGGCATCAGCAGCTGACGGTTGACGCGGTTCATGATCTCCTTGAAGTTCTCGTCCTCGCCGGAGATAGACACCGAGAAGTAGGAGTCGCTGCAGTCGTAGCTAACCGAACCACCGTACTCGGCGATGATCTTATCGAAGTCCTTACCCTCGACCGCGGGGCTACCCATGATACCGGCGTTCTCCATGAGGGCGGCTGCATAAGGCAGCAACGGCATCTCGTGTGCACCTACACCATAACGGAGCGTGAGGGTGAAGACATCATTCTTGTCGTTAGGCGTATAGTGGAGCTTCACGTTCTCGCCGAGCGAGCTGACCTGAACGTCGTTGAAGTTGTTGAAGGTCTGTTTGAGCTCACCCTTCGGCAGTTTCTGGAACTCCTCGGCATAAGCCGTCTTGGCGTTCTTCACCGGATCGAGCGGTTTGATATTGGGCTTCGGCAGGGTCTTTGCCTTCGGCGTCTTGGTATCCTCGTCGAACGAAACCGTCATGTATGGCGCATCGAAATACTTCTTTGCCACGCGTGCGATCTCCTCTACGGTGAGGGCCTGGATCTTCTCGTTGGCCGTGAAGATGTCATCGGTCGGTTTGCCATAGGTGAAGCAGTCGACCAATGCGCTCATCTTCGCTTCAGGGCGCTCGTTGGTCACCTTCTCTGCCTGGGCGTACATACGCTTTACGTTAGCCACAAGGTCCATATCGATCTTGCCGGCTTTGATCTTGTCCACCTCGCGCATGATGATGGCTTTGGTAGCCTTGTCGGACTCATACATCTGCTGGTTGGCATCGTAGTAAGGCACGGCCTCGATGATGATACGTCCGGTGTTACGACGAGAGTCGTTGAACACACCTGCGAACTGGACGTCACCCTTGGTGTTGACCTTATCCAGAAGACCGGTGGTACCGTTGTAGAGCAGCGCGCACACGAACTCCAGCACATCCTGATCGGGATCGCCCTCTTTGACGCCCTGGTATACCCAAGCCACCTGCGGGTTGTAACCCAGGTAGTAGTGCTTGCTGGGATTGCCGGCGAACGATACCTCCGGATAGGAAGGACGTGCGGGCAACTCTTTGGGTTGCAGGCGCGAGAAGGTAGCCTCGATCATCGGCTTGGTAGCCTCGGTGTCGAAGTCACCGACGATGATAAGCGCCATGTTGTTGGGCACATACCAGGTGTTGTAGAACTCGATGAGTTTGCTGAGACGCGGGTTCTTCAGGTGCTCGGGTTTACCGATGACGTCACGCTCATAGGGACAACCTTTGTAGATATCCTCGAAGAGCTGTTTCTGCACCTGGGACGACGGCTCGTTGGCGTACATGTTATACTCCTCGAACACGTTCTCCAACTCAGCCTGGAACGTACGGAAGACCGGGTTGATGAGACGATCGGAGAAGATCGTCAGCCAGCGGTACATCTCTGCTGCAGGGAACGAGTTGTGGTAGGCGGTCAGATCGTAGGACGTGTAGGCATTGACACCCTCGGCACCGATGAGGTCGAGCATGTTGAAGAAGTCCTCGGTAGAGGAGATCTTCGCCTCACGCATGGAGACCTCGTTGATCTGGGTAGCGATTTGCTCGCGTACTTTCGGGTCGGTCGCCTCGCTATACTGATCGTAGAGGGCGATGATAGAATCGTACATCGGCTTCTCGGCCTCCCAGTCGAGGGCGCCGATACGCTGTGTTCCTTTGAAGAGCATGTGCTCCAGATAGTGAGCAAGTCCTGTGTACTCTGTGGGCTCATCGACGGCACCTGCGCGAACGACTACGTAACCGGTTACATCCGGCTGGTCGTGGTCTTCCCACAGCATGACGGTGAGGCCGTTTTCCAACTTGTACTCAGTCAGTCCCTCGCGGGTAAAAGCTGAGACGGTGGCGATGCTGCAAACCAGCAGCAGCGCGCTAAGTAAAATCTTTCTCATAATTCAAAATATTTAGTTACCATTCCAGTAATACTTTTCCACATTGTCCGCTGACCATGACGTCGAAGCCTTTTTGGAAGTCGTCGAACTTGAAGCGGTGGGTGATGACGGGCGAGAGGTCGAGTCCGCCGAGCAACATCTGCTCCATCTGGTACCAAGTCTCCCACATACGACGACCGGTGATTCCTTTGATGGTGAGGGCATTGAAGATGACGTCCGACCAGTTGACCTGGGTGTCGGAAGGCAGGATACCGAGTTGGGCGATGTTGGCACCCTTGTACATATGCTCGATCATGTCGTTGAAGGCAGCCGGTGCGCCGGACATCTCCAGACCTACGTCGAAGCCACGGATACCGAGTTGCTTCATCGCGTTTTCGATAGTTTCGCCTTTGGAGCCATCGACGGTGAGCGTAGCGCCCATCTTCTTAGCTATCTCCAGACGGAGGGGGTTGATATCGGTCACCACAATATGTTTGGCACCCGCGTAGCGGCATATACCTGCGGCCATCGTACCGATGAGTCCTGCACCGGTGATGAGGACATCTTCGCCCAGCAGCGGGAAAGCGAGTGCGGTGTGGGTGGCGTTGCCGAAGGGATCCATGATGGCTGCGAAGTCATCGGGTATCTCATCGCGCAACTTGACGACGTTGGACTCGGGGATGGTGACGTACTCGGCGAAGCAACCGTCCTTGCCCATGATACCGACAGAGATGGTGTTCTCGCACACATGTCCCATGCCTCGGCGGCAGTTACGGCAGTGTCCGCACGTGATATGTCCTTCGGCGGTGACACGGTCACCCACCTTGACATTGCGCACGCCGACGCCTACCCATGCCACTTCGCCCACAAACTCATGCCCCATGGTATAAGGCGGCTTACAATGCGCCTGCGACCAAGCGTCCCACTTGTACATATGAAGGTCGGTACCGCAGATGGCGGCTTTCTTGACCTTGATAAGCACATCGTTGACGCCCACTTCCGGCATCGGCACTTCTTCCATCCAGATGCCGGGCTCTGGAAATCTCTTTACAAGAGCTTTCATAATTTTCTCATTTATTCATTTACCATTTCTAATCTCCCTTCGGTCGAACGATCTGCTTCGCTGTATGGGTCATTTATTTGGCCATTTGGTTATTTTAATACACCAAGAACCGTGCCAATCTTTGTGAAGGCAGCAATACACTTATCGAGTTGCTCGCGTGTGTGCGCCGCAGAAACCTGCACGCGGATACGCGCCTGGCCCTTCGGCACGACGGGATAATAGAAGCCTGTGACGTAGATACCTTCCTTCTGTAGTTCGGCCGCGAAGACCTGGCTGAGTTTGGCATCGTAGAGCATGACAGCACAGATGGCAGACTGCGTGGGTTTGATATCGAAGCCTGCGGCTTTCATGCGCTCGACGAAGTACGCCGTGTTCTCGTGCAGACGATCTTGCAACTCGTTGCTGCGCGTGAGTATCTCGAAGGTCTTGATGCCGGCCGCAGCAATCATCGGCGGGATGGAGTTGGAGAAGAGGTACGGTCGCGAACGCTGACGCAGGAGGTCGATGATCTCCTTGCGACCCGTGGTGAAACCACCTACCGAGCCACCGAAGGCCTTGCCGAGCGTGCCGGTGATGATCTCAATCTTGCCGCGCATGTTATAGAGCTCGGTGACACCATGGCCGGTGCGACCCACCACGCCGGCGGAGTGCGACTCATCGACCATGACGAGGGCGTTGTATTTCTGCGCCAGTTCGTATATCTTATCGAGCGGGCAGACGTTGCCGTCCATGGAGAAGACACCGTCGGTGGCGATGATACGGAACCGCTGTGCCTGGGCTTTCTTGAGTTGCTCCTCGAGGTCGGCCATGTCGCCGTTGGCATAACGGTAGCGCACCGCCTTACAGAGGCGTACGCCGTCGATGATAGAAGCATGGTTGAGGGCATCGGAGATGATCGCGTCCTCTTCGGTCAGCAGCGGTTCGAAGAGACCGCCGTTGGCATCGAAGCAAGCGGCATAGAGGATGGTATCCTCGGTGCCAAAGAAGTCGGAGATGACACGCTCGAGTTCTTTGTGGGTGTCCTGGGTTCCGCAGATGAAGCGGACGGAGGCCATTCCGTAGCCACGGGTGTCCATACGGGCCTTGGCGGCCTCGATGAGTTCTTTGTTATCGGCGAGGCCGAGGTAGTTGTTGGCGCAGAAGTTGATGACTTCCTGGCCGCCTTCTACGGCGATACCGGACGACTGCGGCGTGATGATGACGCGCTCGTTCTTATAGAGTCCTGCATCTTTGATCTCTTGCAAAGTCTGCTGCAGATGGGATTGAAAATCCTGATACATGATTATAAATTTTACTAGTTTTCTAGATTTCTAGAACTCTAGATTTCTAGATTATACCCTGTTCAAGCATAGCTGTCGCAACCTTCATAAAGCCGGCGATGTTGGCGCCTTTGACGTAGTCGATATGTCCGTCGGCTTGGCGGCCGAACTTAACGCATTGCTCGTGGATAGACTCCATGATATGGTGGAGACGTGCGTCTACCTCTTCGGCTTTCCAGCTGAGGTGCTCGGCGTTCTGGGTCATCTCGAGGCCGGAGGTAGCTACGCCACCTGCGTTGACAGCCTTACCCGGCGCAAAGAGCACACCGTTGGACTGGAAGAAATGGATAGCGCCAGGCTGGCAGCCCATGTTGCTGACCTCGCAGCAGCACCAGCAGCCGTTGGCCTTGAGTTCGCGAGCGTCATCCTCAGAGAGCTCATTCTGGAACGCACACGGCAGGGCGATGTCGCACGGGACGGACCATGCTTTTTTGTCGGCCGTGAAGACGCAGTCCTTGGGGAACTTATCCGCCATATCTTG
>DEHM01000017.1:42849-45817 GCA_002351925.1 Bacteroidales bacterium UBA2800
ACGTTACCGAAGCCGGAGATAGCGACTGTCTTACCCTTGATATCCTTACCTGCCTCGTGGAGGAGGTGCTGGGTGAAATAGAGCGCGCCGAAGCCGGTAGCCTCCGGACGGAGGATAGAACCGCCCCAGGTCATTCCCTTGCCGGTGAGGACACCGGTGTGGTACTCGCGTGCCAGTTTCTGATACATGCCGTTGAGGAAACCTATCTCGCGGCCGCCGACACCTACGTCGCCCGCCGGGATATCCTGGTCAGGGCCGATGCAGCGCCAGAGCTCGAGCATGAAGGCCTGGCAGAAACGCATGATTTCCGCGTCGGACTTACCGACGGGATCGAAGTCGGAACCGCCCTTGGCGCCGCCCATCGGGAGGGTTGTGAGGGCATTCTTGAAGGTCTGTTCGAAGCCCAAGAACTTGAGCATAGACGGAGTTACGGCGCGGTGGAAACGGAGTCCGCCTTTGTACGGGCCGATCGCGCTATTGAACTGCACGCGATAGCCGAGGTTGGTCTGCACCTTACCCTCGTCGTCAATCCATGTCACACGGAACGTGAAGATACGATCGGGCTCGACCATTCGCTCCACGATCTTCGCTTCCTCGAATTCGGGGTGCTGGTTGTACACCTCTTCAATCGACTCCAATACCTCTTGAACCGCCTGCAGGTACTCTGCTTCCCCCGGGTGTTTTGCCGCAAGCTGCGACATGATAGTTTGTACTTTCATAATTCAGTGAATGTGTTCTTCATTGTTTGGCGGCGCAAAATTACAAAAAATATTTGATATGCGCAAGGGCGCGCGCGTTTTTTTTCTAAAATATTTTGAATTATTTGCGTATGTCAAAAAAAAGCAGTACTTTTGCAGCCGATTTGCGTAGCATGAACGAGTTTCTGGAAAAAGAAGAGGCAATACTAAAGATGCTGAAGACCGTTTTCGACCCGGAGATACCGGTGAACGTGTACGATCTGGGCTTGATATACGGTATTGAACTGAAAGACGACGGGGTCTGCGAGATTACGATGACGCTGACCGCGCCGTCGTGTCCGGCAGGCGACTTCATCGTAGAGGACATACGCCAGAAAGTGGGGAGTGTAGAGGGAGTGAAGGACGTGAATGTAAACCTGGTGTTTGAGCCGGAGTGGACGAAAGAAATGATGTCGGAGGAAGCCAAGCTCGAGCTCGGCTTTCTGTAGTAAAAGCCTCGCGTTATAGGGTTAAATTGTTAAAACGTTGAATCGTTAAGTTTTTAGATGATATATTTTTTGAGTGATGCCCATCTGGGCAGTCTGGCCATAGAGCGCGGATTCGCACAGCAGAAGAAACTGATCGACATGCTCGAAATGATGAGCCAAGATGCGGTGTCGATTTATATGTTGGGCGACATGTTCGACTTCTGGATGGAGTATTTTATCCACGACAAACAGAAGCACCAATATAACCCGTTCTTCAAGGAAATCAGGAAACTCACGAAGAAGGGCATTCATGTACACTTCTTCACAGGCAACCATGACCTGTGGACCTTCGGCGGCATTGAGCAGTTGAGCGGTGCGGAGGTGCATTATGACCCTTGCACGATTATCCGTTACGGCAAGGCTATCTTCCTGAGTCACGGCGACGGACTGCTGCCGAGCGACTGGGAGCGACTCTATCCGAAAGATGTCAAGAAGAAGATCAAGCGGTTTATGAAACTTAGGGAGATGTTCCGCAGTCCGTTCCTGCAGTTCTGTTTCCGCTGTCTGCCGCCGGCATGGGGCAATAAGTTGGGCTACGGCTGGGCCAAACGCAGCCGACTGAAAGAAATAGCGAATCCCTGTCCGTACAAGGGAGAGAAACAGGAGGAACTGGTACTTTTTGCCAAGGAACAAGAGAATATGCGCAACCACCGCGACTACTATATCTTCGGTCACCGGCATATTGAGCTTGACCTGCAACTGGAGACGGGCAGCCGCGTCGTTATCCTGGGTGACTGTTTCCGCCAGTGGACGTACGCCAAACTAGACACCAAAGGTCAGTTAACACTTTGCAATTATGAGCAGTAGAGAAGAACAACTGAAGGCTTTTGAGCGGTTGTTGGACATCATGGACGACCTGAGGGAGAAATGTCCGTGGGATCGCAAACAGACCTTCGACAGCCTAAGACAGAACACGATAGAGGAGACGTACGAACTGGCTACCGCCATCTCGCGCCACGACCTGAACGAGGTCTGCAAAGAGCTGGGCGACGTGCTGCTGCACGTGGTTTTCTACGCCAAGATGGGCAGCGAAACGGGTGAGTTTGACATAGCCGATGTATGCAACCGTATATGCGACAAGTTGATTTTCCGACATCCGCACGTATATGGCGAAGCGGCGGCTCAGAACGCCGAGGAGGTGAGCAAACTGTGGGAGCAAGTGAAGCTAAAAGAGAAAGGCGGGAATAAGACCGTGCTGGGCGGTATACCGGACAGTCTGCCGAGTCTGGTGAAGGCCTATCGGATACAAGACAAGGTGGCCAACGTAGGCTTCGACTGGGAGAAACGGGAAGATGTATGGGCGAAGGTGAAAGAGGAGATCGCGGAGTTTGAGAAAGAACTCCGAAAGAATGATGAAATGAGCGCTTCGCTCAATGGTGACGCTTCGCTTAATGATGGAATCACAGCGGAGTTCGGCGATTTACTCTTTGCGCTGATTAACGCAGCAAGGTTGTATAAAATCAAGCCGGACAACGCACTGGAACAGACGAACCTGAAGTTCATCAGACGGTTCAACTATGTGGAGGCGAAGGCGAAAGAGCAAGGCAAAGAGCTGAAAGAGATGACGCTCGCCGAGATGGACGAATTGTGGAACGAAGCCAAAAGAGGTGAGAGGATAGAGGTGAGAGGTTAAAGGAAACGAGCCCCGAAGGACTCGTTTGTGCGGCATAAAAGACTCGAACTTTCACTCCTCTCGGAACCAGATCCTAAGTCTGGCGCGTCTACCAATTCCGCCAATGCCGC
>DEHM01000017.1:45958-80699 GCA_002351925.1 Bacteroidales bacterium UBA2800
CGCAAACTTTTTATCATATTTTGCCAAATGGGGTAAAAATCGTGCTCCGTCGGACAGCGAGTCCGGTGGCGTATGTAGGCGTGATGATAGGTGCGGGTACGCGGGACGAAGAAGAGGAGGAGAACGGGATAGCGCACTATATCGAACATTGCGTATTCAAGGGGACGGCGCACCGCAGTGCCCGGCAGCTGATTCACTCGATAGAGGGTATCGGCGGTGAGATCAACGCTTATACGACGAAGGAGGAGACGACGTTCTATGCCGCCATTACGACCGAACATGTACGGCTGACGCTTCACCTGCTGGCCGAACTGATTTCGGAGCCCACTTTCCGCAAGGAAGAGACCGACAAAGAGCGGATGGTGATTCTCGACGAGATCGACAGCTACAACGACCAGCCGAGCGAACTGATTTACGACGATTTTGAGAGTCTGCTTTACGCGCACACCGCGCTCGCGCGGCCTATATTAGGTACACGAAAGACGCTGAGACATATCAGCAGCAAGCCCGACTACGCCCAACGATGGATGGCGCAGCACTATAGGCCGGAACGGATGGTGGTTTTCTGTCAGGGCGATGTGGCGCCGGAGACGTTCTTCAGGATGACAGAAAAGGAGTTCGGAGGTATGGGCGAAAAGGGTCATTCCGGAATCGAGGTCTCGTTATGCTCCCGTTGTACCTCCGTATTAGGTCCGACAGAGGGCGGTAGGGAGATGCACTACAAGAAACACACCCACCAGGTGCATGCGATGATGGGTAACCGGGCGTATGCGCTGGGGCACGAAAAGCAGTTGCCGATGTTTCTGCTGAACAACATCCTGGGCGGCGGAAGCCTGAACAGCCGGCTGAATCTGAGTCTGAGAGAGGCAAAAGGGCTGGTGTATACCGTAGAATCGACCTACACACCGCTGAGCGACACGGGCTACTGGTGTATCTACTGGGCATGTGAGCCGGAGCACTATCAAGAAAGCGAACGACTGGTGAAGGCAGAGCTGGAGCGGCTCTGCACGACGAAAATGAGCGAAGCGGCGCTGAAGGGCGCGCTACAGCAACTGAGGGGGCAGATGGCTATCTCGGCCCAGAACCAGGAGAACACGGCACTAAGTATGGCGAAATCGATGCTCTATTTCGGCCATGCGCCGAGTTGGGAGGAGACGTACAGGAGGATTGAGCAGACGACGACGGAAGCGTTGCTGGAAATCAGCCGAGAAACGCTGAGTCCGGAAAATGTATACACATTGACCTACGAATAAGCCAAAAATCTTTCATTTTGTCACAATTTGGGCCAAAGAGTTAACTTTTTGGCTCTTTTTATACATTTTTTTGCTAATTTTTCATAAAATATTTGCTTATATAAAAAAAAAGTTGTAATTTTGCGCGATTTTTCGTTTTTATACGCTAACTATAACAAACAAAAACTATATTAACAAAAATTATGAAGAAGATTTTTACACTATTGTTTCTTGCTTGCCTGAGCGTTGGTTTGTTTGCTCAGAAGCAGGTAAACGGTGTAGTAGTCGACAGCAACGGTGATCCGATTATCGGAGCGAGCATCCAGGCTGAAGGCACTACACAGGGTACAATCTCGGATGTGGACGGTTCGTTCGCGATGGAGGTGCCGGAGTCGGTTACCAAACTCGTGGTGAGCTTCGTAGGTATGGCTACCCAGAAGGTAGCTGCGGGCAAGAACCTTCGCATCGTGCTGATTGAAAACAGCGAAGTCATCCAAGAGGTGGTTGTTACCGGTTATGGTAATGTAGCCAAGGGAGCTTACGCAGGTTCGGCCACTGCTGTGAAGGCAGAGGACATCGAAAAGAAAAACCCGTCGGATATCACGAAGGCTTTGGCCGGTGAGGTAGCGGGTGTACAGGTGGTGACCTCGAGCGGTCAGCCGGGTACAGTAGCCGATATCCGTATCCGCGGTATCGGTTCTATCTCGGCGAGCAGCGCTCCGCTGTACGTAGTGGACGGTATTCCATTGGAGGCCGGATCGGTTAGTTCGATTGACCCGGGCGATATTGCCAGCACAACCGTCCTGAAAGACGCTACGGCAACGTCGCTGTACGGTAGCCGCGGTGCGAACGGTGTGATCCTGATCACCACGAAGAAAGGTAGTTCGAACGGCGATGACGCCAAGATTGAGATCGACGTGAAGGCCGGTGCCAACATGCGTCTGCTGCCGATGTACGACGTGATTGACAATCCGGAGGACTACGCCGTATTGTCTTGGCAGAGCTTGTATAACCAATACCACTTGATTAACAAACAAGGCGTATCCCAAGCTATAAGAAATGCCAACAACGCCCTGTTCGGAGGAAACGGTATTCCTACCATCTACAACATCTGGGATCAGAAGGGCAACCTGCTTATCAACGCGAATGACGCAGCCGGCAATGTCAACCCGACTTTCGACTACGCCAATGTACAGCGTCAGGCGGCTTACCAGAATATGGACAGCTGGTATAACGCTATGTTCCACAACGGTTTGAAACTGGAAACTACCGCGAAGATCAGCGGCGGTAACGAGAAACTGAACTACTACACCAGTTTCGGTTACCTGAAAGACGAAGGTTACTATACCGGTTCGGATTTCGAGCGTTTCAACACCCGTGCCAACGTGAACTACCAGGGTAAGAAATGGCTGAAGGGCGGATTGAACATCCAATACTCGTACGCCAAGATCAACAACCCGGGTCAGACAAGTGCCGCCAACAACGGTTTCAGCTTCGTGAACGAAATCCCGCCGATCTATCCGGTATATGTATATGATCCGGCTACCGGCAAACCGAAGATTGATCCCAAAACGGGCCGCGCGATGTACGACTACGGCGACAACGGCAATGCGGACATCGACGAAGAAGGCGGTCGTCCGTACGCATTCGGTATCAACCCTGCCGGCGCACTGGAATGGGACAAGAACCGCCACGTGCTTCACCAGACCACAGGTGCCGCTTTCCTGGAGTTCAAACTATACGAAGGACTGAAATTTACGGTGAACCTGGGTATGCAATACGTGAACCAGCGTTCGAACAGCCTGACCAACAAGTACTACGGCGACGCTGCCAACGTGGGTCGTATCGCCAATGCGCAGTACAACTACCTGTCGATTACGAGCAACCAGTTGCTGGAGTATAACAAAACCATCAACGAGCACACTATTCGCGTGATGGCCGGTCATGAGACGCACTACTTCAACCAGAACTACCAATACGGCAACATGAAGAAAATCGTATTGGACGACGTACCCGAACTGGGCAACGCCATCAGCATGGACGGTATAGACGGTTATGCTCGCACGAGCACCTTGGAGTCGGCGCTGGCTACCGCTACCTACGAATACGACAACCGCTACCTGATTACCGGTAACTACCGTGCGGACGGTTCGAGCAAGTTTGCCAAGGGTCACCGCTGGGGTCACTTCGGCTCGGTGGGTGTAGCTTGGAACTTCACAAACGAGCACTACATGGAAGGTACGACGGCAGCCGACTGGATGAAGAACGGTAAGCTGCGCCTGAGCTGGGGTATGCTGGGTAACCAGGATATCGGCGACATGATGTATGTTAACCAATATGCTATCGGCAACGTAGGCGACAGGAAGGGTTACACCTGGGAATACAGAGGTAACGAGGAGTTGACCTGGGAGCGCGCGAGCCAGTTGGACCTCGGTCTGGAACTCTCGATCAGCAAGTATCTGGATATTGAGCTCGACTACTTCTACAAGAAGACGGACAACATGCTCTTCCCGCGCTACGTAGCACCTTCGCTGGGTTACGGCCGTTACTACGTAAACGACGCCGAGATGGAGAACCAGGGTCTGGAGTTCGCACTGAAGGCTCACCTGGTAGACCTGCGTAACATCAAGTTGGACTTCCGCATCAACGGCGGTTTCTACCGCAACAAGATGCTGGAGATGCCTATCGACGGATACGAGAACGGCCAGCCCGTACGTATGATTATGTCGGGCGGTATGTCGAAGGGCCACAGTACAGCTGACTGGTATATGGTACACTACGAGGGTGTGAACGAGCAGGGTCAAGCCCTGTACACCGGTTACTACGATGCCAACAAGGGTGGTTGGGGTCACACCTCGGCCGACCTGATTGAGGACGGCGACCCGCAAGAGGGTAACTACATTGCTTCGGTATATGAGTACAAACTCAAGCACCCGAATGCAGATATCCAGACGGTATCGATTACCAACGAGGAGTACACCTATGCCGGCTCGAACTATACCGGCAAGAGCTGGATGCCTGACCTGGACGGCGGTTTCGGTTTGGACTTCGAGGCCTACGGCTTTACGCTTAGCTTGAGCTGCGCTTACCGCATCGGCGGTTACGGCTACGACAATATGTACGCGAGCCTGATGCACAGCGACAAGGTAGGTAGCCGCAACTGGCACAAAGATATGTTGAACAGCTGGACGGAGACGCGCACGAACACCAATATCCCGCGTCTGTCGAACGGCAACGACGACTATGCTAACGCCGCCAGCGATCGCTTCCTGACCAGCAACTCGTTCTTGAGCCTCACGAATATCAACCTGGGCTACAAGTTCCCGAAGAAGTTGATCGAGAAGGCCAAGATGAACGTGCTGCACATCTGGGTAGCTGCCGACAACCTGGGTATGATCACTTCCCGCAAGGGTTACAACCCGATGATGTCAATCGACGGTTCCAACGGATATAACGACTACAGCCCGCTGTCGACAGTTATGGCAGGTGTGAAAGTAGAATTCTAACAATAGGAGGACACGACAATGAAAAAGATGAAATATTTGTTTGCAACGATCGTATTGGGCTTGGCGCTTACCTCTTGCGGTAACAGTTTTCTGAGCCAATATCCCGAAGGCGGTGTCCTTCTGGAAGATCAATATCAGAGCCTGCCCGACAAACTGGAAGGTTCGCTCCGCGGTATCTACTCGAAACTATACGAGTACGGCGACCACGAGGTGTTCGGCCAACGCTCCATCGACATGTACGGCGACATCCAGAGCGGCGATATGGCGATGAAGAAGGCCAATTACGGCTGGTTTGAAAGCTATGAGCGCGGCTATTTCTACGCTTATGCCCGCAGCTATATCTGGTCGTACTACTACGAGATTATCCACCTGGCCAACCTCTGCGACAAGGCCATTGAGAATGACCTGGACACCATTATGCAGACCATGGCCGATGGTAAGACTCCGACAGAGATCATCGCACTGAACGGCTACTGCTACGGCCAGGTTCTGGCAATGCGCGGTTGGGCTTATGCAGGCCTGCTGAACGTATATTGCGACGCCCGCGACGCTGAGACGACCGACTTGGATCAAGTAAGAGCTCTGCCGATTTATACCGGCAAAGACCTGGATACGCTGGGTGCTCCGCTCTCTACTGTAGCAGAAGTTTACGCTCGCGTATATGAGGACCTCTCGGACGCTATCAGCCTGCTGGACTACTACGGCAAGTATGAAGCCCGCGAGTCGAAACTGCACGTAGATGCCGACGTAGCCCGCATCATGCTGGCCTACGCCATGCTGAACCACGGCGACAAGACGGAGATTATTGCAGACGGCAAGAACTGCTATCAAATTGCCGAAGAGCAAGCCAAGGCCGTATATCACAAGTACCCGATGCTGAAATTCGCGGAACTTACCACAACCGGTTTTGCTGACGTCAGTGCCGCCAACTGGCTTTGGGGCGAGAATGTAACGGTAGAGAACACCACGGCGCTGGGTTCGTTCTTCGGACAAGTGGATATCCACACCTACAGTTATGCCGCCGCCGGCGATACCAAAGGTATTGACAGCAAACTGTACGACGACATCGTAGCTACCGGTTGGGATGCCCGTAAGAACTGGTTCCGCTCCGGCTCACAGAAATTCCCGTATTGCCCGGATCGCAAGTTCTACTGCCCGAAGACCAAGGACGTAACCGACCTGACGAAGGTAGACCGCGACTGGCTCTGCGACCATGTGTTTATGCGCGTTGAGGTAGCTTACCTGATTGCTGCAGAGGCCGCTTGGAATCAAGGCGACTATGCCGGCGCAGCCGCTTACCTGAAAGAACTTTGCGACGAGCGTGTAGACCCGAACGATGCGGACGCTATGACCGCTTACAACACGTGGCTGGGCACCCTGAATAGCGCTGACGCCGTTAAGGCCGCACTGGTTTACAACTGGCGCGTCGAGATGTGGGGTGAAGGCTACGGGCTGCAGACACTGCGCCGTTTGGCTAAAAGCGTTACATTGGGTAAGAACCATTTGAGCCGTGCTGACAAATCGATCAACACCGAGGATGCAAGTGTAGCAGAGCAGTTTATGTGCGAGATTCCGACCACAGAGATTCGCTACAACCCGACGTTGAGCCAGAATACGGAATTGCAACACCAATAAGAGACGAAAAGTCTGTTTATATAAACATTAATCAACTAAAAATTCAATCATTATGAAAAAGTATCTGATTGTATTGGCAGCTGCCGTTGTAGCATTGGCAAGCTGTAACAAAGGAAGCGAAGGCGGCGGTTCTGAGTATACCAAGCTCGCTTTCAAAGAGACATCTATCACTCTCGCTGTAGATGAGAGCGCGAAACTGAATCAGAATTTGACATGGGAGCCGAGCTCGTTGGTACCTCCTACCTGTGAGTGGGCATCCAGCAACACTGCAGTAGCAACTGTTAATCAAAACGGTCTTGTTACCGCTGTCGCTGAGGGCGAAGCGAACATCACCGCTAAACATGGTGATTTAACCGCTGTATGCAAAGTAACTGTACAAGGTGCTGAGGATATGATCGAGTGGGCCGGATGGTCGATCTGGAACTTCGACGAGGAGACTCCGCTGTGTGACACCGTTGATATCGAGCTTAGGATAGGTACGGTAAAATGCGTTATGTATCCTGCTAATGCTTTTGTATGGGACACAAACATCACTCCGGTATACAAGGATAAGACCATGACCGGCTTGAGTGGTTTGGGTTACGTACTGGAAGTTGTGAACATGCCGATCTATGTCATCGTAGAAGAGGGTGATTACAAGGGTTTCTATGTAGGTAGCAGCTACCTGTCGATCGTTGATCCTGATCAGTTCAACCCGAACGACACCGCATTTGCTTACTGCGCTGCTGCAGGTAAGTTGGGTGATGCTCAGAAGTTCTACAACTACCTGAATGGCGATAGCACTGTAGCGTATAGCGAGTGTATGACCGGTACTGAGTTGTCGATCATCAACTGGGACAACGGCAAGGGTTACTACTGGTTCGGTCTTGGCGGCACGGGTATCTACGTCGGAGACGAGGCTGAGATTTACTACCGTAGCAATGTAACCTGGTTTGCAAAACAAACCGGTTTGGTATTTGAAGAGGACGGTGAGACCTGGAAAGCGCCGGGTATTTGGGGTGAAATGACCGACAAATACTATGAGAAGCTGCCGCAAGAGGCTGCTAAGAAATACCTGAAGCCGATGAAGGTGGTTAACCGCGAGAAACCGGTTATCAACAGAACTGTACTCCCGACAGACAAAAAGGTGTTTGTTCGCAAATAATCTTTAGGGACACTTTAATCAACAACAATCAGGCGGCTTCGGTCGCCTGATTTGTTGTATAGATGGGGCAAAAACCCGACGTAGATGTCCGTAATGCGAACGTAGTGGTAACGAGAATGAGCCGTAAATGGGCGGTAGATAGGCGGTAAATAGAGCGAAAATAGGTGGTAAAGGAGGAAGAAAGGGCGGGTTTCTATGGGAATTTGGCAAAAAAAGAAAGATATATTTGCATATATGCAAAAAAAATAGTATTTTTGCACGCTAATTGATATTTGTTTGGAAAAATATACGCAATTATGAAAAAGATAGTATTGTTTATTAGCGCATGTATGATGTGTATGGCTGCGCACGCCGTGATGGCGACTCCGGAGCCGATACAAGTGGTGGAAGCAGACGGAAGCACCCGTATGGTGCGCCTGGTTGGCGATGAGTTTCACAGCTACTACACCGACCTGCAAGGCACCCCGCTGAGGAAGATGGCTGACGGAAGGTGGATAGAAGACAAGTCGGTAGCTGAAGTGCCGGCAGCGGCTATGAAAGCCCGTCGTGCCGCCCGTGCGCCGAAGACCGGCAACAACGGTTTCCCGCTGGAAGGCTCGCCGAAGAGCGTAGTGATTCTGGTGAACTTCAGCGACCTGAAGTTCCAATTCACGCTGAACGATTTCCAGAAGATGCTGAACGAGAGCGGCTACAGCACTAACGGCGGAATAGGTTCGGCACGCGACTACTTCATTGCGTGCTCGGACAGCATCTTCCAGCCGCAGTTCGACTGCTACGGGCCTGTGGAGCTGAGCAAGGGTTACGCATACTACGACTCGCACACGGCGCAGATGGTAGTAGAGGCCTGCAACAAAGTGTCGGAAAGCGGCGTGGACATGGCGCAATATGACACCAACAACGACGGCCGTCTGGACAACGTGTTTATCTACTACGCCGGCCATAACGAAGCAGAAGGTGGTCCGTCGAACACCATATGGCCGCACCGGAGCATCGTGAACACCGGCGACCGCGTGGACGGCAAACTGATATACGACTACGCCTGTACGTCGGAGCTTCGCGGCTCGAGCGGCAAGAGCATGTGCGGTATAGGAACGTTCTGCCACGAGTTCGGCCACGTACTGGGTCTGCCCGACTACTACGACACGGGCTACAGCCAATATACGATAGGAACCTGGGACATTATGTGCTCGGGAAGCTACAACGGAAGCGGCAAGACACCGCCCTCCTACTCTGCCGGTGAACGTTTCCAACTGGGCTGGGTGACGCCCGTACAGTTGAAAGACGCGGGTACGTACACCCTGGAGCCGCTAACGAACGGCAAGCACCAGGTGTACCTGATAGCCAAAGAGGCGCACAACCTGAGTTTCGAGAACGCCTCGCCGAGCGAGTACTGGCTGCTGGAGAACCGTCAGCGCGTAGGTTGGGACAAGCCCGTGACATGTCTGCCGGCGACGGGAATGCTGATTTGGCACGTGGACTACAAAGCCTCGGCCTGGAGCAGCAATGAGCCGAACAACAGCGTGCCGCTGCGCTACCACGTGGAGGAAGCCGGCGGCCGCAAGGGTTATTCGACAGACAGCGATCCGTTCCCAGGCACGAAGAAAGTGACCACGTTCACGCCGACGCTGCACAAAGGCGAGATGCTGGAGCAGCCGCTGACCGACATTGCACAAGAGGAGAACATCACGTTCACCTTTAAGTCGAACGGCTTTATGTTTGTGCCGGCAACGATGCCGCTGATAGAGAGCACGTATAACAAAGACGACAAGAAAGCCTATACGCCGGGCTACTTCCTGCGCGTGGCAGGCGAGCACCTGGATCCGCAAGTAGCTGTACAGATTAGCGCGACAGGAAGCGGTTTCCAAGTCTCGAAAGACAGCGTGAACTGGTCGAACTCAGTGACCGGCACGGTAAGCGCCGACTCGACGATAGACCAAGCGCTGTGGGTTCGCTATGCACCGAAGAAACAGGTGTGCGACCAGCAACGCGGCACGATACGCGTGAGCCAAGGCAGCGCCGTGAGCACACTAGTGATATACGGCACAAGTCCGCGCCCCATACTGATAGGCGTACCGTCGATCAGCGCGCTGGACAACGTGACGCCGACGACCTTCACCGTACACTGGACACCGGAACAAGACGCGGAATACTACTACGTGACGCTCTACCACATGGAAGAAGGCAAAGAGTCGCTGGTAGAGAGCTTTGAGGGCTTTGACGACGAAGCCGTAGTACAGGCAAGCGAGTGGGCAACCAGCTTCCTGCGTACGACGAGCAAGGCCAAAGAGATAGGCGCCGAGTCGTTGTGGTTCAAAGAGAACGCCGAGTGGATCATGTCGCCTATCTACCCGCTACCGGTAGTGGAGATGAGCATGTGGCTGAGTGCGCCGGCAACGACCGACAGCGACGTAGGTCTGATATACCTGGTGGGCTACAGCGATGCCGGTATTGACACGCTGGACATCATACACGTAAGCAAAAACACGAAGAAATATACGTATCGCCGTTCGTTCACGGAGGAGCAAGGCTACCGCCGCTTCCGCCTGGAGTACACATCGGTAGGCGGCGAGGGTGTGTGCGTAGATGCGTTCACCACCACCTTCAACCAGAAGACCGTGTACACCTACAAAGGCCGCGATCGCGCTATCATTGCGCAAGACGAACCGTACGCAGAGGACTACGCCATGTTCTACGCGTACGACCTGATACCGAACACGACGTACTACGTGCGTCTGCAATGCTCGGAGGAAAAAGGCTGCGCGGAGCACGTGAGCGCGCTGAGTCAGCCGTTCAGCATCTATACCCTGCCGGGTTCGGATGCCGAGTCGAGCCGACTGACCTACGACCCCGTGAAGCACGCGGTATACCTGCCGCAGTCGCTCACCTCGGGCAGCGTAGGTATCTACAACACCGACGGAAGCCTGGTGAAGACGATTCCTGTTTCGGCGACGATTAACATCGTGCAACTGCCGGAGAGCGAACTGCAAAAAGGTAGTGTCTACCTGATCAAATATCTACCGAACGACAAGATGCGCCGCGGCCAGCCGTGGTTGAAGATACTATTCTACTAAACCGGCTACATATGGCGCGTGTGGCCTGTCTGATTGCCCTGACAGCAATCCTGACAGCATGCCACTCCTTCTCAGCAGACAGCCGACGCATGCAGCGTCAAGTGGCAGAACGCGAGAGCTACGCAGAGCAGCAGATAGCGAACCTATCGGCTGCTCTACAGCGTCATGCCACGATGGACAGCATTCGCGCCATCGCCGAGGCTGACGAACACCTGCTGTTCTACGTGTTCGACGCGACCCACCTACTCTACTGGTCGGACAACTGGCTGTCATCGGGCGAAGTGCTGCTGACGAGCTATGACAAGTGGCGCTACGGACGGTTCAAGAACGCGCACGCGCTGGCAAGATGGACCAAAGCGGGCGAGTATAACATCATGACGGTGATTCCGATCCGCTACGAATATCCGTTGCAGACCCGGCTGATGCACAACCGTTTTGTGCCGCCGTTCTCGGTGAGCAGCCGCCGCGGCGTGACACGTTACCGGCGTGACGACTACACGCCTATCTATTCGGCCGACGGCGACTACTTGTTCTCGCTGATGCCGGAAGCGGAGACTCCCGACAACACCGAGGGTTACGCGATAGCCAAGCAGTCGTTCTCGTTCCGCACGTTGCTGGAGGCCGACGAGGCTGATGACACGCCGTGGTGGCGCTCGGGAAGCCTGCAAGGACGGGTGTATTTCCTGCTGTGCCTGCTGCTCTTCGCGGTGCTGCTGGCGATGGGAATAGGCGGGCTGATAGCGAATCGCGGCATTCGCAACATGCGCCTGTCGACGCGTATCATGTATGTGATACTGGCGTGCGTGCTGGCGGTGTTTATCTATATGTTCGTGGTGTCGGTGCGCTACGTACGGACCAACTATGAGGAGCGCCAACGCGAGCAACTGCTGACACGTTCGGAGTATATCCAGTCGTATCTGCGCTCGCTGTACTACTGGGATGTGGCGCTGACGTCTTCGCAGTCGCGAGGACTGTCGATCGACCTGCACGATCTGGGCTACGACCTGAACCAAGACATACACGTATATAGCCTGTCGGGCGAGATGCTGGCCACCTCGTCGGCCGCACTTTTCCAGAACGGCGTGCTGTCGCTGCGTATGGCGCCGGAAGCGCTGTTTGGCGAAGAGCACTCGATAGTGTGCTACGAGCAGCTGGGCAGCCACCCGTACCTGGTGTCGTACGTGCCGTTCTACAACGGATCGTTTGTGCCTATCGGCTACATCGCGATGCCGTATTTCCTGAGCGAACAGACGAGGAATCAGGAAGTGGACAAACTGCTGGCACGTCTGCTGCCGCCGTATATCATTGTGCTGCTGCTGGCCCTGATTTTTTCGTTTGCGGCCGCACGAAGCATGACCGCTCCGATACTGCTGCTGACCGACAAGATGCGGCGGTTCCAGATAGGCGCGAAAGACAACCACGTGACCTATCCGTATCACGACGAAGTGGGGTTGCTGGTGGAGCGTTACAACCACCTGGTGGACCGCGTGGAGACCTCGGCCGAGCAACTGGCGAAGGCAGAACGCGAAGGCGCATGGCAGACCATGGCACGCCAGATAGCCCACGAGATAAACAACCCGCTGACGCCGATGAAACTGTCGGTACAGAAACTGCAGCGGTTACGCGGCACGGAGCAATTTGACGCCTATTTCGACAAAGCCACGCGGATGCTGGTGTCGGAGATAGACAACCTGTCGCACATCGCCCACTCGTTCTCGACGTTCGCCAAACAGCCGGAAGTAGTAGAATCGGAGGTGGATGTAGCGCAGAAACTGTCGGACGTCATCACCCTACAACGCGCCAACGATGCGGACGTACCGATTCGCTATGTGGGCGCCGACAACGGCGTGATTGTACATGCTGACCGCGAGCAGATAGGACAAGTGTTTGTCAACATCCTGCGCAACGCGATACAGGCTACGGAAGGCAGGCCGAACGCAGATATCATCGTCGTGCTGAACGCCGCCTACGCCGAAGACGAGATATGTATCTCCTTCTCCGACAACGGAACGGGTATTCCTGCGGATATTCAGCCCTCTATTTTCCGCCCCTCTTTCACCACAAAATCCAACGGAAACGGACTTGGTCTGGCCATCTCGAAACGCATCGTAGAGGGCACCGGAGGACGCATCCGCTTCGAAAGTAACGAAAAAGGTACTACTTTTTATATTTATCTGAAAAAATAAGGCATTATATGTTCAATTTGGCATGATTTTTGCTGAGGAATATCGGGTATTTGAAATATATTAGTTTATGAATTATAAGTCAACTATTTTTGCGGCTGCATTACTGTGCCTAACCAGCATGGTATCGGCCCAAGACACGCTGCGCTGCTCGCTGAAGGACTGCAGGGAGATGGCGTTGTCGCTGACCCATTCGGGCAAGGCGCAGCAAGAACTACTGAAAGCGGCGGAATACAACCGCAAGGCTACTTTTGCCGCGATGTTCCCCCGTGTATCTGCCAATGGTGGCTACCGCTGGGTCTCGAAGAACGCACACCTGCTGGCTGACGAGAAAGCTTTCGGTCAGGGCACGGCGTACGCCGGTAACGGAGGTTCGTTCCAATGGAACGACAACTCCTTCCTGAGTCAGCTGGCCCAACAAACCGCCGGAACAATCTTCCAGCAGCCCATTCTGGACCTGCAGAACGGTATCGGCTCCGCGCTGGGACAAGCGTACCAGAAGGCCTATGACGTGCTGACGATAGACGTAGAGCACGTGCTGGTGGCGCAGGTAGGCGTAGTACAGCCTATCTACGTGGGTGGTCGTCTGATACAGATACACAAGATTGCCAAATCGGTAGAGAACATCGCCAAGCTGCGTTCGAGCGCCAAAAACGAGGAACTGATTGTGGCGGTGGACGAAGCCTACTGGCGCGTTGTGTCGGTGGCCCAGAAGAAGCAACTGGCAGAGGAATACTACCAACTGCTGTGCCGCCTGGAGAACGACGTGCGTGCCGCCGTTGAGGAAGGTGTGGCGACGCAGTCGGACTTGCTGAAAGTATGTACCAAACGCGGTGATGCGGAAGTGAAGAAACTGCAAGCAGAGAACGGACTGACGCTCTCGAGCATGGCCCTGGCACAAGCCTGCGGGCTGCCACTAATGACCCAGTTTGTCCTGGACGAAAGCGGCCTGACGGAGACTATGCTAACCAATAACTCGCTGGACGCAGCGGGCGCTACCAACGGACGTAGCGAGATACAGATGCTGGAAGAAGCGGAGAAGATAGCCCGCAGCAATGCCAAGTTGGCCTCGGCCGGTTTGCAGCCCAACATCATCGCTTCGGCCAGCTACGCCTACACTAATCCGTCGGTAGAGAACGGCGTGCGTTCGGACTGGAGCGGCAAGGGTTTCTTCATGGCCGGTGTGACCGTGAACATCCCCATCGCCCATGCCGACGCTATCCTACGCTACAAGGCAGCGCGTCACGCGGCCAATGCGGCCACGCTGACCGTAGAAGAGATGCGCGAGAAACTGACGCTGCAGACCACGCAGGCTAATCAGCGACTGATGGAAGCACAACAGAAAATAGCCATGGCACAGCTGAACAAAGAGAATGCGGCAGAAGTGCTGCGTATGGCGCAGGAGTCGTTCGACGCCGGCATGATTACCGCATCGGAACTAATGATGGCGCAGACCAACTGGCTGTCGGCCGCTACCGAACTGGTAGACGCACAGGTGGAGGCAAAGAACCAGGAGACACACCTGCGTAAGTATACCGGAAAACTATAAGTAAACACAGACAAATAACAAACATATGAAAAAAGAAGAAGAAGGCAGTTTGCTGCTGGGTGTAATCGCCCTACTGGTAGTTGTAATCATTGTAGCACTGGTAGGAGCACTGGCGCTTAAGCCGGAGAAAATGCTGATTCAAGGCGAAGCGGAAGCCACTGAGTACCGCGTATCCGGAAAAGTGCCCGGACGTATAGAGATGTACCTGGTAGAAGAAGGAGATCAGGTGAAGAAAGGTGACACACTGGTGGTTATCTACTCGCCGGAAGTAGAGGCGAAGAAAGACCAGGCTCTGGCCGCCCGCGAGATGGCCGCAGCCGTTGACCGCAAAGCCAAGAATGGCGCCCAGCCGCAGCAGATAGAAGGTGCGTATGAGCTATATCAGAAAGCGCTGGCCGGCGAAGAAATCTACCGCAAGAGTTACGAACGCGTGGCACGCCTGTACGAAAAAGGCGTTGTCAGTGCCCAGAAACGCGATGAGGTAGAAGCGCAATACAAGGCTGCTTCGGCTACCGTCAAGGCCGCCAAGAGTCAGTATGACATGGCGCTGGCCGGTGCCCGCTCGGAAGACAAAGATGCCGCCCGTGCCCAAGTAGCACGCGTGGACGGTATCCTAAAAGAAGTGGCTGCCGCCGAGGCGGAACGCTACCTGCTCTCTCCGTGTGACGGCGAGGTAAGCGAGAAATTCCCGAAGGTAGGCGAACTGGTAGGTCAAGGCAGTCCGGTGATGTCGATTGTGGACATGACCGACGTATGGTTTACCTTTGCCGTACGCGAAGACATGTTGGAAGGCTTTAGCCAAGGCTCGCAGGTGGAGATCAAGATACCGGCACTGGGTGACGACAAGACCTACGCGGTGGTAGTGACGTACATAAAGGCGATGGGCACCTATGCCACCTGGCGTACCACCAAGCAAAACGGCGGCTACGACGTACGCACTTTCGACGTGAAGTGTCGTCCGATTGCGCCGATTGACGGACTTCGTCCGGGCATGACAGCACTGGTACTCGACAAATAGTGAGCAAGAGAAGTGAAAGTCATTTTCATCAATATTTGGCGTGTCACGCGGCGTGAGTTGAGGCGTATTACCTCACGTTCGATCTATCTGTTAGCATCCGTGGGGGCTATGTTGGTAGCCATATTCTTCTTCATGACCCTGATGGAACGCGGTGCGGCAGAGAACATTCCGATTGCCGTGGTGGACCATGACCAGACCACTATCTCCCGTCGCGTATGCCACGAGATGCAGGCCACGCCTTCGGTGGATATCATCATGATAACCAACTCGTTTGCCGAGGCACGCGAGGCCATGCAGCAGGGTAAGCTATACGGTATTTTTGTCATTCCCGAAGGTTTCTACAGCAACCTGGTGGCCTTCAAACGTCCCCAACTGGATTTCTACACGACGAACGCGTATACCGTAGGCGGCAACACGGCCTACAAGCAAATGCTGACGATGGTCAATCTGGCTTCGGGAGCGCTGCAACGCGAAGTGTTGCGCAAGAAAGGTATGACCGACGACGTGATTATGCACCGTATCCAACCGATTGCCGTGGAGGCCCACCTGCTTGCTAATCCGTGGGGCAACTACACCATCTATCTGGTGAGCACAGTACTGCCGGGTATACTGGGTGTGATTGCGCTGCTACTGACCGTCTTTGCTATCGGTTTTGAGCTTAAGACGAAGACCTCGACCGTGTGGCTGAGAGTAGCGGGAGGCGACTACACCGTGGCCATGATAGGCAAGCTGTTGCCGTACACCTTTATCTACATGCTGCTGGGTATCACGTGTCACGTGCTCTTCTACTATATTGTCGGATTCCCGGTGATGGGCAGTCACCTGCGGTTGCTGTGGGGCTTGCTGCTCTTTATCATGGCCATGGAGATAATGGGTATCGTGCTGATAGGCTGTATGCCGACCCTGCGCGATGCGCTGTCGGTAGGTGCGCTCTACTCGATGCTGGGTTTCTCGCTTTCCGGATTCACCTATCCGAACATGGCGATGCTGCCTTTTGTCAAGGCGCTGAGCAACCTGGAGCCACTCCGCCACTACTATCTCATCTACGTGAATGAGGCACTGCTGGGCGCACCGGCCATGAACAGTGTATGGCCGGGACTGGCTTTGACTGCGTTTATGATTCCCGCTTTGTGCGTCGCCCCGCGTCTGCACCGAGCACTAAAATATCAGAACTATCCGCTCAAATAAATATATGTCACATCGTTTTTACCAACATTGGCTACAAGTAAAAGAGTTTTGCGGAATTTTTGCGCGCGAGCTACACCGTATCTTTACCGATCCGGGCGTAATGATCATTGTCTTTCTGGGATCGCTCGCCTATCCCTTCCTATACAAAGCGATGTACTGGAATGAGCAAATCACGAATATACCGGTAGCGGTCGTTGACCTGAGTCAATCGCCGGAGAGCCGGGATTTTATGTATCGCTGGGATGCGACACCGGATATCAGCCTGACGCACAACTGCGTCTCGATGGTGGAAGCGGAACGTCTGCTGCGCGATCAGGAGGTACACGGTATCATCTATTTCCCGCGCGACTTTGCCCAACAACTGGCTGATCCGCTGGGCAAGGCCCATATATCGCTCTACTGCGACATGTCGTCGTTCCTCTACATGAAGGGCATCTATCTGAGCTGCAACATGGTGATGCTGGACAAGATGCGCAACATACAGATTGACCGCTACGAAAACATGGGTATGGACAAAGAATTTGCCTGGTCGTTGGTACAAGGAGCACCCTATACCGAAACCGCGCTCTATTCGCCCACCGGCGGTTACGGCTCGTTTCTCATTCCCGCCGTGCTGATTATGGTGCTTCACCAGACGCTGTTTTTCAGTATCTGCATGCTGATGGGTACGATACGCGAAGAGAAGACAGAGGTCTATCGTATTCCGGGCAAACGTCGAGGCTACTCGGCCTTCCGAACCATCTTTGGTAGAGGTGGCGCGTACTTTATCATTTACTACGCATTGGCCGCTATCCTGCTGGGTGTTTTCCCGCGCCTATTCGGCATTCCGCATATAGGCAACATACTGGATATCCTGCGCTTTAACGTGCCGTTTATCCTGGCCGTGATTTTCTTCTCGCTGTGCGTAGGCTTCTTCTGCCACAACCGTGAATCGGGTATGGTACTGCTGGTGCCCACCACCTCGCTCATCTTCCTGTTCATAGCCGGTATCTCGTGGCCTAAAGAACTGATACCCGTAGGCTGGAAATACGTGTCGTACCTGATTCCCTACACCTGGGCATCTAACGGCTTTATACATATCAACTCTATGGGCGCTTCGCTCTATACCACACGCACCGAATATCTGGCGTTGTGGGGACTGGCGGCCGGGTATTTTGTGCTTGCCGTAGCGCTGTTTATGATTGCCGGCTACAGGGATGAGTTGCAGGAACGTCGCAAGGCAGCAGGTCTACAGCAGGAATTAGAAGCGAGCGCCGTAGTGGCTGAATAAGCAGGCGAGTAAGCGGAAAAAGTAGGCTTTTTTGCAAAAAAATGCGGAAATATTTGCGTATATGAAAAAAAAGCAGTACTTTTGCACCCGCTTTTGAAAAAAGTGCTGTCCACTCGTATATCGGTATTACACCGGATTTTGGTTCCGAGAAGCGAGGTTCGACTCCTCGGTGGACAACAAAGGGAAGCCTACCCCAAGCCCCTCCCTAAAAGGAGGGGTGAATTATGAAAAGAGGCACGTGTGATGGAATACACGGTATTAAGTAACACAAACAAATTTAAGAAAATGAAAGAATTCGCATTGGTAGGTACTCCGCGTAGCGAGTACGGCAAGAAGGCCGCTAAGGCTTTCCGCGCAGAGGAATTGATTCCTTGCAACATTTACGGTTGTGGCCTGAGCCTGACCTTCACAGTAGCAGCAGCTGACGTTCGTAAGTTGATCTACAGCCCGGACACTCAGATTGTTGACCTGACAGTTGGTGACACCAAGACCAAAGCAGTCGTAAAAGAGTTGCAGTTCCACCCGATTGACGGTAAGACGCTGCATATCGACTTCCTCGCAGTAGATGAGAAGAAGCCGGTAGTAGTTGAGATTCCGGTTCAGTTGAACGGTCTTGCTGAAGGTGTTAAAGCCGGTGGTAAACTTGTTCAGAACATGCGCAAACTGAAAGTTCAAGGTATCTACACCGCATTCCCCGATCGTATCAACATCGACGTTACCGAGCTTGGCTTGGCTAAGAAGATCGCCGTTGCTGACGTGAAGGTAGAAGGCTTGAAGTTCGTTAACCCGGCTGACGCTTGCGTCGCTGAGGTGAAGGCAACACGCCAGAGCAAACAAGCTTAATGATAAGGGCGGGCGTTAAGCTCGCCCTTAATTTTTAAAAGAAGTATGGCAAAATTTCTCATAGTTGGACTTGGCAATATCGGCGACGAGTACGCAGGTACACGGCACAACATCGGTTTTATGATGATCGATGCTTTTGCTGCGTCGAAAGATGTGAAGTGGGAGGACAAGCGATACGGGTTCGTGGCCAAATGTAGGGTAAAGAATGCCGAGCTGGTGTTGCTCAAGCCTTCGACGTACATGAACCTGAGCGGTAACGCCGTGCGATATTGGTTGGCGCAGGAGAAGATTCCCGTGGAGAACATGCTCGTGCTGGTGGATGATCTGAACCTCCCCTTCGGAACCATCCGTATCCGCAAGCAAGGCTCGAACGGCGGGCACAACGGACTCGGCCATATTCAATCGGTACTCGGCACGGAGAACTACGCGCGCGTGCGCTTTGGTATAGGGAACGAGTACACGCGCGGGACACAGATCAACTTCGTGCTGGGCGAATGGACCGACGAAGAGAAGAAGCAGATTGACGAGCGGCTGAAAGTGACGACGGAGATTATCCCGAGCTTCTGCCTGCAGGGTATTGACCGCACCATGAACCAGTTTAATGGGAAATAGGTTACAGGTTATGGCCGAAGTACGCGTAGATAAATACCTCTGGGCGATGCGGATCTATAAGACGCGAAGCATTGCTGCGGACGCTTGTAAGAACGGGCGGATAGCGATGAATGGCGTGCAGCTCAAGCCCAGCCGGACATTTAAGGTGGGTGACACGTTCACCGTACGCAAAGGGCCGATTACGTACACCTACCGCGTACTGCAACTGACAGAGAACCGTTTGGGGGCGAAGCTTGTGCCCGAGTACCTGCGCGACTGCACAACACCCGAACAACTGGAACTGCTGGAACTGGCACGTCTGGCCGGTAATGGCGGTAGAGACAGAGGTATGGGGCGCCCGACGAAGAAAGACCGTCGCGATATAGAGGTGTTCATGTCCGACAACTATCTGGACGAAATTGATTTTGACGACGATGAGGAGTAAGAAAGACAACATAGCCGAGTACATCCTGTATCTCTGGCAGATGGAGGACTACCTGCGTGCCTTCCCGCAGCACGCCGATGCGACGCCGGAACTGCACGAACTGAACGAGATGCTTCACCGCGAAGGTATCGTGGAGTCGGGGCATCTGCAGTTGGCGCAGAACGCCTTGTCGGAACTGGAAGAACTACACAGCCAACTGCTGGACGAGGAGGCGAGTTACCGCGCAGCCATCATACGTCTGCAGCCTTCGCTGGCGCTACTGAAAGCAAAAACGAATCGTCCTACGATGTCGGATATAGAAGCCAGTCTGGTGTTGCTCTATCAGATTATGTTGCTCAAATTACAGAAGCGCGGGATAAGCACAGAGACAGCCGCCGTGCAAACGCAAGTCACCCAAGTCCTGCAATACCTCAGCCGCACTTACTATGACAACAAAACAACGGTTTGAACATATTCTTGCGTGGTTCGAAAAGAACATGCCGGTAGCGGAGAGCGAGCTCGTCTTTGCGAGCCCATACCAGTGCCTCGTCGCCGTGATGCTCTCGGCGCAATGCACGGACAAGCGGGTCAATATGGTGACGCCGGCATTGTTTGCCGCCTACCCCACTCCGGAAGCACTGGCCGCAGCCACGTCGGACGAGGTGTTTGAATACGTCAAGTCGGTCAGTTATCCGCGGAGTAAAGCAGAGCACTTGGTGCAGATGGCGCAACGGCTTGTGGAAGCGTACAACGGTCAGGTGCCCGATAACATCGACGACCTGCAGACGCTACAGGGCGTCGGAAGAAAGACGGCAAATGTGGTGTGTGCGGTCATCTGGAACCAGCCGACGATGGCTGTGGATACCCACATCTTCCGCGTGAGCGAGCGACTCGGACTGACGACAAACAGCAAGAACCCGCTGCAGACAGAGAAAGCGCTGGTGAAGTACATCCCCGCTGACATCATTCCCAAGGCACACCACTGGCTGTTGCTACACGGGCGCTATATATGCCAAGCACGCAAACCGCTATGCGAACAATGCGGCCTGCGTGCTTACTGCAGATTTGTTTCCAAATAAATTTTTCTTTATACCGTCGCTTCGATGTTCTTAGCCGCAAGGGCACGATTATCTACACAGTAGTTTCGATGTTCCAAACGAAGGCGCGGACACCCACCTCTTCGTTTCGCATGTCGAGTTTCTTGACGGACTCGAGGAGTGCGGGCAGTTGCTCGTTTTCGACAACGGTGATGACGCAGGAGTTCATCTCCGGCCAAGCGTGCGTACCACGGCGGGGTTCCCCGCCGTTGGTACCACGACCCTGTACTTGCTCAAAGAATGTAAAGCCTTTGATGCCCAGCACATCTAACATATATTCCACACGGCCTGTATTGGCCTGGTTGAAGACAATCATTACACATTTCTTAGCCTCAGGGGCACGATTAACTTCGTTTTTCATTGTTCGTCTCCTTTCTTTACTTTAAGATCCATAAAGATGAATTTCTTTCTGAGCGCTTCGAGTTTGTCGCGGTCGCCATGACGAGACATGAATCCATAGAGGACCGGCACGATATAAAGGGTCAGGAAGGTAGAAACTGTCAATCCTCCGATAACAACTATACCGAGTGGTTGCCACATCTCGGCGCCTTCGCCGGCAGAAATAGCCATCGGAACCATACCCAATACGGTAGTGAAAGCGGTCATCAACACCGGACGGAGACGCGAACGACCGGACATCTGGATAGCCGTATTCAGTTCATACCCGCGCTCACGCATCAGGTTGATATAATCCACCAGCACGATACCGTTCTTCACCACGATACCTACCAGCAACACAACTCCCAGCGCACCCACCATATCCAGTGAACGACCAGTTATCCAAAGCGCAATGATAACACCGGAAAGGGCAAACGGCACAGAGAACATGATGATTGCCGGCATTCTAAGCGACTCGAACTGCGACGCCATCACGATATATACCAACAAGATAATCATCAATCCCAATAATACCAAATCATTGAATGTATCCTGCTGATCCTCATAGCTACCTCCCAAATGGACGGAATAACCTACAGGCATATCCAGTTTCGGAAGCACGTTCGCCTCTACCTGTTTAGCCAGTTCGCCAAGAGAGGTGTTATAAGGCGTCACGCTAACCGTCACGATACGTTGACGTGCCTTACGTTCGATGGTAGGCGGAGCCCAGTATTCACCGATCTGTGCCACCTCCGAGAGTTTCACTTTCTTACCCGTCGGTGTAGGTATAGTCAGGTCCATTATATCAGTTAGCGAGTTACGATCCTCCTCCTGCAAGCGAACTAAGATATCATACTCCGAGCCATCATCTTTCAGATAACCGCAAGACATACCGGTCACACGGTTTCTCAGATAAGTGGAGATAGTAGCGGAGGAAAGTCCCAGACGCGATGCTTTCTCTTTATCCACCGTGATCTTGATATCCGGACGGTCATCCTCGCGGCTGATCTTCACGTCACGTGCACCGGGCAATTGAGCCGAGAGCTGACGACATTGATCTGCCAACTTAGAAGTGACATCGAAATCATAACCGTATATCTCAACATCCACGGAGTTATTTCCCATACCTCCGAAACCGGATGTAGAACACTGATATTCAATAATCTCCGGATAGCGAGCCATCTCCTGACGAAGCACCTCCGCTATTTCCCAAACGGATTGGTCACGTTGCCATTTCTTAGGCAGCCTGATCGTCATCTGGATCTTATTATTCATCGTCGAGGCGAAGAGCGCCGCGATAGAAGCCTCGTCGTTGGAACCGGCAGAAGTATTAATCAACTCAATACACGGCACTAATGTCACAAAGCGGGTCTCCAACTTACGAGCGGTCTTCAGGGTCTCCTCGATACGCGTACCACGCTGCAACTTAACGGTAACGGTCAAACGTGCGTTATCCTGTTCCTGCATAAAGTCGGAACCGATCTTACCCATCATAACAGGCAGCATCGAGAAAACAAAGAGCGCAAGGAGGAAAATAACCGTCAAGGCCTTATGCTTCAGACACCATCCCAACGAGCGGGCATAGAAATCATCCACTTTATCCAGCAGACGAACTATAGTACGATCGTACCAACTCTCTTTTCCGGCCTCATCTTCTACCAGATTACCATCCGCATCAACATGCACTTTCTTCGCTTTCAGCAGTTTAGAGCAGAGCATCGGGGTGAGGGAGATTGCCACCAAGGTAGAGGTACAGCACACGATCGTTACGATCCATCCCAACTCATGGAACATGATTCCTGCCAAACCCGGTAACATCGTCATCGGCACGAATACGGCTACGAGCACCAAGGTCGTCGCAATAACGGACACCCATACCTCGTTGGTAGCATAAATAGATGCCTCGTGCGGATCCTCACCACGCTCTACGTGACGCGTGATATTCTCCAACACCACGATTGCATCATCCACCACCATACCAATCGCTATCGTCAGCGAACAAAGGGAGATGATATTGATGGACGAGTCGGCCAATCCCAGATAGATGAACGCCACGATCAGCGCAATAGGAATAGTGATACCGATAATAATCGTAGCACGCCATTTGCCGAGGAAGAACAATACCACCAGCACGACGAAAAACAATGCGTACAGCACGGATTCCTCAAGCGAGTTGATGGAGTTCTGCACGTTCTCCGATGAGTCGTAGATCTTCTCTATCTTCACGTCAGAAGGCAGCTGTTTCTTGATTTTCGCCAACTCGTTACGGATATCTTTACATACCTGCACTGTATTAGCACCTGTCTGCTTGGAGATCACCAGACGCACCGACTCACGTCCATTCGCCTTCTCATCCAGCGTCAGATCCTTGATCGTATCCTTTACGGTAGCGATATCACGGATGAAGACCTGCTGCCCCTGCGGAGTCATGGAAACCATCAGGTTCTCAATCTCCGAACTCTCTATATACTCCGAGCGAACCTGCATCTGATATTGTTCTTGCGGCATCTTGATCGTACCGGAGGTCAAGTTCAGGTTATTCGCCTGTACCACTTGTCCCACCTGCTCCAACGTCAGACCGTAAGCATCCAGTTTCTGCTGGTCTATATTGACATAGACATAACGATCCGGTGCACCCGAAAGGGAGATATTACCGATACCGTCCACTTGGTTCAGCTGCGGAATCACCTCATCATTGAGAATCTTATCCAGACCCGGATAAGTCTCATCGGCCGTAATCGAATACTGGCAGACAGGCATTGCCGAAGTAGATAGTTTGAAGATCACCGGTTTGGAACAATTATCCGGCAGGTTGTTAGCCGCCATATCGACGAACGAACGAACATCATTGGTCGCCTCATCCATGTTTGCCCCCCACTCCAACTGCAATGTTACCACAGAGATATTATCCTTACTCTGCGATGTAATATGTTTGAGGTGATCCACTGAAGTCAAGGCATTCTCCATGATCTTTGTCACGTTAGTCTCTATCTCAGAAGCCGACGCTCCCGGATAGGTCGTCATCACCGTGACATACGGAGGGTCCATCTCCGGGAATTGGTCAATCGGCAGTTTGATAAAACTGTAGATACCGATAATAATCACTGCAATAAAAATCAGGGCAGTAGTTACCGGTTTTTCGATTGCTGATTTATAAATTGACATAAATGTATTTACGATTTAGTCATTTACGATTTGGTCATTTATTTGTTCATTGAATCATTTTGCAAAATGGCTAAATAGCCAAATGGCACATAAATGGTACATGGTACATGACCAAATGGTAAATTATTTTACTACATTGATTTTCACGCCATCAACCAGTTTATGCTGACCTACGGTCACCATCTCCACACCCGCTACAATCTCCGGTGAGATGAGCTCTACGTCTTGGTCAAAACGCTGACCCAGCGTAACAGGCACACGTTTGGCGTAGCCGCCTTCATTGATGAAGACAAAGCGGTCGTTAGCCCCCACGAGCTTCTCCACCGACTGATAAGGAGCCACGATAGCGTTCGCTTTGCCTAAACCGATGGTCGTCGTAACATACATACCCGGACGAAGCAGATTTTTCTCGTTAGGAATAACTACTTTCACTTGGAAAGTGTGGCTGGCTGCATCAATCGTAGGATAAACCACCTCGACGGTAGCAGGAAAAACGCGATCAGGATAGATATCTGTCGTCAGCGTCAACTTCATTCCCTCTTTCAACAAGGGGAAATAGGTCTCCGGTATAGCTACCAACGCTTTCAACTTATCCAAACGGGTCAACACCAAGATTGGCTGACCGCCGTATAACTCACCATCCTCGTACGTCTTCGCAGCAATCACACCGTTGAAAGGTGCCTTCACATACGTGTTCGCCTCCAAGAAATCCAACTGCTCCTTGGTCGAATTATACTGCGTAGTCAGTTGGTCAAACTGCTGTTGGGTAGCGGAACCTGTCTTGAGCAACTGCTCCACACGGTTCTTCTCAACGCCCAAGTTGGCGAAACTGATTTTCGTGGTCTTGTACTGAGTCTGATCCATGCGTACCAAGTCCTGACCTTTCGTCACATGGTCGCCCACTTCGCAATAAATATGCTCAATCTTTCCTGTCAAGGAAGGAGCCACATTCTGGGTCACATAACCTTGCAAATTAGTGGACACGGAAATGACGCGCTCTATCTCACGCGGCTGGAGAACCACCGTGCGGACTTGCTCTACGCGTTCCTCCTCTGTCTCTACTGCTTTCTTCCCGCAGCTCATCAACGCCAGTACGGTAAGAGAATAAATAAAAATCTTTTTCATATATCTTTTCAATTTTCAATTATCAATTATTCAAAAACTCCTCCAACTCAGCCTGCGCATTGACGAGCGACAACATCGCCTGCACATAAGTCGATTGCGCATTGATCAGGTCATTCGAAGCGTTGGTCAGCTCCAAGTTAGAAGCCGCGCCCCATTTGAATTTCTCGGTAGTCGAATGGAAAACACGTTGTGTCACCTCTATGTTCTCCTTCTCGTTCATATAGGTCTCGTACGCGTTGGTAAGGTTGAAGCACAACTGCCTATATTGAATAGACAGATTATCTGTCGTCTCAGACAGCGTGTTCTTCGCCTCCTCAAGAGCGATCTTTTTCTCCACAACTCCTGCCGCACGTTTGCCGGATGACCAGAGAGGCATTTTGACAGAGACTTGCACCACATTAGGAGGAGTCATACGCATACCTCCCTCGCCGTAATACCGTTGGTTGGTATAGTTATAAGCGAACGCTACGGTTGGTCCGTAAGCCCAACTCGCCATGTGTACATTGCGTTTGGCAAGCTCCACCTGCTTCGAGAGCAACTGATAATTGAGGTTGTTCTCCACAGCGAAATTCTGACTCAAGAGATTCAACACTCTTTCAGGCGACAACACCTGGTCTATACTCTCCGTAAGAACAAGCTCGGTCTCAACGGGCACATCCAAAAGCACCTTCAAACTATTGGTAGCCAACTCAATATTGCGTTTCTGCACATTAATAGAGTTCTTGAGCGTGTTCACACGCACATGAATCTGGTCAGCGGCCGTCTGCTCTGCTGTTCCTACATTTACTGCATCCTGAGTCATCCGCTCCAGGTTCTCAATGTTATTCAGACTGGAATCCAAGAGATTGGATATACTACGCAGCGCCAATACGGATACATAACTGCTGGTAATACTGCTACGGAGCTCGCTCTCTGATTTCTCGAGTGCAATCTTCTTCATCTCAATAGCTACATTATTGAGCAGCGCACCTACGATAGCCTGACCGTTAATACCTACCGCTGCAGTCACTGTGAAAGCGCCTACATTAGGCATGCTGATATTAATATCCTGTCCCATCATACTCATTGTGGCGCTATAACCGAGATAATTGCTATACGCGTACGATGCGTCCGCACTGGGCAACATCGATGCGATGGTCTGCCATCTCTGTGCATAAGCTTCCTGAACTGCCAAAGAGGCATTCTTCAAAGTGCGGTTACTGCTAACTGCATAATCCTGCGCCTCCTTAAGAGACAGACTAAGCAATTTCGGAGCAGCATTCTCGCCCGATTGGGACGCTCCGCGAGTAGCCGCCATCACATGGTCTTCCGCCATCACCGAGGCGCTTATCACAAGCGCCGAAAGTAAATAAAATAGTTTTCTCATATGTTGGATGTATATAGTTTCAGTCCTTCCTCGCTCAGCACGCCGCGCACGAAGACATCCATGGCGGTATGGGCAAGTTGATGCATGTTGTGGTTGTGCGCCTCTATCTCCTCGAAGTCACGAATGGCGCCACTGTGAATGCGGGCAAAAAGCACCGCTGTTAATTCTATATTAAGGTTCGCGCGCACGAGCCCTTGCGCAATACCCAGCTCGAGGTATTGGATGATAAACGTCTTCTGGGTCTCAAAGCACTTCACCTGAAAATCCGCGAACTGACGCGGGTAGTATTTCTTCAAGTCATAGACCAACTGCGGCACACGGCGCACGTCGTTCTTCTCCGCCTCTTGATGCTTGATGAATTTCTTCACCAACTGCCGGAAATCACGTAAGTCCAGCAGTTCTTGCATCTTGCCGGCAATATAAGCTATATTCGCCAGCAACATCTGCTCTATCAGTTCATCCTTCGAGGCAAAATAGACATAGAACGTCTTCTTCGACATACCCATTTCGCGGCAAATATCGTCGATGGAGACAGAGCGAATACCCAGGCGAAAGAACATCTCGCCGGCCGTCTTGATAATATGTTGTTTCTGATCTTGACTCAAAACGGCTGCAAAAGTACAACAAAAAAATAATATATGCAAATATTTTGGAAACTTTTTTCACTTTTAAAGTTTCCTTGTTAACTAAAGGTGACAAAAAAAAGGGAAGCCGAAACTTCCCTTTTTCATGTATATTCGTTATTCGATTAACGAACCTGTGCGCCCGTGAGGTCGAACATCTTGCCGTCGCGTACGATAAATACCATACCGTCAACAACAACTTTCTTAGCCTTCTCGGTCAGAACAACGTTCTCGATACCTTCCTCCGCATCAAAGTAGATTTGGATTTTTTCGATACGAGCTTGCTTCTCCATCGCAGCAATATCCCACGATTGTGCGTTTACAGTATACTCTTCTTGCAAACCGCCGGTATAGGTCGAGTAGAACTGGAACTTGATAGTCTTGATCGCCTTATCGGAAGACGTGATAGTGAAATGAGCACCTTGGTATACGCGGAGAGCCAAATTGTGGCCATAAGCGTTGTCTGCAGCAACAGTTACACCATTCTTGGTAGCAGAAACCTCACCACCCGGGGTTTCAAGAGTAGCAGCTTGGCCTTGACCCTCAAAATCAGCGGGCGAGAAAGTAACATCAGCATCATCAACGGGAGGTTCCGGAGCGTCTCCGTCAGAAACCACAACAGTCTTAATCTCCCAAGTAGCAGCTGCTGTAGCGGACGAGGTATAAACGAAAGCAATTTGAACAGTAGCTTCACCTGCATAATTAGACATGTCAGCTGTGGCATCAATGAAACTCCAGCTGCTACCATCAGGCCATGCTGAGATCGTTAAATCAGACCACACCTCACCGTCTGTACTTGCCTTAACGGAGAGTTGACTCAGATCGCCATACCTGCGAGCGTGGGAGAATGCCAACGTGGCTGCTTCAACTGCACTCATGTCGATTACCGGAGAAACCAACCATGACTCAGATTCGTGGTTCGCACTCTCAAAATAAGCAGTTGCCTTCATGCCATAATTGCCTGCCGCTGCCCATACAAATTCAGAACCTTCCGGAAGAGTCACGTTGTCAATCGTCCAGTCGCCTTGACCTTGGGTGAAGTCGGTGTTCAGCAAATCAGTTGCCATCATGCTACCTGCAAAGAGGACAGCAGCAACAAAAGAGAAAAATTTCTTCATGATAAAAATGAATTTAGTTGTTAAATAAAAAAATTTGGTTATATAATGTTGTAAAACATAGTTTACAATTCTACGCTGCAAAGGTAATACATTTTTTTGATATGACCAAATAATTTTGCTTTTTTTTGCAAAAAAGCGCTTTTTCTTGCATATTTCAAAAAAAAGCTGTAATTTTGTCCCGTTTTTGAACATTAGTACGCATGGCTAAACTACTTATCATAGACGACGAGCGCGGAATACGCAACACGCTCCGCGAGATTCTCGGTGACGAAGGCCACGAAGTGGATGTGGCTGAGAATGGTCAACAGGGACTGGAGATGGCGCAGGCAAAGGCCTACGACCTGATCTATTCTGACATCAAGATGCCCGAGATGGACGGGTTGGAAGTGCTTAAAGCACTTAAAGAGCCTACCCCATCCCTCCCTGAAGGGAAGGAGACTGAATCTTCAGAGACTCCTGTGGTCATGATTACCGGGCATGGGGATGTGGAGACAGCCGTGCAGGCCCTCAAACTCGGGGCATACGACTTCTTGCTTAAGCCGCTGGACCTCAACCGTATCCTCATCACAACCAAGAACGCCCTCGAGAGCAAGAGCCTGAAGCAGGAGACCAAACAACTGCGCAAGAAAATCAACGCCAGTGGTCCGCAGATGGTGGGACAGTCGGCCGCCATCCAGCGCGTACGCGACATAATAGACAAGGTCGCGCCGACAGAGGCACGCGTGCTCATCACCGGACCTAACGGTACGGGAAAAGAAGTCGTAGCACATCTGATTCACGAGAACTCCGCCCGCGCGAATGGGCCGCTGGTGGAGGTCAACTGTGCGGCCATCCCGAGCGAACTCATCGAAAGCGAACTCTTCGGACATATGAAAGGCTCGTTCACCGGCGCCGTGAAGGATCGTGCCGGTAAGTTCGAGCAAGCCGATGGAGGCACCCTCTTCCTCGACGAGATAGGCGACATGTCGCTTGCCGCGCAGACCAAAGTGCTGCGGGCACTTCAGGAGAGTGAGATCACGCGCGTGGGCTCCGACAAAGTTATCAAAGTTAACGTGCGCGTACTGGCGGCTACCAACAAAAACCTCCAGAAAGAGATAGAGGCCGGCAATTTCCGTGAGGACTTGTTCCATCGTCTAAACGTCATACCTATCGCCGTCCCGGCGCTCAACGAGCGACTGGAAGACATCCCGCTGCTCGTGGAGTTCTTCGCCGAGCAGATCTGCGGAGAGCAAGGTATCGCGAAGAAGACCTTCGACGACGCGGCTATCAAGGCGCTGCAGTCCAAAGACTGGACCGGCAATATCCGCCAACTACGCAACGTAGTGGAGCGACTCATCATCCTCGCAGGCAACAAAATCACCGCCGAAGATGTGGAGATGTATGCATAGAAGCCTAACCCCGCCCCTTCCCTGAAAGGAAGGGAGGATTTATGATATTAGAGAGCCTGAACATATTAAACTATCGCAATATCCGCGAGGCGAGTTTGGAGTTTGCACCCAAGCTCAACTGTTTCGTGGGACTCAACGGACAAGGAAAGACCAATGTGCTGGACGCCATCTACCTGCTGAGTTTCGCCAAGTCGGCGTTCACCTCGCAGGACTCGCTCAACATCACCCACGGCGAAGAAATGGCGATGGTACAAGGAGAATACAAGCCTACCCCCGCCCCCTCCCTAAAAGGAGGGGAGGAAAATTCCGTAGTCATCTCTTGTGGACTGCGCAGAGGAGTTAAGAAGCAGTTCCGCCGCGATAAGAAAGACTATCCGCGGTTGATTGATCATATCGGATTGATTCCGCTGGTGATGATCAGCCCGAGTGACCAGCAGTTGATTGATGAGGGCTCAGATGAGCGGCGCCGGTTTATGGATGTGGTCATCAGCCAACTCGACCGCAAATACCTGGATTGCCTGACCACCTACAACGCCTTGCTCAAGCAACGTAATGCGCTCTTGAAACAACTTGCGGAGAAGCCTACCCCCGACAATGTTCTACGGACAGCCGCAGGCAGTCCGCTCGAGCAGAGCTCTTCACCCGTAAAAGGAGGGGAGATTGCGGAGGATCTATTGGAGGTATTGGAATGGCAGATGGTGGAACCGGCGGAGTATATCTTCGCGAAGCGGACTGAATTCTTTGAGAAGTTTGAACCCTATTTTGCGAAGGTGTATAGCCGTATTACGGAAGGCGAAGTGCCACGGCTGAAGTATATCAGCCAACTCCAAGACCGCGACCTACGCGAAGCGTACGTCCGTACTCGCCAGCGCGACCTCATCCTCGGTTGGACCTCGCAGGGCATCCACAAAGATGAGCTGGAGATGCGGCTGGGCGACTACCCGCTCAAGCAGGTCGGCTCACAAGGCCAGCAACGCACGTTTGTGCTGGCGATGAAGTTGGCACAGAGTTTGTACTTAGGGAATAAGCCTACCCCCGCCCCCTCCCTGAAAGGAGGGGAGAGTTCAAAGCCCATCCTTTTGCTTGATGATATCTTCGACCGGTTGGACAGCGAACGCGTAGAACGAATCGTCGAGATCGTGCAGGGCGAGGAGTTCGGACAGATCTTCATCACCGACACCGACCGCCAGCACCTCACGGACATCCTTCGCCCCAACGAGAATGCGAAGATATTCCATGTAGAGAATGGAAGGATTAACTAGAAGCCTAGAAATCTAGATGTCTAGAAAACTAGTCATATTACTGCTTTTTATAGCGCTCTCGGCAAATGCCGAGATCTCTTTCCGTGGGGCATGGATAGCCACGGTGGCGAATATCGACTGGCCGTCCAAAGAGGCGGTGGGCAACGACTCGTTGCAGCAGGCAGAGATGACGTGGCTGTTGGATTCGCTGGAATCCCTCGGCATCAACGCGATCATCTTCCAGGTACGGCCTACGGCCGACGCGCTCTATTATAGCGAATTAGAACCGACGTCTCATTGGCTGACCGGCAAACAGGGCAGTTGGAAGCCTACCCCGCCCCTCCCTGAAGGGAAGGAGATACAAATGCCGTACGATCCGCTGGAATGGACGATTGAGGAGGCGCATAAGAGGAAGATGGAAGTGCACGTGTGGCTCAACCCCTATCGCGTCAATCTGGCCTCCATGGACACCTCGCTCATCTGCGCCGACCATATCTGGCGGCGTCATCCCGAGTGGTTCTGGGAGTACAACAAACAGTGGTATTTCGACCCGGGACTGGAGGTGACACGCGAGTGGATCTGTACTATTGTACAGGATATCATCAGCCGCTACGACGTGCAGGCCATCCATATGGACGACTATTTCTATCCCTATCCGGCGGGAGGCAAACCACTGCCCGACCAGCAGACTTTTCTGCAACACTCACGAGGCTTTGAGGACATCCGCGAATGGCGGCGCGACAATGTCAACCGGGCGATAGAGGCCATCAGCGAGACTATCCACGAGTGCAAGCCGGAGGTGCAATTCGGCATCTCGCCTTTCGGCGTGTGGCGTAATGCGAAGGTGGATAGCACGGGCAGCGCGACGCAGGCCGGCATCACCAATTACGACGACCTCTACGCCGACATTCGCCTGTGGATTCAGCGGGGCTGGATCGACTATGTGCTGCCGCAACTCTACTGGGAGATAGGCAAACGCGTCGCCGACTACGAGATCCTTGCCCACTGGTGGGCCAACGAAGTGCGCGGTACCCGTTGCCGCCTCTATATCGGCATGGCGCCCTATCGCCTTGAGAACGCTTCGCCCAAATCTCCGTGGGGACAGGGCAACGAGATAGGCCGCCAGATGCATCTCAACCGCACAATCCCCGAGATCACTGGCGAGTGTTTCTATTCAACGAGGCCGTTGTTGCGAAATCCGAGAGGTGTTTGCGACACGATACGACTCATTTACAAAGACGACAGGGCAGAAAATCTGCCTTGGGAATAAAAAATCACAAAAAAATGGCATACAAACTTGCGTATGTCATTTTTTTGTAGTACCTTTGCAGTCGCAAAGGTTTAGAATTATGGATGATTATCGTTTCATAAACATTGATCAGGAGCCGACAGAGGAACAATTGGCACAATTGATGCACGAAGTAGCCGTGGAGGCAAAAGAGCGCCACGATCGTGCTCATGCGGCATATTTTGAGCATATACGTCAAATGGCGCAAGCATTATAAGAAACAATTTTTGAAACAATACGATAAACCCTCGTCGCTTGCCGACGTAAACAGCAAGGACAAGCGCAAGTGTGCGCTACATGATAAAATAAACGTTTGCTTTATTATAGAATTACCCATGACGAAAAAAATCTATATATTTATCTCTCTGCTTCTTCTCATTGCATGTGGAAATAAACAAATTAGCTATGATGTGCAACTAGACATTGACTCTATATCGGAAAGTCAACAAAAGCAATGGAATGAAGTTGTGAATATTGATTCTCTCACTTATCCACTTTCCAATGCGTTTTTTGCGCATTGGGAACAACTTTCCGATGAATATGCCGCTTCACATCCCTGCCCAAACATCAGTCATGTTTATCAGCATGTTTTTATACACTTTTGCGATAGTAACAGCAGCCATTCATACTACGTACTTCCACCTTGTGTTCAAGTACGGAAGTACTCATCTGAATTTGACTCAAAATACTATTCCAGTCATCCTTGGTTAAGCGAAGACTACTTTCAAGAAGCTCCAGAATTTGCTTATATTCCACAATTACATACTAATAAACCAGTATTGTATCTTTTTGACAGCGTTGAGAAAGCTTTAGGTGATTATCTCGGCGGAGTGAAAGATGAATATGGAAAGGATATTAACAAAGAGCATGTAGATGATTTACAACAATACATAGAACTACATTATGGACACTGGGGAGGATATTGGCATTTGGAAACTATGCCGATTATTTTCCGAATGTACTTTTTTTGTAATGGCGTTTACACCTGTTTGCGTGACTCATGGTGGACAGGGAAAGAGATATTTATGCCTTATCAATCCGACGAGTTTATAGAAATTGGATTTTGGGAAGAATAAAACGGCACATTAGAAGAGCCTAAAACCGAAGAAACAGCAAGCGGCGGCAGGAATGTCGCCGCCTGTTTTTTCTCGCAACTAACGTTACGAGCACAGGACAAAAAGGCTACACTCCGCATGGCGCCACATCCGCATTGAGCCGAAGCGGGCGGGGCGGCTCGCTTGCGCTAAGGCTCGTGCGACTATGGGCACAGCCCTTGTATAGCACTACGCCTTGCGCTACGCTCTCCCCACAAATTGAAATTTGCGGGAACCCCGATGTATGAAAAGAGACGGACGCGAGGGCGAATGGCACGAACGCAGAGAGAGTGCCGGCGAAGCGGTAAGCCGCCTACACCGCGAGCAAACAAAAAGCGGAGCGGCGGATCACATCCGCCTGAAAGGGAAGAAAGAACTAGCAGCGGCAGAAATGTCGCTGCTGGTTTTGAATAGTATTCCCACTAATAAACAAAAAAAAGAGTCATCACCGAAGGTAACAGCCAAAAATGGCGGATACAATCCGCCGAAATGGACATACACTCTGAACGAACTATATTGAAAAATGCAAAAATGTTACTTTTTTGAGGCTGAAAATTTGGATAATTCAAAAAAAAGTTGTATCTTTGCAAAAGATTTCGATAAAGGTGGTTTGGGCACCGGATTCTCGGGATAATATAGTACTTTCGTTAAGGTGATGTCGGATTAAGCATATATTCGGCATATATTGAGCATATATTCAGCATATATTGGAAAGAGGTGGAAAGCACGTGGAAAACAGGAGAAAAACAGAAGAGAAACAGAAGAAAGGAAGAAGGAAAAGGCAGGCAAAAACCGATAAAATGCAGAAAAGTAGCGTGTACACTTGCATATGTCAAAAAAAGTAAACAAATATTTGTAGTAATGTCGGTCCTCCCTACTTTCCAAGCAGGGTCCCGCCGAATTTAGTTCTTAGCCACAAGGGCACGATTGCTCCGCACAGTTGTGCCAACAACAAGGCTTTCTCAAAAAAACATCAAATAAATTTGATTTTTTTCAAAAAATCCTTGTATATTCCAAATATTTGTAGTAATTTTGCAGCGCAAAATGTGTGAAACGACAAATCAATAATAACAAACAATATTTTTAAACACATGATTTATTCGAAAGAAGTACAAGAAATGTGCGTTGTAGCTAAGGGTCCGAAGCATGGTCCCGCACCGATTCCCGAAGAGGGCAAATGGGTGAAGGCTACTGAGATCAAGGA
>DEHM01000005.1:0-77149 GCA_002351925.1 Bacteroidales bacterium UBA2800
GGTGAAGCGGAACAGTCCGTCGGCGGTGGTGAAATCGGATGACGGTATCTGCTGCTTGTAGTTCGGGAACTCCGCGTTCCACACGTAGCTATGCTCCTCTGCCCTCATGCCTCCGGCGGCCATCACTACCGCCGCCAAAAAGATAAATACTTTTTTCATAATATTAAGTTTTTTAGTTATATAAGTCGTTCTGTGTTCATTGTTTTGTGGGGGAGGTTGTGTCTTTTTTTTGTATTTGAAAGGCCCAGCTTTGTAAAAAAAGACACAAGCTATGTTATTATGTGGACAGGGCATGAGTTTTTTCTTGATTAGTTATACAATAATATATTTTTCGTACAACTCGTGACAAACTTTAGAATATTCTTGTAAATATTTATGAAAACGTTCCTCGTGAGTCATTTGATTATCGCCAAGCAGAATATCCCTGAACTTTGTGGCCGCTTCCATATATGTATCATTGATTGTCTTACTGCATTGCGGATAATCTTCACAGGCTTGTGTAGCGAGCATTCGGATATATTCTGGAAGCACTTTTTCGTTCTGGACAGAGTGCAACTCGTCAAAAGGAAGGAAAGTCTTATATATATAAATATTAGGATTTTCTATACTCACTTTTCCAAGACATAGACCATCTAAATTGAGTAACGCTGCATTGTTGTACCCTGGTTCATCTTTCAAAAGTTCTTTTGCGCTGACAGCTTCGCTACTTATTTGTAAGGCACCCGCATTTCTCGCTAAAAAGATGGCTATTTTATCATATTCAAGTTCATTATTCTTGAGAAACCGCTCCATATATCGTTGGAAAAAATGAGGCTGGAATACACTCAGCATCAATGTCGGTTGGAATGTCCTTCTGTCTTTCCCAATAGCCGCCGTTATAATTTCTTTTCCTCCTTTTCCTTCATACTCACAAAACAATGTAGGTTCCGGATCTTTCCAGAGTGAGTGTTTCTTAACGATAGAAAAGTAAACATAATTATTTCGGCTCTTTGGATGAATATAAAAGTCGAACTTTCTCCAAGGATATAATTTTGACTTTTGAGCACTCTTACACACCTTAGGTTTTATAGTGTGTTCATAGTAATTGAGCACATCGCGAAAATCATGGCTAATCTCGCGATAAATCTGCTCATATGTCATTGTGCTCAAAATCATTATACTTTCAATTCAAATATTTATCCAATATTGCTTTCTTGCGTGCGGCACAGCCGTCCATGATTGCTTGCGCTTGACGGATTGCGGCTTCGTATTGCTCCACTTGGGCAATGATTTGTTGCTGGTCTGCTATTGAAGGTACAACAACTTCAAAATTCATGGTTGCTTCTTTATTTCCTCGTGGCATCTTAATTCCATTTACTCCCGCTTGATTCATGATGTAATCAAAGAATGTTTTTCTTTTCATCGAGTAGTATAAGAACTTACTCAGTATATCATCATTATTTACGCGGAACACTAATACGTCCGGCGAACAAGCACCATCTCGGTCAGCGTACCATATCTTTTGCAGATAGGGACGTATATTAGAGACTAAAACATCTCCTTGTTTATATGCCACAGCAGAAGGAATATCAGTTGTGCCGGTATATTCAGTAATACCCTCGCAGTTTTGTAGCATGTTGTCGGTTGTTATGTACGTAGCAGCCTTAATGAGAGACGTCCTCTCTGTCGAATAGTAGCATAACTGGCTTAAAATCAACGTTTTACCCCCCCCTATAACTTGCAGATTCTCAAAGACTTGCATGATTCTCCTGCGATACTCTTCAATGCTCATACGACTGCTATTATATTCTTCATCTACTTTTGTACATTCATCAATAATTTGTTTCTGAATGTCAATTGGCGGGAGTGGAATTTTAGTTTCTTTTAGATACTTAAAATGTCTTTCGTATTTACTTGCATTATGGATTGTAATAGATTGTAGATAGTTAAATAAGTATTTAAGTAATACTTCTTCAGATGTTTTAATGAGTTGTGTCCCATCAGCACCTCTGACAAATTCAAAATCGATATATTTAACAGTACAACTATGATCGCCAAATACAATAAGTGGTAAATCTGTGATAGGATAATCGTTATTCGTGTAACCCGATATGATTTTGTTTGCCTCCTGTGTTACCACAGGATACTTCCCCTCGTTTAGAATCTCATTTTGCGCTATTTTCGTTGCTTCTCCGATAACTGGTACTAAAAACTCTTCAAGTTTTCTTAGTGGATATTTACTAACCACTTCGATTTTGTGATCTAAAGTGGTTTTGATAACTTTGTCAAATTTTGTTCTCGAAAAATCTAGTATATCTATAGTGCGGTAGGTTGCTACATATTTTTGGAGAGCTGTTTCTTCTCCCATTTTCGTACGCATATTATTGAATGCGTTACGCACAAATGTAGCTAACGTACCACGCGCAAATCTATTCTTCCCATTCGTCAAATAGCCACCGTTTGGATTCAAAACAATTCCTTCACTCCCTTTGCGGTTACTCCAATCGTATCCTAAGAAAGTCTTTTGTTCTGCATTATCAGTCGGAGCCGTAATGACAACCGTTTCTTGACCGCGTAGTAACGTGAAATATATTAGTTTATCTTTTTCCGCGTCTCTAATTTTCTTATATAGGCGATCTTTGCGTTCTTGCTCAATTTGTTCCGGGGTATAATTACGTGGGAATTTCTGTTGCGTTTTTTCAAATTCAGTTACATATGGTTTGAAATAATCAATAGCGCATAAGTCCTCTATTGAAGCTGTTTCCGAGATGAAATTCTTGTATTGTTCGGCTGTTACGCCAATGAGGGATAAATATTCATTCAGTATATCACTATCATTCCAATCGCTATTATCATTTCCCGAGAGAATACTATTAGCCGTATCGATTGCTAATTGCTTTTTTACCGGTGGCTCCTGAAAACGCTCCATAAAGACTACGACTGTGTTTGTGCTCGTAGCCCCAAATGTTTTTCCTCCAAAGCAAACTATTGCTCGAAGATAAAAGTTAGATAGAATTTGTTCTCGGGCTTCTACATAACCACTTTTATCACTTGAGGAAAGAATTGACGATGGCAAGAATACTCCTGCTAATCCACCTGATTTGAGCAATTGGCCAATACGTTCTACAAAGAGTGTTTCAATTTCTCCCGAGCTAATAGAAATACATGGCAGAAGTTCTAAATCATTATGTTGTAATTTCAAATGTGCCTTGAAAGCAGAAACAGCATAAGGCGGATTCGCCACCAAGATGTCAAACTTGCCGTTTTCAATTCCTTTTGCCGGATCATTATCCAGTCCGTCTCCAAATATGATATTGGCATCACCTGCACCGTTCATAAAAAGAGCTATCTTGCTGACACGCGCCAGACGGTAATCCTTTTCTATTCCAAAGATACAATCACGCACCCATCTGTTATCCGCAGGTATGGATTTATCTCTGCGCTTATGCTGAATATCATTGATGGCTTCAATACCTTCAGTCAAGAAATGCCCCGCCCCGCAAGCGTAGTCTATCACTTTTGGCAATCCGTGCGCAGAGAGATAATTCTCCAAAGGTAAGCAATCCCAAACAAATCGGGTAATCGGAGTTGGTGTAAAGAATTGTCCTTCGTTTTGCTTGAACCCCTTTGCTAATAATTGCTCAAACAAATCGCCGAGGAACTGGTTCTTCTCCGGATATACGATTCGATATTCTTGAAAGAGTTTGACAACTTCCACCAAGACCTTTCCATTTTTGGCAAACAGTTCCTCATTATGCACATCTACGAAGGCAAAATCATTATTGGAGTAGAATTTGAGGTTGCGTATAGTCTCGTCCAATTGTTTGATGGCTTGTGCGCGAGCCGCTCCTTTATAGGCTGAGAAGAGTTTTTGGGCATAATCTTTTTCCACATAGAAAATATCTTCCTTCATAAACTCATCCATACCTTCTTTGTGGAGTCGTTGCAGACGATCTTGTAAATCCTCATAAGTATCTACGCGCTCCTTATATTGGAACTCCATTTCGGCATCGTCACCCTTTTTGATTTCATCTACCAATTTGCAGATAAAGAGTGCTACAAGGCGGTTAAAAGCGTTTTCTTTATCGCTGACATTGTTATGGCGGAGGATTTCTTCAAACTTGTTGACGATCTTGCTATTCTCCATGGAGAACGGTTTTAGATCACGTTTCCGAATAACATCTACACCGATATTATATGCCTGTGAGTTGGCTTTGAAGATAATATCGTCATGCCATTCGCTATTGTAGGTTTCTTGCCATACCTCAAACAATTCCTGTGTCGACTTGGCGTCACGATAAAGTTTGTCGGTTATCTCCTCTTTCTTTTTGCGTTTTTTATCGGCGACCTCTAACAAGTTTTTATCGTCAGAGCAGTTGAGCACTTTGCAAGTGTGCGTTACCTGTTGTGTTTCTTCGTCCCAATTAGAAGCGTAAATAGCGAGCCATTTAGTGGATTTCTCCTGTTGCCAATAGGAAAATATCTGTCCTCCGTCTTGCTCCGTTTCCTTAATAGCATTCTCATACTCCTTTCCAGCGGTCTTACATTCTATAATAAACAACATCTTTTGAGGATTACCCGCTTCATTCACGCATATATCCGCCCGACCACTTTTGCCATCGTGCCCTAATTGCCACACTTTTTCAAGCTCTATATCTTCCGACTTATAACCTTTGTCCAACAAGCGATCTACACATTCAAAGACAACCATATTCTCTTTATGGGAGTCATCAATCAAGGTATTACGGTCACAACCACGCATATCCGCAGGGAATTCAAGACGCTTTTCTGTAAAATTAACGGACATATGTGTATCACCCACCAAATTACCATTCAAATGGTACTCCTTGGTATATACATCATTTGTTCCTTCTTGTTTGAATCCAAGTGAGAGCAATACCTCTTTGAAATTGTTGATTGTTATCATATTTATAGTTCAATTATTTTTGTGGTATAACTGGAGTCTTGTTTATTGTACCATCTGCGTCTTGCAAGAACGCACTATATTGTTTATCATCGTTAATTAACAACAAACTATTTCCATCTGTTTGCGCATATTTTGACACGCGGACATCATTAGCAGCATATAGTTTTTGCTCCGTGACATCTAATAGTTGCGAATTCATTGCAACGTTAATAATGGCAAAACATAATTTTATAATATGCTTGTTATTATCGGCATCTAAAAGATACCACTTTTCAGGCGGGATAAATGTATATGGTAGTTGTGCTGTATTTGTATGGCGTGCTTTTAATAGGTCATCTATTGAAGACACTCTTTCCGTAAAAGATGTTAGTATTTTACCTACAAGTTGAATTTCTGAATCATTAGTTAAATCATATACATTTTGACCTTGATATGGTATATAGAGATTTTTCTCACCTACCACCAAATAAAAAGGCACCGGTATTTCTATTTTACACTTCAAGCGATACACATCTGCTATTCTTAGTATTTCTGCATAAGGGACGTCATTAAGCGGATGTAATTCTATACCGTGATATTGCGCTTTTCTTTGTGCTCCTATTGTAAATCCATGAGAGGACACAATAATTCCTTTGTTTATTTCAGGTAAATCATGACATTTGCAAATGAACGCCTCAACTTCTTTAATATCAACCTTCCTTTTATAGTCTTTACACTCAAATGCAATTACTTGTTTTTTTTCTCCGTTTGAAATTCTGACTAATACATCAATTTCTCTTTTGATACCGCAGACATCTGCCAGTGGGGCATTAGATTTAACATCAGAATTATTTCCTAAATATTTCTGAATTTCTGTTACCAATTGTTCTAATGCCTTTCCTGCTTTCATATCACAGCCTGTTCCTTTTTTGAATTATTGCTGTTTTCTATACACTTCGCTTAATGTTTTGCCTTCCGCATCTTTCCATCTGGTCCAGCCATTGGAATTTCCACCAACAACCATTGCTGCTGCAGCAGATGGTGATGGGAAGGTATAATCAGAATTGAGAATAATCTTGCCATCTGATTGAGAACAATAACCGTCGATGAAGGCTTCACGTTTTGCAATAGAATGAGGTGCAAGTGAATCACATTCTCCACTGCGCAATTCGCTGCCTACTAACACAACAAACTCACCGCTTTCGCGCAGATAACCTTTCGCGTTACTACCTCCTCTTGTGCAGAAGAAGATATGCTCTGCCGGCTTGGGCTGTTCCTTCTTCGCCTGGCGTTTCTGCAACTGCGCCTTTTTCTTGTTGTCGAACACCTCAATCTCTGCATCATCTATAACCAGTTGCACATCGTAGAAGATCTCAAGCGCTTCTTCCGGCTTGACATTGAAAAACTCGCGGTTATTGCGAATACGCAGATTGGTAAAGCGCTCGATGTACTTATGCACCAACTTCTCAGCTTCTGCATATTTGACCGTACACATCGTCGCGTAGATCTCAAACGGCAGAGGAACGGCCGTGTTGTCTAACTCTTTGGAACGCACGTTCACAGGACGACTGCTTTTGCCAATCTTCACCCAGTTCTCTCTAAATGCCGGGTTGGTCAGGATGTAAACATATCCCTTTTCTTCTTTTCCCATATCTCAGTTGATTTAATTTCTTAGATGTTAGATGTTAGAGGTTAGTTCTTCTGGTTAATCAAATTTACTACCACTTTGACCATGGTGTCTTTTTCCTCTGTGCGGCTCTCGGCAATCATAAGGGTCAAAGCAACAAGAGTATTGTCTGCCAGACGTTTGGTACCATCTTCGCGATAGAGAATGCCGTTGTTGTTTAAAAACCATAGGAACAACGTAGCCGCGATACGTTTGTTACCATCCGAGAAAGAGTGGTTTTTCGTCACTAAATACAGCAACATCGCAGCCTTCTCTTCTACACTCGGGTAGAGGTCCTTGCCCCCGAACGTCTGATAAATCTGACCTATGCTGCTTTTGAACGAATCATCTTTCTCGTTGCCGAACAACGTACTACCGCCGAACTTCTCACGTAGTGCACTAATCGTTTGCATAGCATTCTCGTACGTTGCATGGAATCGTTCTTCGGGCGTCGTCTCTTTGACGGTCAGCCGCTCGTAATCATAATTATCGAGCGTGTCCAACGCGTACGTGTAATCCAAAACGACATCAAAAATAGCTTGTGTCTCATCCTCGCTCTCCACGGCTTTGCTTTGTACCGTCCTTCCTACAATCTGAACCAACTGCCGCAAATCCGACAACTGCTCACGGCGTAGCTTTTCGTTAATGGCATAGCCTTTGACGAGGTAGTCCTTCAGAATCCTGTTTGCCCATTGACGGAATTGTACGCCACGTTGAGACTTGACCCGATACCCGACAGAGATAATTACATCGAGGTTATAATAATCCATCTGTCGTACAATCGCACGCCCACCTTCTATTTGAACTGTTGCATTTTTTGCAACGGTTGCCTCTTTCGATAACTCGCGCTCTCTAAAAACATCCCGAATGTGACGAGATATAACAGATTTGTCACGGTCAAATAGCATAGCCATTTGATTCAAATTCAGCCACACGGTTTCATTCTCCATGCGCACATCGAGTTGTATCGTGTTGTCTTCCGCACGATAGATGATGATCTCACCTCTATTGGCGTTATGTACGTCCATATCTGCCATATATCAGTATTACTTTTTTCGTTTCTTTTGCTTTGCACACATTCAGCGTGCAAAGTTACACAAAAATTCTGACATATGCAAGAAAAATCGGAGATTTTTAGTTTAAAGTTCTTATTTCCTTTGGAAAACGATCTGAAGGTATGGAAAGTTTAATGTTTAAAGACCGCAGAATGCACGGAGCAGCGGAGCTTTCGCTCCTTGTCGGGGACGTAATCTACGCGGATAGTATCCGTGGTAAAGGACAAACGTCTTACGGTTTTATGATCCGTCAATCTTGGCGGATACGATGGTTGTTATTAGCGTGTTCTATGCTTCGTCTCGGCTTAATCGTCCGTATATCGTCCGTATATCCTCCGTATATTGTACGTAAGAAATACGTGGATGATACGACGGTACCGTGACGAAATCGGGTGCAAAGGTACGAAAAATAATTGGTATATGCAAGAGGGAGAGGGAATAAAATCCAAAGTATATTTGAATTTTATCGTTAAATCCTTGTATATTCTTAGCCGCAAGGGCACGATTATTTCCAAATATTTGTAGTAACGTCGGTCCTCCCTACTTTGGAAGCAGGGTCCCACCGAAGTTACGTTCGCATTCTCGGTCGGCTTGTAGTTCTATGTCGGAATTACGCTCTCCGCTATTCCTTCCGTTCGAAAGCAGAAGTCAACTGCTTTCTCCACCCCGACAGCTTCTCTATTCGAATGTCCACCGGACATTCTCCACCCTATTTCGAAGCCAAAAGTCAATTGGCTTTTCCATGTGCAAACAACAAGAATTTCCCACAAAAATACTACTTAAGCAAGCTTAGACGATATTTTTCGCGGAAAATTCTTGCATATTTGAATAATTTGTAGTAATTTTGCAGCGCAAAATTGGTGAATAACTATTACTACAAACGAATATGGCACAGAATGAGAAGAAAAACGGAGCGATGAAGTGGCTCCTGATTATTGTAGCAGCAGCACTACTGGTGTTTATCTGCTGGAAGGCAGGCTGGATTCTCACGGGTGAGAAGAACAACGTGTCCGAGCAAGAAAAGCAGGAGGCTGTTCAGGAGGCCGTGGAAGAGGTGAACGCCACGATGGAGGCTGAGCGTAGCACGGTGTTGGATGCGCAGAACGAACTGCAGGGACTTCAGAAAGACCTGAAGGAGGCCGGCGACGAAGTGCGTGAAGAGTTGCAAGAGGCCAACGAGGAAGTGCGCGAGGAAGTGCAGGAGCTCAATGAGGCACTGCACAGCGTCATCCAGTAAAAGGAATCATCAGAAATTTTATTCCGGTATGAAAGAACTGAAGTGTCCGCATTGCGGCAATGTGTTTACGGTAGATGAGAACGACTACGCGGCTCTGCTTAACCAAGTGAAGAACTCGGAGTTTGAGCGAGAACTGAGTCGTCGTATCCATGAGCTGGAGCAAGTGAAGAATTCAGAAGTCAGAAATCAGCTTTCAGATTATAAGCTTCAACTTCAAACGCTCCAATCGCAGTTGCAGAGCCAGATACAAGCGCTGCAGGCACAGATTCAGCAGGCGGAGCAGGCGAAGCAGTTAGCCGTAGCCCAGGTGCGTCAGCAGGCGACGGAAGCCTATATGAAGAAAGAGCAGGAGCTGGCGGAAACAAGAAGTCGGATTTCAGAAGTCAGAACTCAGATGGAGGCTCAACTCAAGGCGGCGCAAGAGCAAGTGGCGTATTACAAAGACCTGAAACTGCGTCAGTCGACCAAGATGGTAGGCGAGACGCTGGAGATACATTGCTCGACGCTCTTCAACCAGCTGATACGTCCGCTGATGCCGAATGCGTATTTCGAGAAAGACAACGAAGTGGTGGAAGGCACGAAAGGCGATTTCGTCTTCCGCGACAAGAGCGACGACGGCGTGGAGTACGTGTCGATCATGTTTGAGATGAAGAACGAGAACGACGAGACGGCGACGAAGCACAAGAACGAGGATTTCCTGGCCAAACTGGATGTGGACCGCAAGAAGAAAGGTTGCGAATATGCGGTGCTGGTGTCGATGCTGGAGCCGGACAGTGAGCTGTACAACGGCGGAATAGTGGACATGAGTCACCGCTATGAGAAGATGTACGTGATACGTCCGCAGTTCTTCATCCCGCTGATCACGTTGCTCTGCCAGACCAGCAAGAAGAGTCTGGACGCGAAACGTGAGTTGGCACTGGTGAAGGCCCAGCAGGTGGACGTGACGAATTTCGAAGAGAAACTGATGACCTTCAAGGACGGTTTCACGCGCAACGTGCGGCTGGCCAACGAGCGCTTTAGCGATGCGATAGACGAGATCGACAAGACGATAGCGCACCTGACGAAAGTAAGAGAGAACCTCGTGAAGTCGGGTGACAACCTGAGTGCGGCGGACAAGAAACTGCAGGACGTGACCATCAAGCGTCTGACGTACGGCAATCCGACCATGAAAGCGAAGTTCGACGAAGCGAGCAAAGGATAAAAATGCACAAATATTTGCATATATCAAAAAAAAGTTGTACTTTTGCAGGCTGATTGATTAATATGGAGGAAAACGGGCTCATATTCAGATGTTTTGCGAGTGGTAGCAGCGGTAACTGCTATTACTTGGGAACGCGTCGTCGCGGTGTGCTGATCGATGCGGGCATCTCGGCGCGTCAGATACAGAAGTGTCTGCGTGAGATGGGTCTGGACTTCCAGAACATCATGGGTGTGCTGGTGACACACGACCATGCGGACCATATCCGTGCGGTAGGGACGCTGGGTGAGCGTGTGCACCTGCCAATCTATGCGACGGAGTTGATACACGAGGGAATAGACCGTAACTACGGCGTACGAGAGAAACTGCGTACGAGCCGGAGGTACTTCGAGAAAGGAGAGCCATGGGAGCTCTTCGGCATGCAGATCAACACGTTTGACATAGAGCATGACTCGACCGACTGTCTGGGTTACGCTATCGACTATCAGGGCCAGCGCTTCGTGATGATCACGGACTGCGGTTCGGTGAACGATGAGATGGAGGCGTATATACGTACGGCCAATCACCTGGTGATAGAGGCGAACCATGACGAGCATATGCTGCTGAACGGTCCGTACCCGACGTACCTGAAGGAGCGTATACTGAGTCCGCGCGGTCACCAGAGTAACGACGTGTGCGGTCAGTTGCTGGTGAAGAACTGGCACGAGGGGCTGCGTAACATCTGGCTATGTCACCTGTCGCTGGAGAATAACGACCCGCAGGTGGCATATGACACCGTGGCTGCGTATCTGCTGAATGCGGGTATAGAGCCGGGACGGGACGTGTTCCTGAAGGCGCTGGAGCGTACGACACCGGGAGAGGTATATAGTCTCAATGACAAAGTCATTGGGACTGAGAACAAGGATTAAAAAGTTAAACAGATATGATGGAACGACTGGTCATAATACCGACCTACAACGAGAAAGAGAATATCGAAGCAATCATCACGGCGGTGATGGAGTTGCCGAAGCTGTTTCATGTGCTGGTGATCGACGACGGTTCGCCGGACGGCACTGCGGACATCGTGAAGAAGATGCAGAAAGGTAAGTACAAAGACTGTATCTACCTGATAGAGCGCAGCGGCAAGCTGGGGCTGGGCACGGCCTATATCACCGGTTTCCAATGGGCGATAGAGCACAAGGCGAACTATATCTTCGAGATGGATGCGGACTTCAGTCACAACCCTCAGGATCTGCTGAAACTGTATGACGCGTGCGCCGTACAGGGTGCGGACCTGGCGATTGGTAGTCGCTACGTGACGGGTGTGAATGTGGTGAACTGGCCGATGGGACGTGTGCTGATGAGCTATTTCGCGTCGAAATATGTGCGGACAGTGCTGGGCGTGAAGATCCACGATACGACCGCGGGATTCGTTTGCTATCGCCGTCAGTTGCTGGAGACGATGGAACTGGACAAGATCCGCTTCAAGGGCTATGCGTTCCAGATAGAGATGAAGTTTACGGCATCGAAATGCGGTGCGAAGATTGTGGAAGTGCCGATTGTGTTTGTGAACCGCGTGCTGGGTACCAGCAAGATGAGCGGTGGTATCTTCTCGGAGGCGCTACTCGGAGTGATAAGGCTGAAGATCAGCAGTTGGTTCCGGAAGTATCCGAAACTGTAGAGTACAGACCGTTCCACTGACAGAATACAGACTGAATATGAGTTTGGAAGAACAGATATCGCGATTGGCGAAGGCGTCTGTGCAGGCGCTGTATGGCGTAGAGGCCGGAGAGGGCCAGATACAACTGCAGAAGACGCGTCCGGAGTTTGAGGGCAACATCACGCTGGTGGTGTTCCCGTTTGTGAAACAGGCTCGCAAAGCGCCGGCACAGGTGGCAGAGGAGATTGGACACTGGATATTGGATAATGGCCAGGGACTCGTGGCACGCTATAACGCCGTGCAGGGATTCCTGAACATGGTGATAGACGACATGTTCTGGGTGAAGCAACTCGAAGCCATCGATGCGGATGAACAGTATGGCCGTCAACCGTCTCGCGAGAAACTGATGATGGTTGAATATAGTTCGCCGAACACCAACAAACCGTTGCACCTGGGTCACGTGCGCAACAACCTGCTGGGTTATTCGATTGCGCAGATACAGGAGGCGAACGGCTGGAAGGTGGTGAAGACCAATATCGTCAACGACCGCGGTATACATATCTGCAAGTCGATGCTGGCCTGGCTGGAGTTCGGTAACGGCGAGACACCGGCGTCGAGCGGCAAGAAGGGTGATCACCTGATTGGCGATTACTACGTGCGTTTCGACAAAGAATATAAGAAGCAAGTAGCCGAACTGATGTCGCAGGGCAAGGACGAAGAGACGGCTAAACGCGAGGCACCGCTGATGGTGAAAGCCCAGGAGATGCTGCGCAAATGGGAAGCCAATGACCCGGAAGTGCGTGGCCTATGGGCAAAGATGAACGAGTGGGTGTACGCCGGTTTCGACGAGACATACAAGCGCATGGGCGTGAGCTTCGACAAGATCTACTACGAGAGCAATACGTACCTGGAGGGTAAGTCGGAAGTGGAGAAGGGCCTGCAGAGCGGTGCGTTCTACCGCCGTGAGGATGGCAGCGTTTGGGCTGACCTGACAGGCGACGGACTGGACGAGAAACTGCTGCTGCGTAGCGACGGTACGTCGGTCTATATGACCCAGGATATCGGTACGGCTAAGTTGCGTTTTCAGGACTATCCGATAGACAAGATGGTGTACGTAGTGGGCAACGAACAGGAGTACCACTTCAAGGTGCTGTCGATATTGCTGGACCGTCTGGGATTCCCCTTCGGCAAAGAGTTGGTACACTTCTCGTACGGTATGGTAGAGCTGCCTAACGGCAAGATGAAGAGTAGGGAAGGTACTGTGGTGGATGCCGACGATCTGATGGACAAGATGGAGGAAGACGCGAAGGAAATCAGCAAAGACAAGGTGAACACCCTGCAAGGCATCACCGAGGCTGAGGCCAACGAGATAGCCCGTAAGGTGGGCATGGGTGCGCTGAAATACTTTATATTGAAGGTGGACCCGCGTAAGAACATGCTGTTCAACCCCGCCGAGTCGATCGACTTCAACGGCAATACCGGTCCGTTTATACAATATACCTACGCGCGTATACAGAGTGTGCTGAGGAAAGCTGAGGCAGCGGTTACGGGTGACGGGTTACAGGTTACAGGACTTGAGGAGAAGGAGCTGACGCTGATTCAGCGCCTGACGGAGTATCCGACGGCGGTTAGGACCGCGGGCGACGATTTCTCGCCGGCCGTGATATGCAACTACGCCTATGCGCTGGCGTGCGACTTCAACTCGTTCTATCACGACCTGAGTATCCTGAACGAACAGGATAGCGGCAAACGTGCGCTGCGTCTGTTGCTCGCGAAGAACGTGGCGAAAGTGCTGCGTTCGGCGATGAGTCTGCTGGGCATCGAGATGCCGGAGCGCATGTAAAGGCGCTGGGAACAGATACGATAAACGGGGCTGAGTGGCCCCGTTTGTTGTTATTAGTCGAGTTTGAGGACGGCGAGGAAGGCTTTCTGCGGCACCTCCACATTACCGATCTGCTTCATACGTTTCTTTCCGCGTTTCTGCTTCTCAAGCAGTTTGCGTTTACGACTGACGTCACCTCCGTAACACTTAGCGAGCACATCTTTGCGCACCTGCTTGACTGTCTCGCGCGCGATGATCTTCGCGCCGATAGCGGCCTGGATGGCGATGTCGAATTGCTGCCGCGGCAGCAGTTCCTTGAGCTTCTCGCACATGCGTCGTCCGAAGTCGACGGCATTGTCGCGGTGGGTGAGGGTAGAGAGGGCATCGACTTGTTCGCCGTTGAGCAGGATGTCGAGTTTGACGAGGTTAGACGGCCGGAAGCCGTTCATGTGCCAGTCGAAGGAGGCGTAGCCTTTGGAGATGGACTTGAGTTTGTCGTAGAAGTCGATGACGATCTCGCCGAGCGGCATGTCGAAGAGCAGTTCCATACGGTTGCCGCTGATATACTCCTGCTTAACCAGTTCGCCGCGTTTGCCGAGGCAGAGCGTCATGATAGGTCCGATATAGTCGGCCGTGGTGATGACGGACGCGCGGATATAGGGTTCTTCTATACGATCTATCTCGGTGAGGTCGGGCATGCCGGCGGGGTTGTGTACCTCGACCATTCCGCCGTCCTTGGTATAGACGTTGTAGGAGACGTTCGGAACGGTCGTGATGACGTCCATGTCGAACTCGCGGTCGAGACGCTCCTGGACGATCTCCATATGGAGCAAGCCGAGGAATCCGCAACGGAAGCCGAAGCCGAGCGCCATAGACGACTCGGGTTGGAAGGTGAGCGATGCGTCGTTGAGCTGGAGTTTCTCAAGGCTGGCGCGCAGGTCTTCGTAGTCTTCGGACTCGATAGGATAGACACCGGCGAAGACCATCGGTTTGGCTTCCTCGAAGCCGTCGATAGCTTTGTCGCAGGGACGTGCTACGTGGGTGATGGTATCGCCCACTTTGACTTCGGTACTGGTCTTGATGCCGGAGATGATATAGCCGACATTGCCGGCGCTGATCTGACGGCGCGGCGACATGTCGAGTTTAAGAATACCTATCTCGTCGGCATCGTACTCCTTGCCGGTGTTGACGAAGCGCACTTTGTCGCCGGTGTGCATGGTACCGTTGACCACTTTGAAATAGGCGATGATGCCTCGGAAGGAATTGAAGACCGAGTCGAAAACGAGGCACTGCAGGGGTGCGTTAGGATCGCCTACGGGTGCAGGTATGCGCTCGATGATGGCATCGAGAATCTCCGGAACGCCTTTGCCTGTCTTAGCCGAGCAGCGGAGTATCTCCTCGCGTTTGCAACCGAGCAGGTCGATGATCTCGTCCTCGACGCGTTCGGGCATGGCGTTGGGCATGTCGCATTTGTTGATGACGGGAATGATTTCGAGGTCGTGCTCGATAGCCATATAGAGGTTGGAGATAGTCTGCGCCTGCACGCCCTGGGTAGCATCGACGACGAGCACAGCGCCTTCGCAAGCAGCGATAGAGCGGCTCACTTCGTAGGAGAAGTCGACGTGTCCCGGAGTGTCGATGAGGTTGAGCGTATAGCCCTTGTGGTCCATCTGGATAGCGTGGCTCTTGATGGTGATGCCGCGCTCTTTCTCCAACTCCATATCGTCGAGCACCTGGTTCTCCATCTGGCGAACATCGACCGTGCCGGTGAGCTCCAACATACGGTCGGCCAGAGTACTCTTACCGTGGTCTATATGCGCAATAATACAAAAATTCCGTATCTTATCCATAATCGGGTGCAAAAGTACTGCTTTTTTCTGACATACGCAAAAAAATGGCCGGAAATTTGCGCATGTGCAAAATTTTTTATACCTTTGCAGGCGAAATGAACCACGATGCCCTCATAGCCGGCGAGATCATCCGTCGTCGCGATATGCGCGATGTGTTGACGTTTACCATCGATCCTGCGGATGCGAAGGATTTTGACGATGCGATATCTTTTGAGACATTGGACAAAGGCCAATGGACAAAGGACAATGTCGCTGTATATCAGGTGGGTGTGCATATTGCCGATGTGTCGTTTTACGTGAAGCCGGACACGGCCGTGGACGAGGAGGCGTATCAGCGTGGGACGAGTGTGTATCTGGTGGACCGTGTGCTGCCGATGTTGCCGGAAGAACTATGCAACGACCTCTGTTCGCTGCGTCCCGGCGAGGACAAACTGTGTATGTCGGTGGTGTTCACGATGGATAGCGAGGCGCGTGTGCTGAAGCATAAGATCTGCCGGACGGTGATACGTTCGGACGCACGGCTGAACTACGAAGAGGCGGAGGAGATGATCAAGAGTACAGACCGCCTTGCTGACAGCGTACAGAATACAGACAGAGATCTCGAGATTGCGACCGCCTTGAGGACGCTGAACGAGATAGCGCTGAAGTTGCGAGCGGAGCGGATAGCGAACGGGGCCTTGACGATAGAGCAGGACGAGATACGTTTCCGGCTGGACGAGCAGGGCAAGCCGCAGGAGATCTATTTTGTGCATCCGAGCGATTCGCATCACCTGATAGAAGAACTGATGTTGCTGGCCAACAAGACGGTAGCAAAGGCGGTAGGCAGCGGCAGACCGTTTGTCTATCGTGTGCACGACATACCCGATCAGGACAAGATGGAGGAGTATCGCCGCTTCAAGCAGAAACGCGGTAAGCATGTGCAACCGCAGGTGCTGGACATGATGCTGATACGTGCGCAGGCGAAGGCGGTGTACTCGACGTATAACATCGGTCACTACGGCCTGGCTTTCAGCCATTATACCCATTTCACTTCGCCTATCCGTCGTTATCCGGACCTGATGGTACACCGGCTGGTAGAGAAATATATTTTGACGGGCAAACCTATCTCGCTGACAAGGGAGGAACTAGAACTGAAGTGTGAGCACTGTTCGGCGTGTGAGCAAGAGGCGCAACAGGCAGAGCGTGAGAGCGTTAAGCAGTATCAAGCAATGTGGATGGAGGCGCATGTGGGTGAGGTGTTCAACGGCCATATCACAGGTAAGACAGAGTTCGGACTGTTTGTGCAGTTGGACGAGAGCCGGTGCGAGGGGTTGGTACGCATGGAACTGGTAGAGCACCAGGAAGAGTTCACGCTGGGTGACGCGGTACGGGTACAGGTGATACGCGTGGACACGAATCGCAGTTGGATTGATTTGGAGTTAATTTAGTACTTTCGGCCCAATAAATTTGCATATATAAAATAATTTTTGTACTTTTGCACCGAAATTGACAGCATTATGAAAAATCGTCTCTACATCACACTGTTGTTGGTCGCTCTCGCGCTATGTGCGCGCGCAGAAACCATAGTACTGCACACGGGTGCGCGCGTGCAAGGAACGATCGTCTTCCAGAATGAGGAAGTGGTGATTGTGCGCGATGCGGAAGGTGCACGTTTCCAGTATCCGCGTGCGGATATCCAGGTGATCCTGGCCGAGGCGGAAACGCAGGAGGAGGAAGCTCCTGTAGAGGAAGAGAAGATAGAGACGCCTAAGAAAGCGCAGATATTGCTGGAGCTGGCGGGCGGCGGTGCTGTCAACCCGGGAGCGCAGAACGGAGGTGCCGCGAGTGTGGACCTGCTGGTAGGTACGCATCATATCGGCAACAAGCATATCTTCATAGGTGCCGGTCTGGGTTATCACGGTATCTTCATGGGTGAGAAATATAATTTCCTGCCGATACAGGTAGCGTTGCGTATGCCGGTGCTGGAGCAGAAGCATGCGCCGGTTTTTGGTGTGTCGGCCGGTTACGGAATAGGTCTGAGCAAGGACTATCGCGGCGGTATCTATGCTTCACTGGATTTCGGTTACCGCTATCAGTTCAACCCCAAGTCGGCTTTTGCTATCACGTTCAACGTGCAGTTCCAGCAAGCGAAAGTGGCTGTGACGGAAGTGCTGGACGGCAATGAGTTTACGAACTACTCCGGTCGCAGTCTGGTGATGCCCGGAGTCAAGCTGGCCTTGTATTTCTAAGGGATAGGCGTCGAACAAGCATGGCGAAGAAGCAACCTCGTGAACATAGGGTGTCGATACTGCTGAACGAGCGTGAACAGCGAGCGCTGGACAGGTTTTGCGACCGCTATATGGTGAGCAACCGCAGTCGCCTGATTCGCGAGACGCTGATGCGGGCTATACTGCAGAAGATAGAGAACGACCAGCCGACGCTTTTCGATTGACAAAAAAATGCCTCCCGTGAAGGAGGCATTATTCGTAATAAAGGGTGCGCCGTTTATCCCAGATAGGTCATGAGGATATGGCTGCGTTGACCCTGATTGAGTTTGTGGATGGCTTTCTCCTTGATCTGGCGCACACGTTCGCGTGTGAGATGGAGTTCGTCACCAATCTCCTCGAGTGTCTTTTCCGGCGTGCGGATACCGAAGAACTTACGCAGTATGTCGGCCTCACGCGGCGTGAGTGTCTGGAGTGCGCGGTCGATCTCCGTGGAAAGCGACTCGTTGATGAGTCCGCGGTCGGCATTAGGCGAGTCCTCGTTGACCATGACGTCGATGAGGCTGTTGTCTTCGCCCTCGACGAACGGAGCGTCTACGCTGACATGGCGGCCCGACATCTTGAGCGTGTCGGCAATCTTATCTACCGGCATGTCGAGTATCTCGGCCAGTTCTTCTGCCGACGGTTTGCGCTCGTGCTCCTGCTCGAAGCGCTGGTAGGCCTTGTTGATCTTGTTGAGTGAGCCCACCTGGTTGAGCGGCAGACGCACGATACGACTCTGCTCGGCCAGGGCCTGCAGGATAGACTGACGAATCCACCATACGGCATAGGAGATAAACTTAAAACCGCGGGTCTCATCGAATTTCTCGGCGGCCTTGATCAGACCGAGGTTACCCTCGTTGATGAGGTCGGGCAGGCTGAGTCCCTGGTTTTGGTACTGCTTGGCAACTGACACGACGAAACGCAGGTTGCTCTTGGTCAGTTTCTCCAGGGCAGCGCGGTCACCGTTGCGGATACGACCGGCCAGTTCTACCTCTTCTTCTACTGAAATAAGTTCCTCTCTACCAATCTCCTGCAGGTATTTGTCGAGCGATGCCGACTCACGATTGGTAATAGAGTGTGTGATTTTTAATTGACGCATTATTATATAATAGTGTTATGTACTAGTATAATGGCTTGTTGCGGGATTGCTGCGTAATCCCTCTGCAGCTTGCAGGGCAATCTGCTCAAGTATTCATTCCGCTTTGTTCTGCAAGCAAGCTTGCCAACAAACCGCTATGAATCCTTGTGATTCGGGCGGGATTCGAACCCGCGACCCACAGCTTAGAAGGCTGTTGCTCTATCCAACTGAGCTACCGAACCGCGCGCAAAAAGCGCGCAAAGGTACTGCTTTTTTTTTAATTACGCAAGAAAAATCGTACTTTTGCGGCTTTTTGTGTGCTTTTTTTACAAAAGGGCATCAAAAAGTTGTGCTAAGTCCTGTTTGCGGCATGCTCCTACGTGACGGTTGACGAGTTCGCCATTCTGGAAGAAGAGCATCGTGGGGATGTTCATGATGCCGTACTCCTCGCAGGTGTCACCGTTCTCGTCTACATTGAGTTTACCTACAACGATGCGTCCTTCATACTCGTTGGAGAGTTCCTCGAGGATAGGGAGCATCATCTTACACGGACCACACCATGCGGCCCAAAAATCAACCACTACGGGTTTGCCCGACGCAATCACATCCTTGATGTTAGCGTCTGTAATTTCTACTGTCATACTTGTATTTTTTTGATTGTTATTCGTTTCTGTTCAGGTCGCCGGAGCAGAATATCTGTGAGCGGGTCCTCCAGATAGGTCTGCACGGCGCGTTTGACGGGTCGCGCTCCGTTCTTGGTGTCGAAGCTCTTCTCAACAAGTTGGTCGACGGCCTCGCTGCTGACGACGAGAGCGTGTCCCTGGGTTTTCATACGTTGCTGGAGCAGGGCTATCTCTATGCGCACGATACGCGCAACAGTAGCGCGACTGAGCGGGTCGAAGGTGATGATGTTGTCGATACGGTTGAGGAACTCGGGCGGGAACTGTCGTTGCAGTGCTTTGAGGAGCATCTGGTGGGTAGTCCGCTGGTCGGGTTCGTTCATGCCGAAGCCTATACCTCCGCCGAACTCCTGCAACTGGCGTGTGCCGACATTGCTGGTGAGCACGATGACGGTGTTGCGGAAGTCGACCACGTGTCCCTGCCGGTCGGTCAGTCGTCCTTCGTCGAGTACCTGCAGGAGGATGTTGAAGATGTCCGGATGGGCTTTCTCTATCTCGTCGAAGAGGATGATAGAGTAGGGCTTGCGGCGCACGGCTTCCGTCAGTTTGCCGCCGTCCTCATGGGCCACATATCCCGGAGGTGCGCCTACCAGGAGGCTCACCGTATGTTTCTCCATATATTCCGACATGTCGAAACGTATCATGGCCTCTTTGCTACCGAACAGTTCTTCGGCCAGGCACTGCGCCAGGTAGGTCTTTCCCACGCCGGTAGGGCCGAGGAAGAAGAAAGTGCCGATAGGTCGTTTGGGGTCACGCAGTCCGAGTCGGCTTCGCTGGATGGCGCGTACGACGGTCTCGACGGCTTTGTCCTGTCCGATGATACGACGCCGGAGCATCTCGTTCATCGTGCGCAGCTGTTCGTTCTCCGCTTTCGCGACACGTTGTACGGGCACGTTGGACATCATGCTGACTACGCCTGCTACGTCGTCGGTCGTGACGACATAAGCATCGTCGTCGAGTTGCCCCACCGCCTGTTGGCGCGCATGGCTGCGTGCGCCTACCTCGTCCATCACGTCGATGGCTTTGTCGGGGAAGGCGCGGTCGGTCAGGTACCGCTCGCTAAGCGAGACACATGCCCGCAGCACCTCGGCGGTGTAGACCACGTGGTGGAACTTGCCGTAGTGTTCGCTGAGTCGGGTGAGGATGTCGACGGTCTCTTCTCCGGTAGTAGGCCGCACGGGCACTTTCTGGAAACGGCGTTCGAGGGCTCCGTCTTTCTCGATCGACTTGGCATATTCGGCCGTCGTCGTCGCTCCTACGCACTGCACCTCGCCTCGTGCCAGAGCCGGCTTGAGGATATTGGCCGCATCGAGCGAGCCGGAGGCATTGCCGGCACCGATAAGGGTGTGTATCTCGTCGATGAAGAGGATGACTTCGGGATGTTGCTGCAGTTCGGTGATGATCTGTTTCATGCGTTCCTCGAACTGTCCGCGATAGGTAGTACCGGCCACCATGGCTGCTATGTCGAGGGTGACGATACGTTTGCCCTGCAGTGCGCCTGCTTCGCCGGAGACGATACGTCGAGCGAGTCCCTCGACGATAGCCGACTTACCCACACCGGGTTCACCGATGAGGATGGGGTTGTTCTTCTTGCGTCGGCTCAGTATCTGCACGACGCGTTCTATCTCCACTTCGCGTCCCACGACGGGATCCAGCCGGCCTTCTTCGGCCTGGTGTGTCAGGTCGTGGCCGTACTTGTCGAGTGCCTTGGTCTGGCTCTTGCTCTTCGCTTCTTTCTGCGGTTGCTGCTGTTGCCAGGGTCCGTCGTTGAGGTCGCCCATCTGGTTGTTGCCGTTGCGCGGTGCTTCGGAGACATGGTGGGGCTGACCGTATAGTCCGACCAGCTGGTCGTAGCTGATTCCCCAGACGTTCTCCAGATAAGCGGCCGCGTTGTTGACTTGGTCGCGCAGGATAGCCAGCAACAGATGGACGGTACCCATCTGATTGGACAGGTACTCGCGGCTGATACCCTCGGCGATACGCAGGATACGCTCCACCTGCAGACTGCGGGTGACAGGCGTGACGGTGGCTTCGGGCTCTTGACGCAGATCGTGGTCCAACTGCTCTTTGGCCTCGTCCGGACGGAAAGAGGTACGCAGCAGCAGGTCGTAGGCGGTACCTTCGCCCAGCCGCATGATAGCCAACAACAGATGTTCGGGCTCAATCGTCTTGCACGACAGGCGTTCAGCCTCATCGTGCGCGAAATAGAGTATTTTATTCAGACCTTGTGTCAGTTGCATATATTGTTGTGTTGTCTTTAGTGTCTTAGTTGTAGAAATGCCAAGCTACGCCTGCGCGGAAGATGTCGCGGTTGGTAGGATAGCCGGGCATGGTTTGGTAGCGTGTTGTGCGGCCCATAAACAGATAGCTTATGTGCTGATACTGGAAGAAAAACCGTAGCCGGATGGAGCGTACGTAGAAACTGGCGAACACGTTCATCCAGGGGTAGTTCCCCACTTTTGCGTCCTGCTGGTTGGCAAACATACCCGTGGCAGGACATAGCACGGGTGCGTGATAAAGCGTGAAATAGCGCAGGTCGGTGCCTATCTGTGCGTCGAGTGCGCGGAACCATCGTCCGTGGTAGTAGAGACGATGTTGGAGGATGAGCATCGGTACCGGCATGACGGAGTCGTTGGTCGTTTGCTGGAACACCACGCGGTTCTCCAGGTTGATCCAGGGCGTCGTCAGGTCGAGTCCCAAGTCGGCTGTGATGACCTGTACGCTTCCGCCGTACTGACGGGGCAACCAGTCGTCGGCAGTGAAGAAGATAGGACGAGCGATGTTCTCGAAGCTGAAGTCGAGCCGCGGCTTGATCCAGCGAGTGGGGTACTCTACGGTAGCGCCGCCCAGCACGCGGAACGTGTAGCCGAACGAGTTGTCCCAGCAGAGATGGTTGGAGCGGTAATGACGCAGGTAGGGACTCGGCGTCTCGCTCTTCACGTAGGCACGCGCAGCGATGCGCAGCTTGTCCTTACCCGTAGGAATAGTGGTCTCCATGCGTCCCGTGACGTCGAACTCACCTATCTTATAGCCCAGCAGACACACCTTGCCCTCCACGTGATAGCGTATCCAGCTACCGCTGTGCTTGTGGATAGCGCCGCCGACATAGGTGTTGTTGTACCACTTGTAGGTGTTGATACTGTCGTAGGGCAGGGTGTCCATGAAAAAGCGCTGACACTCGTTCATCGCAAAGACGGTCGCACCGAACTTCAGCTTGGTGTTGAACGCCTCGCAGAAACTGACGGCGACGGTGTTGCGAATCGTCAGCACGTCGGTCGAGTCGCGTGTGGCGATGCTGTCGAAATAGATCTGCTTATAGAATCCCTGGTCGGCATCGTGCTCGACATAGCGGCGGTTGGAGTTGTTGATGTCGATGATATGGGAGAACGTCATCATAGGCGTGTGCTTTACCTTGACGGTATCTTTCTGCAGCGTCTGTCCGCTCTCCACTACTTCTATCGTGTCGTGATACTCCCGGTCTTTGGTCAGCGTGTACTGGTTATGCAAATAGCCGCTCAGGTAGCGGTAGTCGGTCATTGCCTGCATCCTTACCGGCAGGTCGTTCGAGCCCAGCGAACTCGTCATGTCGTTGATATCCTTCAGTCCGCCGTTGTCGAACGAGCTGAGTTTGCTCCAGCTGAAGGCGCCGTGCATCGAGTAGTGGGTCCCGTCGTAGCTGCCCCACACCGTGCCTCTGAAGAGCTTACCCTCCGTGTGCTGGTAGTGTCCCAGCGAACTCAGATACTCCATCTCCAGACCCAGGTTGGTCCGTCGGTTTAGGTTGCCGGTAAACAGCACCGACAGGTCGTTCTCCGGGTGTCCGGATACGAATCCTTTCTTGTAGGCTACCGCGGAGTAGGGCGTCTTCGTATTAAAGTAGCGTTGCTGCTGCGGTGTCACCACATAGGGCGCCAGGCTCCATGCGAACGGGTCGTCGATGGTACGCACACGGTCGTTGATGATGCGACTCTCGATAGGCGACACCAGCACGTTACCGTTGGTTGTGCTGCTCAGCGAGTAACGTTGCTGGATGTCGATATCGTGATAGTTGAGCATCGTAGTGTCGGCAAAACGGGTCGTGTCCGCTATCGCACTCAACGACGGCATACACCACGTACGTACGTCCGTGCGCGGGAGGTGCCGTTTAGCGGCGGCCATCATGGCCGCCACTAACAGCACTAATACTATTCCTATACGTTTGGTCAGGATGTCCTTACTTTTTCGCTTTCAGCTTAGCTTGCAGCTTCTGAATCTCCTCCTCTTGGTTGCGGATGGTTTTCAGCAGCTCGTTCAGCTCTTCGTTCTCGATCGTGGTAGGATATTGCTCCTCAACGGTCTGCAGGAAGTCGGACAGCACGTTCATATAGTTGATGAACGCATCGTAGGCCGACTCATACTGCGTCTCGCCCTGGTCGATATGGTTCATGTTGTGCAGGTAGTTGACGTCCTGCAGACGCAGCCAGTTGGTCTTCAGGCTCTTGTCCTGGCACAGATGCACGCGCTCGGCTACGGCGAACAGTTTGTGGATAGCCTCTTGCTGCAGGTCGTTGCCTACGTAGATGCTCAGGTCTTTGGCCTCGCCGCTCCAGGTCAGTGCGTACGGACTGGAGATGACGTTGTTAGCCGGCAGTTTCTTGGCTGCTTCGGCCGGTGTCATGAAGCCCATCTCGCGCTCCAGCACGTAGTACGGCAGGGCTTTGAGGAAGTCGAAGATACCCGACTCGGCGTTCTGGCGTACACCAAAGGTGTCGGCGCCTACCCAGATGTTGATGATGTCCTCACCCTCGGGGATAGCCTTCAGCATGTTGGCATATTTCTCTGCGTCAATGGGGAAGTTAGCCCAACCTGGGTCCGAGAAATGGAAGCTCAGCTCATCGCTCAGGTTGCTGTTGCGCAGCAGCACTTTCATCTTCGGTGCACCGGCCGACTGGTAGACGCAGTTAGGCGTGTTCCAGCTCAGGATGTGCTTAGCGCCCTCGGTCAGGATGGTCTTGTAGCCCATCTGATTGAGTTGATAAGCCAGCTCATCGGTATAGAGCAACTCGGTGTTCCAGATAGTCTGCGGCTTCACGCCCAGAATGGTCTCCAGCATCTCACCGTGTTTCTTGAACTGCTCTTTCATCTCGCTCTCGTTATACTCCGAGGCCAGCGAGTAGCTATACGGCGTAGCCAGGAACTCCACACTCTTGGTAGCGGCCAACTCCTTGAGAATATCGATCATCTCGGGGTTGAACTGCTCGAACATCTCCATCATCGTTCCGCTGACGCTCAGGGCACAATGGAACTTACCCTTGCTTAGGTTGATCATGTCCTTGATGGTGTTGCAGAGCGGCAGGTACGAGGTCTGTACCAACCAGTTAACATGCTCTTCGGTAGCCATGTCATCGTAGTAGTAATGATCATGACCGATCTCAAAGAAACGATAACGCTTCAGACGATAAGGCACATGCATCTGGAAGCATAAACATATATTTTTCATAAGTCTTTAAATTTATTCGTTTATAATGTGTGGTTAATTACTCCGTCGTAGATGCGACGTACCTTCAAGCCGGCATCTGCCCACTTGATGTTGTTCACCTCGGCGCGACCGAGTTCGTGCAGGCTCTTGTACATAGCCGGATACTTGACGATAGCATAGATAGCGTCGGCCATGGCGTCGATGTCCCAGTAGTCGGTCTTGATGGCGTGCTGCAGGATCTCTGCACAGCCCGACTGATGACTGATGATTGACGGACAACCTACCTGCATCGCTTCCAGCGGCGAGATACCGAACGGCTCACTGACGGACGGCATGATATAGACGTCGCTCATCGCCAGCATCTCCTGTACCTGCTTGCCGCGCATGAAGCCCGGGAAGTGGAACTTATCGGCTATACCGCGTTTGGCTACCAGGTCGATCATCTCGGCCATCTTGTCGCCGCTACCGGCCATGACGAAGCGCACGCCGTCGGTCTTCGAGAGCACGCGGGCAGCAGCCTCAACGAAGTACTCCGGACCCTTCTGCATCGTGATACGACCGAGGAAGGTCACCAGTTTGTCTTTGCGTTCCGGCTTGGTGAACTCCTCCGGGTGAGCCAGCGGCTCTACGGCGTTGTGCACCGTGCTGACCTTACGCGGGTCGATACCGTATTTCTCGATGACGGTATTGCGCGTGAGGTTACTTACACATATGATATGATCGGCTTCTTCCATACCGCGTTTCTCAATAGAGAATACCGTCGGGTTGACATTACCGCGACTGCGGTCGAAGTCGGTTGCATGCACGTGGATCACCAGCGGTTTGCCGCTGATATGTTTCGCGAACACACCGGCCGGGTAGGTCAACCAGTCGTGACTATGGATGATGTCGAAGTCTAGGCTGTGCGCGAGCACCGAAGCCACTGCTTCGTAGTTGCCGATCTCCTCGATGAGGTTGTCGGGATAGCGTCCCGAGAAACCGATACAACCCAGGTCATCGGTACCGATACGACGATAGTCGTAGTTGATGCCGTCACGCAGGTGATAGTACTCCTCCGGACTCATCCGGCCTGCCAGGCGCTCTTTCACGTAGTCGTAGTTGACATCCTTCCACACCACCGGCACTGTGTTCGCACCGATGATCTTCAGGAACGACTGATCCTCATCGCCCCAGGGCTTCGGGATCACGAAGGTGATATCCATGTCGGGTTGCTCCGACATACCGCGGGTCAAACCGTAACTGGCTGTGCCCAGACCACCTAAGATATGAGGAGGAAACTCCCATCCAAACATTAATGCTTTCATTGTTGTGCCTCCTTTTCTGCTTGTTCTTTCTCATATTTCTTCAGCGTGTCGAGCAGACTGATGACTGCTGCTACGCTCGGAGCCGAACTCATGCCGCCATGTCCCTTGTAGGGCGGGTTGCCATCGTAGAACTCGCTGAGTGTACCTATGCACAACTCGCTCAGTTCTTGCTCGTAGCCGCCCAACATACGTTCCATGAAGCTCGTGCCGCTATATTTGTACACGCTCATGTAAGCGCGCGAATAAGCGGTGATAGTCGACGGCCAAACGATGCCGTTGTGCAGACTACGCTCGCGGTCAACAGCGTTGCTGCCATAGAACGGATGATACAAACCGCTCTTCGGACTCAGGCTGCGCAGACCACGCGGAGTCAGCAGTTCCTTCGTACATATATCTACCACGGCCTTCTGCTGCTTCCTGTCAAGCGGACTGTATGGCAGACCAACCGCCCAGATCATGTTCGGACGAACCTCCTTGTTCTGGTAGTTGTCTACTACGTAGTCGTTCAGGTACAGACCATTCCAGAAGGTCTTTACAAACGCATCCTTGCTGATCTCTGCCTGATACTCCATCAGGTCGGCACTAACCTCTTTGCCCATCTCGCGCAGCATCTCTGCCGTGAAGCGCATCGCGTTATACCACAACGCATTGGTCTCTACTACGTAGCCCGTACGCGGCGTGATAGGCCAGCCGTTCTCCGTAGCGCACATCCAGGTAGCCGGACGTTGGGTACCATCTACCCATATCAGACCGTTCTGGTGTACCCATGCACGCGGGTGGTTCTGCTTGCGATACCAGTTGATGATATTCAGGCACAACTCACCGTACAGGTCGGCGGCCTCGCGTACCGTATATTTGTGCGCATATTTCTGGATAGCGCGAATGAACCACAACAGCACATCCGGCTCGTCCATGCCCGACATCTTCACTTCGTGCATCCGGCCGTTCATGAAACTCAGTACCTCCGGCACAGCCGTCTTGTTCATGATAGCGTCCCAGTATTCCGGACGGTCGATATCCAGCGTGCAGCTTGCTACCGAGAAGAACGTGGCGCGTGCGTCCGCATGGAACCATGGGAAACCGGCCAACAGGTAACACTTGTCGCCCTCCCGTTTGTAGAACTGGCTGGCAGCGTTCTTCAGCGTCAGGAACATGTCGTCACGACGGTTACGACGCTCCAACTCTTTCTTCCATACGTTCTTCAGTTGGGCAGTATTACATTCCGTCACACCTGCAGCGAAGATGACGCTCTCGCCTTTCTTCATCGGCAACTCGAAGTATCCCGGTACCAGCAAGTCCTCTTTGTAGGCATAGCCGCGCTCTTTCTCTTTCTGATACTCGATACCCTTATACCACTGCGGATCATGGTGATACTCTACGGCTTTGCTGAACTGCATATACAGGTTCGGGAAACCCGGGTACATGCGGTTGAACCTACCGTTCTCGCAGTCATCCATGTTCGGATTGGCCAACATATTCTCGTGCGTCAACTCGTTCACGCTCCTGAACGCCAGAAACGGACGGAAACGCAACGTAGTCGGACTACCGCTCTCCAACAGCGTGTAACGAATCAACACGCGGGGTTCGAAACTAACGAGCAGGCTCTCCTTTTGCAGGATCATAGCCCCTACGCGATACACCGTGCGAGCAATAATCTCGCAGTCAAACTCGCGAATGTACTTGTGCCCGTTGGGCGAGAAAGTGTTTTCCCCATACTGGTGAACTCCGAGGTTGAACTCGGCGCCGTGCTGGATAACAGTCTCATCCAGCGAACTGAGCAACACGTAGTTGTCAGGCCCCATCTCGGGAATCGGCATCACCAACTGACCGTGATACTTACGCGTGTTGCAATTCACAAGCGTACTGGAATTGTACACACCTGCACGGTTGGTTCGAATCATCTCTTTCTGCAGCGAACGCTCCAGATTAACAAGCACTGTCTTGTCAAAATTCAGATAACTCATGATGTTGTGATTAAGTATTAAGTAAAAATTAGTTAAATTTTCCTCCAAATTTCTCTTGTGCATCGGCCACAAACTGCTTGATGCGTTGCTCTTCCGCTTTCTTGCAGATCAGCAGCACACCGTTCTCCTCTGCCACAATCATATCGTCCACGCCTTGCACTACCGCCAGCTTACCCGGCTCCAGCGTCACCACGTTGCCATGCGCATCGTAGAACAAGGCCTCGCTGTGCAGACTCACGTTCGCTGCCTCGTCTTTCTCGCTCAACTCATACAGCGAGCCCCAAGTGCCCAGGTCGCTCCAGCCAAAACTGCTCGGCAGCACATATACATTGTCCGCCTTCTCCATAATACCGTAGTCCACGGATATGTTCGGGCACTTCTCGAAGTTCTCCCCGATAAACGCCTGCTCTCCTGCCGTGCCGATAAGCCCCTTGCCTTTGGCAAAGATAGCCGCTACGTCCGGCAGATGTTTCTCCAGCGCTTCGCTAATAGTATCCAGACTCCAGACGAAAATACCGCTGTTCCAGAGATAGTCTCCGCTGGCTACATATTTCTTCGCTGTCCCCAGATCGGGCTTCTCCTTAAACTCCTTCACCGGATAAATGTCCGTCGTGACCGTTTCCGCTTGACGCTGAATATAGCCGTAACCGGTTTCCGGACGGGTGGGGGACATGCCTAATGTGCAGATAGCCTTATGGTTGCCGGTGAACTCAAACGCCTTCAAAATCACCTGGCGGAACTTCTCTTCCTCCAGGATCAGGTGGTCGCTCGCCGCTACGACGATGCGGATATCCTTTGTCCTTTGCGCCTTGTCTCTTTGTACCTTAGCTTCAATCCACGCGGTTGCATATGCAATACACGGCGCGGTGTTCCGGCGGGCCGGCTCACACAAAATCTGCTCGGGCTTCATGTCGGGCACTTGCTCCAGAATCAACGCCTTATACGCCACATTCGTCACAATCACCATGTTCTCTATCGGCACAATCGGACGAAAACGATCTACTGTCATCTGCAGCAGACTGCGACCCGTACCGAAGAAATCCAGAAACTGCTTCGGCTTGTTCGCCCGGCTGAAAGGCCAGAAACGGCTTCCGATGCCGCCCGCCATGATCACGCAATAATTGTTTTGTTTCTCTGTCATGTGTTTGTGTGTTTTCTGTGGTCTTCCCAAAAATCGTGCAAATATACAACTTTAATTTTATATATGCAAGCGCGCGTGTACTTTTTTATTAAAAAAGTGTTATTTTGTTCAAAAAAACAAAATCTTTCTACTTTCTGCTTTCCGCTTTCCACTAAAAGTTGTACCTTTGTACCGTAATTTGGAGTAAAATGCGCAATTGGCTATACATATTCGCAATCGGTCTGACACTTGCGGCGTGCGGAAAAGTGTCGTCGCCTAAGCCCTACGGCTACTATCGTATCACGACGCCCGATACGGCGTACACGCCGTTTAGCGCGCAGTATCCGCAGTTTCCTTACACCTTCGCGCTCTCGCAGAATGCAGAGGTGCAACAGCGTAACGAACCCGGTGAACAGTACTGGATCAACCTCTACTATCCTGCGCTTCGCGCCACGATTCACTGCTCCTATAAGCCCGTGCGCAACAACCTGCGTGAACTGACCGAAGATGCACTCGAGTTTGTCTATCGCAACGCCTCTCACGCCTCGGCGATACCTGAACGCGAATATGCGCGCCCCGAGGCTGATGTGTATGGCGTATTGTTTGATCTGGAGGGGAATACAGCATCGTCATGCCAGTTTTTTCTGACCGATTCTACGCGCCATTTCTTCCGTGCTTCGGTCTATTGCAACTGTCCGCCCAACGCCGACTCGTTGGCGCCTATATATGAATATCTTCGTCACGACGTAGTGCGACTGGTAGAAACATTTGAATGGAAATAAACCAACCCCATAGTCTTGCATTGCTTCTCGATCCGGAGAAAGCCGACCTTACCCGTCTTAATCTGACCGATGAGGTGCATCCCGACTATATCTTTGTCGGCGGTTCTACCGGTGGGGATACGACGGATTTTATTCGCGCTCTCAAGGCCCGAATGGCGTCTCTCCGGTCACCTGTTCCGATCGTGCTTTTCCCCGGAAATTCGTCACAATTTAGTCCCGAGGCAGATGCCGTTTTGTTCCTCTCTTTGTTGTCTGGAAACAACCCGGAATACCTTGTGGGTCAGCAGATTAAGTCGGCGCGTGTGATACGTGATTCACGTCTGGATTTCGTCCCAACAGCCTATGTGCTGATCGACGGCGGAGTAGAGACCTCGACAATGCGTGTGACGGGTACCAAACCGCTCCCTGCGGATGACATAAACACGATCGTCAACATCTGCATCGCGGCTGAACTAATGGGCAAACAGCTCATCTATCTCGAGGCTGGTAGCGGCGCCAAGAATCCGGTGTCGGCCGACATCATCCGCGCCGTCAGAGCACAGGTGTCTATCCCGCTCATTGTCGGCGGAGGAATACGTACGCCCGAGGCGCTGCAGGCGGCTTACGAGGCCGGTGCATCCATCGTCGTTATCGGCAATCATTTCGAGGACCATCCGGAAGAGCTCGCCAACTTTCTTACAGCGCAGCGGTCTTACAGTGAGACGGTCTTACAGCGCAGCGGTCTTGGTCAGACCTGGCAGCGGTCCGATGATGAGCGCTATATGTCGCTCGCCCTCGACGAGGCGCGCAAGGCACTTGCCGCCGACGAGATACCTATAGGTTGCGTCATCGTCAGCCAGAACCAAATCATCGGTCGTGGACACAATCTCACCGAAACACTCGCCGATGTCACGGCGCACGCAGAGATACAGGCTATCACCGCTGCGGCACAGACGCTGGGAGGCAAATACATGCCCGAGGCTACACTCTACGTCACCGTTGAGCCTTGCGCGATGTGTGCGGGCGCAATTGGCTGGGCGCAAATAAGCCGTATCGTCTACGGCGCACCCGATCCCAAGCGCGGCTATGCCCTCTATGCGCCCCGTGCGTTTCATCCCAAAGCGACTGTCACGGCCGGCGTACTCGCCGACGAGTGCCGCGCATTGATACAAGAATTTTTTAAAACAAAACGTTGATATGAAAGTACCATCCTACGTCTTCCGTTTGGGCCTTTTTGCCGTACTGGCAGTTGTCATCGTGCTCCTTTTCCCGCGCTATAACAACTCCTTCCGCTACCACTACGAGATAGGTAAACCCTGGGGGTATAGCATGATTACAGCGGAGTTCGACTTCCCCATCTACAAGACGGACGAGCAGATGCAAGAGGAGCAGCAGAAACTGCTCTCCACCTTCACTCCTTATTTCCGTTATCTCCCGCGTGTGCAACGCGAGGTGATGGTCATCTCGCTCCAGGATATGGAGTGGATGCAGGAACACGGCTATTCCCGTATCGCCCTGCTCAGCGGGGGTGTGTCTAAAGTCTATCCGCTCTCGAATGTGTATACGCCGAAAACGGCCTACGATAAGTATCGCTATGAGATCGTGCAAAACCTTGTGCTCGATACCGCCAAGACGCTTACCATGCGCGAGAACCTTCTTGCTACGCTCTCGCCTACGCAGGGAGTGGTACAAAAGGGTGAGAAGATTATCGATCGCGGTGAGATAGTGACCGAACGCACGTATCAGATTCTGCAGTCGCTCCGTCGGGCGTACGACAACGAGTCGCTCGGGCAGCGTCAGCGCACGCTCTCTATCATGGGAGAGGCGATACTGGTAGTGCTTTTCCTGGCACTTTTCATCATCTATCTCTATGTCTTCCGGTTGACCTATCTGCGCAATACCAATACCGTTCTTTTCTTTTGCTTGCAGATGTTCCTGGTGATTGCGCTGGCCTGCCTGGCGCTGCAGTTCAACCTCTCGGTGTACCTGATACCTTTTGCGTGGGTGCCTATCCTGACGCGTGTCTTCTTCGATAGCCGCACGGCGCTTTTCCTCCATTTCACGACTATACTGATTGTCTCTATCGTAGTGCCTGCACCCGTGGAGTTCTTCTTTATCCAGATAGTGGTCGGCATGGTGGCTATCTCGTCGCTGGGCGATATGACACGTCGTGCGCAACTTATTCGGACGGCCGGTTGGATACTGCTTACTCAGGTGATTGCCTATACGGCTTTCTCCTTTGCGCAGACAGGCGCATGGAACGCCATCAATCCCTGGATGTACCTCTATTTCTTCATCTGCGCATTGCTCATCGTGGGTTGCTACGGACTGATCTATGCGTTTGAGAAGATGTTCCGTTTTATCTCGTCGATCACGCTGGTCGAACTGACGGATATCAACTCCGAGCTGCTGCACACGCTGGCTGAACGTGCACCGGGTACCTTCCAGCACTCGATGCAGGTCAGCAATCTGGCTACCGAAGCGGCGAAAGCTATCGGAGCCAACGCGCTCCTCGTGCGTACGGGCGCGCTCTATCATGATATAGGTAAGATAGCCGATCCGCTCTATTATACCGAGAACCAGCAGGGCGTAGAGAACCCGCTGCTGAAGATGGATCCGCGTGATGCCGCACAGGTGGTCATCGCCCATGTCGCCGAAGGAGAGAAGATAGCGCGGCGGAACCATCTGCCCGAAGTGATCATCAACTTCATCACGACCCACCACGGCGCCTCGCTTGTGCGCTATTTCTATAATACTTACGCGAATGCCCATCCGGGCGAAGAAGTCGATGCTTCGCTCTTCCGCTATCCCGGTCCCAAGCCTTCTACCAAGGAGGGTGCTATCCTCATGATGGCAGATGCTATCGAGGCGCGTTCGCGCAGTCTCACCGAGTTCACTGAGGAGGCTATTTCCAAGGCTGTGGACCAGATGATCGATAGCCAGATAGCCGACGGCCAGTTTGCGGAGACACCGCTCAGTTTCAAGGATGTGGAGGATATACGCCGTGTCTTCAAGACGCGTCTCTCCTCTATGAACCATCATCGTATCTCCTATCCGACGCTCAATAAATAGTCTTACAGTGAACGAAGTGAACGGTCTTATAGCACAGCGGGCTTTCAGCGACAGCGGTCTTACAGCGCAGCGGTCAGGCTGCCTGGCGGGTAGCCTATACTTAGCTCCGATGGAGGATGTGACCGATCCTGCCTTCCGAATGCTCTGCAAGCGTTACGGAGCGGATCGCGTCTATACGGAGTTTGTCAATGCCGATGCGCTCGTACGCGACATAGCCTCCACGACCCGCAAGCTGACTATCCACGATGAGGAACGTCCTGTGGCTATTCAGATCTACGGACGCGAACCGGAGTCGATGGCCGATGCCGCACGTATCGTCGAGCAGGCAAAACCTGACTTCATCGACATCAATTTCGGTTGCCCGGTCAAAAAAGTAGCCGGTAAAGGTGCCGGTGCCGGTTTGCTCAAAGATGTACCCAAAATGCTCGAGATTACCCGCGCGGTCGTCAACGCCGTTCACACCCCCGTGACCTGCAAGACGCGTCTGGGCTGGGATGAGAACGACCTGATCCCAAGAGAAAATCCTCTTGGCTTACAAAAATCTTACAGCGTTAGCGGTCTTACAGCGGAGCGGTCTTACAGTGCTAACGGTCTTACAGGCGAAGCCGGTCATAAATCGACTTTCATCGTCGATTTATCTCTTGCCTTGCAGGATTGCGGAATACAAGAACTGGCCATACATGGCCGAACACGATCTCAGATGTACCGCGGCGAAGCCGACTGGACGCTGATAGGCGAGGTGAAGAACTGCCCGCGTATCCGTATTCCTATCATAGGTAACGGTGATGTGACGACGCCCGAACGGGCGAAAGAGTGCTTCGAGCGCTACGGTGTAGATGCCATCATGATCGGCCGTGCAACCTTTGGTTGCCCGTGGCTCTTTGCCGAGATGAAAGGCTTGCCTGCGCCGCAGTCGATGGCCGAAAAAGTGGCTGTCCTGAAAGAACATGTTTTAGCGGCCATCCAGTGGTGTGGCGGCGATGAACGGAAGGGTATTGTCCACTCACGCCGACATTTTGCGGCCTCGCCGGTATTCAAAGGGCTGGCGGATTTCCGGCAGACACGTATAGCGTTATTGCGGGCAGAGACAACCGAAGAGGTATTTGCTATCATGGACGAAATAGTTGAGAAATGGGGACAATAAGAAAACTGTTTGATGCGAACGCGTTGTGGCTCTCGATGTTGATCGGAGCATTGGGCTATCAGTGGTTTCTGCCGCTGAAGCCGATATTGCCGTGGCTGATCTTCTTCATGTTGTTCTTCACGTTCTGCAAGGTCAACCCGCTCGACTTGCGTCTGCATAAATGGCACTGGGTCGTTCTCGCGACACAACTCTTCTTTAGTTTCGCGACATACGTACTCGTTCTGCATTGGACAAGTAGCGCAATACTAGCGCAAGGTCTGCTGATGTGCTTTATCATGCCGACCGGGACTGCCGCTCCAATCATAGCCGGCAAGATGGGCGGCTCGATACAAAACCTGACGGCCTTCACACTCCTTTCCAACTTCGCTACGGCCATCATCGTGCCTGCTACGTTTCCGCTGATCAACCCTACGGCAGATATGACCTTCTGGCCGGCCTTCTTATTGATCCTGTCGCGCGTAGCGCCGCTGTTGTTAGGACCTTTCTTCTCCGCATGGCTGGTACGACTCGCCTTCCAATGGCGCACCGGACGCGAGTTCGTCCTGCCGGTAAGAATCGCGGTTGTTCCGTTCTATCTCTGGGTAGCGAGTATCGTGGTACTGACTTCGGTCGTGACGGAAACAGTAATTACCAATTTCCACTCACAACTGTCCAATATTTTTGTGTTGTTAGTATGCTCGTTCTTCGTGTGCCTTACGCAGTTTGGACTCGGCAAACTGATTGGCTATAAACTCCCCGCTGCCAGCAAAGGGCGCGACTATCAGGACGTACTTATCAATCCCGCTGCGGCACCTACGACGATGGCAGGCGTCAGTTCTATTACGGCCGGACAAGCTTTTGGACAGAAGAATACCTCGCTGGGCGTATGGATGGCACAGACCTATCTCGACCCGCTTGCGGCACTCGGAGCCGCAGCCTACATCATATGGCAAAACCTCTTCAACTCCGCCCAACTCTTCATCGTCGCCCACAAGAAATAGCTCTCTTTCCACCTTCCACTTTCCACTTTCCACTTTCCACTTTCCACTTTCCACCGTCATCCTTCATCTTTCATTCTTCACCATTTTGTCCTTCCTATAGTACGAGATTAGTATGAAATTAGTAGGTGATTAGTAGGTTATTAGTAGGTTATTAGTAGGTGATAATCGCTATCATGTGGTGACCAATACATTACGTTTCTGTATTGTATGTGCACGCATTCGAGATAAAAAGTAAAAAAATATGCAAATTTATTTGCACATGTGAAAAAAAAGCAGTAACTTTGCAGCGATTTATGAAAGCACATATAGTTAACAACTATACTAATCAACATTATTAACTTTAAAATTCTTTATTATGAAGAAATTCTTCTCTTTGATTGCTGCCGTGCTCTTCGCAGGTAGCATGATGGCGCAGGTAACAATCCTGCCGACTGATTTTACCGCGGTCGAGAACAGTGATTACTCGACCACCGTAAGTGGCGTGACGGTTGCAGTTACCGCAAGTACGGTTACGGCTGAACAGATGCGTATCTTCAAAAATCAGACGATTACTATCTCGGCTGAGTCGAACATCACGAGCATTGAGTTTACTTGCACCGCTAACGGTACGGCTAAGTACGGCCCGGGTTGCTTTGTTGCTGCACAGGATGGTTACACTTTTGAGGAGGCTGGTAAGAAAGGTACATGGACAGGTTCGGCTACTAGCGTAACCTTTACCGCTGCGACCAACCAAGTTCGTGCTACCCAAATCGTAGTTACCCTCGAAGGTGGCGCACCGGTGGTTGTTGACACCTACACCGTAGCAGGTAACGATGCTGCTATCTTCGGCGAGGCTTGGAACCCTGCTCTGGCTGCTAACGACATGACGCTGGCTGCCGGTATCTACAAATGGGAGAAGGCTAACTTGAACCTCGCCGCTGGTTCTACGATTGAGTTCAAGGTGGTTAAGAACCACAGCTGGGATATCGCTTATCCGGCTCAGAACTATGTTGTAAACATCGCTGAGGCAGGCGAATACACCCTCACGATCACTTTCGATCCGACTACCGAGGCTGTAGCTGCTGAAGCTGTTAAGAAAGTGATCCCGCAATACGAAGTTGCTGAAGCAATCGCTGCTGGCTTAGCTGAGAACGATGAGATCCTCGTTCGCGGTGTCATCACCAAGATGGAGTTCAAGGGTAAGAACTTCGCTAAATTCGGTTCTGTAAACATCTACGTTGCTGATGCAACAGGTGCAGAGGGTGCGTTTGAGTTCTATAACTGCTACTCGCTCAATGCAGATACCTTCCGTACTTCTGATCCGGCTTACGATGCAGAAAGCACTGCTTGGGCTGAGTTTGATGAAGTTGCTGACGAGAACGGAAATGCAATTCACGTAGGTGATACTGTTATCGCTTTCGGTAAGTACAAACTGTACAATGAGACTTACGAGCTCAATACCGGTTGCTATCTGACCGAGATCAAGCATCCGGGAGATGCTCCGGTTGAGCACACTTATACCGTAGCTGGCGACAACGTGGACCTCTTCGGTACAGCTTGGACTCCGGGCAACGAGGACAACGACATGGTATTGGTTGAGGGTCTTTACACTTGGGAGAAGACCGAGCAGACTCTTCCGGCAGGCAACGTAGCCTTCAAAGTGTGTGAGGATCACGCTTGGACCAACTGCTGGCCGGCACAGAACTATGTTCTCGCTATCCCTGAGGCTGGTATCTACACTATTACCATCACTTTCGATCCGGCAAACGACAACGCTGTTAACGCAGTTGCAACCAAGACCGGTGAGGCTGTTGTTGTTCCGACTGTTGCTATGCACGGTAACTTCTTGGGTAGCTGGGCTGATACTGAGAACTTTGCTATCGCTCAGGATAATGCATCTGCTTCTCTTACACTCACGTTGGCTGAAGGTAACTATGAGTTCGGTATGCGTATCGGTGGTTCTGGCAACTGGACTGCTAACGGCGCAGCGTTCACTCGCGAGAACAACTCTGCTGAGGTTGTAGCAGGACAAGGCAACTTGACTCTTGCTGCTGATGTAGAAGGTGAATATCTCTTCACTTGGACTTTCGCTGACAACTCGCTTACAATTACCTATCCGGACGCTCCGGTTGTTGTTGACACCATCAAGTTGGATTTCAATACCGAGAATACAACCTACGCTTTCGTTGATAACCAGTATTTCTCTGATTACGGATCGACCGATATCTATTTGAGCGATATCAATGTCAATACTTCTACCAATGAGTTTGAAGGTGATGGCAACTACCTCGTGCTTGATTTCTATCCTGAAAATCCAAATAACGTTACGGGTGTTTACCAGGCTCAGGATGAGACCCTTGATCTCGAATACACCTATATGCTGACTATCAACGGTACCGATACTGCTGTTGTTGAGTTCGCAGATGGTACAATCCAAGTAGAAATCGGAGAAGTTAACAAAGAACTCGGCATGGCTCAACTCGCTGTAGGTGGTACGCTTATTTCTACCGAAGGTGACATCTATGCAATTACGGCGCTTGTCATCGCTTACTATGACTTCCTCCCCGAGGAAGGCGTTGAGGATGTAGTTATTGATCCGAAGGCTATCAAGCGTATCGTAAACGGTCAACTCATCATCGAGAAGAACGGCGTTCGCTACAATGCAAACGGTCAAATTGTAAGATAATTACAAGAAAAATGAAAAAAAATGACATGCGCACTTGCGTGTGTCATTTTTTTTGTGTAATTTTGCGGGCAAAATTGGTTTTCAACCAACTTAATTAACTAACATTATTAACTAAAATCAACTATCATGAGAAAAATTCTTTCTTTATTGACTGCAATTCTTTTTGCAGGTTCCATGATGGCAACGGATGTAGCGGTAACTATCCACGCTTCTTCCGGAGACTATTATGCTAAGACGCATGAATGGGTGAAAGGCTCCGATGGAGGTAACGCTTATGCTCAGGTCGTTTTGGACGAGAACATCACGGCTAACTTGATTGGTACAGGTAACAACGGTAAGTACTATCAAGACTGGCGTTTTTACACCAACGGCAGTGATGCTGGTTCATTCAGCATCGATGCTGCGGAAGGCTATGAACTGCAATCCGTAACATTTACTTACGCGACCCAGAACAACGGTGCGTTGTACATGGGTGAAACGCAGTTGACTTCCCAAACGGCGGTTGCAGTAAGTGGCCAACAGGCAGTGTTCCAATGCAAGAACACGAATGATGCTACTAATGGCCAGGTTCGATTGACGGCTATCGCAGTAACTTATCAAGAGGCTGTCGCTCCTTTGGCTACCGTCAAGACTGTGTACTGCAAGAATGTACAAAGCTGGTGGAATGCAGACGGCGCTGCCGTTGCTGTCTATGCTTGGACGGGCGATGTGAAAAACGCTGCTTGGCCCGGCGTGCGCATGGAAGCTGTAACAGGTGAAGAAGGCATCTGGAAAGCGGACATCGACACCGCAAAGTATGCGAAGATTATCTTCACCCGCGTAAACGCAACGGGCGATATCGCCGACTGGGGCGCTAAAACAGCGGACTTGACTATTCCGGCTGACAAAGACCTCTACACCATCACTTCTACTACTCCTGTCTGGGGTAATCCGGGCGTTACAGGAGAGTGGTCTGTATATGGCGAAGAACCGACTCCGGTTGATCCTCCGACACCGACGGCTAAGTTCTATGTAACCGGTAACGCTGCTCTGGTAGGCCAAGACAAGGAGTGGAATCCTGCAGCAGTTGCTTCTATGGCTGATACTCTTGAGTTGAACCTCGAAGCTAACATTGACTACGTTCTTAAGGTGACCTTGAATGGTGCCTGGGAAGGTGAGAACAACGTGAAGGGTTACAACGAGTTGACCGAGAAGACTGCTGGTCTGTTGGATATCAGCAACGACCATAACATTGGCTTCAAGCTGAATGAGGCAGGTGTTGTGAAAGTGGTTTATATCGCAGCTGCAAATGAGCAACCGGAAGTATTCAAACTGATTGGTGACTTCTATGTAGCTCCTCCTGCAGATCCGACTGTAGCTGTTATTGGTGACATGACTGAGTGGGAAGCACAACTTCCGTTCGAACTGTCGGAAGACAAGACCTATGCTACGCTGTCTAATGACAACATCAAGAAAGGTACTTATGCATTCAAACTCATTGTTAACGGTGAGTGGCGTTCGAATGGTTACGAGTATCATCGTGAATTCCCCGGTGCAGCAGGTATCACCGGCAATGCAGAGGCGAATATGACCGTTAACATCGACGTTGAGGGTGCATATACCTTCGTATGGACGTTTGCTAACGACTCCTTCGCTATCGTTTATCCGGAGAAACCGGAACCACAACTCGCGAACGGTTACTACCTCGTTGGTTCGATGAACGATTGGACTCCTGCTGCAGAGTACTTCCTCGAGCAGAACCCGGATAATGAGGCTGAGTATGAACTTGATATCAACCTCAATGTAAACGACGAAATTAAGGTTGTTTATGTAGAGAACGATGCTATCGTTACTTGGTATCCGAAAGAGGGTAACTATATTGTGGATGACAACCATGATGGCGCAACCACCATGTATTTCCGTCCGGAGTACAACTCGGATTGGAGCGCATTTGGCGGCTACTTCTACATCGTTCCGACAAGCACCGTAGGCTTCGACAATGTCGATGCTGACGCTAAGGCTATTAAGCAAGTGATCAACGGTAAGCTCTTCATCCTCCGTGGTGACAAGACCTACACCGTAGACGGTCAAATCGTTCGCTAATAACGAATGACGATAAAGAAAGAGGGACGCTTCGGCGCCCCTCTTTTTTGGTGTTTAGAAATGTTCTATATCGGGTGTCTCTCGGGAGATGGTCCCGTGATGGTCCTGTGGAAATGTCGTATTTTACTGCTTGCGGATGGCTTTCCAAATCAGCGGTACCATATCGGTGTTGTCATGCCAGCCGGTGAAGTTTTTTGCGCCTACTCCTATTGCAAATACGGGCACTGCGTGCGCGGTGTGCGCGTACGAGGTCCATCCCAGGTGGGCTTTCTTGTTCAGCAGGCGGATACCGGCGTCGCCCAGCTGGTTGATGGTCTTGTACATCGTTTTGGTGTCTTTGCCTTTCTTGTCGATAGCTGCCTTGTAGAGCGCTTTCAGTTCTTTCTCCTCGTCGCTATCGATCTCCACGTTGTCCCAGAAGCCGAGTTGCTCGCGGTAGATCTGTTTTACCTGTTTCCAGTCGGGGCGCTTGTCGGCCTTGAAGAGTTGGGTGAAAAGGTCGCTCAGTATCCATGCCGAGCATTTCTGGTATTGCAGCAAGTCGAGGTGCAGCGTATAGTCGCTGTTGCCGAGTGCCATACCTCCCGTCTCATGGTCGGCTGTCACCACGATGAGTGTCTCGTCGGGATGTTGGCGGTAGAAAGACATCGCTACCTGCATGGCTTCGTCCATATCCCATACCTCTCCGATAGCCGTGCGGCCGTCGTCGCCGTGACACGCATAGTCGATCATGCCGCCTTCCACCATCATGAAGAAGCGTTCGTAGCGTTTCTCCAGGAACGGGATAGCCGTCTCTACTATCTGCGCCAGGCGCAAGTCGCCTTCTTTGCGATCGACAGCGTAGGGCAGGTTGTCGCCGTGCTTGGCGCCTTGGTCATCGTCTTTCTGCACGAGGATGAGTTTATTCGCCAGACTTGGCGAATTCCGGAGGAAGTTCTGCGCCTCTTCGTAGCCGTGGGCGATTGTGTAACCCTGCTTCTCCGCCAGGCGATAGAGGTTGACGTCCTTGTCGTTTTTCTTGCCTTCCGGATAGTGGAAACCTGCTCCGCCAAAGAAGTCGAAATTGCTGTAGCAGAGTTGTTCGCCTATCTCGTAGTAGTGGCTGCGTTTGCGGTCGTGGCCGTAGAAAGAGGCCGGTGTGGCATGGTCGATAGCCACGGTCGTCATGATGCCGATGCCCCATCCCTCGGCCTTCAGGTCCTCGGCTATCGTACGTAGCGTGTCGCCGTCAGGGCCGATGCCCAGCGTGCCGTTGGTAGTCTTCTTGCCCGTAGCCAGACACGTGCCTGCGGCCGACGAATCGGTGATGCCGTTGCTGGCAGAGTGGGTGGCGAGATGGCCCATATAGGGCATCGTGGTCATCAGTGTCTGCACCCGTCCGAGGGGTTGGTTTTGCAGGGCTGAGCGGTACATCTCTGCCGCCAGTACCTGGTTAGTGCCCATTCCGTCTCCGATGAAATAGAACACGTACTTCGCTTCCGCCGATACGACGAGAGCGATGACTAACATAGTCATTAAAAGAGATAAGCGTTTCATATAAAATCAGGATTGTGTGTCTTGCTTCTTTTTCGCTTGTGCCCGTTGCCTCTTCCGCTTCCTTGCCTCGCGTCGTTTGGCCGTGCGCTTGGCAGCACGTTCTTCGGGCGTAAGGATGGGCGGCGGCTCTATGCCTTGTTCGCGTAGCCTCTCGGCTTGCACCTCTTGCTGGTGTTGCAACTGTTGCTCATGGTCGGCGCGATGTAACGCTTCCACTTGTTCCTTAGGCAGCGGCTTGTGCTTCTGTAGTTCCAGATAGATAAGCAGCGTGGCCCACGCGTCGGTGCTGGCATAGCGTGCCTGTTCGGGCGTCAGGTGGGTGTTCTCCCAGTTGGTGAGCTGCTGCGCTTTGGATATCTTCTTGCCGAAACAGATAGCGAAGATCTTCTGCAGTCCCAGATCCATGATGCCGTATTGCCCCACTATCGACTGCAGATCCAGACAGTTGGCGGGCGTGAAGTTGCGCCGCCGTCTCAGTCCGTTGATATCGTCTCGGAAGGCGAGTCCCACCTTACAGATTTTCGGATCGGCGAACACCTCTGCCAGCGCCTGCGGCATGCCTACGTGGGTAAGGCGGAAGAGATAGCAACGCTCGGTGCTGGCTATCTGCACGAGCGCAGTAGGGTAGTGTATGCCGCGCTGGAAACTGGGGCGCGCTTCGGTGTCTACGCCCAGCACGCGCTGCGTGCGGAGATAGGCTACGGCATCAGCCACCTGCTCTTCCCGGTCCACAACAATCACTTCGCCCTCAAAGGCGACCACCGGCATCCACTGCAACAGGTCTTTGCTGATATGAGGAATATAGTTGGTTTCCGTCATTCTTCTTCGGCTTGATTGGTACTGAGCGCGTGTAACGCACGCATGACGGCAAGCAGTTTCTGTCCCCAGTGGGCGGCAAAAGCGTCACGGCAGGCTACGACGGCATCGTGCATGATGGCCTCTTCGCCGGTCTGGAAAGCTGCTGCCATGTCTTTCAGCTCCTGGTAGATATCTGCCAGTCCCTCGGAGAGATAGGCTGTCTGTACCTCGTCGGTATAGACGCCCTGGTCGACAAACACATCCAGATAGGCATCGTCGGCGCCGAACATATTGCGCAGACCAATCAGTATGTAGTTGTAGTCCTCTTCCGTCACAAACCGTTGCGGTTCGTCCTCCATCAGGGCCTCCGCTTCGCCCAGCAGGCGCGTACGCAGGTACAGCACCGGCAACAGGCGCAACAGCTGCTCCGTCATCTCCTCGCGCGAGTGCTCCTCCGGGTGCTCCAGCAGTAGACAAGTCTGCGCTGCAGCTGTCACGAAAGCAACCGTCGGCTCTTCATAAACCATCGTTTTCATCCTTAAACCATAAAAATTTGCGCAAAGGTACAAAAAAATTTGCATATATGCAAAATTTTGAGTAATTTTGTGCCGTAAAATGAAAAATACATTGTATGAAGGTTATTAATCTTTCTGAGCAAAACAGTGTGCTCAATCAGTATCTTCGCGAAATCCGCGATGTGAATATCCAGCAGGATCGTCTCCGTTTTCGTCGTAACATCGAGCGTATCGGTGAACTCATGGCTGTCGAGGTGAGCAAGACGCTCCACTACGAGCAGACCGATGTGCAGACGCCGCTGGGCATAGCGCCGGTGAATACGATTGCCGATAACATCGTGCTGGCTACTATCTTGCGTGCAGGTCTGCCGCTGCATCAGGGTTTCCTGAATATCTTCGACCATGCGGAGAATGCGTTCCTCAGCGCCTATCGTCGTGTGAATGCAAAAGGCGAGTTGGAGATTGTAGCCGAATATATGGCGGCTCCGTCGGTAGAAGGCAAGACACTGATTGTGGCCGATCCGATGCTGGCTACCGGTATGTCGATGGAGGTGGGCTATCTGGCGCTGCTGCGTCATGGCAAACCGTCGCACACCCATCTCTGCAGCGCTATCGCTACGCCGAAGTCGATTGAGTATATGCGTGAGGCGCTTCACGACAGCCCCGATGTGACGCTCTGGTGTGCGGCCGTCGATCCTATCCTGAACGACAAGAAATATATCGTTCCCGGTCTGGGCGATGCCGGCGATTTGTGTTACGGAATCAAAGTCCATCTGTCCGATCGCTCGTAAACAGTCTTATATGGCTTATCTACCTGCCGTGCTTGTCGCGGCAGGTATTGCTGTGCTCAGCCTGCTGGAGGTTGGCCGTGCGCCGCAGGTGCCCGTGAGCGACAAATGGTCGCACGGCGTGGCCTATGGCCTCTTGGCTCTCTTGCTTGTGGCTGCGTTGCTCCATAACGGCTATCGCTCGTGGCGTGCCTACGGCGGGACGATAGTGACTTGTGCGGCCTACGGCTTGCTCATCGAGGCGCTGCAACGCTTCTGTACACTCACTCGCTCTGGCGAGATGGCCGATCTCTATGCCGATATCCTCGGCGCGCTGGCGGGAGTCATTATCGTTTATCTCTTCGCAGTCTCGAGATCTCGCCATCACGACGTTCACCATCACGACCAATAACCCATGACCAACCCTCTTTACGACATAGCGCTCTCCTGGCTCTTCCGTACCCGCCTACGGCGGTTGCTGGCTTTGTACGACCATTACGGCGCGGCTGAAGAGGTGTGGCGTCGGCTGGACGAACCCGGCATGACGGAGGCGCTGCAGCGCGCGGAGCAAGAATGGGAGTGGATAGGGGCGCACGGTATCCGCGTATGGACGCTCAGTGATGACGACTATCCGTATCGGCTGCGTCAGTGTCCCGACCGGCCTACGGTGCTCTATGCCAAGGGGCATGTCAATCCGTCGGACGAACATATGGTCAGCATTGTCGGCACACGCCGTCCTACGGAGCGCGGCAAAGACCTGACACGTGCGTTAGTGCGTGGGCTGGGGGAGCAACTGGAGCATGTGACCATCGTCAGCGGAGGCGCGTACGGTATCGATATCACCGCCCATCGTGCGGCGATAGAGATGGGGCTGCCTACGCTCATCATTCCTGCGCACGGGCTCGACCGTATCTATCCTGTGCAGCATCGTCCCGATGCAATCGCCTCGCTGCAGCATGGCGGATTGCTGACAGAGTTTATGTCCGGCGTCGAACCCTTTGCGGCCTATTTTGTGCAACGCAATCGTATCATCGCCGGCCTGGCAGATGCCGTAGTTGTGGTGGAGTCGAAGCAGAAAGGCGGCAGCCTTATCACGGCGCAGATGGCGCTCGACTACGATCGTGAGTTGTTCGCTTTTCCCGGGCGCCCGCAAGATGAGACAGCCAGCGGTTGCAACAATCTGATTCGTCGCCAGGCAGCCCATCTGATTACTTCGGCCGACGACCTGATCAGCGCGATGAGTTGGACGGTGCGGGCCGATCGTCAGCAGCCGCTGCAGACCCAGATGGTGGAGCTCTCGGCCGACCTGTCCGAACAGCAGAAACAGCTCCTGCAGAAACTGCGTGAAGCCGAAGACGGCATGCATATCAATCTGCTTGTCATGGAGACCCAATTGCCCTATGCGGATGTGTCGTCCGACCTTGTGATGATGGAGATGCAGGGTATCGTCAGTGCCCTTCCGGGCGGTATTTATAGGGCGCTGAAATAAAAAAATCAATGAAAAACGATTAAAATTTGCATAATTGCAAAAAAAGTAGTAATTTTGCAAGCAATTTCAAATCGACTAATCTAACGCGTTAAGAATATATGAACGATTTTAAGAAGTATCTTGGAGTTATTCTCCTCTTGCTGGGTGTTGTTTGCCTGGTGGTTTACAAGTATGCGCTGCCCACCAATACGCTGCTCGTTTGCGGTATCGCATTGGAGGTAATCGGTATCCTGGCATATATCTTCATCAACAAAAAGGAGCAATAACACATGGCTGTTACTCCCGAGGTTAAGTATCACTTGACGGGGATGTACCAGGACTGGTTCCTGGATTATGCGTCGTATGTGATACTGGAACGTGCTGTGCCTGCCATCGAGGATGGCCTGAAACCTGTGCAGCGCCGTATTCTGCATGCTATGAAGTGTGTGGACGACGGTAAGATGAACAAGGTGGCTAACATCGTCGGCCAGACGATGCAGTACCACCCCCACGGCGACGCGTCGATAGGCGACGCGCTTGTCCAGCTGGGGCAGAAAGACCTGCTCATCGATTGCCAGGGTAACTGGGGCAATATCCTCACCGGCGACGGTGCGGCTGCGCCCCGTTATATAGAGGCGCGGCTCAGCAAGTTCGCTCTGGAGGCCGTCTTCAATCCGAAAACAACCGAGTGGATGTTGAGTTACGATGGGCGCAAGAAAGAGCCTATCCATCTGCCGGTGAAATTCCCGCTGCTGCTGGCACAGGGCGTGGAGGGTATCGCCGTCGGACTCAACTCCAAGATACTGCCGCATAACTTCAACGAGTTGTGTGACGCCTCGCTGGCTTATCTGCGCGGCCAGGAGTTCCAACTCTATCCGGACTTTCCTACCGGCGGTGTGCTCGACGTGACGCGCTATAACGACGGCGAACGTGGCGGGTCGGTTAAGATACGTGCGCGCATCCAGAAAGCGGACGACAACCGCACGCTGATCATCACCGAGATACCCTATGGCACTACCACTTCCAAGATCATCGAGACCATCTTGCGTGCCAACCAGAAGGGTAAGATCAAGATCAAGAAGATCGACGACTTCACGGCCGATACGGCGCGTATCGTAGTGCAACTGGCCCCGGGCTCTTCGTCCGACAAGGCCATCGATGCCCTCTATGCCTTCACCGACTGCGAAGTCAACATTTCGCCCAACTGCTGCGTAGTGGAGAACAAGAAACCGATCTTCACTTCCGTGAGCAACCTTCTGCGCCTCTCTACCGAGAACACCAAAGCCCTGCTCAAGTGGGAACTCGAGATAGAGAAAACCGAACTGGAGGAGAAATATTTCTATACTTCGCTCGAGAAAATCTTCATTGAGAACCGTATCTATAAGCAGGAAGGCTACGAGAACGCGCCCAACAAAGAGAAGTTGATTGCGTTTGTCGACGAGGCCCTCACACCTTGGAAAGTGCAACTTATCCGCGAGGTGCGTCCCGAAGATATCGAGAAACTCTTCGAGATACGCATGATTCGTATCACCAAGTTCGACTCCAAGAAGGCGGACGAACTGATGAAGGATCTGGAGAAGAAAATCAAGACCTGCGTCAAGAACCTTAACCACCTGACCGACTATACCATCTCGTGGTTTGAGATGCTGAAGGCCAAGTACGGCGAGGCCTATCCCCGTCGCACGGAAGTACGCAACTTCGGCGCTATCAACGTGCAGGCCGTGGTGGAGAACAACGAGAAACTCTATATCAACCGCGAAGAAGGCTTCATAGGTACCGGCCTGAAGAAGGACGAGTTCCTCTTCAACTGCTCCGATATCGACGATATCATCGTCTTCCATAAGGACGGAAAATACAAGATCCAGAAGGTGGCCGACAAACTCTTTATCGGTACCGACATTCTTCATATTGCCGTCTTCCAGCGTGGCGACGATCGTACGGTGTACAACGTCGTCTATCGCGACGGAAAGAAGGGCACCTACTTCATGAAGCGTTTCTGCGTCACCGGTGTAGCACGCGACAAAGAGTACGACCTTACGCAAGGTAAGCCGGGTTCGAAGGTGGTTTATTTCACCGCCAACCCCAACGGCGAGGCAGAGGTTATCCGCGTGGCGCTCAAGCCGCAACTGCATCTGAAGAAACTCGAGGTATGCAAAGACCTGAGCGAACTGGCCGTCAAGTCGCGTACGGCGCGCGGTAACGTGCTGACCAAATACGACGTCAAGTCCATCACGCTCAAGCAGAAAGGCCATTCTACGCTCGGCGGACGCAAAGTGTGGTTCGATCCCGATGTGCTTCGCGTCAACTACGACGAGCACGGTATCTATCTGGGCGAGTTCTGGGATGAAGATCGTATCCTTGTGCTCACCAAAGAGGGTACCTACTATACGACTACGTTCGATCTCACAGCCCATTTCGACGATAATATTCTGCGTATCGAGAAACTCGATGCCGACAAAGTCTGGTCGCTCATCCAGTGGAACGGCGAACTGCAGTTCTACTACGGCAAGCGCTTCCGTTTCGACGACGCCAATGCGAAGGTGCAGTCCTTCCTGGGCGACGACAACGACTCGCGTATGGTCCTCCTCTCCGATAGGGCAGAGGCGACGTTCCGCGTCCATTTTGCGGATGAGAAACGCGAGCCGCAAGATATCCTGATGGCCGATTTTATCGACGAGAAATCGCCGCACGCCAAGGGCAAACGTGTCACAACGCTCGAGGTGGCTTCCTTCGAAGATATCACGCCCGAACCGGAGCCTGATGTGTCTCCCGATGAAACGGGAGAAACCCTTGAGGATGAGGTGTCTCCCGAAGAAACGGGAGAAACCCAAGAGGAAAAGGGCATCGAAGAACCCGAAGCTATCGAGGTAGAAGGTGTGACGATGACGTTTGAGAAACCGGTGGATACCCAACTCGATCTCTTCTGATGCTCGTAATCTCGGAATATCGATGTCCCGAAATCTGGAAATAATTCTTGGTTCCCAAAGTCCCCGCCGCCGCGAACTGCTCGCGGGGCTGGATGTGCCTTTCCGGGCTATCTCTATCGATGCCGACGAGACTTTTCCTGCCGAGCTTCAGGCAGGCGAGATACCTTATTATATCTCGCGTGCGAAGGCGCGTGCGTACGAGACGCAGCTGCAGCCCAACCAGTTGCTCATCACGGCCGATACTATCGTCTGGCTCGACGGGCACATGCTGGGCAAGCCGCACGATGAGGCAGAAGCGGTTGCCATGCTTCGCCGTCTTAGTGGGCGTACTCACCAGGTCTATACCGCCGTTACCTTTGCGCAACAGGGCCAACCGCTCGAGACGCTGGTCGATTGCACGGATGTCACTTTCCGCGAATTGACCGACGAGGAGATCGAGTTCTACGTGCAAAAATATCGCCCGCTCGATAAAGCAGGCGCCTATGGTGTGCAGGAGTGGATAGGCTACGTGGCCTGTACCGCCATGCACGGATCATATTTCAATGTGATGGGATTTCCGGTGCACCTGGTGTACCGGGAACTCCGAAAACGCTTATAGTCCCCGCAGTATACAGATACTATAGAGCATGCCGATAAGCATGGTGAATTTCACCACTTGTTGGCATGTTTTGTAGTCGCTGGGTATCTTGGCGGCCCAGAGCAGCCAGCCGGCACATATCAGCGGTGTCACGATGCCTAAGGCGATATAGCGTGTGCTGAGGCTGGTCCAGACGGTGGGGAAGGGGAGTACGTGCCACCAGAAATGGCCGATGATAGCGAGCGTCAGCACGATCAGCATACTCACAAACACTTTCGTCCACAGCTCTCCCCACACGATGGGCAGCGTGTGACACTCCAGTTCACGGTCACCCATCTGGTCTTGCAGATCTTTGATTACCTCGCGTATCCATGTCAGCAGCATGGCGAATAGTGCAAACCCACCGAGCCAGGCGTATAGGTCGTGCTCCAGCGTCATGTAGGGCAGCACTGCGGCATAGCTTAGCTTCAGTTGCGCCACGTTGGCCAGTGCGACGACCATGGGCGTCAGGCCTGCCAGCAACGCAATCGTCAGGTTGCCGATCATCATCAGCCGTTTGTAGCTCGATGAGTAGAACCACAGCAGTCCGGGTACCAGCACAAACAGCGAACCCAGCGTCAGGCTACGCAGCAGAATCGCAGCAACGATGCCGCATAGCGCACCCGTGATGCTCAATCCTACACTCAGTCGCATGGCTGTCGGTTTGCTGACGCTACGCGTCACGATCAGTTCGTCGGGACGGTTGATACGGTCGATCTTCACGTCGAAATAGTCGTTCACCACATACCCGCCGGCCGCAATCAGAACGGTAGCCAGTATGAGCAACCAGAGCACATAGCCCGGCAACTGCTCAGCGAAGCCCGGCTGACGCAGCACGGGTACGGCTACCCATTTCTCCATCAGCCATACCAGCGCGGCAAGGAAGAGCAGATTGCCCCCCCTCACCAGTCGCAGTATGTCTTTTAGCTGTTCCAAAATCTCCAATCTCAAATTTCAAATCTCAAATTACTCAAAATCATCGAATTTTGAGTATCACACCTCTCCATGCCGGCAATGTGATGCTTATCGGCTGGTCGGGCTGGAAGACGATGGTCTGTTTGCCGCCGCGTAGCAGGTCGGTCGCCGTAGCTTTGGCTTTGCCGTCCATGCCCAGATAGATAAATGCGTCGTCGGGGATGCGCACCTGTATCTCCTGTTCACGGTCATGGAAATTGACGACTACCAGCAGCGTCTCTGTGCCCAGATGGCGGAGGAACGCATAGTGTTTCTGTTTGTTGAAACCCTCGCCTTGCGCATACGTGATGTCGTACATCTGGCCTTTCTGTATCGCGCGGTTGTCGCGTGCCAGCGTCAGCAGACGTTGGTAGAAAGCGCGCAGCTCGCGTTGCTCTTCGCTCAGTTTGGCGCCATCGAACAGTCCCTCGTTTGCCCAGGCTTGTATGCTCTTCAGCCCCCAGAAGTCGAAGATGGTGGTTCGTCCGTCAATGCCGGAAAAACCCTCTATGTCCATGCCCTTCTCGCCCAGTTCCTGGCCCATATAGACCATCACCGGACACTGGTTCAGCGCTGCCGTCACAATCATGGCGGGCTCGGCACAACTGCCGTCGCCGCAGAAGAAACCGCTGGCGATACGTTGCTCGTCGTGGTTCTCCATGAAGTAGAGCATATGCTTCAGCTGTGCGTCGCCATGTTGCATCCACTGACGTGTGATACCTTCTGCCGGCCAGTTCTTGGTCATCACACCACGCAGATAGTCGTACATACCTACTTTGTCGTATAGGTAGTCGAATCCGGCTTGCAGGTAGGCGTGATACTGATTCGGATCGTAGCACTCGCCTATAAACAGCATCTTCGGATGTTTCTTCTTCACCTGCGGTATGGCCCAGCCGAAGAACTCCACAGGTACCATCTCTGCCATGTCCACACGCACGCCGTCAATCTTCTTGCCGGCCCAGAAGAGCAGGATGTCCAGCATCTTCTGCCAGGTGTCGGGTATGGGGAAAAACTGTTTCTCGCGGCCGCCTTGATAGAAGACGCCGTAGTTCAGTTTCACGGTCTCATACCAGTCGTTCTCGCTCGGGTGACTCGTGAAGCAGTCGTTACCCGTCACTTTCGCCGGCATCTCCTCGTAGCCCTGCAGGTCTTTGTCCATCGTGAACTTCTCGCCGGGCAGGTAGTAGAAGTTGTTCAGCGGCGAGAATGCCCACTCGGGATGATCGCCTTCGCCCAGGTCCTTCACGCCCTTGGGCTTCTGCGTGCTCTTATATTCGCGGCTCACGTGGTTGGGCACGAAGTCCATAATCACGCCCAGTCCGGCTTTGTGGGTTCGCTCTACCAACGCCTCAAACTCCGCCATGCGGTTCTTTTCGTCGCGGGCGATGTCGGGATGAACGTCATAATAGTCGGTGATGGCGTAGGGCGAACCGGCCTGGCCCTTGGTGATGGCGGGGTTGTTACGTTGCGCCGTGGCGTGACGGATAATACCGGTGTACCACACGTGCGTAGCGCCCAGGTCAGCTACGGCCTGCAGCGCACGCTCGTTGATATCTGCCATCGTGCCACATCCGTTCTCCTCCTTGGTGCCGCAACGCTGACGCGTCTCGTTGTAGTTGGTGAACAGACGAGGCAGTATTTGGTAAATTATCGGTTTGTTCATTCAGTCAAATTATCAAATGTTCTGTCTCAGATGAGCGCCTCGGTATCCGAAGCAATCATCAGTTCTTCGTCCGTCGGAATCAGGCAAACGGTCACTTTCGAACCCTTCTTCGAGATGATACGCTCTTCGCCGCGTACTTTGTTGGCTTCTTCGTCCAACTCGATACCCAGGAAGCTCAGTCCTTTCATTACCTCGGCGCGGATATACGGATCGTTCTCTCCGATGCCGGCGGTAAAGACGAGGATGTCGATACCGTTCATCGCAGCAGCGTACGCACCTATATATTTCTTCACGCGATAGATAAACATCTTACGCGCCAGATCGGCACGGTGGTTGCCCTCCTTGATAGCGGCATCTATGTCGCGGCAGTCGCTCGATACGCCACTCACGCCCAGCAGACCGGATTTCTTGTTCACTAGGTCGTTAAACTGCGCCGTATTCAGGTGCTCTTTGTCCATGATAAACGTTGCGGCACCCAGATCCAGGTCGCCTGCACGCGTACCCATTACCAGTCCTTCTACCGGCGTCAGACCCATACTGGTGTCTACGCTCTCGCCATTCAGCACAGCGGCACAACTGCCACCGCCACCGATATGGGCGGTTACTATCTTCTGTTTCTTCGGATCTACGCCCAGGAACTCACATACGCGAGCGCTCACGTAGCGGTGACTCGTGCCGTGGAAACCGTAGCGACGGATAGCATATTTCTCATATAGTTCGTACGGGAGCGCGTACATATACGCGTAGTCAGGCATCGTCTGATGGAAAGCGGTGTCGAATACGGCTACTTGCGGAACGCCGGGCAGCGTCTTCTCTATTGCCTCTATACCCTTCAGGTTAGCGGGGTTGTGCAGCGGAGCCAGTTCGATGCACTGTACAATCTCCTTCTTCACCTCCGGCGTGATGAGTACCGACTTGTTGAATTTCTCGCCGCCATGCACTACGCGGTGACCTACGGCGTTGATCTCTTTCAGGTCCTTGATGCAACCTATCTCCGGATCTACCAGTTTGTCCAGAATCAGCTGGATACCTACGGTGTGCTCCGGCATCGATTTCTCGATTTTCAGTTTCTCGCCGTTGGGCAACTTAATCAGCAGGAAAGAGTCGGGTAGGCCGATCTTCTCCACGCCGCCTTGTGCCATCACTTTCTTGCTCTCCATCTCAAAGAGCTTGTACTTGATACTACTGCTTCCGCAGTTCAAAACTAAGATTTTCATAAATATTAAATTGGTTTGTTAATTCTCTTACAGTCCGTAGGACGGTCTTACAGCAAAGCGGTCCTACAGTGGAACGGTCTTACAGCGAAGCGATCATTTTATCGCCTGGTTCGCTGTAATTACCACCATTTGTACGATGTCTTGTACTTTGCATCCGCGGCTCAGGTCGTTCACCGGCGCGGCTATACCTTGCAGTATCGGTCCTACGGCATCTGCGCCCGAGAAGCGCTCCACCAGTTTGTAGCCAATGTTGCCGGCCTGCAGGTCGGGGAACACCAGCACGTTGGCCTTGCCGGCTACCGGGCTACCCGGCGCTTTGGTCTTGGCTACACTCTCTACCAGTGCGGCATCGGCTTGCAGCTCGCCGTCCAGTTGTAGGTCCGGCGCCATCTCTTTGGCCAGACGCGTGGCTTCGGCTACTTTGTCCACCAGTTCGTGCTTGGCGCTGCCTTTCGTCGAGAAGCTCAGCATCGCTACGCGCGGTTCAATACCGGCAATCGCCCGTGCTGTCTCTGCTGTCGATACGGCTATCTCTGCCAGTTGCTTGGCATCTGGATTGGGGTTTACGGCGCAATCGGCGAAGAGCAGGAACCCGTTCTCACCCAGTTGCTTCGCCGGCGTGAACATCAGGAACGCACCGCTCACTATCGAGCAACCCGGCTTGGTCTTCAGTATCTGGAAGGCCGGACGGATCGTGTCGGCAGTCGTGCCGCGTGCTCCGGCCAGCTCGCCGTCGGCGTCGCCGGCTTTGATCATCAGACAGCCCAAGTAGAGCGGGTCCGATGCTTTCTTCTTGGCCTCCTCTTCGGTCATACCCTTTGCTTTGCGGAGCTCGAAGAGCAGATTGGCGTATTCCGCCATCTTCGGATCGTGAATCGGGTCAACAATCTTCGCCTCCTTGATGTGTTCATACCCCTTCTCCTTGGCCATACCCATGATGGTCTCGGGATTACCGATTAAAATAAGCTGCGCAATCTTGTCTCTTAGCAAGATATTGGCAGCCTCTAACGTACGCGGTTCATCGCCTTCCGGCAACACTATGCGCTGCGGATTGGCTTTCGCACGCGCAATCATTTGTTCCAAAATATCCATAATATGATGTTGTTTTAGTCGTATTTGCGGCAACGGTGCGTCTTCCACCGTTTCCAGGGCACAAAATTACAAAAAAGTTCGCATATATGCAATACCTGATATAAAAAAGTTTTTTTTTATCAAAAAAATTTGGTCATGTCAAAAAAAAGTAGTACCTTTGCACGCTGAATTGGTTTTTTGAACACACAAACTATCTTCTGCTATATGAAGAAATCTGTACTACTGATGACATTGCTCTGCGCGTCAACCCTACTGTTTGCCCAGGAGGAAAGCGTCAAAGGAGCACATCCCTACAAGGTCTCCGACGACGAGAAAGTTGCTACCGACTTCTCGCATTGGTCGTTGATTCCGCATGTCGGTTTCAACGTCTTCGATGGTGACTTCAATTCGGAGAAATCGCACGCTATCGGCTATCCCAGTGCGGGCCTGGATGTGGAATACGACTTCACGCCGGTATGGGCCGTAGGTGCCGAGTACATGTTCAGTTGGTACAACGTGTCCGGTAAGACCAGCAATCCCGGCAATGCGGCTACGCTGCTCAAGGGTATGATGCATAAGGCTGGAGCCTATGTCTCCATGGACTTTATGAACCTTTTCTTCCCCCGCGCAAGAAAAAAAATCTGTAGTATCCAGGCTGTCGCCGGTGGTGGCTATGCTTGGTATAAAAATAGCACGATGTACCACGACAATCCCGAGGCAAATCCTACTTGGAAACGTGGCAATACGGTTAACTATATCAATGAGGATGGCGACAATGCGCCGAGCTACATGAAGGACTACAAAGGGGTAGGGTTCTTGCAGGCCGGTCTGAATGTGGAGTTCAACCTCAACCGTACGATTGCTCTGGGTATCCGCGGTACTTACAACTATTTCATCAATGACTATCCTGACGGACGTGGTTATGCCGGCGCCAATGCGGTGGCTTCTAAGAACAACGATGGTCTCTTGGACGTGACGCTCAATATGCGCTTTAAGTTCAATGCCGTATCGAAGACCCACGTGCGCAATATTGCTAACGAGAATCAACTGCTCGAGCGTATGAAGGAAGACGAGGAGCCGAACACCAATGCCGGTATGGGCATGGGCCACGACACTGTCATCATCTACCACGATACTATCATCAAGCACTATCGTGAGGTACGCAAAGAGGAGACCAATATCTACTACGTCTATTTCGACAACGGCAAGGCCTTCATCAAGGAGGATGGTCTGATCACCATCCAACAGGTGGCTGATCGTCTGGAGGAAGACTCTACGCTCTACGCTGTCGTAACGGGCTTCTGCGACAATACCGGTTCCGACAAACTCAACTATGCCCTGGGTGACAAACGTGCCGCCAATGTCATGGATGAACTGAGCCAGGAGCACGGTATCTCTGACGAACGTATGTACGCCATGGGTATGGGTAAACTCATCGGTCGCCGCAGTCAGGCTTCCTATGGTCCTAACCGTCGCGCCGCTATCCGTTTGGTAGACAAGGCTACCTTCGAGCGGATGAAACTCAACCTGGATGAGAAGAAGTCGCAACGCACAGAAGAAATCAAGACTGTGCCTATCTCCGAGAGCTCGCAGCACGAGAAGGTCAACACCTTCGCTATCCGCGACCATGAGTCCACTGTGACCCAGAAGTCCACGACGCTCTCCAAGCTGGCACGTCAGTACTATAGCAACACTCATTGCTGGGTATATATCTACATCGCTAACAAAGATCTTATTCCTAATCCGAATGCGCTTGAGCCGGGTGTCGAACTCATCATTCCTGAGTTGACCCAGGAGGAGATGCAGATTACGAAAGATCAGTGTCTGCGCCTGTACAAAAACGCCCGCAATAGTAAGTAACGTGCACTAAGGGTTCCGGGTTCCCTTAATAACCCGGGTCCCCAATAACCCTGGGGCCCCCAATGTAAACCAAGCCCATAGGGCTGTTTGCAGTGGGGAAGAGCGTAGCACAGAACGTAGCGCTATACAAGGACGAGGTCCGCAGTCGCGCGAGTTCTGATGCAAGCGAGGTCCTATAGCTCAGTTGGTTAGTAGCACCTGACTCATAATCAGGGGGTCCTTGGTTCAAGCCCAAGTGGGACCACGACAGGAGGATAGTCCCGCGACCATCCTCCTGTTCTTTTTGAAAAAGGCAGTGATATGTATCGTTTTTGGCTCATAGTGTCCATGCTCCTGCTCTCCGTGCTCGGAGAGCCGCTCTATGCGCTTACTCCTGCGCAGAAACGCGCGAAAGCTAAGGAAGTGCAACTCCGCAAGCGCGAAGCCGCCAAGCGTAAGGCTGAGAAGAAGAAGGAGGCGCAGCGTCGTGCCGCCAAACGCAAGCGTATCAAGGAGGGCAAGCTCTTGCTCTACGTCTATTCCTACGACCTGCGCACCGGCGATCCTCTGCCTGCCACCCATATCCAGGTGCAGGATGTCAATGCGCGCCCGGGCAAGCGACCGTTGATCAACAAGGCTACCGACACCAAGCGTGCGCGTGTTAACAAGACGCTGCCTGCCGGACGCTACTGGGCTTATGCTGCCAAGACGGGCTATTTCGCTTCCGACACGCTTCGTTTCGACCATCGCGACGACGAGGACACCGTGCGTATCGCGCTCTATCCGGAGACGCGTCTCACGTTCACTGTCACCGATAGCCTCACTTCTCGTCCCGTGGTGGCCAATGTCATCGTCCGCAACCACGAGCAACGCAAAGTGATGCAGACCACGTCCGACTCGCTCCATGCTACCTTGGCTGTCCTTCTGGACGACCGAATGCCTTTCTATACTGTTGAGGCGACGGCCATCAACTATTTCCCCTTCCGCGACACCATCGCCGATCCCCATCACTTTGGTGGCATCCGCATGTCGCCGCGCGAGGTGAAGACTTTCGTGCTCCACAATATCTATTTCGCTACCGGCAAGACGCAGATACTGCCTTCTTCCGAGCCGGCATTGCAGGAACTCTATCGTTTCCTCCAGTCACGCCCCAACCAGTCGATCCGCATCGTCGGCCATACCGACAATATCGGTTCCGATCGCAGCAACCAGGCGCTGTCGGAAGGCCGTTGTAAAGAGGTGCGCCAGGCCATGATCGATCGTGGCATAGCCCCCGGCCGTATACAAACAGAGGGCCGCGGCGAGCGCGACCCTATTGTTCCCAACGACTCCGACGAGCACCGCCAGATGAACCGCCGTGTCGAAATCGTCCTGCTTTAACTTCGGCTTTGCTGAAGCCACATTTCTAAGAATTTATCATACACCTGATAAATCCCCTTTTCGCAGGTGATAAGGCCCTTGTCTAACAATGCAGGAATCGCCGATTTGACCGAACTCGCGGATAGTAATCCGTGCCGTTTTATGAATTTTCCGGAAGTCAGATTCTGCGCCTTTCCATCCTTGGCTATAGCCTGCAAAACCAACGATTGCTTCTCCGGTAACTGATACATCAGGTCTTCATATGTGATAGCTGATGTAAGTATGATGTATCGGATGGCATCCTCAATCTGCTCCTCCGTGCAGGTCTCTTCTGTCGATGTGCGAGCAAATAATTCGTTCATCACGCGCTGCATATAATAGGTTACCCCTTCAAATCGTTCATAGAGTGCGTGCGGCACTTCCGGCGAGACATGCTTGCCGCGTTCCTCGAATAGTCGCTCGCAGAATTCGGTATACTTATCTTCTGGTAGCAACGGAAGGTTATATATCGCTACGCTCTGGTAGAATGGACGAGCCGGAGAGGTAAACATCTGCCCCATTAGGTGTCGTTGCGAGCCGGAGAAGATAAAATGCGTGTTCGTGCAGTACTGTACATGCGTGCGCAACGTCGCTTCAATCAACTCATCTCCGTACTGCGTAATCTGTTGAAACTCATCTATAGCTACGATGCAGGGCTTGTCTGCATGCTCCAAATAGTAGAAAATCTCCTCCAGAGTAGTAGTTGGCGTAGCGATGTCGCCTATACTCATCATCCACGCCGGGTTTCCTAATGAGTCATACCCGATTCCTTGCCGCACGGAAGACAATACAGCGATAAAATTCTCCCATGCTTTTCGCCCCATTGGTTTGAGTGTTTCCAGGATATTTAACCCCAAACGGTACACCAAATCGGCTACCGATTTCGTGGAGTAGATGTCAATGATAAAGGTATAATAGTTATCTGCAATAGCCGGTTGCGCAAAACAATGGCGAATTAGGTTCGTCTTTCCGTAACGACGAGGCGAAATCAGTGCCACATTATTACCGTTAACCAACATACGTGTCAGATCGACCGTCTCCTGTTCTCGATCGCAGAAGTACGCTGCTCCGGCATATCCGGTAGTTATAAAAGGGTTTAAAATTTTCGTCTCCATAGGGTCTATTGTATTAAATTTGCCGCAAAATTACTACATTTTTTTTATATGTGCAAATGTTTTTCCATTTTATGGAAATTATTTTATGGAAAAATAACGAAGACAGGGCTCATCTATGCCCTGTCTTCCTAATCTCTAACTCCTATAGCGTAGCGTCCTGTAGCAGCTTGCTGCATCCTCATTTACTGCTCCACCTGCCGCCCATTCATGTCGTACAACGCGCCGTTGCGCATGATCAGCACTTGCCCGTTGCGCAGTATTTTCTGAACACTCATCTCTACGGCGGTGTTCTCAACGCCGGTTGCCGGACTCGGCGCCACATACTTACGTACATACGCATATACGTAAACCGCACCGGTCGTAGTAGCTTTATACGGCTTGATAGCCGCATTGCTTGCGTGGTATTTGAACATCGCATTCGTGTTGCCCAGGTTGCGAACGAAGTAGCCGTTATTGTCGTCTGCTACGAACTTCCAGAACTTGCAGTTCTGCGTGGTGGCATCAACGATGTCGTTACCACTGCTGGTTACCGCAATCGCCTTGCTCGCTCCGACAATTGTCAGCGTGAAGCCCTCTTTGTTCTTCTCCGTTCCCAGTACCATGCGACATGCACCATCTGCATATGCCTCGGTCTCTGTGACGGTAATATCCTGCAGCAGCACTGTCAGTTTCTTGCCGTCGCGTGCACCGGCAATCACCGGAACACTCTGCCGTGCCAAGATGATCGTATCTTTCTCTGCCAGTGTCGAAGCGTCGGTCACTTTGCTGAACATCTGTGCGCCTGCTACGTGAATCGTTATCTGTGCGCTCAGTTCCGCGATAGTAGCGGTGATAATGGCATCACCTTCTGCTACACCATGTACCAGACCGGTCTCGCTGACGGTAGCTATCTCCGGAGCACTCGATTCATAACTGATCGGGTATTCTGTAGCAGCTTGTGCTGGATCAACTGTCGGATTCAACTGCAGCGACGAACCGATAGTCAGGCTGGCTTCCGCAGGCAGCTCAATGCTGTTCACCGTTACGGCTACTACATGCACCGTACAACTCTTCACCACTTCGCCGATGGTAGCGGTGATAACTGCGTCGCCAAGAGCCTGTGCCGTAACCACGCCGTTCTTGTTCACCTTAGCAATCGCTGCATCGCTGCTCGCCCAGTTGGCACTCGCGCTTGCGTATGCCGGCACGAATGCCGTAATCGTCAAGGTCTCCTGGCCGCCTATGTTCAGCGTCGTCTCTGTCTTCGACAACGTGAAATCGGTGATCGTCGGCTCCGTGATTGTCAGCGTTACGCTAGCGCTTACGCTCGGCACGCGCACCGAAGTGGCCGTTACCGTTACGGTTCCGGATACGTGCTTTGCCATCAACTTACCGTCTTGATCTATTTCGCCCTGATACGTATGGTCTACGCTCCATGTCAGCGACTTGTCGGCTGCCTCATTCGGCGTATAAACTACGTATTGCGACATATCAATCGTCTGGCCCTGATCAATCGTCTCCGGAGCACCCTCAAAGGCCAGATTCGTCAACTTCACCGTCGCCGGAATCAGGTTGATGCCGATGGTCTTCGAACCCTCCATCGGGTCTAATGCAATGTCTTGCGTCAGGTACACCAGACGGGCATCCAGCGTGCCGGTCTTGTTGCTTGTTCCCAGATAGGTGATGGTTACGGTACCTGCCGTACGCGTACCCTGGTCTGCTACGCTGAACAATGCAGCGTCTGTGCCCTCAATCTCCCAGATGATATCATCCGTCAGGTTCTCTGCGGTGTAGTTGGCGGTAACGCTTGTCTGCTCGTCGTTCTCTACGTCGCCAAACGCAATATCATCAATCTCCAGACTGCTCTGCAGATCCTGAGCCGCGCCGGCTTTCTTATAAAGCGCAATCGACACGCCGCTTCCCGCATTTTTATAGGGTTTGAAGCGATCGTTGTTGAATTCTACCGGGAACGTTCCGTCCGGTTTTCCGACTTCTGCCACACCGTTGCTGATACTAACGCCCCAGCCGGCTAATAGTTGGTTGGGCACAGGTGTACCATATGCAAAAGCGCCCTTGCCTGTGATGTCAAGCAGCAGTTTGTTGGTTGTCCCGGTAGCCGTAAATTGCCAGTTTCCGCCATATTGACTTACGACAAACGTCTGGGCATTTTCAGGAACATCTGCATGTCCGTTATTGATGGTCACACCTTCCGTGATGGCTTCCAGATAGGCGCCATTCAGCGCACCGCTAACTGCGCCGGCAGCTTCGTTCACGAACAAGACGGTGTCTCCTACGCTCAACCCGCTGGTCGTTTCGATACGCTCAAAAGGAATCGTCTGCGGAACATCTGCGTCATTGGTTACTACCAATGTGACATTAACAATCTTCTCTTCACGCACATTCCAATTGGCATCGCTGTATGTGAAGAAATGGATTTTCGCTGAATACGTTCCGGCTTGGGTTGCATAATAATGCACCATAAACTCGTACGGATTGCTTATTGAGTGATAAGGATCAGTAGCATACAAGTAATCAGGACTTGCCCAAAAACTACAATTCTCCGCGGGCGCATCAGTCGTTTCCGTCCATATGCCGCAATACTCCTGCATGTCGCTCCAACCCACTGTTACCGCTACGGAATCTTCTACTTCCGTTAAGCCTTTGATGCTTACGGTACCAAAATCCACATTGTTGGGGCTTACTGTAATACTTACCGTCGCCCAACTCATTACACTGACCATCGCCAGCGCCAAAAAAGTAAAAATTTTCTTCATAATAATTATATTTTATCAGTTAAATAGTTTTACCCCCTTAACGCGCGTCTACGCGCAGCGCGTACGATAAGGTACGCACACGCGAGAAGCATCAGCGGCCACACCGCATCGCCTATCGGCGTTGCCCACGGGTCATCAGGGTTAGTCGGACCGCTACCGCCGCCGCTGTTGCCGCCGCCAATCTTACGCCGACCGCTCGGACCGGCTGCATTACCTGCCGTCTCGTAGGTACCTAACTTGCTGCCTGTCGTTATCGTTCCCGTCGCTGCCGCAGAAGGCAATGTCGAACCCGAGTAAACCATGCCGGAGGTGGACTTCATCTCTGCCTGCGGCTGTTGCGCGAGGTTCTGAGCCGTAACGAACATTACGCTCGCCACGCTCAGCATCATCACTATCAATAAATATCTCAATGCTTTCATAATCTTTAACTCTTTCATTCGTTAAACATTCATTCGTTCATTCATTAAACATTAAACTTTAAACATTGAGATCACTTGATCTCACGTACCATTTTACCCGTTGCATCGTAGATCTTACCGCCGCGTAAGATATACATCTTATCGCGATAGATGAACTTCTGCGTTTCTTCGCTCTTCAGATTAATATTCTCTGTTCCGGTTGTGACACTCGGTTTGTCTGCTTTCATCACAACGCGTATCGTGAAGCGCGTATCATTAAAGAGCGAATTTTCACTGGAGAAGGTATAATCGCTATTCAATAGATTGAAATTGAATACGCCTTCTTCGTTATCATCCAGCAGAACGGATTCTACATTCTCCAAGTCTGAATACTCGCTTATTGAGAATGTATATTCTCCACTTTCCGGGGCTCGGTAGCCCATTGGTACGGAGCCGGCAGCACGTTCTTCGCTCATAGCCTCAAAAGCCATACGCTTACTCTCGTGCATTAACCATACTTTCGGCTTCGTCGTCTGTGAACCGAACATCTTCTCGTAATCATCGAAGTCCAAATCATCAGAGTAGTTATTGCCTACATAAACACCGGTCTGATCTTGCGAGACACCATTCGTGTAATCGATTTGAACGAATGCCTCACGAACCTCACTGCCAGCACGCATATATGCCGGAGCTTTCTTCATTCGGTTGCCAAGTGTGAAGGTCACTGTTCCGCTACCTCCTCCTGCTGTCTCTTGGAAGAAGAATGGGAAGAACGGCTTAAGTTCCGTCGTGGATGCAACATATTGGTCATACTCAGATCCACTTTCGGCGGACATCACAGTGATGTACTTCGTTGCGCCATCTACCCAGTGATACGATCCGTCCCAGTGCTCTGCATTCGGATGTTTCTCTAACTGGCTGTGACCGATATCGCCCTTCCATGTCGCCATGTACGGGTTACCGATCAGGTTCCAACCGACATTGTTCGCCGTTACCGTTCCTGCATTGTATCCCGCTATACCATGAGCCGTGGTGCTCACCGTCTTCTCGGTTTCGCCGGCTCCGTTGTATGCACTGTTGCCTAACGGGAATCGGATAATAGCCAACGGACGACTGCGTACGCCGTTTACATCACGAGGACGAGCAGCGATTATATAACCAACACCCGCTTCAAAGTTATCTCCGTTATACCAATCCCAACTGGTTGCACTCGCATTCGCGGCACGTAACGCACCGTTGTAATGCTTAACCCAAACAGGGAAGTTATCCACACCTGCCTCATCCGTCACATTCGCTAACGGCACGGTATATGGCAGCGCGAACTGATAATATTGATAGTTGTGGATGTAGTAATCATAGATGATATTGTTACTACCCTCGAACTTGATATCACCATTCAGGTAAATTTCAGGCAATGTATATGTATTGGTATTGAGCCAACTGTAGCCACCACGCACATAAACTTTGTTTTTCACGCCAAGCGATTGTCCATCGAGTACCAACTTGCCGCCCGGATATACATGCAGGTTCGCGAAACTCGTATGCGTTGCTTTGGTCTGATTAGCCGTCAACTTGCCACCATTCAGAATCACAATATCGCAACTCTCGCAAATAGCATCGGTTAATGCAGTCTTATAAGCTCCGCTTGTTGCATCGGCTGTATTTACCAATATAGGCTTGCTGATGTACGCCACGACATTTGGATTGTCATGGTCTTTAATGGTCATCAGCGTACAGTTGTCGCCGGTCAGCGTCAAACCGCTTACGGAATACAAGTCGCTCGTTCCGCCTGAAGTGATATTTGTCAGTGCCTTGTTCGTCCAACTGTTTGCACCCAAGGTTATATCTACTGCATCCGGCACATCTCCGGCAAAGCGCAAAGCCATACTGCTTGTGCCCCATTCCATCACTTCTACTTGCATATCTGTGATTTCTGTCAGCGGTAACAAACGGACTTGTCCACTATACGCTCTATCCTCTGTCAGCGTTCCCCAGACACCCCTCGTGTTCAGACTTACGGTTCGATTATCTCCCACAGCACTTGTCAGCGTGTAATCCTTCAAGTCATTGGTTGCTGCAACCCACTCATACTTCGTTGGATTAGTTAAAGCATATCCACTATACATTGCACTAACCTGAATACTGGTGGTCGAACCGTTGTACAAAGTCTTCTGGTTATCCGCCGTTTCGGTTGTCAAACGTTCCGTGAATACCAAGTTCGAACCGTTAGCTGCGAAGCGGCTGGAAGCCACGTTACGCAATCCGTAATCAAGCAAGTTCGCCGGTCCGGTTGCCGATGACGGGTCGGATACGTTGTCTACCGCAATAGGTATGCCGCTTGTGTTACTTGAACTATTTGTGCAGTTAGCTGGAAGTGCATACCAGAAGTTTCCTAATTTGGATGCAATCACGAAGTTATCCGGTAAGCAACGTCCTGTTACTAAGCCCTCAAAGCGTTTGTTTACACCATCGCAACTAACTGTGATGACCGGATTAACCAATGCCTCGCTCTCGTAAGCCGTCGGAGCATAAGCCACATACACGGTCGTTGTGGCCAAATCGCCCGAAGAGGTCTGCAATACGCTTCCCGTAATCTCCGTTCCGTCGCTCTTGTAGAACAACAAGTCTGTACCGGATAACGTCACATCCTTCGTTCCGACTGCCGTTTCTCCATCTACACTCAAAGTCAGTGTACGAATAGCTTTAATACTCTGCCCTGCTGCCGAAGTAATCTTAAGCGCCGTGTTGTCTGTGGCCGCATCCGTATGTACTAAGTTTATATCCAAACAGGTATATACATAGTTGCGATAACTTAACGTAGTGAAACTGCCGGCATAAGTGGTACTACCTTCATCACAAGTATTCCATGCCCGAACCCATACATAATAGGTCTTACCACTTTCCAAATCATCGTACGAACGCGAAGCTGTCGCATTGGTATATGGTCCATGATGGTAATCGGCAACACTGGTAGTCGGATAATCCTCGTCATCAGCAATCAAGAACGTGTACTTAACCGCGTTTGTCATCGAATAACTGATATTCACCGAACTACCTGTTATACCAGAAATAGTTACAGATGGTGTTCCTGATATACTCGGGCAAGTCAGAGTTGTAAACGAAACAGAAGTACTGGTATTCGTCGTTACACCGCAGTCGTTCTTAGCTACTACCGTCGCATAATACGTTGTTCCTTGGGATAATCCCGTAAGACTCTTACTCGTTCCTGTTAGATTGCTATACGTAGCAAACTGCGAACCGCCGGAAGTTGTTCCAATCTTCAAGTCATACTTCGTGGCATTCGCTGCTGCACTCCAGCTAACCGTTGCCGTTGTGTATGAAACTGGCGAGATAGGATTTGTAATCACTGGTTTACCGGGATCATCACAACCTGTCACCGTCAGCGTAAGCGGCACATACACATCCACTCTGCGGAACGAGGCAGAAGAGGTGCCATCATCTCCATGTAAGCAAAGATAGCAGGAATAAGTCCCGGTATGTGTACCGACAGCACTTACCGCAACAGAACTGGCACTTGTTGCACCTCTACTAAACGTAGCGTACGTACCTACAGTAATGGAACTGGTAGAGTAGTCTTCATACTTATTTTCCTGATAATCCGCTTCACTCATAAGACACTCGTCGTTATTGACATAACTGCCCAATCCGGTGATGGTAAAGGTTTGATTACCGGAAACACCGATAGCGTTTGTCCATGATTTGGATGTAGGACTAACCGTTACACCAACAGCGGAAGTCGCCGTATAACGCACGGTGATGGTAAAATCATTCCATGCTATCTCTCCGCCGGATCCGCTGGGAGCAGTCATCGTAAGTGAGTTTACATCGCTGCTTGCTGTCCACATAGAACTTGCGGTATTCCATGTTCCGGACGAACAACCAATGGCCTTGTTCATTCCTCCTTGACTGTCATTCGGACTAAAGTGAATCTTTTGGATTTTTCCTCCACTCGGCACACTAAAGGTAACGGAATAGCCTTTACTAATTTTGATGTAAGCACTGGAACCCGAACCGCCAGTATACGCTCCGGTTCCACCCACACCACTGGTAGAAACAGATATGTTTCCTTTAGAGACCGTGTAGGGGGAACCTCCGTAAGTGCTCCACTCCGAGGTTTTGATCTTCACTTGTTCCTCAATAATCATCTGCGCGTACGCGCCCGTTCCTATGAATAATAAGAACAGAACGGTGCAGAGGTATTTTAAACTCTTTTCCATAATCGTATTGATTGTAATGATATTCGTTTTCATAATCTTCAAATCTTTAAACATTAAACATTAAACTTTAAACATTAAAATGAATATCATTCTTCCGCCCAAACGGCATAATAGTTAGTACCTGTGGCTGATTGTGTTCCTCCGCCTGTTATCATCACCGCATCATATGCCGCATCGTTAGGCAGACTGCTCAGCGCCGATTCTGGTACCCATCCCATGAAATGGTAGTGTGTCTCGGAGCATGAACCGGATAATAATCGCGACTCATCGCTCAGTGATGGTATCGTGTAATGATCTTCACCGGTATCGTTCCGTTTGAGTATCATGTCGTTGCCATGCACGTTATCATAGAACCGATCAGCCTTATACACTATCACTTGGCAGGAAGTTGAACTTCCAGTATAGTTTGTGCCGGCTGTCAAAGTAGCCGTTACAGTCCATGTGCCTGTTGTGGTAGTATGGAGAGTCGTTGTAGGTGTCGTCGCAGGTACGGCACTCGAACCGGCTGCCGGGCTTCGTGTATAACTTACGGAACCGTCGCCTGTAACACTTACGGTCAGGGTTACATCCACACTCGAACCGGTCAACTCTGCTTCGTAATGGTCAACGGCATTGAAGTCCGTGAATGCAATCGCACCGGTTGCTTTTGTTACAGATCCATTTAATGCCGCTTTCTGTGCAGTTGCTCCGGCACCTGCACAAGCGACAACCAAACCGCTTGCTTGTGCGTAGTTATAAGTTCCTACACTTAAACCTGCTGCCAAACGAATATAAACGGTGCTCGCCGCCACAGAACCATCCGACGGAGTGTAACTTACAGACGAGCTAAAGGTGCTATTGTCTTTCGATACTTCATAATTAGTAGGTGCTGTCACAGTCATCGTGTTTACGCCTAAGTTCGAACCGCTGACCATGAATGTCTGGCTTGCACTCGGACCGGCATTATAAACATAAGTAAACGTACTGAAACTACACGTTAATGCTACAGTCGGCGAGCACGAAGGACTGGTATTGTAGTTAACCGTCTCAGCACCGCCTTTCTTGTAGAGTTGGATATCTTTCTGGCTATCAGGCGCTGAATAATAGCGGAAACGGTTGTTGCTTGCTCCTGTTGCACTATTATATGCCAAACGCGTCGGAGTAGCATTGTTGCCTTTAATGAGCACTCTCGAATTAGTTGCATCATATTCGATCGTGTTATAATAAGTAGACGATGCCTCTGTGCTAGACGATAATGCATTTCCAGTTCCGGAGTTTCCTATATACTTGCTATAACCTACACTCTTGATATAGAATTTTCCCGCTTGACCGGCCACTGCGGAGATGGTGAACTTGTAACCATCCGTTGTGTTATTGGAAGTAATGGTCTTTGATGTAATAGTTACATCAGCCACACAGTTTCCGCTTGCATCCAAGGTTTCCAAACCGCCATTAAATACTTTTACATAATCCGTAGAGGAGATTGTATATTCCGATACAATCAAATAATCGCCTTCCCAATCTGTCTGTTCGCACTCAACTTTCACATAGTCACTCGTCGGTGCCGGATCGGTTACCTCTGCATATACTGCATAATAGGTCTTATCGTCCATTTCTGCCACAACATCAATCTCGTCTCCTGCTTCGTGGAACGTAGCGCCGGAAGGTTTAGTAGGACTGTCATAAGCAGCCTCAACCCATCCTTGGAACGTACCGCAAGTGGTACTTGTCACGTTCGGGAAGGTCAACGTACCATCCTCATAAACTGTAGTTGACGTACCACCGGCTACCGTTCCGTTGTTAGCAGAGAAGTTCACCGTGTAACTTGCCAAGTCGCGCCATTGTGCAGTAAGCGTAATAGCCTTCGTCAAACTGGTGATCGTTGCTCCGTCTGGTACGGAAGTGGTGCTTCCGCCACCGACCGTTACCGCTTGGTCAGACACCCAGCCGTTGAACTTCTTGCCACTCGGAGCAGTAAACGTACAAGCATCCACAGTTACATTCGTGTTGTAGGTCACCTCTTTCGGATCCATCGAACCAGAACCTCCATTCGCTGCATATGTAATCTTCGCGTTGGTGTGGAAGTTTGTGCTGCTGCTCCATGTGCTGTTACATTTCGATTGAACGAACACATAATATTGCGTTGCCGGCGTCAAACCGCTAATTGTGTATTCCGACTTGTCGGCATCCACGTCTGCACTATTGCCTGAATTCAACGGACTCGGTACGCTATTGCTTGTGTTCCATGCCACCTTATATCCTTCCGTAGGACTTAATGAAACACCACTCCACGAAACCTTACCGCCTGTACTCGTGATAGCACTCATTGCCAAACTACTCGGCGTCGTACAACTCGAACATACGGTAATGTAGTTGTCGTGTGTTACGCCACCGGCTACAATGACGAGGTCATCTAATGCACGGGGAGCATTTGTACCTGAATATACAACACGCACATATGTATCCTCCTTGTCATCTCCGGACCAACTTAGTTCATACCATGTACCTTGGGTTACATTATTCATGGTTCTTCCCATTGCTAATCCATCCCAATATCCAACACCATCATCATTCCAGTACTCCAATGCAAAAGAACTACCACTATTTGTGTTTGTAGATGTTTTTGTGTAGTAGCAGGAAATACTGGTGGGGGAAACTTGATGCTTTAGTTTGATGTAGGCTCCGGAACCCGTTTGAACATGGCCGCCATAACTACCAGTTCTCACATCTGCCGCCGTATTGGAGCGCGTGATATTTGACACTTCCCAATCATCCGTGCTATAGTCGGCCTCCCATCCATAGGAATATGTCACCTCATCATCATCCTCATCCGCAAACACCGCTCTATAAGTTGCATCCGCAGTTACCGCTCCGCCGGCAGAAATAAATGTCGGCACGGTACTTGTCTCTGTTGTTATTTCGCTATCCGAAGTCCAACCAACGAACACCTTACTCGAGCACCCGCTCGGTACACTCGGGTTAGGCGTTGGTAATACCAAAGAAGCACCGTGAGTGTAATCTACGGGTTCTCCATAATTGCTTCCATTGCTCTTCCATGTTACCGTATAATGTTTAATCGACCATTGAGCTGTGTATGTACTATTGGCTGCTGGCATAGTGGAAGGAACGGCTGGTGACCAACCTGTGAAATCATAACCTTCTTTCTCCACCGTAGGAGCAGTCAACGCAGTACCGTATACAACCGACCCGGCCGCTGTTCCTGCGCTGGTGATGCTACCGCCATCCAGATTCCATGTTAGAGTATAGGATTTAATGGTCCATTTGGCATAGAGCGTAATCGCATCATCTACATTCCACGTGCGCGCACTCGCTCCCGCACTGGTATAATATTGTGTGCCACCGCCGTTCTTTGCCGAATAGTAACCTCCGAAATCATAACCTTCGCGTGTCGGCAGTACAATTGCTCCGCCGCCTTTTAATGTTGTCGGCATTGCAGCATCATATGTAGCTGTAACCGTCTGATTGCTTCCACTTCCGCCATCCGGATCCAGCGTCAAATCATAGGTCTTCGCTGTAAACGTTGCCGCAAAAGTAGCATCCTTCGCCAGAATGTGGTTGTCGGTGGCGCCCGAAGTTATGTTCTGCGGAGACTCGCCACTCGGTGTAACCGTAAACGTGTTCAACAGATAGCCCGTCGCAGGCGTAGCCGATGCCGTAATCTTCGTACGGTGTGCCAAACCGGCCGTCGTTGCCGTCTTGTTCTGCGCCGTACCGCTAACATCCGTATAAGCCAAATTGATAGTACCATGTGTATGTGAACCAATCGTCGCGGTGTGCGTAAGCATACCGCTAGTCGGAGTATTAATCGTGTAGAATTGACAGTTATTGTTTTGGTCATCTCCACCGGTTGAATGCGTAGTAGTCGGAATAACGGTTATATCCTCTGTAACTACATATTGTTGGAAGGAAATAGAGTTTGTAATTGCTGTCCCGTCACCTGTTTTGGTTTTATATATAGAATTGCTACCTGTCCAACCATAGTTATTAGCTATATGCCAAGCATCCATGTTGTCGTAATCGGGAGTAGTGAACTTGTAAAACTTATCTGTACCGGTTACCAGCACAGCATCTACCTTCGAGCAATTACTATTGTTACCGATACGGTAGTATAAGTTACTCCAATTCAAAACCGAGTTGTCATAGTAGATGATATATCCTGGATCTTGATTGGCACTCGGGAAAGTAACCGTCACGCCCGGATTCGTCGTACCGCTGTAATCTACAGTGAAGGTGTACGATCCACCGGCACCTGTATTCAGTTTGACATTGTTGCTTCCATCCAAAGTCCACTTGGTGCTTGCCGGGATGTTACTTGTTCCTGTTTGTCCCCACCAACCACTGAAACCACCGGCAATCTTGAACTGATAGGAGGTAATATGTGCGGTCAGGTCAATATCTATCGAACCTTCATCTGTATTGCCTGTCGGTGTAATATAATGATGTGCCCAACCACTTCCACTGCCGTTATCTATATAAATCGAGTACCGGAATTTAAACGGAGTAGATGAAACATCCGTACTATTGATGCTGGTAATTGGCGTTTCTGCAATGTCGCAATACCCACTCGCACCAACAGCCGCAATAGTAAACTTGTATTCTGACTCAACGACCAGACCTGTAAATGTCACGCTCTTGCTATTCGTGGCAATGCCGGTACGCGTTCCTTCTGTACCAGCTGCTCCTCCTGTAGTAGAACCGGTAACCAAGTCCCAAGAAGCGCCATTCTTCTTGTACATGCGAACAGTGTAACTTGCGATATTCGATTCGGTAGTGCCTGTCGAACCTGCATTATATGTCCAACCGCTAATCGTCACACTATTTCCGCCTTGAGTCAGAGTAAGTGAATTGTTGATTGTTCCCAATTCGGTACAGCAATTAGTGACACATTTTCCACCAGAAGCACCTTTCTTGTAAAGATAAACGGCATTTTGTCCACAATCCTTGTAATATCGGAAATACTCAGATGTATTATAACGTAATACTGCTCCAGCTGCGCTTCCGCCAAGTCCTAATTTCACATCAGAAGAAGAGGTAAATGTAACGGTAATAGGATAATTAGCAGCCGTAGCTCTCGTTGAGGTAGACGTTAAACCATTAGCATTGGACGTTTGGTAATTATATTGTCCATCTTGGGTTTTAAGTAAATATGTATTTGTGGGATCATCGTTGTTGTCCAAGATCTCTTCTAATGTCACATGATAAGTATCTCCCCAAGTAGCGTTTACCACTTTGCCGCTTAAGTTGTCTCCAGGATTTGCTTTCACATATTGTTTTCCGATTCCTCCAGTACCGGTTCCTCCTACTCGTCCGTCCGCAAAGACTGTTGACGAATATGCAATTAAGTAATCACCTGCCCAACTGGTACCCAAATTAGATTCAACCAATGCATACCCCCCTTGAGTATCACTCCATACTGCATGATAAGTTACATCCCCGCTCACATTTGGCATTTCAGATGCGACTTTATACACTTTAATGGTTGAGGATGTACCCGGTGAAGAAACTTCTCCAGACCATACATCTTCTGCCCATCCATAGAAATAGGTGTATTTACCGCAACCCGATTGTAGCGACATATCTGGGAATACAGGTTTACTTCCGCTTGCCACATTTGTCGTAGTTACCGTGGAACCTTGGTTCTTCCATGTAACCGTATAAGCTGGTGTGATGGTATAAGCTGCCGAACCAACTGCGGAATTGGTGTAGTTAGATTTTGTAACTAATGCTTTAATGGTTTGTGAACTGCTTACTGTTATGGCACCAGAGTATAAAGTGCTACTTGTAGTAGGTGTAGAACCATTAGTAGTGTAGTAAATATTTGCGTTACTGGTTTCAGATGAAATAGTTACGCTCTGCGTACCCACATATTCACCTGCAGTAGGAGAAAATGTTGGTGTTGCACACGTCAAACGATAGGTTGCGCTTGCAACAGTCGAATTTGTTCCGCCTTTGATGGCAATAGCCTTTATTATTGTATTATCATGATTAACAGTAATCGCACTGCTATATGCCGTACTACTACTTGTAGGGTCCGCGGGTGCAACGCCATTCGTTGAACTTGTATAATATATCGTCGCTCCTGCTGTTGCACAAGACAATGTTACACTCTGGTTATTACTATACGTTCCAGCTGCTACACCAAATGTTGGCGCTGAAACCGAAGCAGAAGCACTATATGTAACTGTAACCTTTGTAACACGCACTTGTGCACTATTATTAAACGTAACAGAAGTAGCAGTACCCGCCCATGTTTTTGTACTTGTGGTATAAGTCCCGACATTAGAAGTTGTAAAGTTGCCAGTAGATGTAGTAAATACAATTTGCGACATATTGCCAGCAGAGCATTCAACGGTAAAAGTTTCACCCGAGTAAACACGCATTTGGGTATTATATACTCCGCGAGTAGTTGATACTGTAATGTCTCCAACTGTTCCGGTTTGTTCTCCCGCTGTTGTACTCCAACCTGATGTTGCTGGTGTAATCTCTTGAGGCGAACCTCCCCACGCATTTCCGCTGCCGATGGTCAGCATACATAGGCAAATCAGACTGGTGAGAGAGAATCGAGTCATTCCCGAGTCAATCCCGAGTCGTTTCCGAGTCATTCCCGAGCCATTCCCGAGAGATAAACTCTTTTTTGACAAATAAGTAATTAAATTTTTCATAATGTATTTGGTTTTTATATTATTCCTTATTTATATATATCTACACACGCGTGTGTGTGGGCTTTTTGTGAGCATAGGCTAACCCTATAGCCTATACCCGTTTTTTATGTTGACATAATGAAATAACTAAATATTGAAATGACAAACTTGGCAAAGTTGACAATCCACACTTGGTCCTTTTTGCTAATTTAGTTATCTACATTATGTCAAAGATCGCTAGTTTCTTTTAAGTGTAGCCTATAAACACTATTCCTTATATTATATAATCAAAAAGGTCAATCATTGACTCTGATTTCTTATTGAGTAATTCTGAATATTTCACCCATTCGCCCAAATTAACATTTGATGTAAATACTTGATGATCAAAAGTATGAGCCCATTGTTTATTATAGGGTTCTCTTATACACAATGTCATATTGTGTAGCGATATGGGAGTTATATATTGCTGCCAATTTTCACCATTAATATCAATTGTCGGTAATAAAGAATATTTGATTCTAAACTTATTGTACCCACCTAACTCCTTTCCAAAGAATTGTAAATCTTGCACATCGCTACTCGTAAATAGCATCTTGTCATTTCTTTGATTAACATCTGCAACGTTGGCAAATTTTAGTCGCGTACATTCAAGGATTTCATTATCTAATTCGTCATTTTCAAACTTTGGACTATATATATATTTAGTTGTGTCTTCTTCAAATTGTTTTTTAGTTTTTGCCGTTAATTGAGGAATGTGCGGAATGATAGTTCTCGCATACAATATCACACCAGAAAACCGAAACCCATTATTGTGAATGCCATTTAAGTCTATTGTCTTCTGTATTGATAAATATTCGCTCGATAGCATTGTGATTGTAGAATTCATAGCCTTAACTAACGTATACAGTTTTTCACACCAATCATTATCCATTTGTTTCAGGGTAATTGGATTGTATACAATAGGTGTAAATGCTGAGCACCAACCAAGTTGTACACCAATTCTTGCACTTTCAAAAATAGTGTCAACTATGACCAATAATATGGGAACATTATCCGGATTATCCCTTGTATATACCCTTTTATTTAAGACATCAAGATAGTTCTTATATGCATCCGAAGCCAATATATTTGATTCCGCTACTACAACCCCATATCGGGTATTACACTCGTCGTCTATAGACACAAGTAAATGGAATAAGTCATACTCTACCATCTGAACATGGATGGTGGATCCTCCGTACCTATAAAGCAAATTAGCTGCGATAGCCAATGTTCGCTTATCTGATTGTAATAACTCCATAGTGTTTATATTGGCATTTTGGTTTTATATTTGAGTTTTCTTGTCTTTACGACCTTTGAAAAACATATAATGTCTTTCTCTAATTTGGCTATCACCTTCTTGTTCTCTTCACTTGGCATATGTTCCAATTTGTATTTTTTCGGGATGGATGAAGTGTATCCGTGAATTGTATCTGAGAATAATGGCGCAATATATACACTCTCCTCTATCTCATCCACTCCAACAAAATATGTAGGTAAAGGTTTGTTTATCAATAGGCCTAAATCATGTGTTGATATTCCCACTTTTAATTGCCCTGCTTGTGTGAATTCATGTTGTGCTGTGGTTTTTACTTGCAAAAAAGCAAAGAACGGGGCGTTTTTATCACGTAATTCTAACAAGTAATCAATAGTTTGAGCTTTTTCACCCATAAAATACAAGTTAAATCTATAACCCTCAGTGAGTCTCACATATGCAATGGCCTCACCTCTGCTTCCTAGGGCATTTTTATTTATGGTCTCCTTTTCTACAACAATTTGAGATTGAGATTGGAGCAGTTGCGGTGACAATCTATTGTTCATAAATATCATTGAATTATAAACCAAATTTGGCCTCGATTATACACTCATTTTACCTTCTTATGACCATTTAGTAAAATAGTCCTTTCATAAATCGACACCCCTCGGAGCCTGAAACAAGTAATTCTTCTAAGTCAGTCCAATTCGATAGGATTTCACGGTCATTATAGCTACTCATCCCCATATATGCTTCATTGTTTGCAAGTAGTTCGTTAGTCGGTTTCATCACTCGCTCTTCTAATTCATCTCCGACTAAACATAGCGCTTCTTGCTTTGTATGAGACTCATCAAAATGCGCATACACAACTATGCTTATACGATTGTTTGCTTTCTCTTTGCCTACTTGATTGGCATTGATGGAATATTGTACGATTACACAATGCTCCATTTCCGCATTAACTATTATCTTTGCCACCTCTTCTCCCAATGGTAGCGCTTTATATCCGCCAATTACATTTTTGGCAAGGAGTGGAGTAGCATAATCTTTATTATTCCTTCTAATGCAGCGCGTAAAGAGCACACATATATCCGTCACGGAATCCTCTGCTTGTTGCCTTTTCATGTTTTCCCATATCTCAGAGCGACAACCCAAATGAGTATCACGAAGCCATATATTGACCCCTTCACTTGGATTTCCTAATATATATTCCAACTTTCCTTCCATCTTCTTTTGCACTTTCCGTGCGCACTTTTATTTATATTTGTTTTACTTTTTTACTTAGTCCCTTTCACTCCAGCTTGGTCCTTTTTACTTGTTCCCTTTTTTACCTATTTTCTCTCAAAAGGGAACAACCCTCCATAATTCTTTTGCCCTCTCACCCCGTGCGCACTTTTTCTATTTTGTCCATTTCCCCGAATGTCATTCGGATTTATCTTTGCTTTCTTTGTTCATTGTTCCGAAATCTGATTTCGGTCATAATAATTTTTGTTGTGACAAAGTGACAATCTTGACAAACTCAGCTTGGTCCTTTTTACTTGTTCCCTTTTTTACCTATTTTCTCTCCAAAGGGAACAACCCTCATTTTTTTTCTACAAAATTTTCCGTGTCGCTTTGTCGCTTTGTCGCTTTCTAATTTGCCTTGCACTTTCTGCACTATTTCCACTTTCTACACACAGCCTGTATTATTTTCATCTAGCTTGTATCTTTTTTTTGTATAGCTTGTATTGTTTTTCTAAAAAAGATACATGCTTGTTGTTTTTCCCCTTATCCGTGTCGGGCACAACTATTTATTTTTTATTATTATCTTTCAGTTTTGTATTTTGCCGTGACAAAGTGACAAAGTTTACTTAGTCCTTTTCACTACTGATTTGCATACAAAAAGCAACAACATCTTTCGACATTGTTGCTTATAAAAGAGATATTTCAGACGTCCTCAGTAAGCGGACAACTCAAATTTATTCTTTCACTTCCTCTGCATCATTAAACGGTAGTTCATCTTTGGGTTTGGTAAAGTTTAGCGCTCGTTTATCAGAAATTACCGTGTCGCCCAACTCTTGCTCTAACCGCTCACGAGCCACATGTGCCACATCTCCGCCACGTTGCGCGATATTGGCATTCTGCACAAAACCTTTCGGATTCTCTCGTCGACTCAATTCCGTTGCAGCCGCCTCCGCTAAACCATTAAGCATCAGTTCCACATTGGTCATGTTATCACGGAGATTTTCTTTGCGCAAACCTTTATATTTTTTGTACTCGCGCGTAGTCATTCCGCTCCACGCCCGCGAGATAATATCCGTTAGTATCGCATAGTCGTGATCTTCCTTCATCCCGCCGCGTTGCCACTCGTCGGTCAAGCCTTTTCGGATCTCAATGGTCTTGATACGCTGGTTAATCCAGTCTTCCGAATAGCCCAAACGACGGTAATCTTTGATTGCCTGCTCAATGCTCAACTCCGGATCTTGCAACTGGTTCATTCGCTCCTGTCCCAGCGCCGCAAGCCATAACTTGAACGGTTCCGCCTTCTTACTCGGAACCGATTGAATCAACCGGAAAACCTGCTCAGTATCCGCTACATCCGTAAGATAACTCTTGCCATCAGAAGAGGGCAATTTCAGTTGTACGATTTTTTCGTACATCTCACTTCCTTCCGCTGCTAACTTACGCTTTAGATCGCTCCAATAGCGACGAGGCGTCGTGCTATCAGTTAACACTCGGATAACATCCACTACCGAGAAGAAGTATTTCTCTTGCTCCTCGTCCCATACATAACGGACCTGCTTTCCGTCAAATAATTGGATTTCGTTTTGCTCTGCCATAATCGTTTCAATTATGGTGCAAAGTTACGAAAAATTTCTGACATATGCAAGTAAATAGCAAGAAAAAATTTCGTTTTTCTCCTTTTATAAGCAAATCAGTATGTCAATGTTCGCTCCACATTCTTTTTAGTGTATGCGATAAACACTATCTCTTTTCCCGGACCACCAGTCTCGCCCGTGCGCCAGAGAAAGGTCCGTTTTTGCGGACGGAAAGAGAAGGGAGAGAAGAAAAAACTTGATAATACGTAAAAATGGTGTAAAAAAAATTGACGCAAAGTCAAAACGCGATGGAATAATTGGCAAAAATACAGAAAAACCAAAATTTCTGTAAAAAATGTTTGCGCATTCGAAAAAAAAGTTGTATCTTTGCAGCGTATTATGTATGCGCGTGTATATAATACGTACGTACACACGAGATATATAAAAGGTAATGGGCGACAAAAGAAGACATATATGCACCTCGTAAACGGACCTTTCTCTGGCGCACGGGCGAGAGGAGTAGGGAAGAAGGTAATTATAATTCGGTTGATAGGAAAGTGCTACTGCTGAGCACTTAAAACCACAGCAAGTGAACATTGAAATATTGTGATTTACCGCAAAAGGGCAGGCATAATCGTACAAAGTTAAGAAATCAATGCGATAATACCGGTTCTCATAAAGAGTTGTTCTCGTAAGAAACAAATTCCCCTAACATATAGGAAATAGCATTTTTAAGCGGTAAATCCAATATGCGGTTTATCGCTTTTTTGTGCGTGTACCATTCTGTTGACGCCAACGAAATGATCAAGTGAAAAGGACTAAGCTACAACACAAGTACAATACAAATACAATACAAGTACAATACAAATACAATACAAGTACAATACAAGTACAATACAAGTACAATACAAGCTTGGGGTACAAGTGGGGTACAGGGTAAAGTGAGTAAAAAGGACTAAGTAAAGTGTGTCAAGAGTGTCAAAAGTGTCAAAGTGTCAAAGTGTCACGGCAAAAATAAAACTGAAAGATCATAATACAAAATAATAGTTGCGCCCGACACGGATGAGGGGAATGGAAACAGAGGGTTGTATCTTTTTTGAGAGAGGTTTTGGGTAAAAAAGATACAAGCTAAACAAAAAAGATACAAGCTAGATGTGAGGGTTGTTCCCTTTGAAGACAAAAAAGGAACAAGTTGAATAAAAAAGGGAACAAGTAGAAGAGGGATAAGAACCCTATA
>DEHM01000005.1:77523-102656 GCA_002351925.1 Bacteroidales bacterium UBA2800
TTCTCCAGGTCGCGAGATGGTCGTGGAAATGAATGCTAAATGAATAATAATACAAAATAAATAGTTGCGCCCGACACGGATGAGGGTAAAAGATTATGGCTAATGAAAGTTTAAATTTAAGAATTAAAAATTTCTGTAATCAGTATCAGTACGAGAAGTTGTCTCAGGAGCAACTGCTCGGCAGGTTCTCGAATGTTGCCATTCTATCACAGCATCAACCAGATGCATTTACGACCGATACGGCACTCATTGAATCTGTCTCACTTGACAATGGGTCCATGATTACCGGATTAGCTATAAAAGTTAATGGGATTCTTATTAAATCTCACTCTGAAATTGACGATTTCTTGAATACGAAAAATATTGAACTTGACATAGAGTATATATTCCTTGGGGTTTCGCCTATTCGACCGTTCTTAAAGAGTGATGTCCAAAGTTTTATATCCGAAATAAAAGCCTTTTTTGATGATTCGAAAACATATTCTGACCCAAAGATGTCGGAATGGCATGCTATTAAGGAATATATAAATTCCGAGCCAGTTGTAGCTAAATGGAAATCGAAAAAATGTGCAGTTAGATGCTATCTCATACAACGCGACGAATGGGCCAATATAGAGTTATGGGAAGATCTCTCTAAAGAATTAAAAAAGGGAACGTCTCAAAGTTTTACATTAAAGAACTTTCAATTTATAAATGCGGACGAACTTTTGGATATCGTAATGCAAAATGATAACCAAATAGAAACAACATTAAAGTATAAAGAAAGGTTAGAATTACCCGAAACAGATGATGTAAGTAATGTATATTTATTATTATGCAGTGCTCAAGATTTCACCGAGATTTTAAACACCCGGGAAGGTTTAATAAATAAATCCCTTTTTAATGATAATGTGCGAGATTATCAAGGATTCACCACCGTAAATAAAGAAATTTATAACACAATTAAGAATGCACCCGAAAACTTCATCTTCTTTAATAACGGAATAACAATCGTTTGTTCGGAGTTTAAACCAGAAACTCACAAACTAAGAATCAAAAATCCACAAATAGTTAATGGTTGTCAAACCAGTTCTATCCTTTTCGATGCCCGAGAAAAAAAGCTAAATATTTCTAAAATTAATGTATGGGTTAAGGTTATTGCAACTAAAGATAACGAACTTTTGAATGCAATTGTCCGAGGAACAAATAGACAAAATATCGTGCCAGATGAGGCGTTTGAGACAACTAAGGAGTTCCATAAAAAATTTGAGGACTACATCAATCAATTAGACTGTCCTCCGTGTAACAAATTATATTATGAGCGTAGAGCTAAACAATATGCGAACAATCCAAAGATTCTATCTTCGCAAAAGATTTCGATTAGAACATTAACTCGATGTTCAATCGCAGCATTGTTGATGAGGCCTGAATTGTCTTTACATCATGAGGCTTTTATCCTGAAAGAATATGGAAATAAAATTTTCCAAGAGTCTCATTGCTTAGCACCTTATCATGTAGTAATGCTTGCTTACATGAAATTATCACAGGCTATCCAATATATGGAGTTAGAGAAAATTCACAATAGAAATCTTACTCATCTATTGTATTTATACATAAACAAAGTGTGCGGGAATACTATAATAGATATATCTAACAACAATCAATCAAACACTTATTGTGAGAAAATTCAACAAAATTTATCCGACGTTAATGCGTTTACCACTACATGTGATGAAATTATCAAAACGTATAACTTATGCAAAAAAAGTTGGATAAAAACGCTCAATAGGAATGAGTACCGCATGAAAGATAATGAACAATTTACACGATTATTAGATGTTGCCACAAGAAATAATATCGAAAAAATGAGCAAATCCGAAATAGACGCATTATTAAATGCAAAATCTCATTGAAAACTATATTATCCTAAGTATTGCGATGAAAGTGTATCAAGAGTTAAATATTGCAGCCTCAACAGAGGAGTTGGTAGCTCTTTTAAATCTTTGGAAGAATAGCCATAATCTCGGATGGGAGTACGATCGTTTACGTACTATGGATTATGCCAAAAATACTTTTTCGGCCGAAGATAAAACAGCGTGTTTCCACGTCAATGAAGAAGGTTTAGAAGAGGCATTTTTATGGCTATATATTGACAAAAATGGGCTGCGGGTCACAAATATTATTCCTCTCAAAATAGTCCATCTAAATTTCGATGAATATAATAATATACTTAAGCGTTTTTATGACGTTTTCGTGATACCACATAAAGATAATCGCAATTATAAAATAACTCTAACTCGTGCATATCCAAATATTAATGATTTAGCGAACAAAGCAACAGCACAAAAATTGACTCTCTGGGAGAAGACTTGCAACCACGATAACGGGAATCTACATACATTAGACGAAGAAAAGTGGTTTGATTTTGTCATTACAGCGGCCCAGACAAAATCTCCGCTGGAAAGAGATGAATTAAAAAGATGGTTAATAGAAGAAAAGAATTGGATCGATGACGGAAAGTTGGTGGACCGTTTATGTGATGAATATGAGAATGAGACTAGACTCTTGTTGTATTTCTTTAGCAATTATGCTTAATTATGAGTAAAAATATAGTAACATATCTTTCTGAATTAGAAGCTTCTGGATTTAGCGCGCCAAGAAAATTTGTTTTCTTTGATACGTGTGTGGTGTTAGATCTCATTCGCGAAAGGTTCCATTTTCAACCGAATAATGTCAATTATTTTAAAGCATATCAAAAACTCATCACAGCCATACAGGAACATCAAGTATTCGCCATTTCATCTTATATGGTAGATACGGAGATAAGAAGCAATTATGATGACCGCAAAACAGAATTTAATTCCGCCTATAATAATGCCATTAATAAAATAAAGGCATTGCAAGCACTGGCTAAGTATCAAGGAAATATTAAGAGGAGGGTTAACTATAATGATAGATATCGCACATTCACAAAGGCGGAGAAAATGTATAATGAACTATATAGATTAATTACTTTCTTCGAGGAAAAAATAGAATATGACCAATTTGCAATGCAGCATGTCTTACATAAGTTAATACCCGCGCATGCAGAACATGAGTATAAAGATGCTTTTATTTGGGGTAATTGTATTGATTTAAAAAATCTAACGCACGAAGAGGATAAAATTTATTTTTTCACAACTAACACCAATGATTATGTCATTAATGACAAGATTTCGCTTGCCGAGCGTAGTAGGTTACAAGAACGGTTGGATGACGAATGTGGGGGTAAAATAGAAATTATTACTAATATTTTTGCTTTAGAGGGAAAAATATTTCATTAATCTCCGCACACGCGTGCGAATAAAATATAAGGAATATAAATATTAAAAACACATACAAAATGAAAACAAAAATTTTCACAAAGGCGAGGGGGCTGATGATGCTGATACTCGCAACAATGATCTCCACAAATGTGTGGGCGGTGGATCCTCCGACGTTGTCGGATTTAACATTTCCGACTCCAGTAATTGATGAAAATTTCAATGACATCGACATTACCGGTACTACAGCACAGATTTCGTCGATCACGACTAATCAAACAGCATTTGGTGATATAAACCATTTGTACAATAATAATAGCGCCAATGCCAATTCTATTAACATCTATGCGGCGGGTAATAACATGACATCGAAGTATTTCTCCATTTACAAAAATAGTGGTCACCACGTTATTGCGCAGATATCTGGAGGAACTTTCTCTCAATTCGGAGCATGGCGAGCAACAGTAGAGAAAACATCTCACGGATATATAGGTTTGTTCAATACAACAACTGATCAAAATGCAGTCAGTTACGGCATCGCAAGCGTAGTTATCCAAAATAATAATGGAACGATTACGTTGCAAAATGGTTCATCAAAGTCTAACTGGGCTTCAGTAGGTTCTGCATCCAGTAATACCATCGACATTTGTGTAATATATAACATATCCGGTTCTGCCAAAACATATGGTAGTTCCATTTCCTTGCCAAATATGCGAGCGCACGTCTACATAAATGGCACGTGCATAAATTCCGCAGGAACCCCTACTGATTTTACATTGGCTCAGAGTAGCACGATATCTTCATTCCGTATATCTCTCCCTTCGGGAACAGGTGAAAAACATATGTATGTAGATGACATTAAAGTGTACAATTCTCTTCCTACAGCGGGGGCATGTGTGGCACCGAGTAGTGTGACGGTGGCACCGACGAGTGAAGCGGGGAACTACGGATATCGCTATACAACAGGACAAGATATTAAATTAACCGCTACCGCCACCGGTGGTTCGGGTAGTTATTCCTACCAATGGCAGAAATATTCTGGTACATGGGATGATTTAGATGGTAAAACATCTCAAAATCTTGTCATCTCCAACTGCACTTCATCGGATGGCGGACAATATCGCTGTGTGGTATCTACTGGAGCGACATGTTCTCTTGCCAGTGATGGCTATAATGTGCGTGTTTGGACACTTAACGGTAACTATAGCGGAAGTGGTTTTATAGAAAATGCCATCACTTGGACTGGAGAAACGACGGGAACCGTCACAGTTAATCTGAATGCCAGTTCAACTTATGATTTCAAAGTGTATGGAAACGGAGATGGGAAATACTACGGCTGTAATAGTGGTATTTCTGTAGATGCATCTAATTGGACATTCAGAACGAGTGACGGCAACTGTAGTTTATCAACCGGTGCTATTGGAGCAGGAGAATATACCTTTGCTATAAACATTGCCAATGCGGATGATAATAATATTGCAGTGTCTGTTACCTATCCGCGCAAGAAAATATATGTCGTTCCGAATGGATATACGGACGATGACGCAAAATTATCTATTTATTACTGGCGAAGCAGTACAAACGGCTGGTCGAGTTTCCTCACTACAGGTGCATGCACGGATGGAAAGTACTATGCGGAAATTCCGGGTTGGGCGCAATGTTTCTCAATTGTTCGTCTGAACAGTGATGCAACAGTCGGGACATTTGACAAGAAATGGAATCAAACGGTAGATATAACTGCTAACGCAAGTTACGATCAATACACCGTTAACACATGGTGTTCCGGAACCGGATGTAAAGAAGGAGTAACTGCAGGTACATTCTCCGAGCCTACGTTTACAATTTCATTTGCCGGAGGAAGTGGGGCTACAGGTTCTACTGACAGTCATACCGGCATTGTATGTGATGCTAATCAAACTCTTCGACCCAATGGTTTTAGTAAAGAAGGACATTCATTCTCTTGTTGGCACGCAGATGTAGATGTGAAAGTCAATGGAAGTACTGTTACCGCAGGAAATGCCATTGCAGGAGGTGCTACTATTCAGAATATACATAGCAATATAGCATTGACTGCACAATGGAATATCGAAAGTTACACCCTTACATGGAATTTGGCTGGTGGTACGGTCACGACAGCCGGAACTGGTGCAGCGGTCAATGCGACAGGAAGCCCAAGTTCGTCTGTGGCTTATGGTAGCCCCATCACAGTGCCGGGCGTAGCAAAAGAAGGATATAACTTCACCGGATGGAACACCACTCCGCTTGCTACCATGCCTGCGGTTAACACAACGTACACGGCGCAGTGGACCATTAAGAGTTACACCGTGACATGGAGTGTAGAGGGAACGGCGACAGGGACAACAAATGTCAACCATGGTTCGCAAGTCTCATCACTTCCTTCAACACCCGTTTCAACATGCGATGGTGAGTTTGTTGGATGGACGACAAGTGCGGATGCGGTATACGACAAGAATGTGACGGATAACTACACAACTACTCCGACGGTATTTACTAATGTGGCCGGTTCGCCGACAATAACAGGGGATATAACATTCTATGCTGTATTTAAAAAACGCATGGAAGATTAAGATATTCGAGAATAAAATGAAAAGTAAAAACTGCAAAATGAAAGGAAAAAGATTATGAAAACGAATATCTTAACAAATAATACGATTATGAAAACTCATCAATCGATACTCAAGTACATTGCGATAGTGGCATTGATGCTAACTATCGGAGTTGGGCAAATCTGGGGAACAGATGTCACCATCAAGTTTGGAGCTAATCAAGGTGAGGGTTATGTAACAACAACTTCAGGTAACATTGATGATAACTTGGCATACTCCACATTTAAAGGTAGTGGAGAGACAACTGCTCCAACAGTTTATGATGACGGACTTCGCTTATATCATAAAAACAATGCAACTACAGAAGGTGGAGTTCTTCGTATTTACGTCAGAGCTGGGCAATCATGTACAATAAACTCTGTGGTCGTGACATATAGTACTGGTAAATTGGGATATATAGCCTCTGCACATACATATGGAGAAGCCTTATCATCGGTCACTAAATATAATGCCGCAGCTTCTCCGGTTACGATTAGCGATATAGACGACACTAGTATCCACCTTAGCAATGCAAATAGTAATACTACTCAGACTAAAATTCAAACAGTTGAGATTAGTTACTCTTGTGAAGGAGATGAAGACGAGTGTACCCCCGGAGTTGCATCTGGAATTAAAGCCGGAGATGTAGTGTTAATCTATTATCCGACTGAATCGAAAGAGTTTGGAGGCTATTCAGAAAGCGGAGATTCACACTGGGGAGATGTGCATACATATACAACAACTCCGTCCGGATACTACCCATTTACCGTTGAAGCGGGTAGTGCAAGTGGTTATTGGTCTTTCAAAAATGGTTCAACTTACTTGGCGATGTCAGAAGGAAATGTCAATAAGCTGGTAGGCTCTGGGACAAAGAATGATGCATCATCGTGGAGTGTGTCTATCAATGGCTCTACCAAGGAGGCGACTATTACTAACAAGGCTAATAGTACGTATTTGCTTAAATATAATACAAACTCACCTCGATTCTCCAGTTATTTAAGTAGTGCAGGAAATACTGCGCTTCCAAAGATATACAAGTATTGCGGTGATGTGAAGTATTATGTCACATATTATGGTAATGAGAATACAGACGGTAGTGTTCCGACGGATGCAACAGCATATGCATCTGGAGATAAAGCGACGGTTCTAGGGAATACAGGTGCTTTGGCTAAAACAGGTAGCACCTTTGCCGGCTGGAACACCAAAGCAGATGGAACGGGAACCAGTTATGCTGCAGGAGATAAAATAACTATGTCGGGTAGTGTTTCTCTTTACGCAAAATGGAACAGCCGAATGGATGTGGCATCGGTTGGACATGTAACAATAACGGCAACACCGGCAGGCGCGAGTGCAGTAGCAGAAAGTAGTTACGCGAATGTGGATTGTGGAAAGACGGTGACATTAAATTACTCGTCTGTTGATCCTAATTACACCTTTACTAATTGGGTTATCCTAAAGGCATCCGATGATTCAGATGTGTCAGGTTCGGTTTCTCTGAGTAGCACAACAGCCAATAATGCTACATTTGTTATGCCGGCATATGCTGTGAAGGTGAGTGCGGTAATTACTGCGCCGTGGATATACTTCACAAGTTGTAGCTCAGATTTAAATGTTACTTATGATGCTAACGGCGGAACGGGTAATGTGCCTGTAGATGCAAATAATCCTTATGTGAAAGATGATGTTGTGACGGTTCTTGGAAATATTGGAAGTCCGGCATTGACGCGTGATGGTTATACGTTCAGTGGTTGGAACACCGCGCCTGATGGAAGCGGAACTTCCAAGACGGCAGGTCAGACATATACGATTACTTCGAACACTACGTTCTATGCTGTTTGGACACCGAATAACTATAAGATAACGAGTATATCAACGAATCCGGCAAGTTCGGGAACGGTGACAGCGACCTATAATGCTGCGACGGTTGTTGCGGGAACGACGGAGATTCCTTGTGGTTCAGAGGTGACGTTGAGTCAGGAGGCTAATCGTGATAAGACATTCACCAGTTGGACGATTAAGAACGCTTCGACGAGTGCGGACGTGACAGCTACTTATTTGGACGGAAACACGCTGACGATGCCGCCGTTTAACTGTACGGTGACGGCAAACTACAGCGCGAAGAGTTCGTGCGTAGTAACGTTCAGTCTGGAGAGTGGAACGATCTCGACGACGACGATTGGTGGTACGGATTACACCACTGCTGTGACGCTGTATGAAGGCGAGAGTATTACCACTCTGCCGACGGTAGGTAGTATCAGTTGTGGCGATTGGGGATCGGTAGTTGGTTGGACGACGAACAGCAGTTATAATGAGAGTTCGACGCCTCCAAGTTATATCTCAGCGCCGTATAATCCGGGTAGCAATACGACAGTTTATGCGGTTTATCGGAAGACGGACGGAAGTGCGGACTTCGATGGAACGAATAATGGTACGTATTATGTTTTATCAAAGACATATTATGCATCAAGTTGTTTTAGTGGATTATCTGATGAGACCACAACAACGACTTCACAAGCATCTGCAACTCCCTTTGCATTTACGAAAAATGGAGATTACTATAACATTTCTTGTTCCGAAGGATACTACATACAATATTCTTCCGGCGTTACTGACAATCCTAATTCTGACGCTGCTAAATGGACTCCGGTGAAGGCCAACGAAAACGGAGGATCTTATACTTCCGGCACAGAATATTGGTACTTTACCAATAAAGGAACAACCAACAGGGCCTTTGCATTTACCACCAACTCTCGAAATAGGTTCATGGAAAGTGTAAGTGTGGGAAATATTACAGATGAGAGCAAAGTATATTATCCGATGCAACTTATCTCTGCCTCGACATATTACTACAGCATTGCCCCCGTTTGCGGTACAACTTATGATATTACAAAAGGAACGTGCACGCCCGCGAGCAGCGTACTGGATGAGGATGACGACTACTGCGACTTCTCGCTGAGCACGACGAGCGTAAGTTCGGGAGGATCTGTAACAGTAACTCTTACACCTAACAAAGACTACACGTATAATGCTTCGACCGTGACGATTAGTGGCGGCGGTAGTGCTTCTATTGGTAATATCACAGAGACGGCTGGTGTGATTACCTGTAACATTACCGGTATCACGGCAGACATGACGGTTAATGTGACATACGTGGCACGACCGAAATATACGGTAACGCTGTATGATAATGGTGTACAACGTACAACATTAACAGAGGAACATTATAATGCAGGCGTAACACTGCCGAGCGGAAACAACTGTACGCCTGGTAGTGCGTTTACATTTGAAGGTTGGACGGAGAGCGCGGTTGAGCTGAATGCAGATCCTGTTCGTCCGGCAGCGGCGACACTGCATGCGGCAGGTTCCTATTCGCCGACAGATGATATTACGTTGTACTCGGTTTACTCGCGTTCCGTAAGCGGTTGTGATGATTTCGCAGCAGGTGTAAGTGGAGCCTATAAACTTACTGATAAGGCATCAGGAAATTATGCGCTTGTAACTGCAAATGCCAACAGATATGATAAAGGAAGTAGTGGAGATGCGGAGATATTCTATGTCGCTTATGCACCAGCTCACTCAGCTTATACCATTCGTACCTCACTCGGCTATCTTGGTTGGTCAGGAGGAACAGGTTCTGAGACTCTTACCAAAACCAACACAACGCCTTATTATTGGAATATTACAGCCGGAACTGGTGGAAATGCTGGCTATTGGAATTTCCAACCAGTAGGTGTTAGTGGAAAGCAATTCAGTGGTAACAATACCTATTTCAACTTGCATAGCAATAGCACAAAGTACTACATCCAATTGACAAAGATAGCGATGACGTATTACTATAATACGGCCCTATGTGGAGATGCAAGTATTACTTTCCATAATGGAGGTGGTACTATTAGCGGAACCCCGACCACTCCGACGGGAGCAAGTTGGAATAGTAGTACGCATGTGTTGAGCGGCTTGGAAGACTGCGATAAGATCACAACTTTCCCGACGGCAAGTTATGACGGATGGACGTTTGTGGGATGGAGTACGGAAGACTACACTAACTGCGGCAAACACACGGCAGGCACAAGCCAATATGCGGAAGAGAATGCCAGCACGGAAGAACCGGATGCATCCAATATTTACAAAACGGATGGCAATCCGTATGTAGTTCGCGGTGGTAGCATCGACCTGTATCCGATCTTTACCCGCTTCCCGGATAATGAGCCGTTTGACATTGAGAGCGGAGGTAGATACTATATGTACTATTTAGATCCAGATGTAGATGATGGCTTTGGAGCTCCGGCAAGACGCTATGCAGGCGCCTGGGATGGCACGAAGCGCTATACTGCAACGACCAGTTGTGCTGAAGCTACGGAATTTGAGTTTACCAAATCAGGCGACGTATGGCACATCCAGAATACAGCCAACGACAAGTGGCTCGGCGGTAAGAGTAGCGACGACTGGTTGATAGAGAACAATACCCTCGGAACACTAACCGATTGGACAATTACTATTCGCAGCGGAAACCAATTTAATGCAACTTGCCAAAGCGGACGTCAGATAATCGTGTACGATAACTTCTTCATGGATTACTCGTCTAATAACTTGGTTAACAACCCAGGATACTATTGTGTATATCTTGGTAGTTGCGAGGAGCGTATCTTCTCATCCGAACCTCATCCGACGCCGATCCTGGAATTGAGTGGAGAACCATACGTCACATCGAGTGCAAGTCAACGCGTACGTGCTACGGCAACGATGACATTAACCGCTGTAAACTTGACTTCCGTACCTGCGACACGCGTAAAAGTGACCGGAACGAACTTGACATTTGCTACGAGTTCGACAGCTACTCCTTCAACACCGCTGTGGGTTGATCTCGTTTCCGGAGCAGCGACAGCAACGATTTACGTATATTATACACCAACCGCAACAGAGGATGGTTTGGAGAATGTTATCGTAACTGCTCAAGCATTTAATGTGAATTCTCCTAAAGATTTACAGACAACAGGAACGGTTCATTGTCGCCACTTGCCGGCAGACTTCGTGATTGCAGCTAAGTGGAATAACAAATGGTACGCACTACCAAGCACTTGTAATTCCAGCGGTAGTTCGACAACCGGAGTTCTAATTACGGTGGACGATGATGATGCTCCGACAGCGGCAACATCTGCTCCGAATACCACCAAGTGGGGTCTGCGTAATACCAAGGCGGGTTCTCGTGTGGACGGCAGTTATAAAGACCGATTAGTATTCACAGAACGGGGTACGACAGAAACGGCAAATAATCAGCAGGCATTGTACAACTACAACAGCGCTGACATATATACCAACGCAACGTACGCGAACTACAACAATACGAACCCCGAGCGCTACGAGTGGATTCCGGTTACGAGTGACTTTGGCGACTATGAATTAACCAATGCAAACGATGCAAACCGTCACTTGATTTTACGTAACAGTGATGGAACGTTTGTGGCACAGAACACGGATAAGGCTTATGACGGCAAGGTTCGTCTGTTGCCGGCTACGTTCTATGAGGAAGCACCTGTGCAAATTGTAGAGTGGAAAGAAAATAGCGTTGTAGTGATGTACACGGGTACAGAGACAAGCGCAACGACCAAAGTTGGAACCAATAGCGCTTCTTCGGCTCAAACATTGAGCACGCACAAGTTGACACACGGTATCTATGAGTTGACGACCGGTCAGAGCCTTGCATCGAATGATGGCAAGAACTTGTTGTTAACATTCGGTTCCATGCAGAAGGTATTTGAGATTCCGGTTATTATCACCGGTAACTCTACAGCAGCAACGGGCCATGACAAGCAAGATGTCATCATTACCAAGACCGGTAAACTGACTGCTGCAGCAACAAAGTACAGCTATCGCAACGTATACGTATATGGTGGCGGTAAGCTGAAGATCGCGAGCGGTACTTCTCTCGGCGTGAACAACATCATTATGCGTGCAGGTGGTATCACGACCAGCGGAATCGGTAGTTCGCCATCGGCAACATACGAGTACATCTATCCGCAAGTAGAATTGGGCGGAACGCTGACCAGTACACAAACGAATATCAAGTATGAGTATATTACCGACTATGACCACTGGTATCAGTTATGTCTGCCGTTTGACGGCACATTGAGCAGTATTACTTATCCGCAAGAATACTACGGCGACAATGTAACCGCAGATAACCATGGTAGTTGGGAGATCGATCGCTATGCAGGTGAGATTAGAGCAACAGGTAGTTATGATGCTTGGAAAAACATCGAGTTAGAAAGCGCGACAACCGTTACAGCCGGTCATGGATATCTATACTTCGGAGCTCCGAAGAAAATAACCATTGGAGGTGACAAGCAACGTCAGAAATGGGGTATCCAACGTATCACGATGCCGGTTACGGCCGCTGCGGCTACATCTGCGGAGACGGCGGACAAGAACATATCCGTTGATTCGTACACTGATGTGGCTACGAGCACGAAACCGAACGACCAAGGATGGAACCTTGTAGGTAACCCGTACATGGTGAACCTGACCGACTTCAGCAGTACCAGTATGCTAGCCGGTGAATTGGTTCATACAGAGACTGTTCCTTGGGATGGTAAATGGAGAAATAACGGCGATGGTGTTCGTTACGTAACCATACCGGATTACCACTTCAACACCTATGAGGCGAAAACCGCTTCTGTGGCAGCTGCCGCCGGAGACTTTATGCCGGGACGTGCATTCTTCGTGCAGATAGCAGAAGGCGCAAGCACCTTGACCTTCGATGTGGATAATCGCGCAGCGCTGATGCCGGCACTCTATGCGAAAACAGAGCAGTCGGTTGACATAGAGACAGGTATCGTGATGAGCAACGAGTCCAAGCACGATGAAGTGAACTTCTGGATTAAGGACGGTAAGACTGCTGAGTATGAGTACAACGCTGATTATCCGAAGACGATGAACAACACGAACTTCAACATTTATGGTGTTCATAGCCATGGTGAGTTGAGTTGGGTGGCTATCAGTCCGGAGATAGCGGAAGGTTCGATGGCTATCGGTTATCAAGTACCGGCTGCCGGAGAGTACACGCTGAGTCTGAGCGAGACGTACATCTCGGATAAGATTGATGCTCTATATGTAACCGATCATGCTATGTCGCCGGAAGTAACGGTTGATCTGATGGACGATCCATATGTATTCACTGTGATGCAAGCAGAAACCAATGATACCCGCTTCACCGTCAGCATCCGTCTGAAAGAAGAGAGTCCGGGAACTGCAACTGACACGGAACAGATAGATACCAAGAGTCAACAACCGCAGAAATTCATCTATCATGAGAAGATGTATATTCTGCGTGGAGGCGTGATCTATGACGCAACGGGTAAACGTGTGCGGGAGATCAATAAGTAATGTTTAATGTTGAATGTGTAATGTTTAAAGGAGATTAATTATGAAAGCATTGAGATATTTATTGATAGTGATGATGGTGAGCGTGGCAAGCATGGTGTTTGCCACCGCTCAGAACCTCGCCCAGCAGCCCGAAGCAAGAATGCAGTCCACATCCATCATGGCGCCCAGCGGCAGTGCGTTGCCGCAGGCTGCCGTGACAGGCGCAGTAACGACATATTCTACGAACAGTGCAGCAAAAGTAACCGGTCGCCGTCGCGCATTAGACGGAGATGACGATACTCCGGAAAAGCCTCACGGACCGATGGAGGATCCTCTTGGCGATGCCCTCTGGCCGTTGATGCTGCTCGCGTGTGTGTACGTACTATTTAGAGTGCGTATGCGCAAGCGCGCGTGAGAAGAAAGAGTTTAATCAAAAAAATATATTATCATGAAGAAAATTTTCGTTGTTATGGTCTGCGCCTTCTGCGCACTGACCATGCAAGCAGAGACATTTGTCAAAGTGACAGACGTGGCCTCGCTCCAAGACGGAGACAAAGTAGTGATGGCTTATGCCACAGGAAGCAAAGTGAGTGCCGGTTTTTCGGACACGAAGAAGTTTATTGCGGCGACAGATGCCGTTTTCGCGGACAACCAAGCCACAGTAAGCACCCCAAAGATGATTACGCTCAAGAAAAGCGGCAGTTACTGGAACCTGTACATCGATTCTCACCCCGTAGGTCACGCCAGCGGTAGCAACGATTTGGACGCTAAATACCGCTACACGACCAATTATGCTATCTCGTTTGAGAGTAACGGCGTGGCCAAGATAGTAAGCCAGACGCCGGGTAAGAACAACCTGGAGGTGTATTTCCGCTACAACGCCGGTAGTCCGCGTTTTAACGTGTATGCCGCTAACAGCACAGCGGTGGACATCACGCTCTACAAACTGGATGAGAGTACCGTAGCCGTGACATCGGTAGCGTTGGATCAGACCGAGGCTGTGCTGCGTGCGGAGGATGTGCTCAACCTGCAAGCAACCGTTCTGCCGGATAATGCCGTAGACAAGACGCTGGCATGGGGCTCGACCGACGAGGCTGTGGCCACCGTAACGGATGGCGTAGTAACCGCTCTGGCAAAGGGAACGGCGAAGATTTGGGTAAAAGCAACGGCTGTGGAGAACGTAAGCGACACATGCTACATCACCGTTCTGCCGAAAGCTGCAGAAGGCGACGCGACCTATCATGCTGCACGAAGTGCTGCCCACCTGACGGAAGGTGCGAAAGTGTTTATCGGCACGATCAAAGAGGGCGAGGACTTCGTCATGGGTCAATACGTGTCGGGCGACAACAACATAAAGGGCACCGCAGCAACCTACGACGAGGCACGTCACAGCGTGACAGCTCCGCTGCAAGTGGCATATACCGTGGAGCGTGACGGAGACAAATATCTCTTTGTGGACCACGACGGCAAGTACCTGCGTACCATCTCGTCCAGCAAACTGGGAAGCGGCGCCAATGACCAATACGCCAAGTGGACGCTGGGCGCAATAGATGCCACCGACGCCACGGTGACGCTGACGGCCGCTAACGGCAACAAGATATATTACAATCATCCCAATAACCTGTTTAACATCTACAGCAGCATAGGCGACGGCAGCAATCTGGCAGCCATCGTCATCTATTCCGACCAAGCGCCGGAATGGCCGAATCCGGGAACGGGTATCGACGAGGCGGAGGCGGAGATGAAGGCAGAGAAGATGGTCCGCAACGGGCAAGTGCTGATTATGCGGAACGGCGCGTTGTACGACATGAATGGCCGGCAGGTGAAGAAGTAAGAAAAGGACGCAGCAAGCTGCTACAGGACGCTACGCTATAGGAGTTAGAGATTAGGAAGACAGGGCATAGATGAGCCCTGTCTTCGTGTGTATAGAAGAAAAAAACAAAAAAGTGTTCGCAAAATTTGCGAATATCAAAAAAAAGTAGTACTTTTGCAGCCGATTTGCAAAAAGTATGGATGTAGTATTTCAAAAAGACTATCTGAGCGACTTGTACTATACCGGCAAAACAAGCGATAAACAGCATCGCTATCAGCCGGAAGTAGTGCGCAAATACGTACGAGTTGTAGGGACACTGGAGGCGGTAGGCAGAATGGAGGATTTGTTCCGATTCAACTCGCTCAATTTTGAGGCATTGGACAATGACTATTACTCCGTTCGGATAGATTACCACTACCGATTAGTCTTCCAAATGGAGGCAAAGCCGAGAGAAATGCTACTGTCGATTTGCAAATTAGAAGACATTACTAACCATTGTAAAGCATAATTATGGCAACTTTAGGTTATTCGTTCTATCCCGTACATCCGGGAGAGGTGATTAAAGATGAGATGGAGGCGCGCAATATCTCGCAGAGGGAGTTTGCACGGCAAGTAGATATGTCCTACTCGGTACTGAATGAGTTGCTGAACGGCAAGCGCTCGTTGTCGCCGACAAATGCCCTGATGTTTGAAGCGGCTCTGGATATCCCTGCGGATGCGCTTATGAATATTCAGACCAAATACACCATGCAAACCGCGCGGCAAGACCGGAAAATACTTATGTGGCTATCGAAGATACCACGCGTTGCTGCAATGTTGTAAAATAGAGGACAATAATTATATAACGATAAAAAGACAAGATGAAACATTTTAAATTGTGGAATACGTTGTGCGGATGGGTGGTGTTTGCCATCGCTGCGGCGACGTATCTCCTGACGATTGAGCCTACGGCGTCGTTCTGGGACTGCGGCGAGTTCATCTCGAGCGCCTGGAAACTGGACGTAGGTCACCCGCCCGGCGCACCGTTCTTCATGCTGATGGGCCATTTTTTCAGTCTGTTTGCACAGGATACCGCCCATGTGGCGATGTGCGTGAATGCATTGTCGGCACTGGCGAGTGCGTTTACGATCCTGTTCCTGTTCTGGACTATCACTGCGCTGGCGCGCAAGTTGATGGGTGACAGGTTACAGGTTACGGGTGACGGGCATATTGACCTGTGGAAAGGGATTGGTATACTGGGAGCAGGAGCGGTAGGTGCGTTGGCGTATACGTTCAGCGACACGTTCTGGTTCTCGGCCGTGGAAGGTGAGGTATATGCCTCGTCGTCGCTGTTTACGGCCGTGGTGTTCTGGCTGATTCTGAAGTGGGACGAGCAGGCCGACGAAGAGGGTAGTGACAAATGGCTGATAGCTATTGCCTACCTGATGGGTCTGAGTATAGGTGTCCACCTGCTGAACCTGCTGACGATACCGGCCATCGGACTGGTATACTACTTCCGCAAATATGAATTCAGTTGGAAGGGTTTGATATACGCCTTCCTGGCTTCGTGCGCGGTGTTGCTGGTGATTCTGTACGGTATTATCCCCGGTCTGCCGACGCTGATCGGCTGGTTTGAGTTGGCATTTGTCAACGGCCTGGGCTGTCCGTTCAACACCGGTATGTGGGTATGTCTGGTTCTCATCGTAGCGCTGCTGGTATGGGCTATCTGGTTTACGCGCAAGAAAGGTGAGAGGCTGGAAGCGAAAGGCGAGAAGAGCCAACTCTGGCGCTGGCTGCATACGGCGGCTGTGATGGTAGCTGTGATCCTGGTAGGTTACAGCAGCTATGCAGCGCTGGTGATTCGTTCGAACGCCGACACGCCGATGGATCAGAACAGTCCGGACAATGTGTTCAGCCTGAAATACTACCTGAACCGTGAGCAATACGGCGACCGTCCGCTGTTCTACGGCCAGACCTACAATGCGCCGGTAGAGCTTCGCATAGAAGGCAACATGTGCGTGCCCGTAGAGAAAAAAGGTCATGCGCAGTATGCTCCGGCCCCGAAGAAAGAAGGCGAGAAAGACCATTATGTCATCACAGGCTATAAGTCGAGCTACCAGTATATGCCTCAGTTCTGCATGCTGTTCCCGCGTATGTATTCGAGTCAGGGCAGCCATGTGGGTGCTTACAAAGAGTGGGCGAACATAAAAGGTCGTCGTGTGCGTTACGACTACTGCGGACAGCAGAAGACCGACTATTGTCCGACATTCGGCGAGAACCTCCGGTTCTTCTTCCGCTATCAGGTCAACTTCATGTACTGGCGCTACTTCATGTGGAACTTTGTGGGCCGTCAGAATGACTTGCAGAGCTACGGCGACATCACGAAGGGCAACTGGATAAGCGGTATACCGTTTATCGACAACGCGATGCTGGGAGACCAGAGTCTGCTGCCGACGGAACTGAAGGAAAACAAAGGCCACAACGTGTATTATTTCCTGCCGCTGCTGCTGGGTATCATCGGTATGGTATGGCAATGCGGCAAGCGCGACAAAGACGGCAAGGCAGAGGGATGGAAGAGCTTTACGCTGACGTTCCTGCTGTTCTTCCTGACCGGCTTGGCCATTGTGCTGTATCTGAACCAGACACCTTATCAGCCGCGTGAGCGCGACTACGCGTACGCGGGCTCGTTCTATGCTTTCTGTATATGGATCGGTCTGGGCGTGCTGGCGCTGATTGACTGGGTTAATGGACTTGGGACAAAGGACAATGGACAATGGACAAAGAATGCTGTTGCGGTACTTGTTTCTCTGGTATGTCTGGGTGTGCCGGCGCTGATGGCGCAGCAGAACTGGGACGACCACGATCGCAGTCAGCGATACAGTTGTCGGGACTTCGGCGCCAACTATCTGAAGTCGTGTGAGGGCGAGGCCATCCTCTTCTCGAACGGCGATAACGATACCTTCCCGCTCTGGTACAACCAGGAAGTGGAGGAAGAAGGCACAGACATACGTGTGTGCAACCTGAGTTATCTGCAGACCGACTGGTATATCAGCCAGATGAAGCGTCCGTACTACCAATCGCCGGCGCTGCCTATCTCGTGGGAATACAAGGACTTCATGCCCGGCGCGAATGAGATAGCGCGTGTGGACAACCGTCTGGGACAACCGATCAGCGTGGAGAAAGCCTTTAATTTCCTGCGCTCGGATGACCCGCGTACGAAGACCCGCGAAGGCGATAACTACCTGCCGTCGGATCAGCTGTATGTAGAGTCGTCGGACGGAGAGAAGATACTATTTAAGACCAAACGTCATTATACCCGTTCGGAGATGATGATCATGGAGATGCTGTCGACCAACAAGTGGGAGCGTCCGATGTATTTCTGCGCGACGGTAGGCAATGACTACTATCTGGGTCTGGAACCGTATATGGAACTGACTGGTCTGGCATATCGTATCACGCCGACGCGTAGCCGTGACGGCCAGCCGCGCGTGAACAGCGAGAAGATGTACGACAACATGATGCATAAGTTCAAATTCGGCAACATGAACATACCGGGTATCTATATCGACGAGAACCTGATGCGCATGTGCCGCACGCACCGCATGATGTTCGCTCAACTGGCCGAAGAGCTGCTGCGCGAAGGTAAACGCGAGAAAGCGCTGGAGGTGCTGGACTATGCCGAAGAACAGCTGCCGGGATATAATATCCCGTACGATTACACGTCGGCCTCGATGGCTGCGATGTACTTCATGTTGGATGAAGACGAGAAGGCCGTCGCCATCATGGATAACGTAGCGCAGACCTGCGTAGAATACTTGCGTTTTGCCGCATCGCTGAACAGGCGCCAGCGCAGCTTGATGGAATCGACCACCGGTCGTGAGTCGGCCATCCTGAACTACGTGCTGCAGACCTGCGAGCGCAATGGTGCGCGTGAGCTAGTGGACAAATACTATAACGATTACGCGATGTACGTGAAGTAATGTTGAATGTTAAGAAAATACCTGTCTTGCTGCTGACCGGCTATCTGGGCAGCGGCAAGACGACCTTGCTCAACCGCATATTGACGAACAACCGCGGCATTCGTTTTGCCGTGATTGTGAACGATATTGGCGAGGTAAATATCGACGCGGCGCTGATTCAGCAGGGCGGAGTAGTGAGTCAGCAGAACGACTCGCTCGTGGCGCTGCAGAACGGCTGTATATGCTGCTCGCTGAAGATGGACCTGATCAGTCAACTGCACGATCTGGCGGCGCAGAAAGCGTATGACTATATCGTGATAGAGGCCAGCGGCATCTGTGAGCCCGGTCCGATAGCGCAGACGATCTGTTCGTATCCGGAGATGGTTCCGCAGTTTGCGGAGGACGGTGTGCCGGCGCTGGATTGTATCTGTTCGGTAGTGGATGCGCTGCGGCTCAGAGATGAGTTCGACGGCGGTGAACAGTTGGGCCATCCGGCTAAGGAAGAAGACCTGGCAGCGCTGGTGACTGAGCAGATAGAATTTTGCAACCTTATTCTGTTGAATAAGGCGTCGGAAGTAAGCGAAGACGAACTGGGCAAGATTAAGGCCATCATTCGAGCCATACAGCCGAAGGCGGAAATCATCGAGACGAACTACTGCGATGTGGACCTGGATAAGCTGCTGAACACGCGTCTGTTCGACTTCGATCGCACGGCTACCTCGGCAACCTGGATCAGCGAGATAGAGGATGCGCATCATGAGCATCATGATGATGACGATGACGATGATGACGATGATGGCGAAAAAGACCACTCGCATTGCGACCATGAGCACGGCTATTGTGAGCACGAGCATCATCATCACGACCATAATCACGAGGGGCATGACCACTTGGCGGAATACGGCATAGAGACATTTGTGTATCATGCGCGTCGTCCGTTCGACCTGGGACTGTTTGATGAGTTTGTGGCGGCGCACTGGCCGAAGAACGTGATTCGCTGTAAGGGAATGTGCTATTTTGCAGAGGAATACGACATGTGCTATCTGTTTGAGCAGGCCGGAAGGCAGTTTAATATCCGCAAAGCAGGAGAGTGGTTTGCCACGATGCCGAAAGAGGAGCTGATGCAGCTGATGGCCGAGGACGAACAGTTGCGCAAAGACTGGGACGAGCAGTATGGCGACCGGATGCAGAAACTGGTGTTTATAGGTCAACATCTCGACCGAAAAGCCATCACTGACGCGCTGGATTACTGCTTGCAGTAAGAATTTTTGCACAAAAAAGCAAGAATACTTGCGTATGTGAATAATTTTGTGTAACTTTGCACGCTTTTTTGGAATCAACCCTTTTATTGAAACAATAAAACAAGAACAAATATGGCAAAAAAGAAAGAAGAATTTGTTAAGCAGGACGAGCAGCTTCAGGAAGTGAACGAGGCGCTCACCGGCGCAGGTAAATGGATCGAGGAGAACTCTTCGCTTCTAAGTTGGGTCATCGCAGGTATCGCGATCGTAGTGATGGGCGTTATCGCCATCAACACGTACGTGATCAAGCCGAAGGCTCTGGAGGCCAGCAACGAGAACGCCAAGGCAGTGGCATACTTCATGGCCGGCGATTTCGACAAGGCGCTGGAGGGCGACGATGCGGAGTGTATCGGTTTTCAGGCGATAGCTGAGGAGTACGGCTGGTATCAGCAAGGTAAACTGGCTGCGCTGTATGCCGGCATCTGCTACTATGAGAAGAAAGACTATGAGTCGGCCGCTCAGTATCTGAAGAAGTTCTCGGCAGACGATCTGAACATTGAGCCTGCTGCCCGCCAACTGCTGGGTGACGCGTATGTGGAGCTGGGAGAGTACGGTAAGGCTGCCAAGGCTTTTGAGTCGGCTGCGAAGACCGGCAACGATATCATCGCTCCGATGAGTCTGAAGAAAGCCGGACTGGTGTACTTGCACGAGGGCCAGAACGCGAAAGCCAAGAAGGCTTTTGAGCGCATCAAGAATGAGTTCCCCGCATCGCAAGAGGCACAGGATATTGACAAATATATCGCTATCGCAGAGTAATGACTACCGATTTGTCGAAATACGATGCGAATCAATTGCCTAGCGCTGACGTCCTTGGGCGTCAGCGTTATGCTATTGTGGTAGCCGACTGGAACCACGACATCACCTATCCGATGATGCTTGGGGCGATAGAGACGCTGACCAAACATGGGGTGTCGGTGGACAATATCGACGTGATGCATGTGCCCGGGACAGTGGAGCTGACCTACGGCGCGGCGCACATCATGAAAGAAGAACGGATTGACGCGATCATGGTGATAGGTTGCGTGATACAGGGCGACACACCGCATTTCGACTATGTGTGCCAGTCGGTGACACAAGGTGTGGCGATGCTGAATGCGCAAGGCAAAGTGCCTGTTATCTTCTCGGTGCTGACGGTGCTGAACAAACAGCAGGCACTGGATAGATGTGGCGGCCAACTGGGCAATAAAGGCGTGGAAGGCGCCGTGACGGCCATGATGATGGCAAATCTATGATTTTAGATTTTGAGAGTTTATAAATTCGGCGGGGCATCGGTGAAGAACGCAGATGGCGTTCGTAACTTGGAGAAGATCGTGCGGCTTGCGGGCGCGCAGGATATGATGGTCGTTGTATCGGCGATGGGGAAGACGACCAATGCGCTGGAGCGGGTAGTGGAACTGCTGGATGCCAACAAGGAAGAGCAGGCGCTGACCCAATGGGTGGACATCATCGATTTCCACGTAGCCATCATGAAAGCGCTGGGGCTCCAGCCCGGAGTGGATATCCGCCTGCAAGGCGAGATACCTTACGATCCGAACAGGTCGCTCGACGAAAACTACGACCAGATTGTGTCGCTCGGCGAGATTATGTCGACGCAAATCATCGCCGTGTATCTGCTCAAGCAAGGATTATCGGTCGAATGGTGGAACATGCCCAAACTGCTGCGTACCGACGATACCTGGCGCGAGGCCATAGTGAACAATGCGACCAGCGCGGCGACGATACGGGCCGGCTGGGAGCGCAAGAACCGGCCGCAGATAGTGGTAGCGCAAGGATTCATTGGTGGCACAGCCGACGGGCGACGCACGACACTCGGCCGAGAGGGCTCGGACTATACGGCGGCGCTGCTGGGCAACTACCTGGATGCGGAGTCGGTGACGATCTGGAAAGATGTGCCGGGTATACTGAATGCCGATCCGCGCTTGGAACCCGACACGATACTGATACCCGAGCTACGCTATTCGGACGCCGTGGAGCTGAGTTATTCGGGTGCGCAGATCATTCACCCGAAGACCATTCGGCCGCTGGAAAACAAGCGTATACCGCTGTATGTCAAGCCTTTTGGTGACCCGGAGGCGGACGGCTCGTGTATCTCGGCGGCGGTGGATCACCCGGTAGAAGTGCCGGTGTACATATGGCGTAAGAACCAGATACTGATTACGATGCGCGCCAAGGACTTTGCTTTTGTGCTGGAGGAGAGCCTGAGCGAGATATTCGACATTATCCATCGACACCGACTACGTGTGTCGCTGATACAGTCCTCGGCCGTCACTATCTCTGTATGCGTGGACAACACGCGTTTTGTGCCCGAGGCGCTGGAAGCGCTGAAGGAACATTTTCTTGTCTCGTATAACGACCGGTTGTCGTTGCTCACCATACGAGGTACTACCCCGGAAATTTTAGAGCGTGCGCGTGCAGGCCGCACAATCATGCTCAGTCAGACCACCCGACGCACGGCGCGTCTGGTGATAAAAAACGATGAATAAATTCTAATCAAATGGAACACCTCAGACAATATTTCACGCGCGCGTACTGGCGCGACCTGTTCACCACCTTCTTTCATGCACTGGGCACGTTGAAGTTCTGGCGTGAACTGCTGATGATGACAGTAGGTATGACGCTTGGCGCTTGCGCTGTCTATTATTTCCTGATGCCGAGCCACCTGATAGTAGGTTCTATCTCGGGTCTGGCCATCGTGATGAACACGCTGATAGGCGGTGGAGCAGACATGTTCTCCTATCTGGTGATGGGTATCAATGCTTTTCTGCTGCTGTTGGCATTTGTGCTAATCGGCAATGAGTTTGGCGCCAAGACGGTGTATACGGCGATGATACTGGGACCGTTGACGCAGATGCTGGACCGTATCTACCCGTACACCAACCTGACGCACCGCGTGATAGATGCGCCGGAGATACTGAGTCAGTTGCAAGCCGGACAGAGCGTGCTGGACGCAAACGGCAACCCGTATCTGCTGAGCCGAAGCGGCGAAGTGCTGGAACAAGTGCGCGACAGCGTGATGAGCGGCGGTATAGGCATGGGCGATGTGTGGTTTGACCTGATATGCTTCGTGCTCCTGCTCTCGGCCTGCCAGGCTTTCCTCTTCCGTATCAACGCTTCGACGGGAGGACTGGACATCCTGGGTAAGATAGTGAACAAATACCTGCATTTCGATATCGGCGCGTCGGTAGCTATCGGCGGTATTATCATCTGCTGCACCGCGTTCCTGATTAACGACTTCCGCATGGTGGTGATAGGTATCATCGGTACGTGGATCAACGGCCTGGCGATAGACTATTTCACGGCTTCGCTCAACAAGCGCAAACGCGTGTGTATCATCTCGGCTGAGCCGGATCGCGTACGCGGCTACATCGTAGACACGCTGGTGCGCGGCTGCTCGCTCTACAAGATACAAGGCGGTTACAGCGGCGAGGAACATATGGAGATACAGACGCTGCTGACGCAGGACGAGTTCTCGAGCCTGATGGCCTTCATACGCGACAATCATATACAGGCCTTTATCACCGCCGGCAACTGCTCGGAGGTATACGGACTCTGGTTCCGCCATAAGAAGAAACATGGCAAGACGATTATCGTCAACGAATAGACCAAAACGTTTTGAACATAAAAAAATTACTACTATATGCAACCTACATTATTTATCTTGGCTGCCGGCATGGGTAGCCGTTACGGAGGATTGAAACAGTTGGATGGTCTGGGCCCCAACGGCGAGACCATTATGGACTACAGTGTGTTTGATGCGCTGCGCGCAGGATTCGGCAAGATTGTGTTTGTTATCCGCAAGGATTTCGAGGCCGATTTTCGCGAGAAAGTGCTGAGTAAGTATCAGGACAAGGTGCGGTGCGAAGTGTGCTTCCAGTCGATTGACAAAGTGCCGGCCGGTTGCACCTACAACGCAGAGCGCGCTAAACCCTGGGGAACGAACCACGCTGTGCTGATGGGTAAGGACCTGATTCACGAGCCTTTTGCCGTTATCAACGCCGACGATTTCTACGGTCGCGAGTCGTTCCAGGTGCTGGCTGACTACCTGAAGTCGATAGAGGGCACCGAGGGCAAGTACTGCATGGTAGGTTATCGCGTCTGCAATACGCTGAGCGAGAACGGTGCGGTGAGCCGCGGTGTATGTACGACGGATGCCGACGGCCTATTGACCGACGTGATAGAGCGCACGAAGATAGAGGAAAAGAACGGCACAATCGTCTTTACCGAAGACGGCGTGGACACGCCGCTGGAGGCACACACGCCGGTGTCGATGAACATGTGGGGCTTCACGCCCGAGTATTTCCGCTATTCGGAAGAGGGCTTCCGCGCTTTCTTGGCTGAAAAGGGTCAGGAACTGAAGTCGGAGTTCTATATCCCAACGCTTGTCAACGACCTGATTCGTGCGGGTAAGGCCACCTGCCGCGTACTGGATACGCCAAGCAAGTGGTTCGGTGTGACCTATGCCGAAGACCGTCCGCAAGTAGTTGCAAAAATCAATCAACTTATCCACGAGGGAGCTTATCCCGCTAAACTGTTCTGATTATGGCACGTATATTAGTAACCGGAGGAACCGGCTATATAGGTTCGCATACGACTGTTGAATTGATGCAACAGGGATACGATGTGACGATAGTAGACAACCTGAGCAACTCGTCGGTGGACGTGCTGGACGGCATAGAGAAGATTGTGGGCCGTCGTCCGGAGTTCGCCAATATCGACTGCGGTAACTTCGTCGATCTGGATGGCGTGTTTACGACCTATCCGGATACGGTAGGTGTGATCCATTTTGCAGCCAGCAAGGCGGTAGGTGAGTCGGTGGAGAAACCGCTGCTCTA
>DEHM01000005.1:102840-124575 GCA_002351925.1 Bacteroidales bacterium UBA2800
AGCAGATCAACGAGGAGATTATCTGCGACGAGGCACATGCTGACAGCGGATTGAAGGCTACAATACTACGCTATTTCAATCCCATCGGAGCTCATCCGTCGGCACTCATCGGTGAGTTGCCTAACGGCGTGCCGCAGAACCTGTTGCCGTTTGTCACGCAGACTGCGGCCGGACTGCGCAAGGAACTGAAAGTGTTTGGCGACGACTACAACACGCCGGACGGATCGTGTATACGTGACTATATCTACGTAGTGGATCTGGCGAAGGCGCATGTGAAGGCGATAGACCGTATGCTGCATGTGGCTGATCGCGAGCAGGTGGAGGTGTTCAACCTGGGAACAGGACGAGGACTGAGCGTGCTGGAGATTATCCGCGGCTTTGAGAAGGCGACAGGCGTGAAGATACCGTACTCCATCGTCGGCCGTCGCGAGGGTGATATAGAGCAAGTATGGGCAGAACCCAAGAAAGCCAATACGGTGCTGGGCTGGAAAGCCGACACGCCTATTGCCGATGTGCTGGCCAGCGCATGGAAATGGGAGAAACATATTAGAAAACTATAAGCTGTTATGCTATACCCCTTTAAATTCACACCGCAACTGTTTCACAAGATCTGGGGCGGACATACAATCGAGAAATGGTACAATCACGTGCCGGCTGACTATGAGAACGTAGGCGAGTCGTGGGTGATGTCGGATGTGGAGAAATATCCGACCGAGGTGTGCAACGGTTCGCATGCCGGTGACACGCTGCAAGACTTGCTGGAAGTCTATCTGGACGAGCTGGTCGGCGGTAAGGTGTACGAGCAATTCGGCACCCATTTCCCGCTGCTGTTGAAGTTCATCGATGCGACCGACGACCTGTCGATACAGGTGCACCCGGACGACGAGTACGCCCTGGACAACGAGCACTCGCTGGGGAAGACCGAGATGTGGTATGTGTTGCCTTCGGCACCGGAAGCGGCTGTCTATCTGGGCTGGAATCAGGAGATGAATGCCTCGCTGATCCATGCGGCTATTGCCGGTGGGACGCTGGCTAACTACCTGAAGGAATATCCGGTGAAAGCCGGCGATGTGGCGTATATACCGTCGGGTACGGTACACGCCATGCGGCGAAACACCATCGTAGCAGAGATACAGGAGAACAGCGATATCACCTATCGTCTGTACGACTACAACCGCGTAGGTAACGACGGCCGTATGCGTCCGCTGAAACTGGACAAGGCGCTGGAGGTAATGGATTTTGCGCCGACGAAAGAAGCTACTGTGGAGCACCATGAGGCCTCGATGAACAAGGTGGACAGCCTGAAGCAGACGCCGTACTTTACAGCTAACTTACTCAGCCTGGATAAAGCTGTGCAGCGCGACTACGCGCCGCTGGATTCGTTTGTGGCGTATATGTGCGTGGAGGGAAGTGCCACGATAGAGACCTTGGATGCAGAGGTGGAGGAGAATAAGGCCGTTGAGATACGCCAAGGCGAGGCGGTGCTGATACCCGCTGTGCTCAACGACATCGTTCTCACGCCGAATGACAGTTGCAAACTGATAGAAGTATATCTGGACCTGAAATGATTCGCGAAGGTTGGCATAGACGTATTCTGGTGGACCTGCTGGTATGGGTGCTGGCAGCGCTGGGCTGTCTGCTCTGGCGCTGGGTGTCCGACAAGAGCGAGATAGTCAACTATTGGTCGCTCTTCGGCATACTGGCCGTGCTGTGGGTATGTCTGGGCTTCTGTGTGCAACTGTATCGTTCGTATAAAGTAGTGTGGCTCTGGCAGTCGCTGCTCTCGGTAGTGGCGGATGCGGGCCTGCTGATAGCGGCTTGCTGGTGGCTGTTGCCCCAGTTGCCGTATAACCTCTCGCCGCGCGTGGCGATGTGGACGATATTGCTGGTGGCGGCCATGGAGACGATAGTCATCATCCTGGAGCATTACTGGAAATACGCCACCAACATGACGGTGCCGGTCATGAAGATCGAGCAACGCCGTCATGCACAAGTGACGCGTGAGGAACATAAGCGGCGCAAAGAGTCGATCGCGTCGATCCACCAGTCGGTACTGTCGGTGACGACGGAGGCAGACTACTACATGCTTCGTAAACGTGCACGGCTGGACTCTAACCTGACGAAAGTGCTGTGCGACCATACGCAGTTCAGCCTGCTGCAGATACCTGATTATCAGTACGCGACGCTGGTGGACATGACTTTGCTGAACGACATGCGAGGCATCAACAAACACCTGTGTGTAGTGAATCAGAAACTACCGGACGAAGGGCGTTACGTATGTTGCTACCGGCCGCAAGAGTATATCAAGCAGAAGATACTGAACCGCTATCCGTGGGGAATAAACTGGTTGGTTTACTGCCTCTATTTCTTCCACAAACGCGTATGGCCGCGACTGACTCTGACGAGTAGGTTGTACTACGACGTGACGAAAGGACGGAAGCGAATGCTGAGTAAGACGGAGGTGCTCGGACGACTCTATTACTGCGGTTTTGAGGTGGACGAAGTAGTGCCGATGGGGCATATAGAATATGTGTTTGCCCATCGTCATTCGCAGCCCTATCCGCAGGAGCAGATTAAGGTATATGGTCCGCTGATAAAGTTGCCGCGTGTATGTAAGAACAAGGAAATCAAGTATTTCTATAAGTTCCGTACGATGCATCCGTATGCCGAGTATATCCAGAAGTATGTGTTTGACGCGCGTGGTGGAATGGATATCGCCGACAAGAGCAACGATGATTTCCGTATCACGACGTGGGGTAAGTTTATGCGTAAGTACTGGTTGGACGAACTACCGATGTTGATCAACTGGCTGAAGGGCGATGTGAAACTGGTAGGTGTGCGCCCGATTAGCAAGACGATGTTCGAGACCTATCCGAAATGGCTGCAGGACAAGCGTACGCTGTCTCGTCCAGGCTTGATACCGCCGTTCTATATAGACCATCCGGATACGTTTGAAGAGCTCTTTGCGAGCGAAGACCGATACCTGACGGAATACCTGGCACACCCGTTGCGAACGGATATCAAGTATTTCTTCCTAACGATGCGTTCCATCCTAATGCGTAAGACTCATAGTGCATGACGTGTATCTCCATATGGTTCGTGCGGCACTGTGGCAACAGCCGTTAGGGCAGGTGACCTGTAGCGAAGAACAGTTGCAGGAACTGCTGCGTATCCATATGCAGCAAGGAACGGCAGCGCTGGTTTTTCCGCTGTTGCTGCAAGAACCGTTGGTTTCTTCGTACGCGCGCACGCAGATGCTGAGCGTGTGTGCGCAAACGATGCAACAGCAGGTGCAACTGCAACATATTCTGACCAAGTCGTGGGCGGCGCTGGAGCAAGCCGGCATACAGCCCGTATTGCTCAAGGGAGCAGGCCTGGCCGCACTCTACCCGGAGATGCATCAGCGTGCATGGGGCGATATCGACCTGTTTGTCGGCAAGGCGAACTATCATACGGCTTGTGCAACAATGCGGGCGTGTTTCCCCGATGCGTTGAAGTTTGATGAGGAACTGGAGCACTACAAGCACTATAACCTGATAGCCGACGGCGTGTCGATTGAGCTGCACCGCGTGACGGTAGACCTGCAACACCCGCTGGACGCACGGCGTTATGCGGAGATGGAGGCATGGGGCATGGCTCATAGCGAGCCGCTGACGCTGAACGGGCTGCCTGTGCGTGTGCCGGCACCGACATTTAACGTGCTGTTTGTGTTCCTGCATGCGTGGGAACATATGCTGACGCAAGGCGCTAACATGCGGCAGTTGTGCGACCTGGCGCTGTTGCAGCACCGCTATCGGGATAATGTTGATGAACGAGTGTTACTGGGCTGGCTCAAGTCGCTCCGATTGCTGGACGTATGGCAGTTGGTCCAGTACTGTATGGTACAAAGTCTAGGATTGCCCCGACCGAGTGCGCTATTCTTCTCGACGGAGGTTGCTGATCGGGCGGAACGACTGCTGGCTGATCTGCTGGAGAGCAAGATGAGAGAGACGAAAGAGGAGAAGGAAGAGAAGCGGGTGAATAGGTTTGTAAGGAAATGGGAGACGATGAAGGGGCGGAACAGGAATGCGGAGCGGATAGCGCAGTACAGTCCGCAGTACGCGCGGCATATGCGGGCGACGACGTGGTGGCACGGCCTGTCGCGGTTGTTCGCCAAAGACAGAAAATGGGAATAAGGAGTGAGTCAGAACGGAAGTGGGAATAAGGAGTGAAACACCTGAAATACATATTGCTGGCAGTCAACATCGCGTATTTTGCATTGATGGCAAAGGTGTTGCCGATGCAGTTTGAGGAGAACGACGATGTGATGATGACGATGATCGCCAATGGTACGTATTCCGGTACGCCGGACTACCACTTGGTGTACATCAACGTAATCTACGGCAAGGTGTTGGCGTGGCTGTATAGCTTGACGACGGCGATAGAGTGGTACACGCTGGCGTTTGTGATGCTGCATATACTGTCGATGACGGTGCTGAGTTACAGCCTGTTGACTACGCCGAATCGTGCGCGCTGGGAGAAGGTGCTGTGGCTGGGTGTGCTGTATATCCTTTGGGCGCGCGTCATCGTCGCTATGCAGTTTACGACGACGGCAGGTTTGACCTGTCTGGCCGGCTGTGTGCTGTTGCTGCGTGGTACGCCACGTAGCCAGTGGACAGGTGTCGCGTTGGTAGTCATTGCTGCCCTGATACGTTTTGTGGCAGCGGGATTGGTGGGACTGCTGATGGCACCCATCATCCTCTATACGCTGGGTCGTCGGTGGCGGCAGTACGTGCCTATCGTGGTGATGTTGATGCTGGTGGTAGGTTGCAGGGCGGTGAATGCGCGGACGTACGCTCAGGATCCGGAATGGCAGACCTATCGCGAGTATAACCAACTGCGTGCCCAGCTGAACGACAACCCGAATGCTTATACGCACGAGGTGCAGTCGCACTTGCCGGAAGGAATAGACCTAATCGACTATGTGTTGCTGTTGCGTTTTATCCCCGATCCGGAGCAGATAGATATCCACGCTATCCGTCAGCTGAGTGCGACGGTAGGCAGTGTGCCGATAAAACGACAGATGAAGAACCTGCACCGGCTGGATAAGTATGCCGTGGAGCTGGGTATCCTCTTCCTGATGCTGATCCTGATGATTCTGACGACCGGCAACCGGAGGAAGTATATCTTCCTGATATTGTACACGCTCTTCTTCCTGGCGCTGGTGATTCACGTGAGCCTGGACGGTTTTCTGAAGAACCGCGTGTTCCTCTGTATGCTGGTGCCGATTCTGGTGACCGACTATATGCTGTTGCCTGATACGACGGGCAAGAAACGCAAGTACGCCCTGTGTCTGGCGATGATCCTGCTGGGCGGTTGGTATACGTGGCAGACCCTGGAGACCGTGGAGAAGAAACACTACGTGCGTTACCAATGGACGCACCTGCAGCAGCCGCTGTTGGCCTATGTGCCGGACGACGCGTATGTGGTGACGCTGGGTACGTATATGAGCATGGAGGCTACTAATCCGTGGCGCGTGTGGGACTATCCGTTCCACAAGTATGTGCTGGGCTGGATGACGTGGATACCGTTCAACACACCTATCGCCAGCAGTTACCGCGGGCTGCTGCGCGAAGATATGTATATCTTCACTACCGTGGAATATGAGCGCGAACGCACGGCTATCCCGCGTATCCGCGAACAGATAGAAAAACACTACGGCGTGCAGACCCGCATACGGCCTATTTGCCATAACGGCCAACACGCCTTGATACAAATACAAGCACAATGAAGAAAATAGCTATCGTAGGCGCCGGTTATTTGCAGTTGCCGCTGGTGCGCAAGGCACGTGAGATGGGGCTGCAAAGCCTCTGTTTTGCATGGGAGGACGGGGCCGTGTGTCGCGAAGAGTGCGACCGATTCTTTCCGGTGTCCATCACGGAGAAAGAGGAGATACTGTGTATCTGCCGCGAGGAAAAAGTGGACGGTGTGTGTACGATAGCCAGCGATGTGGCTGCGCCGACGGTGGCGTATGTGGCGGAGCAGATGGGCTTGCCGGGTAACAGTTATGAGGCAGCCGTGCGGGCACACGACAAGTACTTGATGCGCGAAATGTTGGTGGCTGCGGGAGTGGATTGCCCGAAGACAGATGGCGCCAGTCTGCCGGTCATCGTGAAGCCGACCGACCGGAGCGGCAGCCTGGGGGTGCAGAAAGTGGAGCGGGAAGAAGACCTGGCGGCAGCTATCGCCTTGGCCAAACGCCTGTCGATAGCCGGCGAAGTGATTGTGGAGGAGTATATAGAGGGTCGGGAGATAAGCGTGGAGTGTATCTCGCAGAACGGTCACCACTATGGGCTGCAGATTACCGATAAGGTGACGACCGATGCGCCGCATTTTGTGGAGCTGGAGCACCATCAGCCTTCGTCGCTGCCGGCCGATATGCAGGAGCGTATCTTTGCTATCACCCGCCGTGCGCTGGATGCGCTGGGACTGACCAACGGCGCCAGCCACTCGGAGTATAAGATCACCAAGGACGGCCGTATCGTCGTCATGGAGATAGGCGGCCGTATGGGTGGAGACTTTATCGGCAGCCACCTGGTGCAACTGAGTACCGGCTACGATTTTCTGCGCGGCGTGATAGAAGTGGCGCTGGGCGAGCCGATAACTCCGGAGCCCAAGCCGATAGGACGCAGCAGCGTGGTGTATACGGCGCCGGCCGACGTCAGCTGCAGCGCAGAACGAACAGGATATATTATTTACAAGAACGATGAGATATACGAACAGTCTGTCGGTAGTCGTACCGATCTATAACGACCAGGAAGTCATTGCCGAACTGCTGCGGCGCGTGACGGCGGTGGTGGAGACCCTTGTGAAGGACTATGAGATCATCCTGGTGGATGACGGTAGTCGCGATAATTCGTGGACGGTGATGCAAGAGGAGCGTCAGCAGCGTGCGCATTTGCGTATAGCCCGTCTGAGCCGTAACTTCGGTCAGCAGAACGCTATTGCTGCCGGTCTGTCGCTGACGACCAAGGAGCTGATTGTGCTGATGGACAGCGACCTGCAAGACAGGCCCGAAGATATCCCGATGCTGATCGATGCGTTGCTGGCCGACCCGGAGGCTACGATGGCTATCGCGCAGTGGGAAGAGCGCAAAGACAGCCGCATGAAGATAGCCGTCTCGCGGCTGTTCCAGCACGTGAGCAACCGTATCACCGATATCCACACCATGCCGCGGCTGGGTATCTTCCGCGTGATGAAAAAGAGCGTGGTGGACGAGTTGCGCAATTTCCCTGAACGGACAGCTACTGCCGTCAGTCTGCTCTACTACATCGGCCATAAATACGTGGCGGTGCCGCTGAAACGTGACGCCCGTTTTGCCGGTAAGAGCGGGTATAACCTGAGTAAGATGCTGAGTCTGACATTTGCGCGTATCCTCTCGTTCTCGATGTTCCCCATCCGTATGGTGACCTATCTGGGCGCGCTGCTCTGCGTGGGTAGTATGCTGGCCGCCTTGGCGCTGGTGATCTACAAACTGGTGGGCAATGTGGTGACCGGTTGGACGAGTATGATGGTGCTGATGTTGTTCCTCTTTGGGTTGAACTTTGCGTTCCTCGGCATCCTGGGTGAGTATATCGGACGCATCTTTCTGGAGACCAAGCAACGTCCTAACTTCATTATTGAGCAAGTACTATGAGCAGAAAAGTAGCTATATTGGGCGGCATAGGTAATGCGACCGTGGTGGCTGCGGCTATCGAGCATGCGCGGCGGCTGGGCGCTACCGACCTGGAAGTGGCGGGTTTTCTGAACGACCGCGAAGAGGTGGGTAAGACCTTGGATATGTTCCCCGTGATAGGTCGTGTAGGCGACGCCAAACGCCTATTGGACGAGGGCTATTGGTTCATCAATACTATCTTGCGTATCGACGGCAACCGCGAACGTATCGCGCTGTTCGAGTCGCTGGAGCTGCCCGACGACCGTTTGGCGACGTTTGTACACCCGATGGCCTATGTGGCACCGAGTGTGCAACTGGGTCCGGGCTGCGTGGTCATGCCCAATGTGTCGATGTCGCCGGGAACGCGTCTGGGCAAAGGCTGCCTGATGATGGCCGGCTCGATGATTGGCCACGACGATGTGGTGGGCGACTTCTGCCATATAGCTGCGCAGGCCGCTGTGGGCAGCTATCTAACGATAGGCAAAGGCGTACATATCGGCCTGAATGCCACCGTGCGCGAGAACCTGTCGATAGGCGACTATGCGACGCTGGGCGCAGGGGGCGTACTGACGAAGAACATAGGTGAGAATGAGATATGGGCGGGCAATCCTGCCGCTTTCCTCCGCTATGCAGATTAAGTGGACCGACATATTGGCGCTGGTGGGAATCAACATGCTCTACGCGTGTGTGGGTATCTGTACGAAGATGGCTTCGCTGCAGGCGTCGTTGTCGTGGCCGTACCTGTTGTGGTTCGGCGGCGCGGTGGCTATCATTGGCATCTATGCTGTCCTCTGGCAACAGATCCTGCGTCGTATCCCGCTGAGCACGGCGTATATGTTCAAGGGCACTACGCTCATCTTCACCATGCTTATCGCGGCACTGCTGTTCGCGGAACCCATCACGGCGATGAATATTGTCGGCTCGCTCATTATTATTGTCGGAATAACCCTGTTGGCACGCGCATGATTTACGGACTGATTGCATTGGTGGTGGTGGCTACGGCCGCAGGGGCACAGATGTTGCTCAAGCAGGGTGCCCGCATGGGTTATACGCCCTGGTGGCGGCAGTACGTCAATCCGTGGGTCATAGGCGGCTACGCGATTATGTTTGCCTCGATGGTGGCCAATATCTGGTGCTTGCACCGGGGGCTGCTGCTCAAGGAACTGAGTATCATCGAGTCGATGGCTTATTTCTTCGTGCCGATGTTGAGTTGGCTGATTTTTCGCGAACCTATCACACGCCGTAAGGCGCTCGCCATAGGTATAATCATTATTGGAGTAATCGTCTTTTTCTTATGATACAGATCCCATTTAACAAACCGCATCTTACGGGCAAGGAAGCCCATTACATGTACGAGGCTGTTTACGAGTGTAAGCTGTCGGGTAACGGTAAGTTCACCAAGCGTTGCCAGCAGTGGTTCCAGGAGCGTTACGGTTTCCGCAAGACGCTGCTGACCAGTAGCGGTACCGATGCGCTGGAGATGTGTGCGATGTTGTGCGAGTTGCAGCCGGGCGATGAGGTGATCATCCCCAGCTACACGTTTGTCAGCACCGCCCTGGCTTTCCTGCGCGAAGGTGCTAAGGTGGTCTTTGCCGACTCTATGAAGCGCAATCCGAACCTGGATGCCGAGACGCTGGAGGCGCTTATCACGCCTCGGACGCGGGTCATTGTGCCTGTCCATTACGCTGGCGTGGCGTGCGACATGGACGCTATCCTCGCGGTGGCCAACCGGCACGGCTTGCTGGTGGTGGAAGATGCGGCGCAGGCCATCGACAGCTATTACAAAAGTCGTCCGCTGGGCGGCATAGGCCATCTGGCGGCCTTCTCTTTCCATGAGACGAAGAACATCACCGCCGGTGGCGAAGGTGGCCTGCTGGTGGTCAACGACGAGCGTTTTGTGCGCCGCGCAGAGATACTGTGGGAGAAAGGTACCAACCGCGCGGAGTTCTTCCGCGGCGAGGTGAACAAATACGGATGGGTCGATATGGGATCGTCGTTCCTGCCCAGCGAAGTCAATGCCGCCTTCCTCTGGGCACAACTGGAGAACATAGAGGATATTCAGGCCAAGCGCAAGGCGCTCTGGCAACGTTATTGGGAGCAGCTCCGACCGCTGGCAGACAAGGGCTTCTTCTCGCTGCCGGACATACCTGAATATGCCACCAATAACGCCCATATGTTCTATCTCGTGCTGCCCGATCTGGAGACCCGCACGGCCCTCATCGCCCATCTGCGCGAACAGGGTGCGCAGGCGGTGTTCCACTATCTGAGTCTGCACAGCAGTCCGTACTATCACAGCCGCCACGACGGCCGGGCCTTGCCTGAGTGCGACCGTTATGCCGATTGTCTGGTGCGGCTGCCGCTCTATTATGACTTGAGTATTGAACAGGTAGATTCGATATGCGAATCGATAAGCACATATTATCGGTAGGCCTGCTCCTCGCGTCGCTCGTGTGGGCGCTCTGGTTTGTGTTCGCCGGTTTTGGTAATCACCAGGATCCGCTCTACTGGCTCTATAAATACGAGACGCTGGAGGGCGGTTGGATGGCTGTCGGCACGTTGCTCACGGGCGGTGCGCTTGTGCGTCTCTTTGGTGCCCAGTTGTTGCCGCTGCGCCTCTTCGGATGGCTCTGTACGACGGCGGCGGTGGCTCTGCCTTACTGCTGTCTGCTCGACCGGGAGAAACGCCGTGCCAACCTCCATTGGCTGGCGTTGACCTATCTGCTGATGGGCTACGGCGCGTTCCAGGAGTTCAGCCCGGGTACGCTGTCCGTGCTGCTGCTCTCGGCCCTCTGGGTGACGGCTGTACGCTCCAACGGCAACCCACGGTGGGACATGCTGACGGCCGTGCTGCTGGGCCTGGCGATTAGTGTGCGGCTGCCGAATATACTGGCGCTGCCGGTGCTCCTCCTGCTCTGGAAAAGGCGTAGCCTGTGGACGGTTCCTGTGGCTGCGGCGACGGCGGCTGTTGTCTATCTGCTTGGATGGGTACTAGTGACACCGGCTGCGGCCGATGCGGCGATGAACAGCCACCAGCTCACGAAGATGGTATGGGCGCTCTGGGACAACAGCGGACGACTGTTGGGGTATAGCCTCATGGCTGTCGGTGTGCTGGCCTGCTATCGGCTGACCCGTCTGAAACCGCAGTTCAGCGGCCTTGCCGTAGGATTCGTCCTGGCGCTGTTTGTAGTGGAGACGATGAAACCGACGCAGTGGTACAATATCGACATGACCTATCTGCTCTCGGCGCTCTGTCTGGTGCTGGCGTTTGCCACTAAGCAGCGCTCGCTCTACATCGGCGTCGCCCTGCTCGCCGTCGCGACGCTGGGTACCGACACGGCCTGGCTCAAGCTCTTCCCCGCCGTGCTCTGTCTGTTGCCGGTGGCGGCGACGTGTTTTGCCGAAGAGGGACGCCGTTATCTCTGGTACGCACTGGCGGTGCTGAGTGTGTGTGTGGCGATACGTATGAGTGCGAACAGCATCGGTAAGACCGATTTGACCAAGGCTACTGCCGTCGCTACGGTTGCGCCCTACCACTATATCGCTATCCGGCCAGCCGAGGAGGCAAGTCTCCGGCAGTACAGAGCCGACTACGACACCCTATCTACGCAGTCGTCGACCGTCCTGGCGCTTGGGCAGGAAATGCACCTCGTACGCGCGGTGACGGGCTGCGAAGCGGCACGGTTCAACGAGTTCTGGTCCAACATCTTCGATAGCGTCTATACGGCTAAGTACCGGTCTATCGTCGAGGCTGAACGGCCTGTCGTCATCTGCACTTTCTCGCCGCAGTTTAAGACCAAGCCTGTCTATCGCGACAAGGAGAGTAGGATGGAGCAGATGTTGCTGCAGCAGGGCTATCGGGCCATCGACCGCAGCCAATACAGATACATGATTTATATTCCCGCAGAGGAAAAGGAGTTATGATACAGAAGTTTGAAGATATCATGCGCGCGTTGCGCGAGGGCGCGTACGCACCTGTTTATATATTGTGTGGCGAGGAGCCGTATTTTGCCGACCAGGTCTATCAGTTCATTGCCGACCACGCCCTCGATGAGATGGCGCGTGAGTTCGACCAGCAGGTGCTCTACGGACGCGATGTGCCCGGTGTCGATATCGCGCCGGTCATCGGTGCTGCACGCGGTTTTGCCATGATGGGCGGCCGCAAAGTGGTCATCGTACGCGAGGCGCAGGTTATCAAGAAATGGGAGGCTCTCGAGGCCTATATCGACAACCCCATGCCGCAGACGGTGCTCGTCATCTGCTATAACGGCAAGCCTGACAAGCGGCAGGCCGTCTGGAAACGCCTGGCGGAACACAAGCAGTACGTGTGGCTGCAGAGCGATAAGTTGCGCGACTATCAGGTGGAGAAGTGGATTGCCGCCTATATCGCCGACTACAACAAATCGCAAACGGCCAACCACAAATCACCCGTTCAGATAGACCCTCGTATCGCGCCGCTCTTGGCCGATCATCTGGGCACCGACCTGTCGGCTATCGTCGGCGCGCTGCAGAAACTTATCGACGGCCGTCCTGACGGCGTCAACACCATCGATGCCGCACTCGTCGAGCGCAACATAGGTATCTCCAAGGACTACAATATCATGGAGTTGCAGGCGGCGCTCATCCGCGGCGATGTGGTCAAAGCCAACCGTATCACCCAGTATTTCGCGTCCAGCAAGGACCACCCGATGATTCGCGAACTCAGTCCGCTATTCACCTTCTTCTCCAATCTGCTGATGTACGAGTACATGCCCGACAAGAGCAAGGAGACGGTGGCGCGCGAGCTGGGTATCAATCCCTTCTTTGTGCGCGACTACGTCGAGGCGGCGCAGCGTTATCCGGCCGGCAAGACTTTTCGTATCATTGGTTATCTGCGCGAGACGGATGCACGGCTAAAGGGTATCGACAACCCCTCTGCCAAAGATGCCGATCTCTGGAAGGAGTTGATCTACAAAATCATGCATTAAAGCGAGTAGGGAATACGAACGGTGGGGCTTCCGGCCTGCCGTTCGTGCCATAAAGAGGGTAGGCCGTTGCGGTTGACCCAGAGCAGGCTGTCTACGGCTTCTCGGGTTTGTTCAGCGCTCAGCCGCTGGGGTTGCGCTATCTGCAGCGGAGCCGCCAGTTCTTCAGCATGCGCCAGGTCGAAGGCTTTGCTCTCGGCCTCTATCTCCGCCATTACTTTGGGGTAGATCTTGTCGAAGATCTGCGGATGGTTGGTGTACCATACCAGCGATGAGTCGAACTGCGCCTGCGTGATACCGTGCCGCTGGAGAACCGTCGCGTAGGCCGCGTCTTCTATCGAGTCGTGGCCGTAGTGCAAGGCGTACACCTGCAGCAGCGCATCGGTCTTATGCAGGTCGACCATCACACGTCGCATCTGCCGCGAACTCAGTATGCCGCGCGGACGACAACCCGCCAGCACAACGGTCAAGGCACAAAACGCCAAGACAAGTATATAGCTCAGGCCGCGTCTCATTTTTTCTCGAGAGTCCGGTTCAGGTCTTTCAGGTAGAAGAGGAGAATCATGATCACCGCGCAGGTGATACAGCTGTCCGCCAGGTTGAACACCGGCCGGAAGAACAGCACTTCGCCCGCGCTGTTGTGTATCAGCGGGAAGTAGAACATGTCCACCACGCGGCCGTACAGCCAGCCGGCGTAGCCGAACAGTTTGCCGTAGGCTACGCAGTCGACTATGTTGCCCAGTGCGCCGGCGATGATAAACGCTATCGTGGCGATATAGCCCGTGCGCGCCTGGTCGCGATAGATCAGCAGGTGGATATACCAGCCCAGCAGTCCCACGGCCAGCAGACGGAACAGCGTCAGCGCCAGCTTGCTGAACCACTCGATGCCGAACGCCATGCCGTTGTTCTCTATATAGCAGAGCCAGAACCACGAGGTGATCTCGTGGCTCTCGCCCAGCGTATAATGGGTAGCTATGTAGAGCTTCAGCGCCTGGTCGGCTATCACCGCCAGCAGTACGATGGCTACTACAAGCCAAACTTGGCCTTTACTTCGGCCAGTCGATCCAGTTTCTCCCATGTAAACAGTTCTACTTCGCGGGTATATTCCTTGCCTTCCGAGTCCAGGAAAGTCTTCGTCACCACCTCATTGGTGCGACCTACATGGCCGTATCGGGCCGTCTCCTGGTACATCGGCTGCGTCAGTTTCAGGCTACGAATGATAGCGGCGGGACGCAGGTCAAATAGTTCGCCTACGCGCTTGGCTATCTCCGCGTCGCTCATCTTCACCAGCGCTGTGCCGTTGGTGTTGACATACAGCGAGACGGGCTCCGCTACGCCTATGGCGTAACTGACTTGCACCAGCGCCTCGTGAGCCACACCGGCTGCCACCAGATGTTTGGCAATCCAGCGGGCAGCATAGGCGGCCGAACGGTCCACTTTCGATGGGTCTTTGCCGCTGAACGCTCCGCCGCCGTGCGCACCGCGACCGCCGTAAGTATCTACGATGATCTTCCTTCCGGTCAATCCCGTATCGCCGTGCGGACCTCCGATGACGAAGTTGCCGGTTGGGTTCACCAGCAACTTAGCCTGCGGGTCTTTCAGAAATTCATGCAGCAGGTGGCTGTAGCGCGAGTCACGCGTTGCCACGCGGGGCAGGAGGATGTCAATCACATCTTGCTTGATCAGCTCCGGTGTTACCTTTGTACATTGTCCTTTGTCACTTTGTACATTTTCGTCATGTTGTGTCGAGAGCACGATGGTGTCGATGCGCACAGGTTTGTTGTGCTCATCATATTCGATTGTCACCTGACTCTTGCTGTCCGGCCGCAGATAGCGCATCTGTTCGCCTTCCTTGCGGATACGCGCCAGCGTGTACACCAGCGTGTGCGCCAAGTCGAGCGTCAGCGGCATGTAGTTGTCGGTCTCGTCGGTGGCGTAGCCGAACATCATGCCCTGGTCGCCGGCGCCCTGCTCGTCTTCCGTAGCACGACTCACGCCCATGTTGATGTCCTGACTCTGCGCATGCAGCGCCGTCAGTATACCGCAGCTCTCCGCCTCGAACTTATACGCTGACTTGGTGTAGCCTATCTCGGCGATGGTCTTACGCGCTATCTGTTGCACGTCTACCCAGCCGTTGCACGTCACCTCACCGGCTATCACTACCTGACCCGTCGTACACATCGTCTCGCACGCTACGTGCGCATGCGGGTCTTGCGCCAACATGTTGTCCAGTATGGCGTCCGAAATCTGATCGCTGACTTTGTCCGGGTGTCCTTCCGACACCGACTCACTTGTAAATAGATAATTCACTCTAAACTCTTAACTCTTAACTTTAAACTCTTAGCTATTCTTCCGTTTCTCCAGCTGTCCCTCCAGGGCGTTCAGACATGCGTCGATACCTTCCTCAAAGGTGTCGGCTGTCTTCTCGGCAAACAGACCGGCGATACGAATCTTCACCTCTTTGTTCAGGTTGGTCTGCGGCTTGATGACCGACATACGGATCTCCACTTTGTCGTCTGCATTCAGGTGACGGCCGAAACGGCTCATTTTCTTCTCGATGAAGTCCTCCAGGGGCTTCGCTGTCTCAAAATTGACAGCATTGATTGTCAGTGTCATAATAGTATTGTTTTAAAGGTTTGTTTCAAATTTGTTGCAAAGATACAACAAAAATTGCATATATGCAAATTATTGCGCAATTTTTTCTTGCACATATCAAAAAAAAGCAGTACTTTTGTGCCGTGAAAAACGAAGTTAATCGTTCCTTATGGATAAGAAAAAGAAAATCCGGATATGGTTACCTGGCTGGGCGATGGTGCTGTGGCTCCTTGTCTCGCTCTTCTCTGCGGGCTGTGCCAACCGCGGCATGGGGCCGCAAGGCGGGCCGGTGGATTCTATTCCGCCTGTGCCGCTGAAGGCGGAGCCGGAGAACGGTTCGGTCAATTTCACCGGCAACCGTATCGAGGTGACGTTCGACGAGTATATCCAGCTCAACAACGTGGCGCAAAACATGCTCATGTCGCCGCCCCAGCAGACGCCGCCTGAGGTGAAAGCCCGCGGCAAGAAACTGCTGATTCACTTTGTCGACTCGCTGCGCGACAGCACCACCTATACCATCGATTTCGGCTCGGCCGTATGCGACTACAACGAGCGGGTGCCGCTCCGCGGTTACGCCTTTGCTTTTGCTACCGGGCCTACTATCGACACGCTCGAGACCTTTGGTCTCGTCGTCGATGCCGAGAACCTCGATCCGGTCTACGGTGTCTATGCCGGTATCTACAGCAACCTCAGCGACACCGCTTTCGTCTCCGAGCCTTTCCTGCGCGTAGCGCGTACCGACTCGGCGGGTATGTTCCGTATCGGTAACATGCGTGCGGGCCGTTATCGCCTCTATGCTGTGGACGATATCAGCCGCGACTATCGCCTGACGGTGGGCGAGGCGCTGGCGTTCGATCCGGAGCCCTTCACAGTAGATGGCGCGATAAGCAACAACACGATGAGCAACGATACGGCAAGCAACGACACGGCTGTCGAAGTGCCGCTCCACGTGCTCTATCTCTTCCGCGAGAAGCAGCAGCGCCTCTATCTGCAGCGCACCCTGCGCGAGCAGCAACACTGTGTGCGTGTGCTCTTCTCCTCGGCGCCGGACAGCCTGCCTATTTTCCGCGTGCTCGATGACAGCGTCCGTTTCTTCCCGAGCTACTCCCAGCATGCCGACACTGTCTCGCTCTGGCTCACCGATAGTCTGTCTATCCTCCGCGACTCGCTTTTCTTCGAGATACGTTATCGCCGCACTGACTCGCTCTACCATCTCGAGTGGGCGACCGACACGCTGCGGGCTATCTGGCGTGCGCCGCGTAAGGCCGATAAGACGCCCTCACATGTTCTCAAGCCCAAGGCGCTCGAACTGAAGTGTAATGCCCGCCAGGGCTTCGAACTCAACGACACGTTGCTTGTCCTTTGCTCCACGCCGATGGCCCTTATCGAGGCCGATTCGCTCCACTTGTTGCAGGTGGTGGACTCGCTGCGCAAACCGCTGGAGTTCGCTATCCAGAAGTCCGACTCCACGCCGATGAGTTTCCAAGTGGTTGCCCCCATGCAGCCCGGCCAGATATACGAGTTGCGCCTCGACAGCGGTGCGCTGACCGACATCTACGGCGTGAGCAATGTCTACAGTTCCTATACGCTCCAGCTGCGTACGCCCGAGGACTATTCTACGCTCCGCGTGCGGCTCAACCCCGCCGTAGCGAACGCCCGCATCCAGGTGCTCAATAACAAAGACCAGGTCGTGCGCGAGCTGCCGGTTACCGACGAGGGTGCCTATTTCCAGTACCTCAAGGCCGACACCTACTTCCTGCGTATGTATATCGACCTCAACGGCGACGGCGAGTGGACCACCGGCAGTTGGACCGAAGCGCGTCAGCCCGAGCCGATCTACTATTATCCTAATAGTATCCAGACCAAGAGCAACTGGGATTTTGAGGAAGAGTGGGACTACCGGGCGGTACCGCAACTCGACGCTAAACCTAAGCAGCTTATCCATGCCGCACCTAAGAAGAAATAAGGTCTTCGACTATTCTTTTCTCTGTCTCGGACTACTTATCCAAGTAGTCACCTACGTGCTGTCCGGCAGCCTGCTTATCTCGCTTGTCAGCGGCTGTCTCGGCGTCTGCTCGGTGGTGCTCACGGCGCAGGGAAATATCCTGATGTACGTCTTCGGCTTCGGCCAGGTGCTCACCTATACCTATCTCTGCTGGACCCAGCGTTTCTATGCGGAGATAGCTATCAATGCCTACTATTTCCTCACGATGATCTACGGCGTCTACGCCTGGCGTCGTCATCTATCTTCGGGTAGCCGCACTATTGCGCCGCGGCGTCTCTCCGCCCGTCTGCTGGTCCTCATCGCCGCACTCACGCTGCTCTTCTCGTGGCTCGTGGGATGGGCGCTGGCCGCCTGGACCGACGACACCCAGCCTTATCTGGATGCCTATACCACAGTACCTGCACTCGTGGCGCAGGTACTGATGATTCTCGTCTATCGCGAGCATTGGTTCCTCTGGCTGGCCGTCGATATTGTCAGCATCGTCCTCTGGCTCCGTGCCGGCGACTACTGCATGGCGGCTCAGTATGTTTTCTGGTGTGCCAACTGCCTCTACGGCCTCCGTTGTTGGAAATCCTTAACATCTAACAGCGAGGCGGTCTAACAGTGTAACGGTCTTACAGGCGAAGCCGGTCTTACTTCTCGTTCGGCATTCGAAGCGAATAGAGTATCGCTTCGGTCTGCCGCATGGCATTCCGCTTCTTCTGGCCTGCGGCAAAGAGGAACGCTTCGGCGGTCACTACGCGGCCGTTCACCTGATCCAAACGCGTCAGACTGACGAACGGACCGCCCATGGCTTCGCCGTCCAGCAGTTTCCAGAGACCACGCGTCTCCAGGCCGTAGAAGCCGCCTACCGTGTCGCGTAGCGCACTCACCTGACGCGTCACCGGCGGGAAGTGTTTGTGCTCGGTGCCCATATGGCTGCCGGCTACCTGACCGCTCACCAGTTGGCCCAGCACCGCGTCGCGCATGGCGACGATAGCCTCGCCGCTGAACTGCTCTTGCGCCGTGTACGGATAGCTGTATACCACCACGTCACGCCGCATCGGACCTTTGTTGTTGCAGCACCACACGAATGCTACCGGTACACTATTCACTATTAACTCTTCACTCTTCACTAACATGTAGTCCTCCGGTATCAGCAGGTCGTAGCCCTGCGATTGCAGCTTCGCGCGTGCCTCTTTGTTGGTGCTCGCGCGATAGAAACCCGCCTGCCGCGCCAGTTCCTCGCGTACGAACCACTCGCGTATCTGCTCGCCGTTCTCGCGCCAGTAGTCCAGCAGCGCCTCGTCGCTCGGGGCCTGGATGCGGATCATCGCCTGCGGCTGCGACCATACGTCGCGGGACTTCAGCACCTTTACCAGCGTGTATTTATGCGGGTTCACGTCGGTCAGCAGGATGTTGCGTGTCGACTTCAGGAAGTCGTCAAACTGCGCGTTCGTCACGTGTGTCACCGTGAAGGTGGCCTCCATCTGCGGCAGACCGTACTGGTCAGCACTCATCGTCTCCGTCAGCGCCGGTGCTACCACCGCATCGCTCACAATCAGACACTCGTAGATGCTACCCGTTGCCGAAGTCAGCAGTCGTTCGTTGCTCTTGCCGCAACCCATCAACAGCAGCGCTGTCAGCGCCAAAAAGATACTCTTTCTCATATTGTTTTGTTCTATTTTTATCTGCAAAATCAAACATTAATTCTTTAAAATGCAAAAAAACATGCAAAATATTTGTGTATATCAAAAATTTATACTACTTTTGCACCCAAATTCAACATTATTACGACAAATTAACTATTTTAAGGTGCAATGAAGTATTCTACTGACACACTTTTCTTTACCGATGAGCGGGACGGTGTGGTCGAGTGTCGTGCTACGCGTTCGGCTAATTCGATTACTCTCCTCTTGTGCAAAAACGGTTCGCTCGATGTGGAGCTCAACCGCCGTCGCGTGCATATCGGTCCGCGTGACCTCTATATGCGTATCCCCTCGTTCCGTATCGAGCTGGGCAACTTGAGCTATACCGACGATTTCGAGTTCTACCTGCTGGCTATCCACGAGTCGGTCTTCGAGGAGTTGATGTTCGAGCACATGCGTATGGAGCCGCGTTGGTGGCAGAAACTGCAGTACTTGCGCGAGAGCCCTGTCTTTGCGTTGAGCGACTGGTCTTATAGTATCTGTATGTTGTACGTCCAGATGCTCGATAAGCAGCTCGCTGTGCCGCAGACCGACATGCGTCGCCAGATCCTGCGTGGAATCGCGCGTGTCGCTACCATGGATATCTTCTACTATATGGACCGTGTGCTGGAGACAGTGCCCGATTTCGATGAGCGTCGCGACTCGGTCAACCAGAGCGACTATACCTTCCATCGTTTCGTGCGCATGCTCCAGACCAATCCTCACCATCGTGAGGTGCAGTGGTTCGCCGAGCAACTCTCTATCACGCCCAAGTATCTCTCTGAGATATGCAAGCAGCGTAGCGGCAAGTCTGCCAGCGAGTGGATTGCCGATGTCACGGTCAGCGAACTCAAACAGCGCCTGCGCAGCACGACGCACTCTATCCACGAGGTGGCTCAGGAGATGGAGTTCCCCAACACCAGTTTCTTCTGCCAGTATACCAAGAAACATACCGGCTTGACGCCCCACCAGTTGCGTAAATCGCTACGCAACTGATGCGGCGCGCCGTATAGCCTCTTAGTACGCAAACAGCGGATGTTTCACCATCTCGCGGTTCACTTCGTCGTGTACTGCAGTTATGACAGTCTGGACTCTGTGCTCTGTCAGCGCAGCGGTCTGTACTTCTGTTAACACGCGGTCGATCAATTCTACTATCCAGCCCATCTGGTCTTCTTTCAGTCCGCGGGTCGTGATGGCCGGTGTGCCGAACCTGAGACCCGAGGTCTGGAACGCACTGCGGCTGTCGAACGGCACCATGTTCTTGTTGGTCGTGATGTCGGCGCTCACCAGTGCCTGCTCCGCTACCTTACCGGTCAACTCCGGGAACTTGGTGCGCAGGTCGATCAGCATCGAGTGGTTGTCCGTGCCGCCGCTTATCACTTTGTAGCCCTTGTCCATGAAAGCTTGCGCCATCACCGCTGCGTTTTTCTTCACCTGACGCTGATAGGCCTTGAAGTCGTCGGTCAGCGCCTCGCCGAAGGCCACGGCCTTGGCTGCTATCACGTGCTCCAGCGGACCGCCCTGCGTGCCCGGGAAGACGGCAGAGTCGAGTAGGGCACTCATCTTCTTTATCTCGCCCTTCGGCGTCGTCTTGCCCCACGGGTTGTCGAAGTCTTTACCCATCAATATGATACCGCCACGCGGACCGCGCAGCGTCTTGTGGGTCGTACTCGTCACGATATGCGCGTGCTTCAGCGGGTTCTCCAGCAGTCCGGCAGCTATCAGTCCGGCCGGATGAGCCATGTCCACCATGAAGATAGCGCCTACCTCGTCTGCCACGCGACGGATACGTGCGTAGTCCCACTCGCGGCTGTAGGCCGATGCACCGGCGATGATCAGCTTCGGCTTGTGCGTACGGGCTTTCAGCTCCAGGTCGTCGTAGTCCACGCGGCCCGTCTCTTCCTTCAGGTCGTAGCCTATCGCGTTGAACATCAGACCGCTGAAGTTGACGGCAGAGCCGTGGCTCAGGTGACCGCCGTGACTCAGGTTCAGACCCATAAACGTGTCGCCCGGCTTCAGACAGGCCATGAAGACGGCCATGTTCGCCTGCGCACCCGAGTGCGGCTGCACGTTCACATATTCGGCGTTATACAGTTTCTTCAGACGCGTGCGGGCGATATCCTCGGCTATGTCCACCACCTCGCAACCGCCGTAATAACGGTGGCCCGGATAACCCTCCGCATACTTATTGGTAAGCACGCTGCCCATCGCCTCCATCACCTGGTCGCTCACGAAGTTCTCGCTGGCGATCAACTCAATACCCTTGGTCTGACGCTCCCGCTCCCGGCGGATCACGTCAAAAATCTCTGTGTCACGGTTCATAGAATATCTTGGTTTTTAAAATTTGGTGCAAATTTACGACAAAAATTGCATATATGCAAATTTTCCAGGCATTTTTTTGCAAGGCGGAGTACACTCCGCAATTATCGGCGGTCTATGAGCCATGCGGATAGCGTATGCAGCCCTTCGTCCATTAGCCCCGAATCATATTCGGAGATACTTTTTTTTAAAATATATATTTGCATTGAGAAAAGTGAGAAAAGTGAGATTTCTCATAATTCTCACAATTCTCATGTAAATTTTTGCATGGCGATATTGACGATATTGATGATATTGGCAATATCGCCACTTTCGCCACTTCCGCCACTTCCGCCACTTTCGCCACTTCCGCCACTTTCGCCACTTTCGCCAATGCTTATTTTAGCCTGTATCTTTTTTGTGCCATCTCTACTCTCAGCTTGTATCTTTTTTGAGTAACTCTGTGTCTGGCCTGTATCTTTTTTTTGAAATAATCGTTCGTAAGATAAGAATCAT
>DEHM01000005.1:124740-126011 GCA_002351925.1 Bacteroidales bacterium UBA2800
CCTGTCAACTACCTCCCATTTACCGGACGATCCTAGACTTTAGTCCTTCCGTCTTTCTAATCACAAGCCAACATCATTATTCCATCGTTAAAATTCGTCCTGTCCATTTTGTCCTTTTTGTCCATATTGTCCATTTGATAATTTTTCTATGTCGTTGTGTCGCTCTTGAAAATTTGCGTGAGACTTTTGAGACTTTGAGACTTTCCGCTGTAGCAAACTGTCGTTCAGTTATTTACAAAGTCTCACGAAAGTATCAAAGTATCAAAGTTTTATAACAACAACAGCGACATAGCGACATCCTCATTGATTTTTTTGCATGAGACACTTGAGACTCTGAGACACTTTTTGTAGTAATTTCGACATCCTACCCCAAATGTGATGTGACCCTTCGAAGGTACGTTCGCGCGTTGCGGGATATATGCGGCGTGGCAGGCATTGTTTGGAGCGGCCTCCGCCTAGGAGGGGAGATAACGATACCCCGAAGGGCTGCATACGCTATCCGCATGGCTCCTAGACCGCCGATAATTGCGGAGTGTACTCCGCCTTGCAAAAAAATGCCTGAAAAATTTGCATATATGCATTTTTTGTTGTACCTTTGCAGCCGATTTTGTAAAATGTCGTATTATGGCTTTGAGAGAGAATATACAAACGCTGCTTGGGCAGGTGAAGGAGTTGAAGGCCAACAGTGCCGAGGAACTGGAAGCGCTGCGCATCAAATACCTGAGTAAGAAAGGTGAGATAACGGCGCTGTTCAATGAGTTTCGCAACGTAGCTCCGGAGGAGAAACGTGAGTTGGGTCAGCTGCTGAACCAGCTGCGTCAACAGGCAGAGAGTAGGGTGAACGAACTGAAAGAGCAGTTTGAGGCGAAGCAGGCCGAGGCGGAGCGTCTGGACCTGACGCGTACGCCGGATCCGATAGCGCTGGGCACGCGTCATCCGCTGTCGCTGGTGCGCGAAGAGATAGAGGAGATATTCTCCCGTATCGGCTTCACGATAGCGCAAGGGCCCGAGGTGGAGGACGACAAGCACGTGTACGGCATGCTGAACTTCGCGCCGGAGCACCCGGCACGCGACATGCAGGACACCTTCTTCGTAGAGAAAGAGATAGGCGTACAAAAGCCGACCGACGTGCTGCTGCGCTCGCATACGAGTTCGGTGCAGACACGCGTGATGACGAGTCAGAAGCCGCCGATCCGTGTGTTGTGTCCGGGGCGTGTATACCGCAACGAGGCTATCTCGGCGCGTGCACACTGCTTCTTCCACCAGGTAGA
>DEHM01000005.1:126073-126462 GCA_002351925.1 Bacteroidales bacterium UBA2800
TGCTTCTTCCACCAGGTAGAAGGTCTGTATATCGACAAGCACGTGAGCTTTGCGGACCTGAGGGAGGCGCTGCTGTATTTCTCGAAGGAGATGTTCGGTCCGGAGACCAAGATACGTCTGCGTCCGAGCTACTTCCCCTTCACCGAGCCGAGTGCCGAGATGGATGTTTCGTGCAATATCTGCGGTGGTAAAGGCTGCAATATCTGCAAAGGTACCGGGTGGCTGGAAATTCTCGGCTGCGGCATGGTCGACCCCAATGTTTTGGATGCCTGCGGCATTGATAGCAAGCAATATACGGGCTTTGCATTCGGTATGGGAGTGGAGCGTATGGCTATGTTGAAATACCAGATTCGCGACCTGCGACTGTACTTTGAGAACGACCTCCGCTT
>DEHM01000022.1:0-38361 GCA_002351925.1 Bacteroidales bacterium UBA2800
ATCTGTACGAAACGACGATAGGAGTCATACACGAAGTGCGGGTTCTGGGTCTTAGCCACCATTCCCTCTGCTACTACGTCGTTCAGACCCAGGTTGAGGATCGTATCCATCATACCCGGCATCGACGCACGTGCACCCGAACGAACAGAAACGAGGAGCGGGTTCTTCGGATCGCCGAACTTGCAGTTCATCAGGCTCTCTACGTGAGCCACAGCAGCATTCACCTCGTCGGTCAACTCAGCCACGATCTTCTCCTGGCCTACCTGATAGTACTCGTTGCACACTTCCGTGGTGATGGTGAAGCCCGGAGGAACAGGAACACCTACCAAGTTCATCTCAGCACAGTTAGCGCCCTTACCGCCCAGCAGCTCACGCATTTGTGCATTACCTTCAGCCTTACCGTTACCGAAGGTGTAAACTCTTTTTTTCTTTTCCATGTTATTAATAGTGTTATGTATTTGGATTTCAGTTTGTTATAGCATCTGCAGTGCTTACACCGCATTTTGCGACTGCAAAATTACAAAAAAAAAATGACATACGCAAGGATAATAGTTACTTTTCTTATTTTTTTTCTAACACCTCTACTGTGCGGCATAGTTTTTGCTACAACGAAAGTAAGAAAAATACGAAAATTTGATACGATTATGGCAACAAAGAAATTGACACGCAGCACCGATAAGTTGCTGGCGGGTGTATGCGGCGGACTGGCCGAGTATTTTGAGATTGACGCATCGATGATGCGAGTGCTCTATGCAGCCTTGACGATTTTCTCGGCCGCTTTCCCGGGCGTCCTCTTGTACATCATCATGGCGATCATTATTCCGCAGAAGGGCGTCGCCTCCACTACCGTCGAGGATGTCGAAGCCGAAGAGGTAAAGACAGAGAAGAAGACGAAAGCGAAGACGAAATAAGGCCTAATGATATTCGATTCGATTGTGGGTAGAGGTAATAAAAAAAACACCTGCGGGATGGCAGGCGGATGAAGAGGAAGAAGATTGGTTTAGAGAGGTTTTCATTTGGGATTGTTTCTCTAGTCATTCAGATATGTATCTATCTTTCTTTCAAGCAGTTGCATATTGCATAATCACATTTTTGTATATAAATTCCATACGAAAATCACATTTTCGGCTGCAAAGGTACTAAAAATGCTGAATTGTGCAAGCATTTTTGCAGAAAAATTGCTTATTCCGTTAAGCAAATGATATTTTTATGGTATAAGTACTCAAATATGAGTAGTTATTTGCTGCTCTATTTTAATGGCGAGAGGTGAGTTATCGTTCTGAATTTATTCTCGGTCGGCTTGGTCTCCCCGACCGCCTTCCCTTTTCGTAGCCAAAAGTCAATTGGCTTCTCCACATAAGCGAGTCGTAGGCGGCAAGTAAAAAAAATAACAATCAGCATAGAATGCCGAGCAATGGAAGAAGAAAGGAATTGGCCATAAAATATAAAAAAAGTTTTCATTTTCTTGCATATATCAGAAATTTTATGTAATTTTGCGCCGCAATTCCGAAATTGCATAAAAAATAAGAATCATTATGGCACAACAAATCTACATTCCACGTCACTTGGAGCGCATTATTCAAGAGGCTGCGCAGTACTTCTCGGTTATCTCCGTTACCGGACCTCGTCAGTCCGGCAAATCGACTATGCTGAAACATTTATTTCCGGATTTACCGCAGTATAGTATGAAGGATTTGCATGTCCGAGCCTTTGCAGAACAAGACCCCGTTGCCTTTTTGAGTCAACATAAAGAAGGCATGTTTATTGATGAGGTGCAAAAAGTACCGGCTCTATTGGATTACATACAGGGAATCGTTGATAATGAGCCGGAGAGGCGGTTTGTGCTGACAGGAAGTAGTAATTTGGAATTGCTGCAAGGTCTTACGGAGTCCCTGCCCGGTCGTGCAGGTGTGTTTGAGTTAATGCCAATGTCGATGGAGGAGACAAAGGAACAGATAGAGGGAAAGGCAACAAATCAACTGTTGTACGAAGGATTCTATCCTGCTATTTGTGCCAAAAAGAATATCGCCAAACTCTTTTATCCGTCGTATGTCAAGACATATTTGGAAAAAGATGTGCGTGACTTGCTGCGTATCAAAGACCAGATGCAATTCCTCAAGTTCATGAAACTCTGCGCGGCACGAATCGGTTCCGTTTTCAACGCTTCGGAAGTGGGAATGGAAGTGGGGGTAGATAGCAAGACCATCAGTCATTGGCTCTCAGTTTTGCAGGCTTCATATCTGGTGACGCTTCTTCCGCCGTATTATGAGAATATCACTAAACGAGTGGTGAAGAGCCCGAAACTGTATTTCAATGATCCGGGATTAGCTTGTTATCTATTGGACATAGAAACTCCGAAGCAATTGGAGTTGGACAAAATGCGAGGTGCTATTTTTGAGAATATGATCATTATGGAGTGCCTCAAACATCGTTTCAACCAAGGCAAGGAAGGCAATATCTATTTCTATCGTGATAGTAATGGGCAGGAGGTGGATATCTTGGTCAAAGAGGAAGGACAACTGACGGCAATCGAAGTCAAATCTTCCATGACTTATCATCCGGATTTCGCCAAGTCGCTGCAGCGTTTACCGGAATGGACGAGTACTCCTATCAAACGTCGTGCTGTGGTTTATGGCGGAGACTTCGAGAATACAGCCGGCGATATATGGCTTCTAAAATACGATCATATAGAGCAGTTGTTTAAATAACATATTTGAAGAGAAAAAAGGTATATACCTTCTCCCTACCTTCAGCGCAGCGTCAGCGCAAGGTCTGCTGATTTATGGCTATTTGAAACGACCTTTAACCGAAGTCTAATCGATGTTGAAGCTTGTATCTTTTTTGCTTTAATTTTTGTAGAAAAAGATACAAGCTATAGAAAAAGATGAACAAAGAAAAACCGCTTGGCGAATGTGAGGTAACGCCAAGCGGAATAGAAACGGGATAATATCCCTGATAAGAAACGAAGGCTATTTTACCTCCTGCCCCATCGCGTTCGGCAAATGGATCGCAAATATAAAAAAATCACATTGCACTATTTGCACTATGGAGGGGGAAAGTGCAGAAAGTGCAAGGCAAAAAAATGACATAAGAATTGTGAGAATTCTGAGAAATCTCACTTTTCTCAGTGCAAATTTTATACAAGCAGCATGACTGCCGGGCAATGGATGAAAGAATAAAACGCGGCAAGTAAAACAATCCGCCAGCGGATAGGCCGGCGGATTAAGAGGGAGGAGATTGGTTTATAGAACTTCTCTCTATTGGGCTTTGATTAAGCGGATGGAGCTAAGGCAAGTGGTATAACGACGGGAAACAGGTTCTTTTGATTATTCTACTGTTTACTTGGAATACCTGAATTTTCGAATATTTCATCCACATATTGTTTTTGTTCTTTCGCACTCTCAGCTTTTTTATTACTCGGATCTGTAGCTATCGTCTCCAAGTACTTTCTTGCTAAATGATAGTCTGCTAAGAATTCGGTTTCATAAAGTCCCGGGTTCATCTTATACATTTCATATGATGTCTCCACTAATTTCACAAGAACTATTATCTTGCTCCTATCTCCTCTTTGTTGAACAGATTGTTGCAAACATGCGTGTGCTTCTTCTATTTTTTCACTGCCCCAGAAATCTAAATACGCCAAACCTTTTTCACCAAGAATATATGCTGTTGGGTGTTTGGGATCATTGCCAAAATACTCGATACGCTTATCTTGTATCTCTATGGCCAGTTCTGCCAAGCTTCTTTTTTCTTCTTCATCGGAGGTCGCACGATACAATGCGTCTATGATTTTTGCTCCGGTCAAATATAAAGTTTTATTTGCGTTTGGACAAGCTTCATATACAGCAGACCATGTCCTAAAAGCTTCTGCAAATTGTTTGTTTTTTAGCAGTTGTTGGGATTCACTGATCTTAAAAATACATTCTTCGGTGACAATAGGTTCTGTACTTGTGTCTTGGCTATTCGCTACAAACACATTGCTGATGGTTAGAGAAACTGCCATCATACAAATTAAACATACATTTTTCATCTCTTTATCTTTTTCTTATTTGCGTTTTTTACCTTTCTTGCCTTTGGGTTTCTCAGGCATTGGAAGTTGCTTGCAATAAACAAACACTTTTTTGCCTCCATGCGTGAAAGTGGAAAGAACTTGCATCGTTTGTACATATCCTATAGAACGGGATTCAATGAAATCTTCAATCTCTTCATAGGAATACCCACGTGAATCTTCCCTTGTATGAAGAACGGTGTTCTGCATACTCATTTCGCCATTGAGGTACTTGTTTGCGTAACTCAAGCCTTTGACTTCGGCTTTGCGGTTGGTAGCATAATCACTATTACCGGGCTTTTCTGCCACAACGGTTATGAGGTAGCAGTTATCCACGTTTTCTACCACACGCGCCCCCTCAAAAGGCTCGTTCATATACATACGTTGTACATACTGTCCCAAATCATTGAGGTCAGAGTTGTACGATTGTGCTGATGCTATCATTGCTATCGCGGTAATAGCACAAAATAAGAATAGTTTTTTCATAACTTATATTATAACTTATATTATTGAACATACACAAATTCACTTAACTCTTCGGGAAACTTCTTAATAGTATACTCTCCATATACAAGATTAAACTCTATATATCCATTATTACTTTTCCCTTCGATTGCGTTTGCAAAAGCAGAAGCTATAGCGTCCCCATTGAATTCCCAATAAAGGCATTCCTGCTTCTTGGCTCCGATTTGGATTTTATAAGTCTGCTTACCTGAACTTGGGTCTTTACGTGTCATTTGGATGGTATATGTCTTCTTTGGCAAGTCTGTCGTTATGACACGAATACGTTTTATCTTTACGGGAGAGTTTAATGATAATCCGCTCATTTTCTTATACCCCTTTACGGCGTCTTTCTTTATGTCTGGTTTCGGTGCTGAAGTATATTTTGGCGAAGTTACACCATCCAATTCTAATCCGTTAAATCTCTCTAATTCCGCGTCTGTTAGTAAAATACACAAATCAAATGAACATAGTTTTTTCTGATGGATTTGACCGTCTGCGTTTGTGTTCCAATTCGACAATCTAGAGAAATTATTTATTCCTGCGCAAGGAAATAGTATGTGATATAGATTAGGATTGCTTCCTTTTACATTAAGGCTATTTCCGATCTGATATTTATGGCCGGAACTATTAGCGGGTGCGTGAACTAATTTTATCGGTTGTTTACTGCTGATGAACCACATATAGGAAGAACTTTCTCTATATGTACTATAGTTACAATAATCGTAGTGAATAGCATTATTTTTATCTTGAATTTTACTGAAGTAAAAACACTCGTTGTCGCCTATTTTCTTCAATTTCACTTTTAAGAAGTCTTTCACTATGGCATTTTGTATTGATTTTTCTATTTCGTTCAGTTTTGAGTAAGGAACTGGCAAATCATGAAAATGTTCAAGTTTGTTTCTGTCAAAATCTTGCACCATAGACGAACTCATACGCATAGCATCAAGCGTCTCTGTTATAAGAGAATAAATATTAGAAGTTACATCCGTTGCATATACATCAAGAGAGAAGGGCAAAATATAATCGTCATTATGATTTGTAAAGCATTGCTTCTTTACTTCTCCCAATTTAATATCGTAATCGAATACTCCCTGACATAGCGTTATCACATTATCCTTCATTACATCTAATGTTTTATTAGCATTTTGCTGTTGAAGTTTCAACAGTTTCACGTTCATTGCATACGTTTGTCCAGCAAATTCTGCTCGCGAACCGTTGTTGCGCGCATATTTAATAAGCTTATTAACCGAAATGGTTGCTTTGAGTGTTACAGATATATTTTTGTTTGGCAGTTGAACTACAGATAACTTTTTAAACTCCTTCACATTACCTTTTGAAGTTGTAGCAATTTCATCTCTCACCAACTCATCATTTACAATAGACGTATTTTCAGATACAAATGTACCAAAAGTCTGCTCTAAAGCATTCCGTAAGGCTCTTAAAGTTGCTTCGTCTTCCGTTCTGCCAGTACCAATAGTCGTTAGTGTTACTTCGTCAACTTGGGCGAAAGAAGTTGCAGCAAATAATATTGCGGCAATAACAGATAATAACTTTTTCATATTATTAACATTTTACAAGTTCGTTTTCCTTATAATCTTTTTGATGAGGGACATCTAATTTGTCTCTCCAATCACATGTAACCAAAGCTTCTAATTTTGTTTGAAAATCCTTAATGAATGGAGATGTTGATTTATCCTCCATCGCTAATTCTAATGCATAACCTCTCACTGTCATTACTACATTTTCATCTGTGTCTGACACAAGGCGAACTTTGTCGCCGCATTTAAATTTCCTTTCCATATTATTAAAATTTATTTGTTAGTTTCTTTTGGTGATTCTCCAATTGTATTTGAATGCACAATTCCTCCTTTTAAGAAATGATCATCAGTTGCATGGAGAAGCTCATTAAAACGTTCAAGAGCTTTTTCTTTTGTTTGTGGTTTTGACATCCCAACTTCTTGCTGAAACAAGTCCAAAGGTGTTACTTCTTTTTCCATTATTGTATGATTTTTAAGATTATTTCATATTTGGTATTTGTTTGGCAACTTCAAGGGCGACTTCACGGCTGGCTTCTATCATTGCCATTTCTTTTTCATGCTCCTTGTTATACTTATGTTGTTCAAACTCAAAGTTGCGCTGTTCGCGCGCTAACTCTTCTGCATGATATTGCTTTTCACGCTCAACTTGTTCCTCATGACGCGCTTGCTCTTTCGCTTCCCGTTCTTCATATTGGCGCACTCTAAACTCAAAATCACGTTGCTCGCGTGCTTTCTCATCCTCATATTGTTGCAATGCGAACTCCCAAGCCTTGCGTTCATCATCCATAACTTTAGCTTTCATTTCCTCCATTAGTTCCTGTACTTGTGGTTGGCATGCAGCTAACAAATCAATCTTTGCCAAGTATCGAGAAGCTTTAACTGCTCCATCGGCATTAGGTTCTGCATTCCAAGCGGCTTTCGCTGATTGCAACAATTTCTCTCCGGCACTATCAATCTTCTTCTGGTAAATATCAATCGTTGCTTGCCGGCATTTGACTGTACAATCCGTACAAACATCCGGCACTTGAGCAATTTGGTATAGTGCCTTGTCAAACTGACCTTGCTGCACAAGGATATATGCGTCGGCAATAATATTGTCTATATTAGTACGATAATACGCAACAATGAGTTCCTTGCTATCCTCTATCATCTTTTGCACTTTCGGATTACCGGGCTTTAAATTAGCAAAAGCCATAATGAATGCTTTGTTTTCATTTAATCCGACCCCCACAGAAGAAAGTGTTGCATGACCATACTCCTTGCGGTCAATAACATCCTTTACATAGAATGTTATTTCTAATGTTTGACTTACGCGCGCAGGCGAACCACTTATAATGTCTTTTTTAATTACGCTGACTGTTGATGTGAGTGCAAATCGACGATTGATGGCATTATCCGATATGCCTGCAGTTGTGATAATTTGATGCATCTTGTCATCCAATTGATCCAATGCCTCGGTAGGAATAGACCGATTAACCGGACGTTGCACATTGATAGACATGCGTCCTACATCGTCCAATGTTTGTGCACATAGTATACCGGCAAATAACAGGTATACCATAATTAAGGGAATCCGTTTCATATGATTATTATTTTTCTCCTATTACTAAAATTGCTTCTCCTAATCCTCGTGTCATTACTTTAGATGTCAAATCACACTCGCTTTTCAGATGCTTTCGCAACATAACAGCAAATCCTCTTGCATCCAATGCATCACCCTCTTTATCACGCAAAGGAATTCTAACTTGCTCAAACTGTGCGAAATTCTCTGTTGCATCACTTAAATTAAACGTACCGTTAACGGTATTCTTCTTTAGCCACTTTTGAATTACGTCCAATAATTCATCTCCATCTTCATTCTCTGTTTCGAGATTGCCGTCCCAATTTTGCCAGCATTTAACCGTAAGAACTATCTCACGACCTCTCTTATTGAGATCGGAGTAATACTTATCCATTTGCTTGTCAAAATCCTTGATTTTAGACTTAACGGCTTTCTCAAGAAGAACCGGAATTATCTCATCACTTGCCTTACCCGTCCCTGTTGAAGTTGCAATTCGCTTGCTTGTATAAGCATCGAAGGCTTCTAACGTAAATGTAACACTGCGGTCACTATTGATAGTCCAATCGATTTGGATAAGAATATCCATCTTAGCACGCTTTTTGATCATATCCAATGGACTTTCAGCAATGGTAGAACCGGAAGTGGTGCTCATGGTGACATTATCTTCTCCTATACGGTTGAAGACTGCTTTGGTTTCTTGCTTAGCATCTTTCAATGAGTAGCCTTCTTTGGTTAGCAATTGTCCAATCTTGCTGATCACTTGATTTAGTTCTCGGTCTTGCTGAAAGGCTTTTTGATAATCAGCCGTTTTCACTTTGACACCTTGATTATCCCATGTGGTCATAAAAAAGCGTGTTTGGCACCAGTGATCGCTTGGTAAAATCATCAACGTGGGCTTCTTCTCCTGCGAAGCGCCCAATACATTCAGGCTCATTAGAACGCCTACAATGCAAAGTACAAATTTGTTTTTCATAATAGTTCTATTTATAATGTTGATAATCCATTTTATTATTCGGCAGGAGGTTTCGCCGGTTCGTAATTTCGTTCAATAAGGTCAATTTCGAGGGCGTACCAAGTGCGCATCAGGGGCGCATCGGAGGCATCCTAGACTTTGTTTAAAATTTTATGCAATAAATACCTGTATTTCAACAAGATACAGCAATGATAAAAATTATCAAATTTGCCACTTTTTCACTTTTCATTTCTTGGTCTTGTGCCGCTCATCTTCCGCTCATTGGTCGGCGGAGAGTATACAAAAAAAATACTGCTTATGCTTTCGTACATACGGGTGTCTGGCATAACCCACGAATATAAAAGCAAAAGCAGTACATACCAAAGTATGCACTGACGCATTGCCAATCTAATTCGTTGTTTATAAGCTGCCAGACTTATGTATGTACAGATTGGTTCGTCAGTAATAATATGTTATGCTCGCGTGCGCGAAACAATCAGCCGCTGCTAATCGCTTGCAAAGATATAACAAAAATTTGAAATACACAAAAGAATTTCTGTTTTTTGTCGATTTTTTTGCTTTCGCGCACGCAAATCACATACTTTCGGAATGTACTACTTAGTTCGGAGAGAGTGATTACAAATCTTCTTTGATGCCTTTCGCGCGGACAACATATTGGCTTTTGATCCATCCTGTATTGTCAAAGATAACCGCTTCGTCTATTGTTTTTCTTTTTACATAGAAGATAGTATCACTTCCAAGAAGTTCCGCTGTAGATTCTAAGGTAAAGCCCATAATCTTTCCACTCGGACATCTGATAGCTTGGTGTTCTTGATCGAAGATATAGTTGGCATCTATCAAGGTTCTCCATTCGGAATTAGCGGGGATATGTAAATATCTATCCGACTTGCGATACTCCCCCTTATTTTCTTCTTTCGTGACATTCACATATTGTACTTTTGAAGCGTTTTTAATGTCAAAGTACCACAGTACATCATATGTCTGTGCGTTGGGATCGTAGTCCCAATGGTAAGTCTGTTCTCCGGTAAATAAATCATACGTCAAATTATCGGACGCTATACAAGCCCAAATGCCCACAATAGAGGAACTGGTGAATGTAGTCGGATCATCCGGTTTGATGGATTCACGCTCACAAGCGGAGCAAATAAAGAGGGCTAAACATAGCCAAACAAAAGTTTTACTTTTCATTGTTGTAATGTTTTTTAAGGATTAATAAACAAATCAGCGGAACACCTTTCGGAATTCCGCTGCAAAGGTACAACAATTTTTTTATATTCGACTAATTCTTGTTACGTCTTGTTGTTTCTTGTTATATCAAGAGGGTGACGGATTGGAGTCCGCCGTTATTGCCAGCGACATAAGAGACGGTTGTATGTCCTGTGAGGACAAGCTGGTCAATGAAAAGCGGCTGACCAGTCAGGAAGAAAGTGGAGACAAAAGTATCCCCTGCACTCAATTTGGAATTGACAGATTCCACTACCTCGAAACGCATATCACCCAAATAGCGGAACACACAACGGCGGTTGGGCAACCAAGTAACCTCAATACTCTGGCCGGGTTGTAAGTCCTTGGTATGAATTCCCTCTGCAATGAACGGATTACTGCTGCCATGTTCGCCTTCTTTCAAACGATTGGTATAATCATTCCAATCGCGCGAACCCACGTAGCGGGCAAGGATATTGAGCGTGGACAAGCGGGTGTTATTAGCACCTTCTACGTACCCCCACAGACGCTCTAATGTACTAAGTGCCAAGTTCTCATGCAGACACAGCCAGATTTGCGCGATGAGAGACTCAAAATCTGCCGGTGTCGCCGGACGTGTGCCGAAACGCGCTTCTACATCTTTGCGCAGTTGTATAACCTCGGGTGCATTTTTGTTCATAATGATCAATTGTTAAAATCCGCTGCAAAGGTACTGCTTTTTTCTGATATGCGCCTACTTCTTATTACTTCTTATTATTTTATTTAAAGAAGTAAACGATTATTACTTTTTATTTCTTTTAAAGCTATTTCTCAGGCAAAACGAGCGCCAAGGAGTCATATAGTTGGTCGTTCATGTTGAAATAATTCATATATGCCTGCATAAATTCCTCCACTAACATAGGATCTTTTATGGACTGCTTTGCCTTTTGGAAATTCGCTTGCAGACCTCCATCGTAATCGCGCACCTCATTCATTGTTTTCAACTCTCCCCTTTTAACCGCCTTGCGGATGGCTTCTTGTCGCGCGAGGTGGATGGAAGCTGCTTTACGCCGGACCACCTCACGCGGAGAGGGAGTGCTTGCTTTGATGGTAAGCGAATCCACGAGGCGGTTGAGTGAGTCTACGGAATATTGGTGTTCCTCATTCTGCTTACGAAGAGCATCTATATCGGTAGAGAGAGTTTGCTCTTTTATGTGGTGATTTTGCTCGGAACGCTGATAGGCGGAAATGGCGCCAGCTATTGCCGTACATAAGATTAGCAGGAAGATGAGTACAATGGGCAAAACCATACGCAAACGGTCAACTTGTTTTAATGAACGCGAGAGACGCGCACACGAAGAATAGCGGTTGGCGGGATCAGGACGAGTACATTTTCGTGCGATAAGTCGATAGCAATGCGGGAAAAGGAGTCGAATGATTTTGCCTACCGCATAGATGTCCGCACGGTTGTCAATGGCTTGACCGTTCAATTGTTCCGGCGAGATAAAAGCCATCGAGCCTGCAGGTTGCTTGAACGTGACATAATCATCTGTGTCGGACACACCGAAATCTATCAGTTTGACGGTAGCGCCATTGCGAGTGATGAGGATATTGGACGGCTTGATGTCGCGATGGATGATCTGGCGTTCGTGCAGGAAAGAGAGCGCATCCAGAAGTTGATTTATTAGCTTGCGCCGTGTAGCTTTGGATGGTTTTGTCACCAGAAATTGTTCCAGCGTAATACCATCAATATACTCCATCTGGATATACCAGCCGATAGAGTCCATGTGCCCGAAATCAAGCAAACGTACAATATTAGGATGATCTAAACCGACACCGATAGAGAATTCCTTACGGAGTAATTCTACATGTGGCGTGGAATCTCTATATGGCTCTGCTAATGCTTTTAGAATGTAGCGACGCCCGAAACGAGTGGCAACATAGATAGCATTAGACCCTTTAGAGGACACTAATTCCGGCTCCGACCATACATCGGAGAACTCCGCATTTATGGGCGATATGATAAACGAAGAATCATCCATTGCCAGACTACTATTTGCGGGTGCAAAGGTACAACAAAAAAAGGATATACGCAAGGATTTAGGAAAAAATCATACAAGAAAGTGAATTTTGCAGTCAGCCTTTGGTATGGGTGTGATTAGGTCGTTCTCGGGACGTGGTCCCGTGATGGTCCCGTTTATGACCCGATAATGTCCCGATATTGCACCGGGATTGCATCGGGACCAGAACGGGAGTAGAACGGGAGCACTACGGGAGCATTACGAGACCTCGATGGGAATAGAACCGACCAAACAGCCACTCTTGCGCTACTCTTGCGCCACTAACAGTTTTGCGAAAAATGCGTCTTCGGACGCTTTTTTTGCTTTTTATTTGCATATGTCAAAAAAAAATCGTACCTTTGCAGCCGCAAAGGTCAAACGAACATAATTTAACCAATCAAAATAGTATGAAAGAGTACAATCTGAAGACGCAACTGCGTGCCTACCGTTGGGACGAGTTGAGCGAAGAGCAACGCGCACTGGTGACCATTGCCAAAGAGCAGACTGAGCACAGTTATTGCCCGTACAGTCACTTCCACGTGGGCGCAGCAGCCAAGTTGGGTAACGGCGTGATCATTCGCGGTTGCAACCAGGAAAACGCAGCGTATCCGAGTGGCTTGTGTGCTGAGCGAACGGCGTTGTTTGCTGCCGGTGCACAGTATCCGGAACAACCAGTGGAGAAGTTGGCGATAGCCTGCTTTACCGATGGCCATTTCACCAAAGAACCCGGTTCGCCTTGCGGCGCTTGCCGTCAGGTGATGGTAGAGACAGAGCATCGTTATGGCGGCAAGATGGAGGTCATCTTGTACGGCGATGACGAGACCTATGTCTTCGAATCGGCTGCCGACTTACTCCCCCTTATCTTTGTTAGCGAGAACCTTAAGGGCTAACGCCCTGACCGCTCTGCTGTAAGACCGCTTGCGCTGTAGGATCGCGGCAAAGCCGCTGTAAGATATTGAAAGCAATAAAGAAAATTGACGTTTACCTGCTTCGGACTTTTCTGGGGCTGTTTGCTGCTACCTTTTTTATCGTGATCTTCATCTTGCTGATGCAGTTCATGTGGATGCATGTGAAGGATCTGGTGGGGAAGGGTATAGGCATAGGCGTGCTATCGGAGTTCTTTATCTATGCGGCGGCGTCGGTAGTACCGCTGGCCTTACCGCTGGCCATCTTGCTCAGCTCGTTGATATGCTTTGGTAACCTGGCGGAGAAATTCGAACTGACGGCCATGAAGGCAGCGGGTATCTCGCTCTTTCGTATCCTGCGGCCGTTGGTGGTAGCCGTAGCGTTGCTGAGCGTGGGAGCGTTCTACTTCAGCAACAACGTGTTGCCGAAGTCGCAGATGAAACTATGGGCGCTGATTTTCTCGTTGCGGCAGAAGAGTCCGGAACTGCAGATACCCGTGGGCGAGTTCTACGACGAGATAAACGGTTTTCATATCTACGTGCGCAACAAGACGCCGAAGGGAGAACTGCTCGACGTGATGCTGTACGACTATTCCGAGGGCTTCGACAACGCGATGGTGTTGCTGGCCGACACCGGCAGGCTGAGCGCCAGCGTGGACAAGCACTATCTGGTACTGAACCTCATCAACGGCGAGTCGTTCGCCAACCTCGACAAGAAGCAGCAACGTGCCACAGGCAGCGTGAAGAGTATACCTTACCGGCGTGAGACATTCAGCCACAAGCAGGTGCTCATCGATTTCTCGACCGACTTCAACCGCTACGACGAGTCGATACTGGAGGATCAGCACGTGAGCAAGAACGTGGCGCAACTGATACAGTCGATCGACTCGGTACACGAGGTGTCGCTCGAACGCAGCAAGGAGCAAAGCGACCGACTGCTGGACGAGCGTTATTTCGGCCGGGAAGACCGGCAAGAGGACGTGGTGCTGCCGGTGTTGACCAAGCGAGATAGCCGGCGCGTCAACCTGGATAGCATGTGGCAGGCGCTGAGTGTGCTGAAACAGCAGCAGGTGATGAACATAGCCGTCGAGAAGGCGCGTAACTACCGCGACCAGATAGAATACCACGCGCTCCTGCTGGAAGACACGCAACGCTATATACGCAAGCACGAGATAGAACTATACCGCAAGTTCACCCTGGCCTTTGCGTGCCTGATCTTCCTCTTTATTGGTGCGCCGCTGGGCGCCATCACGAAGAAAGGCGGTCTGGGCGCGCCGGTGGTGATGTCGGTGATACTGTTTATCATCTATTACATCATCGACAACACGGGATATAAGATGGCGCGAGAAGCACTATGGCCCTGCTGGGCAGGGATGTGGCTCAGTTCGTTCGTACTGTTGCCGATAGGCATCTTCCTGACCTACAAAGCGGCTACTGACTCGCCGCTGTTCAATCCCGAAGCATGGGAGAGAGCTTGGAAACGGCTCGTTTCCAACGTTAAAGAGTTAAAATGGTTTCACTTTATGAAACGTTAAACAGTTAAACTGTTATGAGAATCAACACAATAGAAGAGGCGTTACAGGACTTTCGTGAGGGGAAGTTCGTCATCGTAGTGGACGATGAAGACCGCGAGAACGAAGGCGATTTCATCATCGCGGCGGAGAAGATCACGCCTGAGAAAGTCAATTTTATGTTGCAACACGGGCGTGGTGTGCTCTGTTGTCCCATCACGGAAAAGCGTTGTGCGGAGTTGGACTTGATGCACCAGGTAGCGAACAACACCTCGATGCTCGGCACACCGTTCACGGTGACGGTCGACAAACTGGAGGGTTGCACGACGGGCGTGTCGGCAGCCGATCGTGCGGCGACGATACGTGCCTTGGCCGATCCTGCTTCCCGTCCGGAGACCTTCGGTCGTCCCGGTCATATTAACCCTCTCTATGCCCGGTCGGGAGGCGTGCTCCAGCGTGCCGGACATACTGAGGCCGGTGTCGACCTGGCGCGTCTGGCCGGACTGCAACCCGCCGCGGCGCTGATAGAGATTATGAACGCCGACGGAACGATGGCGCGTATGACGCAACTGCAGGAAGTGGCGCGTGAGTTCGACCTCAAGATCATCACCATCAAAGACCTGATAGCTTTCCGCCTGAAGAAAGAGAGTCTTACAGGCGAAGCCGGTCTTTCAGCGAAGCGGTCTAACAGTGCTAACGGTCTTACAGGCGAAGCCGGTCTTATAGAGAAGGGCGAGACGGTGTTCCTGCCGACGCAGCACGGGGAGTTTATGCTGACGCCTTTCCGCGACCTGACGACCGGTCTGGAGCACGTCGTGCTGACGAAGGGCGAGTGGAAGACCGATGAGCCTGTGCTCTGCCGCGTTCACTCCAGCTGTATGACGGGCGATATCTTCGGTTCGCAGCGTTGCGAGTGCGGCGAACAGTTGCGACGAGCGATGGAGATGATAGAGAAAGAGGGACGCGGCATACTGGTCTATATGAACCAAGAGGGTAGAGGTATCGGCCTGATGAACAAGATACGCGCCTACAAACTGCAAGAGCAGGGCGACGACACCGTGGAGGCGAATGTGCATCTCGGTTTCCGTCCTGACGAACGCGACTACGGCGTAGGGGCGCAGATACTGCGCGAGATGGGTGCGCACAAACTACGCCTGATGACCAATAATCCCGTCAAGCGCGTCGGACTGGAGAGCTACGGCATCCAAATCGTTGAGAATGTGCCGATTGAGATACAGCCCAACAAGTGGAACGAGCGCTATATGCGTACCAAAAAAGAGAAAATGCACCACGACCTGAAGATGGTGTAAGGAGTTTGGCACGGGATTTGTAAGAGGTTAACTAGAACTCTAGAAATCTGGATATCTAGAAAACTAACCCTTTAAAACAACACGATTATGAGACGATTAACTACACTTCTGATGACGCTGATGCTCATGAGTACGGCGTTATGGGCAGACGAGACAATCACCGTGTCTGCCAACAGTTCGGACATCTCGGAAGGACTCGATCTGAAGGTGGTAGCTAAGCTTTTTGCAGAGGCTAAGAACCTGGAAGAGTTCGAGACGATGCTCAACAACCCGGACAGCGCATTCTGCAACCTCGACCTGAACGGCGACGGTCAAGTGGATTACCTGCGCGTGGTAGAGACCGGCGAAGGCAACAAACGACTGATCGTACTGCAGGCTATTCTGGCAAAAGATATCTACCAGGATGTAGCGTCGATATATGTGGAGAAAGACGAGAAAGAGCAGGTATCGGTGCAAGTAGTTGGCGATGAGTACGTATACGGCACCAACTATATCATCGAACCGGTGTATGTATACCGTCCCGTGATCTACGACTGGTTCTGGAGTCCCGGTTGGTACGCATGGCATAGTCCTTGGTACTGGGGATACTATCCCGGCTGGTGGTACGTACACAGCTGCTGGGCTCACGACTGGTACTGGCGTCATTGCTACGCATGGCATCATCACCATCACTGGTGCTCGTTCCGTCCCGGACGCTCGATACACCACGGTTATCACGAGTTGCACAGCGGCGTGACACGACGTGACTACGCAGTGGCACATGCCGATAGAGGTTTCGCACAACGCAACGCAGGTATGACCAATGCCGGAGATATACGTCGTTCGGGCGTGACAACCCGTCAGGCAACCCAGGGCGCACAACGCGAAGGCGTACAACGCAGCGCAGGCGCCACGGAGCGTCAGTCGGTAGAGAGCCGCACCTACGGCAGTCGTACGACAGCCGCACAGCGTACGAGTAGCGCACAAGGAGCGCAACGCACCAGCGGCACGCAGACAGCGCAACGCACGAGCGGTCAGACCGCTACTACCCAGCGCACCAGCACTAGCACTCAACGTACTAGCGGTACGCAGACGACAGCGCAACGCACGAGTGGTCAGACTACTACCCAACGTACGAGCACGAGCAGCGTACAGCGCACCAGCGGCACGCAGACGACGCAACGCACGAGCAGCAGCGTACAACGTACCAGCGGTTCGCAGACGCCCCAGCGCACAAGCTCCAGCAGCATCCAACGCAGCAGTGGCAGTTCGCAACGTATCTCCTCAGGAGGCAGTTACGGCGGCGGTGGTCGCAGTAGCGGCGGAGGAGGATACAGTGGAGGCGGTCGCAGTAGTGGCGGCGGAGGCGGCGGAGGTCGCAGCAGCGGAACAGTCCGCAGATAAGAATAAATAAGGTGGCTCAACGGCCACCTTATTTATTTGTGCACGTATGTGCGCGAGCGCTTAATGCGCAACGAGCATGTTCTTCGGATCGAGCAGTTCGTCCAATTGCTCCTTACTGAGAATACCGTGCTCCAGCACCAGGTTGTACACGCTCTTGCCGGTCTCCAGCGCCTCCTTGGCAATCTTGGTCGACGCTTTGTAGCCGATAACCGGATTGAGGGCTGTAACGATACCGATGGAGTGCTTAACGGTCTCGAGATTATGTGCACGGTTGATGGTGATGCCATCGATACATTTCTCGCGCAGGATCTTCATTACGTTCCGGAGCCAGGTGATGGACTCGAAGATACACTCGGTGATGATAGGCTCCATCACGTTCAGCTGCAGCTGGCCGGCTTCTGCGGCAAAAGTAACGGCTGTGTCATTACCGATGACTTTGAAGCAGACTTGGTTGGTGACCTCCGGAATAACCGGATTCACCTTACCCGGCATAATGGAACTGCCCGGTGCCATCGGTGGCAGGTTGATCTCGTGCAGACCGCAACGCGGGCCGGAAGCCATGAGTCGCAAGTCGTTGCAGATCTTGCTCAGCTTGACAGCCAGACGTTTCAGCGCTGCCGAATAGCTGACGTAGGCGCCGGTGTCGGGCGTTGCTTCTACCAGGTCGCTGGCCAGCGAGAACGGTTCACCCGTCAACTCGCACATCTTCTTGATGCACAGTTCGGCATAGCCGGCAACTGCATTAAGACCCGTACCGATAGCCGTACCGCCCATGTTGATCTCATAGAGCAGGTTGACGTTACGCTCCAGGTTGGCGATCTCTTCCTCCAGGTTGTTGGCAAACGCGTGGAACTCCTGACCACTGGTCATAGGCACAGCGTCTTGCAGCTGGGTACGACCCATCTTAATCGAGTCGTTGAACTCGTCGCCTTTCTTACGCAGCGAGCCGATAAGCTCTTTCAGCTCGGCTTCCAGTCCGCGGTTCATACGAATGAACGCATAGCGGAAAGCGCTCGGGTAAGCATCGTTGGTCGATTGCGCACAGTTGACATGGTCGTTAGGCGAGCAATACTGATACTCGCCGCGCAAGTGGCCCATGATCTCCAACGCACGGTTGGCAATCACCTCGTTGGCGTTCATGTTGACGGTCGTGCCGGCTCCGCCTTGCACCATGTCGGTAGGGAACTGATCGTGCATCTTGCCGTCGATAATCTCGCGACAAGCCTGTGCGATAGCTGCGTAGATCTCATCGTTGATGACGCCTAAGTCGTGGTTGGCTTCCACAGCGGCCAACTTGATGTAGGCCATGGCGATGATGTACTCGGGGAAATCCGACATCTTCAGGTTGCTCACCTTGTAGTTGTTGATGCCGCGTTGTGTCTGAATGCCGTAATATACGTCAACAGGCACTTCCAGTTCGCCCAGCAGGTCGGACTCCAGGCGATAGAGTTGTACTCCCTTCGGAGTGATAAAGGATGTTTCCATATGTGTGAGTTTTTAGTTAAGTGTTCCTAATAATGAGCGGACAAACTCCACTCGGTTGAAGCATTGCAGGTCGGTCATCTGCTCGCCCAGCCCGATATAGCGTACCGGTATCTTAAACTGGTCGGAGATGCCGATGACGACGCCTCCTTTGGCGGTACCGTCCAGCTTGGTGATGGCCAGCGAGCTGACTTGCGTAGCCGCTGTGAACTGACGCGCCTGTTCGAACGCGTTCTGTCCCGTAGAGCCATCCAGCACCAACATCACGTCGTGTGGCGCGTCGGGCACCACTTTCTGCATGACGTTCTTGATCTTCGTCAACTCGTGCATGAGGTTGATCTTATTGTGCAGGCGGCCTGCCGTGTCGATCAGTACCACGTCCGCATCGTTGGCTTTAGCCGACTGCAAGGTGTCGAAAGCTACGGAAGCAGGGTCGGAACCCTGTTGCTGCTTGATGACGGGCACACCTACGCGTTCGCCCCATATGCAGAGTTGTTCTACGGCTGCGGCACGGAAGGTGTCGGCGGCGCCCAGGTAGACTTTCTTACCGGCCGCTTTATACTGGTAGGCCAGTTTGCCGATGGTGGTCGTTTTGCCCACGCCGTTCACGCCCACGACCATCACTACGTAGGGTTTATGGGGTAGCGGTGCTGCAAAATCGGCCACATCTTCTACGTTGTTCTCCTGCAGCAGCGACGCTATCTCGTCCACCAGCAGGGTGCGTAGTTCGTCGGTACCGATATACTTGTCGCGTTTGACGCGTTCCTGAACACGCTCGATGATGCGCAAGGTGGTCTCCACGCCTACGTCAGAGGTGATCAGCGCCTCCTCCAGGTTGTCCAGCACATCGTCGTCGATTGTCGATTTGCCGGCTATCGCACGGCCTATCTTACTCAGCACCGACTCTTTGCTCTTCTCCAGACCCTTGTCGAGCGTCTCTTTCTTCTCGCGGTTGAATAATCCGAAAAATGCCATAATCAGTTGATTTTAGTATAATATAGTAGATGGATAATTGGCTTGTACTGTCTCTCGCAACTGTTGCTTCAGTTCCTCTGAGGCAAAGCAGGCGTTGACGGCATTCAGCAGCAGGTGTCCCACCTCGAACTCGTGCAACTGGAAGGTGTCGATCAGGTGGTGCCACTCTTGCTGCAGGTCGGTGTCGCTTACCGTCATGTCGTCGGTGTTGACGCACACTTTGACGCCAGCATCGATGAGTCGGCGCAGCGGATAGTCGGCATAACTCCGGTAGATGCCGGTGTCGATATTGCTCGTGGGGCACAGCTCCAGGGTGATGTTGCGAGCTATCAGTTCGTCTATCACACGCTGATCTTCCAGTCCGCGCACGCCGTGTCCGATACGTACCGCACCGGCGAGAATGGCTTCCAGCACGCTATCTGCTCCGGCGGCTTCTCCGGCGTGGATGATGATGGGGATACCGCTCTCACGCGCTTCTGCGAAGGCATATTCGAAGATGCGCGTGGGGTAGAGTCCTTCCGCACCTGCCAGGTCGATGGCTACCACGCCCTTGCCCAGCAGTTCTTTGGCTACCCGAACGGTCTCCAGGTTGGCGTCATGCGTAGCCTCGTCGTCGCCGCGCATCATACTCAGTATCAGTCCGCAGGGTATAGGTGCGCGCCGTATACCCGCCAGTGCGGCTTCTACCGCTTCGCGTTGACTCAGCCCTTTCTCGCAGGACTTTTGGGGTGCGAAGCGCACTTCTGCGTATATCAAACCCTGTTCGTGTAGGTCGCAGAGCAAATCGTACATACAGGTGTCCAATGCATCACGTGTATGCAGGAGCGAGCAGGCCAGGTCGAAGCGCGCCAGATAGTCGTTCAGGTCTTTGCAGTCCTCCGTCAACGACATCATCGCCTTTAGTTCCTCATCGCTCTCCGGCAATGCTACACCCTGCTGGGCAGCCAGCTTACGTGCCGTACGCAGCGGCATCGAGCCGTCCAGATGCAGATGTAGATCAATGAGCGCTAATTGTTTGTCAGTCATAGTATTATGTGTTTTGTGGTTATTTCAGGAAGGAGTCTTTGAATCCCAGGAAATAGAGTATACCGTCCAGTCCCACGGTAGAGATGGCCTGTTGCGCACTCTCTTTTACCTTGGGCTTGGCGTGGAACGCAATACCCAGGCCGGCTTTGCCCAGCATGTTCAGGTCGTTGGCTCCGTCGCCTACGGCAATCACCTGTGCCAGGTCGATATGCTCCACTTGCGCAATCAGTTCCAGCAACTCGGCTTTGCGTTTGGCATCGACGACGTCGCCTAAGTACCGGCCGGTGAACTTACCGTCCTGCTCCTCCAACTCGTTGGCATAGACATAATCTACGCCGAAACGTTCCTGCAGATATTTGCCTACAAAGGTGAAGCCGCCGCTCAGGATGGCTATCTTGAAGCCGCAACGTTTCAAAATACCGAACAAACGGTCGGCGCCTTCTGTGATGGGCAGATGGTCGATGATGTCCTGCTTGGCGCTGACGTCCAGTCCTTTCAGCAGCGCGACACGACGCGTGAAACTCTCCTTGAAATCGATCTCTCCGCGCATGGCCGACAGGGTGATGGCTTTCACCTCGTCGCCTACGCCGGCACGCATGGCCAACTCATCAATCACCTCAGTCTGGATGAAAGTGGAGTCCATATCAACGCATATGAGTCGTCGGTTGCGGCGGAACATATCGTCTTTCTGGAACGAGATATCGATGCCTTCTTCGCGCGACACCTCCAGCAACTCGCGTTGCAGCGCCTCGCGGTCGGGCAGGTTGCCGCGGAGCGAGAACTCGATACAACTGTGTCGTTTCTCTATCGGTATCTCCACACTCGGACGTTCGCTCAGTCGCAAGATGTTGTCGATGTTCAGCTGCCGCTTGGCTACCAATTCCGTCACTCGGGCAATATGCCGTGCGTTCAGTTCACGCGCGAGCAACGTCACTACGTAACGTTCCTGCTCCTGACGGCCGACCCACGCGGCGTACTCCTCTTCTGACAGCGGCGTGAAACGCACAATCATCTCCAGTCGCGAGCAGCAGAAGAGCACCTCTTTGATCATCTCGCCGCTCTTGCTGGCATCCTCTATGCGAATCAGGATACTCAGGTTCAACTGGTGATGCAGGTTCGACTGACCGATATCCTGCACGAAGGCACCGTACTTACCGAGTACTTCCGTCACGGCCGATGTCACACCCGGCTTGTCGAAACCGATAATGTTGATTAAGATAAATTCACGTTCCATAATTATCGTATTATTTTAGTTATCGTTAGTAAGATGATACGCATATATTCGCCGATGGTCCGGTGGTTGATATAGCGCATATTGAGGGCAATCTTTGCCGGCATGATCTGTTCGATATAGGTTCTGTCCGGATCTTTGGATGCCGCCAAAAGACGGTTCTCGTCGATATATTCGATGGAGGCATAGTCGGTGATTCCCGGGCGAACGGACAGCACTTGGCGTTGCTCCGGCGTATAGAGATCGACATAGCGGCGCACTTCCGGTCGCGGTCCTACGAGCGACATGTCGCCTACGAGGACGTTCCACAGTTGCGGCAGCTCGTCTATCTTCAGCTTGCGGAGATAATAGCCGGCACGTGTGACACGCGGGTCGCGGTCGCCGATGGTGATCAGGCTCATCTGGTCGGCTCCGATGCGCATGGAGCGAAACTTGAGCAGGCCGAAGTCCTTACCGTCCTTGCCTACGCGCTGTTGGCGATAGAACACCGGCCCCGGGTCGTCGATGACAATCCAGAGGGCGACGATCAGGAACAGCGGACTCAGGAAAAGAAGTCCGAACAGGCTGAATACTATGTCGCAAAGGCGAATCATCTGTGGGTCAAAATATCCGTATATTGTTCGATGATATAGTCTATCTCCTCGTCTGTGAGACGGGTGTGTAGCGGCAGCGTTATCTCGTTGGCGAAATGGGCATAGGCGTTGGGATAATCGTTGATATCGAAGCCCAGAGCCTTGTAGGCCGTCATCATGGGCAAGGGCTTATAGTGCACATTGGTAGCTATGCCGCGTTCCGCCATCTTGACGATAATCGCCTGACGCTCTTCAGGTGTGGCATCGGGAACACGGGTGAGGTAGAGGTGCCCGGACGAATGGTAGGTGTCCGTATAATGGTTGAGCACCGTGAGTCCCAGTGGTCTGAACGCCGCGTCGTAGCGATCGATGATTGCTTTGCGACGCGCCAAAAGGGCAGGGTAGCGCTTCATCTGCACGAGTCCCAGCGCGGCCATGATATCGGTCATGTTACATTTGTACCACGGGCCGACAATGTCGTATTCCCATGCGCCGAGTTGCGTCTTGGCCAGCGCATCTTTCGACTGACCGTGCAGCGAATAGAGTTGTACCTGGTGATAGAGCGCCTCGTTGTCGATACCCGCTATCTTCCAGGTCAGCGCTCCGCCTTCCGCAGTCGTGAAGTTCTTCACGGCGTGGAAACTGAAGGACGTGAAATCGGCTATGCAGCCAACCATCTTCTCCTGCCATGACGCGCCAAAAGCGTGTGCGGCGTCGGCACAGATGGCGACACGCCCGATGGCCTTTTGAAGTTCGTTCGCCGGGCAGAAAAGGGCTTTCTTCCGTTCCACGAGATCGAAGAGTTGCTGATAGTCGCACGGTATACCGGCTAAGTCCACCGGGATGATGGCTTTGGTACGCGCGTTGATAGCCGCTTCTACCGCCTCGTAGTCCATCTCAAGACTATCTTTTTGGCTGTCGATGAAGACGATTTTGGCACCCACATGTGCGATGACAGCCGCTGAGGCCGTGTAGGTATATGCCGGAACAATCACTTCGTCGCCTTGCCCGATGCCCAAGAGCCGTAGCCCCATCTCCAGACAGGCCGTAGCCGAGTTCAGACAGACGGCGCGTTCGGTACCGACATAGGCGGCTATCTCGCGCTCCAACTGCTTGGTGCGAGGACCGGTGGTGATCCATCCGGAGAGGATAGCGTCGCGCACTTCCTGTACTTCGGCTTCCGTCATGTCCGGCGGAGAGAAGGGTATATTAAATCGTTTCATGATACTGTATAGCGTTTTACGTATCGTAGTTTCTTATAGCTGTTTCCCAAAATATTCACGCACATCCAGAAGGACGCCGCAATAGGGTTCATACCTGCTCCTTGACGGAAGAGGATATAGTGCCAGCCTATCTTCTTCCACACGCTTGTGGGCGTGATTGAACCGGTTCTTCGTCGGTACGATCCTAGACTTTCCTGCAGGAGGTAGCAGTCTGTTTTCTGTATGGCTTGCAGCCACATGGCCGAATCGTTATTCTTGCGGATGTCGGGTATTTGTAGCAAACCAACCACTTTCGCGTCGTACATCACACTCAGGCAGCCCGGCCAACAGCAGCTCATCATTCCCCATTTGCCTACTTTCTTCCTGCCGCTCACCAGCACGCCCAGAGGTCTGGATTGTTCGTCTATCTCCACGTAGTTGTGGTAGGAGAACGCATAGCCGTGCTGCTGCATAAAAGCGATCTGGTGTTCCAGTTTCTCCGGTGCCCACAAGTCATCTGCATCCAGAAAGGCAATATATCGTCCTTTGGCTTCACGCAGGGCTCTGTTGCGCGTAAGAGCCGCTCCTTCGTTGTGTGCGTTGCGCTGATAGCGAATACGCGGGTCGTTAAAAGAGGCAACGAGGTCTGCCGTGTTATCCGTCGAACAGTCGTCCACAATCAGCAACTCCCAGCGGGTGTATGTCTGGGCAAGCACGCTGCTAATCGATTCTGCGATGAATCGTCCGCAGTTATATGTGGGCATTATGACGGATACTAATTCCATTATTCAAAAAATTGTTTATAGATGGCACGCAGGCTCTCTTTGCTCCATCGGGATTTCTGTGCCTGCTTCATGGAGCCGGTATTGATGTTTCCGATGTTGGTAATGCGTAGTGTCGGCGTGTAGGCTACTTTCAGTCGGGCCGCCCGTGTCAGTTCCGCCAACCATATCTCTTCGCCGTACATGAAGGTCGGGTAGTGCAGTTCCGGATAATGCGCTACAAAAGTTTTTGTCAGCAGCATAAACGAACCGTGTCCCGCATATGCCGTGCAGGCCGGATAGACTTGCTGCCGGCGGCTCTTGAGTACATACAGCGCGTGATACAGGCGGTATATCCAGGTGCAACTATAGATGATCTTCCAGATAAGGAAATCGCGTTTCGTCGGGCGAGCAAGCATATACGGATTCTCGTGGCGATTGATTTTCTCGGTGTAGATATCCGGCGCCAGCCATGCTACGTCTGTGATATCGACTTTCAATAGTTGCTCAAAGAAATCCGGAGCTAAGGTCAAGTCCACATTCGAGATAGACACATAGTCGTATCCCTGCGCTTTGGCGTTGTAGAGGGGTAGTGCGCCGCCCAAATAACCCAAATTCTCTTTCCCGTTGTCGGCAATCTCGATATCCACCTGCAGTAGCCCGTTTACCCGCTCTGCCGCATGACGAACCGACTCCACAAAAGCGTGAAGGGCTTCATCAGAATGATAGGTGACACATATGAGCAGGTATTTCTTCATTTGACAAGATAGGTTTTTATAAAATATATGAATATCCACCAGATAGACAGCGGCATCAGCAGGATGGCAATGACCGTACTGTCTGTCGGTAAAAGGAGGATCGTCTTGGCGATTTCCGTACTGCGGTATTTGACCATACGCAAAAGCCAGATCCATAGCTCTTCCGATATACGGAAAATCCATTGTAGTTTCCGGATACCTTTCAATTGGGACAGCATATAGGCCATGAACTCGAAGTTTCCCTCTTGCATTTTGATATATGATCCGGTCTTTCCTTGTTCGTTCTGATAATAGATTGCTCCGCATAAATCGGATAGGAGTGCCTGCTTCGGTTGTGCATTAAAGCACACGATATGCCATCGCCAGTCTTCACGATGCCGGCAGTCACTTTGGAAATTCAAGTTATGCTGTTTGATAAAATCCGTTCGGTATAGGAAACTATGGATAGGCACCGAAGCACCCAGGCCCCAACTCACCAAAATCTTGCGCGTGCTCAGTCGTACAAAACGCCTTTTTGTGCGTGCTCCTTGGGCGTTCTCCGAGCAGAATGCCGTGTAGCATATATCCGCTTCGTCGCGCTCCATCTCAGCTACCTGTTTCTCCAGTTTCTCCGGCGCGATGGTGTCGTCGGCATCCAGGAATTGCACGTACTCGCCTTTGGCCTCTTGCAGTCCCCTGTCGCGTGCTGCGGCACTGCCGCCGTTAGGTTGCTGCACTAGTCGCACACGCTTCTCCAGCAGCGCGAGGTTGCTGACCACTTCCGCCGTATTGTCTTTCGATCCGTCGTCCACGACAATACACTCCCAGTTGCCCAGCGTCTGCGCTTGGAGACTGGCTACTGCCTTGGGCAACCACGCCGCTTGGTTGTAGCAGGGTATTATGACGGATACTTTAGGACTCATGCGCCGGCTTCATATGAATGACTAAAAACAAGGTCAGCCAAAACAACGGTAGCATACTCAGAGTGCGGCTGAAAAGGCTGTATGTGAGATATTGTATAAACAGCAAGGATACACATAAATACCGTTTGTCCAGTTCTGCCACTCGTAGCGCTGTCGTAAATGCATAGCCGATGATGCCTACAAACAAGCACCCTCCAAAGATACCCAGGCCCAAGAAGGACTCAAAAATGCTGTTATGCACATATTCGCCCCTGACGAACAACGAGGAACCCAGGAACGGGCTGTCTGTGAAGTTGTGCCAAGCTTGTTGGTACAGCACATCGCGTCCGCTGGTCACACCTGCGTCCATACTGTTCGGGTCGTAGATGGAGGTGTACAGACGTTCCAGCGCGTGGTTGTCAAAACTCAGCAGCACATCGTTCAGGTAGGGCAGTAACGCCATAACAAGAACAGCCAAAACCGGAAGTCCGATCAGCACTTTCAGTTTGTGCCCGTTCATGTACAGATAGGCGACAAAGCAAACCAGTAGCGCTACGATAGCACCTCGTGAACCTGCGGCCAGCGAGATAAACAGACCGGCCAGGATGGCGCCTGCGCTCAGCAGTTTATGCCAAAGACGGATGTCCTTCTGGTAGAATAGCGCCAGAGCCAAAATCGAGATAGTGGTTCCCAGATGGCCGAACGCAATCGTGTCCATCGAGGCGTTACCTTGGAAACGACCGGTAGCACCGATATACTCCAAGGCTTTGCCGGTGTAGATATAGTACATGCTGACCATTCCCATCGTGAGGAAGATGAGCAGCAGGGCGGTGTTCAGTTTGCGCAGATCGATCAGCTCCCAACGGAAGAAATAGAGTCCGTAGAAGGGCACGATAGCAGCATTCATATATAGGAAGACCGCCGCGAAAGGATTCGTCACGATCTCCTGTTCCACGCCGGTGATCATAAAGTCGTAGAACAGGCGCACCAGATACAGCCACACAAAAATCTGTACCACATAGGTGATGGCGCCTAAGCGCGGCACAGCGAACTTGGCGTGATGGGTTTGCAGCGCGGCTACCATCATAAAGGCCACAAAGATCACAGCATAATAGGCACTCTTTATGAGCGCAAAATTGCTCTCCTCCGGCAGGTAGGTGAACCCGTCGTATGCAAAAAGCGCCAATAGGATGAACCATTGTAACGCGGCTATTATGTGCTCTCTGTTGATCATCTTCTCGTCAATCGCTTCGCCCACCTCAGACGTTGCTCTTCGCTACGGATATACGTGCCCGGCTTGCGTCCCTGTTTGGCCATTACGTATTCATTCGACTGCAAGCGCAGTTGATATTGCCGGTCGGTCGTAGGACGGTCTTCTGTCGGGTGCAGATACGTCATCGTGCGCATGTACCCATCGTGCGACCGAGGAACCGCCTGGCGAATCCGGTAATGGATATCATTCTCCTCACCATAGAGAAAAATCTGCTCGTCGAACAACCCGGCTTGCTCAAACGTCTGTTTGCGTACGCAGAAACAAGCGCCGCTAAAGTACATGTGTCGTCCGCAGAAACAATCCAGTCGCTTGGCCAGCCCGTTGCCTATCAGTCGTATCCATCCCGGATAGTGATTCAGCAGAGAGAACGACTGCCCGGCTTTACCTTGCTCGTTAATGACTTGTTTGAACCCGCATATGGCCAACCGTTCGTCTTGCCGGTAGCGCGCCACAACGGCTTTCAGCGAGAACTCCTTCAGCCGTACATCCGGATTCATAATCATGACGATGGGCGCCGAGCTATGCCGGATACCGATATTGTTTCCTTGTCCGTATCCGCCGTTTTGTGTGTTCCGTAGCACTTGTATGCGGTCGCCATAGAGCCGGGTTAATTCCTTTTGCAGGTGGTCGAAAGAACGGCTGCTGTTGTCCACCACAATCACTTCCAACTGTTCGCCCAGGTCGTTCTTGGCATACAGCGCCTCCAGACATCCGTAGATATCCGGCTCGGAGTTGTACGTTACTATGACGACCGACAGTTCTTTCATTTCCCCCATAGTTCTTTAATCACAACACTTGGCCATTTCCAGTTTTGGTAGGCGAGTTGGGCAATACCCGGCGCGAGGATCAGTCCCCAGATGCCCATCTGCAGCGGACTGAGCAACAACCAGAGCAGCAGTATCGTCGCAGCGCCGCTCAGCAGCGACGGAATAAAGAACGGTATCTTGTTATCCGCCATGATAAAGCCTGCCGAGACAGCGTGATTATGTTCCAGCAGACTGATCAGCAGCATCACGCCGAGCATCAATGCCGGCACAAAATGCGTCTGACTGCCTATCAGGTTGAGCGCCCATTCGCCCAGCAGCAGCCACATCGCGCCGCCTACCAGGTAGATAGCCAGCAGACTGCCTGTGCAGAGCAGGTAAGACCGTTGCAACTGCGCGATGTCGTTCTCAGCGCGGGACTGCGCCAGCTTAGGCAGGTACGACTGATAGAAAACAGTTGCGCAACGCGCCAGGATATCCATCACCTGCACCGTGATACCGTAGCACGCTACCATCTCCAGCGACACAAATAGCGGAGCTATCAGCATTGCCGCTTTGTTGACCATGAAGCCGCCCAGTTGCGTCAGACCAATCTTCACCGCATTGGGCGTGATGGCCTGCAGTATCTCTTTCGGTTCGCGCGGCGCTACCTCTCTTAGGTGCGCTTTCAGTTCCCGCGTGAAGAAGACGCGGTAGGTCAACACCCGACGAATGACCGTAGAGATGAGTTGCGAAGCCACGATGGCCGTCAACCCGTATCCCGCATAGATCAGCCCGATGGCCAAGCCGACGTAAACGGTCTGGCCGAGAATATTGATTTGCTGACTGCGTATGACGTAGCCTTTGCCGGTCAGCAGCGCGTCGTAGTAGAGCGTATAGAGGTTGTAGCAGTTGATAGCGATTAGCAGCAGCCACGCGATCATCGCGTCTTGCCGGTCGCCGGAGTATTTCTGCAGAATATAGTAGAAATAAACAGTGCCCGCTGAGGCCAGAAGGGCAAACACGCCTATTGCTATCCAGCGGTAGAACCGTTGCATGGCGACCAGCGTGCCTTTTAGCAGGCCGTAGTCCACGGCGGCATCCGACTCCGCGTGGGCCACACCCTCTTTCTGCAGCGTCTTCACGCCTGAGAAGATATAGCTGATATTGCGGGCAAAAGTAGGACGGAAACCAAAGTCGAGCAGCAGCACCAGGAAGGTAATGGCCTGGAAGATATTCCAGATACCTACCGTCTCCTGCGGCATTTTGTGCAGGATAAACGGCAGCAACAGCACGCCGGCGCCAATCATGAACGCCGTACCTGCATAGCTCCACGCTATCTCCCGCTTACCGATATGTTCAACTTTCTCTGCCATCCACTAATCCACTAATCCCTCCTGAAGATGTCTCTCGTATATACTTTCTCCTGTACGTCGTCCAGACAGGTGTCATAGCGGTTGGCGATGATAGCCTGGCTGCGGCGTTTGAACTCCGCGAGGTCGTTGACGACGAGCGAGCCGAAGAAGGTAGTGCCGTTCTCCAGCGAGGGCTCGTAGATAATGACTTGCGCACCTTTGGCTTTCACACGTTTCATGATGCCCTGTATACTCGACTGACGGAAGTTGTCGCTATTGGCTTTCATCGTCAGTCGATAGACGCCTATCGTGCAGGCGTGCTCTTGCCGGGCATCAAAATCGCCCTTGTGGTAGTAGTCGTAGTAACCGGCTTTGGCCAGCACGCGGTCGGCTATGAAGTCCTTACGCGTGCGGTTACTCTCCACGATGGCTTCTATCAGGTTCTCCGGCACATCTTGGTAGTTGGCTAGCAGCTGCTTGGTGTCCTTGGGCAGACAGTAGCCGCCGTAGCCGAACGACGGGTTGTTATAATGCGTGCCGATACGCGGGTCGAGACATACACCGTCGATGATGGCTTTGGTGTCCAGCCCTTTCATCTCGGCGTAGGTGTCCAGTTCGTTGAAGTAGCTCACGCGCAGCGCCAAATAAGTGTTGGCAAACAGCTTGACGGCTTCTGCCTCGGTCAGGCCCATGATGCGTACTTCTACATCCTGTTTGATGGCGCCCTCTTTCAGCAGGTTCGCAAATGTCGTCGCATCGGCCACCGACCGGCTGTCGTCCAGCATTGCCCCGACGATGATACGGCTCGGGTACAGGTTGTCCTCCAGCGCTTTGCTCTCCCGCAGGAACTCCGGCGAGAAGAGAATATGGTCGCAGTGGTAGCGCTGGCGGACCGATATGGTGTAGCCTACCGGGATGGTCGATTTGATTACCATGACGGCCTTCGGATTGACCTTCAGCACCGTCTCAATCACGTTCTCTACGGCCGAGGTGTCAAAGTAGTTACGCCGGCTGTCATAGTTGGTCGGCGCGGCAATCACTACGTACTCCGCCTCTTTGTAGGCGGCCTCGGCATCGAGTGTCGCTTGTAGGTGGAGTTCTTTCTCAGCGAGATACTTTTCGATATACTCGTCTTGTATGGGCGACTGACGGCGGTTGATCATATTCACCTTCTCGGCCACGATATCCACGGCCGTCACCTCGTGGTGTTGGGCGAGTAGGGTAGCGATGCTCAGCCCTACATATCCCGTTCCTGCTACTGCAATACGCATAATTAGATGTGTTCTTCAAATCCACGGAAGTGGACATTCAACTCATGTAGATGTTCCAGCAGCGTGCCCAGCGAGGTGCCTTTTGTCATCTCGGCGAAGGCGTTCACATCCTTCGGGAAGCACTTGCCGCCGTAGCCGAACTTACCGTCCGGTCCGGGCACGTAGGTGTGCGTGTCGTTGATGTAGCCGGAGAGCAGCACGCCCGTATGTACCTTGCGCCAGTCGGCTCCCATCTTTTCGCAGTACTCACGGCACGCATTGAAGTAGGTCACTTTGTATGCGCCGAAGACGTTGTGCATGTACTTCGTCAACTCGGCCTCCAGCGGACTCATCACGGTGAATTTCTTGCCTACGAAGATCTTCGTCAGTAGGTCCAGTGCACCGGTGAAGACCATGGTCTGCTTGTTGAAGTCCTCTATGAACGTACGCTCGGTCAGGAACTCCGGCATATAGCATACTTGGTGTCCCGTCTCTTTCGACAGGCGCTCACTCGTGCCAGGCAGGATAGTGGTACGAACAAACACCGGTACGTCCGGCAGTTTCTTGATCAGTTCGGTCATGAGCCTCAGGTCTTGCGTCCCGTCCTCCTCGGTAGGTACGTGGATTTGCAGAAAAGCGATGTCCACTTGGCTTAGGTCGTCGTTGTAGCCTTTCGGAGGATCGCTGATAAACAATTTGCAATCCGGATTGTTGTGCTCCAACCAGTTTTTCAGGGCTCCGCCTACGAAGCCGCACCCAATAATTCCAACGTTAATCATAATGTTTTTTTGCGTTTTATCTGTGTTTTATGTATATGTGTACGTGCCCAAGCGTGCATGCACGCTAAAATTAGCGTACAAAGTTACGACATTTTTTTGGAATACACAAATTTTTGTAAAAAATTTTGCAGAAAAGCCTAAAAATGCAGCCCGAAGAGGCGTTGTGCATTGGCGGTAGTAGCCGCGATGATGTCGTCGGGCGTGCTGCCCAACGCTTCGGCTATCCGTTCGGCCACATGGGCCATATAGCGACTCTCGTTGCGTTCGCCGCGGTGCGGCACAGGCGCCATGTAGGGCGCATCCGTCTCCAGCAGGAGACGATCGATGAGGTTCGGCCTCAGACGGGCGAGCTCGCTCAGCGTCTCACCCAGTTTGCTGTTCTTGAACGTCAGCACGCCGCCTATGCCGAGATAGAAGCCCATACTGAGAATGATCTCCGCCGTCTCGCGGCTGCCGGAATAGCAGTGGAACACGCCGCGGCCGCCTGTCTCCCGGACGATACGGAGGATATCTTCGGTCGCTTCGCGGTTGTGCAGGATGACCGGCAAGTCGAGTTCACGGGCGAGTAGCAGTTGGCGTCGTAGCACTTCCTGTTGCTCGCTTTTGTAGGTGCGGTCCCAGTAGTAGTCGAGTCCTATCTCGCCTATGGCGACCAGTTCGTCGCGGTGGGCAAGAATGGCCTCTTCCGTGGTTGCCAGTTGGGTCTGCCAATCGTCTTTGACATCCTCCGGATGGAGGCCGAGCGCCGGAAAACAGAAGCTCGGATGGGCATGACACACCGAGAGCACCGTGTCGATAGAGGCGACGTTGACGCCCGGCACAATCATGGCGCGGACGCCTGCTTGCTCTTGGCGCGCGATGACCTCTTCGCGGTCGGGCGCGAACGCTTCTTCATCAATATGGCAGTGGGTGTCTATCATCGCGTCAGGATGCTGCTGTCTCCGTAGGAGAGGAAGCGAAAATCGTGGGCAAGAGCGTAGTCGTAAATCGTTTTCCAGTCGCCGTGGACGAAGGCGCTCACGAGGAGCAGCAGCGTCGATTGCGGCTGGTGGAAATTGGTGATGAGTTGGTCAACCACGTGGAACTGGTAGCCGGGCTTGATCATGATCTGTGTCTCCGCGTGCAGCACGGTCTGTCCTGTCTCGTTCATCCAGTCGAGCAGCGACTGCAGCGCCTCGGCCGTCGTCAGCGTGTGCGGACGATCGTAGGGCTCAAACTGCGACACTGTGGCAGCGCGGTTGCAGCCCATAAAGTAGAGGCTCTCCAGCGTACGCATCGAGGTCGTGCCCACGGCGACGATATGGCCCAATTTCGCGAGTATATGTACAATCGTCTCCCGCGGTACGGCGATGATCTCCGTGTGCATGGTGTGCTGGTTGGCGTCGGCGGTCTTCACCGGCAGGAAGGTGCCCGCACCCACATGCAGCGTCACCTCTTCGGTCTCTATGCCGCGTGCGCGCAAATCGTCGAGGACCTGGTCGGTGAAGTGGAGGCCCGCCGTCGGGGCGGCTACCGACCCTTTGATACGCGAATAGACGGTCTGATAGGTCTTTAGGTCCGACTCCTCCGTCTTGCGGTTCAGGTAGGGCGGGATAGGCAGTTCGCCTACGGCGTCGAGTATCTCCGCGAAGGAGACGTTCTCGTCGTCCCACGCAAAACGCACGGCGAACGTGTTACCCAGCACCTGCTCTTTGTAGGCGCGGAGGGTGAAACGGCCGGCCCGCAGCTCGATGGGTTCGTCGTGCCATTTCTTGACGTTGCCTACCATACATTTCCACGTACAACCTGTCGTCGACGAGAGGCTGAGCTGGTAGTCGTGCGGCGCGAGCGGCTCCAGGCAGAACACCTCTATACGGGCGCCCGTGGGCTTATGGAACTCCAGACGGGCTTGTATGACGCGTGTGTTGTTGTATACCAGGAGCGAACCCGGGGCAATATACTCGCCTACGTTGTAGAACCGGTCTTCGCCCACCCGCCCGTCGCGGTAGACCAGCAGCTTGCTGTGGTCGCGTTCCGCGAGCGGGTACTTGGCGATACGCTCGTCGGGAAGGGGGTAGTTATAATCAGCTATATAAATAGGTTCTTGCATAGTCTTTGTTCTTTCAGCGGAGCGGTCCTTACTCTTTCGGCGAAGCGGTCATGGTTTGTTTGCGGCTTCCCGCGAATAAATCATATCTGTTGAATTGGCAGTCGAGTTCGCCGTTCAGCAGTCGTACCCGTTTGGAGGGCCGGAGACCGATACACTTCATGGCAGTTTCGTTCGACGAGATAATCCAGGCCGTAGCGCCCGCCCAGTGGTGTTTGAGGGCGGTACCGATACGCCCGTACAGCTCCTCCATGTCGCGGTTGGACGCCAGTCGTTCGCCGTACGGCGGGTTCATCATCATGAGCGGTGCTCCCGCCAGACTGCTCTCCGTCGGCCGCAGTTCCTCCATGCGTATCTGCCTTAGTTCTATGTCCCGCTGCACGCCCGCACTCTTCACGTTCTTCTCGGCCTGTTGGATGGCGTAGAACGAGGTGTCCGAGCCGTATATATGGTGGTCGAAAGGCCGTTCGGCCGAGTCGTCGTTGTAGATGTCGGACCACAGCTCCGCATCGAAGTCACGCCAGCGCTCAAAGGCGAACGACTGACGGAAGATGCCGGGCGCGATGTTTCGTGCGATGAGGGCGGCCTCTATGGGCAGCGTGCCCGAGCCGCACATGGGGTCGTAGAAGTCGCATTGACCGTGCCAGCCGGCCATCAGCAGCATGCCCGCCGCGAGCGCTTCGTTGATGGGCGCTTCGGTGTTGGCTACGCGGTAGCCGCGTTTGTGGAGCGACTCGCCCGACGAGTCGAGCGACACGGTCACACGGTCTTGCGCCACATGGACGTTGAGGAGCAGGTCCGGGTCGGTCACGCGGACGTTAGGCCGCTTGCCGGCGTGCTCGTTCCACCAGTCGGCCACCGCATCTTTCACGCGATAGGTGATAAAACGACTGTTGCGAAACTGCTCGCTGTAGGCCGTCGTGTCGATGGCGAAGGTCGTCTCGGCCGTCATATATCTGTCCCAAGCCAGCGCCAGAAGTTGGCGGTAGATGTCGTCGGTATCTTTGGCGCGGAAAGAGGCAATAGGTACGAGTACGCGACTGGCCGTGCGCAGACACAGGTTAGCGCGGTAGAGTAGGGCTTTGTCGCCCGAGAAACGCACGGCGCGACGCTCCAGTTGCACCTGGTTGGCGCCCAGCGCAATCAGTTCGCCGGCCAGCACTTCCTCCAGACCCTTGAAGGTCTTGGCGAGCATGTCAAACGTAGCATTCATACTTAGCAAGTGGTAGGTTGAGCCGAAGCGCGGTGGTAGTCTGTCAGTCCCGGTATGGGGTCGAGCAGCACGGTGCCGAGGCGGAGGCCTTCGGCCGCAAGTGCTTCCTCCAGGATGGGACGATAGTAGTAGGCTATCGAACCCACGAACGATATCTCCGGGGTCTTATACTGCACGATGTTGCGGCGCACGAAACTCAGAAAATGGTCGTACACCAGTGCCTGTATACGCTCGTCGTCCAAATGGGCCGCGCAGAAACGCGAGAGGGAGGCCAGGTAGCGATTGGGCAGTGGCTGACGATAGACACGGTCGATGATCTCCGCCATCGAGGTCTGCTGTTCGTTTAGGAAGGCCTCTTTCAGGTCGTCGCCCAGCTGGTTCTTGAGGATGTCGCCTACGAGGCGCTTGCCCAGCACGGCACCCGATCCCTCGTCGCCCAGGATGAAGCCCAGCGACGGCACACACCAGTCGATGGTCTCGCCGTTGTACGCACAACTGCCGCTACCGGTACCCAGTATACAGGCTACGCCCGGCTGGTGTCCGAGCAGTCCGCGGGCCGCGCCCAGCATGTCCGACTGCACCTCTGTCTCCGCCTTCGGAAACACCGCACGCAGGGCGTCCGCTACGTGTATCTTCTTCTCCGGCGTACAGCCGGCTCCGTAGAAAAAGATATAGGTGAGTGTGCCCGCCCAGAGCAGCTGCGCCATCTGAGGCAGCAGCTGGTCTTCTATACAACGCCGTATGTCGTCCGCCGACTGAAAGACGGGGTTGATGCCATCGGTGCGGAAGTCGGAAGCCTGTCCGCTGGCCGTCAGCAGACACCAGTGTGTCTTGGTGCTGCCGCTATCAGCAATTAGAATCATTACAAAACCGTTTTATTTTTTTCAGACTGCAAAGGTACAACAAAAATTGCATATATGCAAATTTTTCAGGCATTTTTTTGCAGGGCAGAGTCCTACTCTGCAATTATCGGCGGTCAATGAGCCATGCGGATAGTGTATGCAGCCCTTCGGGGTATCGTTATCTCCCCTCCTAGGCGGAGGCCGCTCCTCCCGCTTCAACGGGAGGACGCTCTGCGTCCAAATATGCCCCCGAAGGGGCTCATACTATATGCGCGCTGACGCGTAGACCGCCGATAATCAGGCAGCGACACATTGTCGCGGACGGCAAAACAATGCCTGCCACGCCGCATATATCCCGCAACGCGCGAACGTACCTTCGAAGGGCCCCTTTAGGGTAGGATGTCGAAATTACTACAAAAAAATGACATATGCAAGCATATGCCATTCTTTTTTGCACTTTTCTGTGAGGATAGTTCTCTCTCAAGGATGTATTTTTTATTTTTCTTGTCTTTTTTTGCTTTTTTTCGCTTTTTTTTACTTTTTTTTACTTTTTTTTACTTTTTTTTACTTTTTTTCGCAAGGATAGTCCTCCCTCTTGGCATGTTTTTTCGCTTCCTATTTTACATAACTCTTTAGTTCTTCTTTAGTTCATATTTAGTTCTTATTTGGTTCTTATTTGGTTCTTCACGGTCCGATCACGGTACGTCTACGTGTTGTATACCCCCTCTCAAACCAATGTCCTTTTTCGGCATACATAAGAGGAATGGGCAAAAAAAAAGAAGGTTGTCATCGCGACAACCAATCTTTCTCATTTAACCTTAAAATCTAATACCATGAAAAACACGGTGCAAAAGTAGTGCTTTTTGACGATACGACCAAATAATTTGCAGAAAAAGTGTCAAAAATCACAAAAATGCTAAATTCGGTTGACAAAATGGCACTTTTAGTCGCATAAAGAGAACAAATCTTCACGCGGATTGACGAGCATGACCGGAACGAGCGAGCGCTGGATGGCGTGTCGTTCGGGCGGGCCGAAAAGGATATCGTCGAGTCCGTAGTCGCGGCTGGCGGTCAGGATAAGCAGGTCGTGGCAGAAATCACGCTGGCGCTCGGAGGCCTCCTTGACGAGCGAGAAAGAGTCTTTGCGGGCTTCGGCGACCTCATAGGTGATGGGGTTCTCGGCCAGTCGCTCGTTGATTTTACGGATATGGGTGATGATACGATTGACGTTCTGCTGCGCGTGGGAGCCGTAGTCATGGGCCCGGAGCAGGATGATATGGGCGCCGGTATGCCGCGCGAGATAGGTGCATATCTCCGCTTTGTAGGTCTCCTCTTCGAGCATAGAGACCGGCACGAGGAGCCGACGCAGCGTCTTGATATTCATCGTAGGCGTGATGAAGACGTAGGGTCGGCGCTCGTCACGACAGTCGTCGAGACAGCGTTGGATAGCGCGGCGGTTGTTGTCGCAGCGAACGAGCCGTATGTCGTTATTGTCGTCCCAGATCATTGTACTTGCAGATTATCCATCGTCCGTCGGTACTGGCGCGCCGTGTTGGCGTGGTTGCCGTAGGAAGAGGAGAAAATATGGGTGCCGTTGAGTTCAGGATTGGCGCACATAAAGAGGTAGTCGGTCTCGGGCGCATGGAGGACCATATCCATGGTCTCAGGATCGGGACAACGGATAGGTCCGGGCGGGAGACCGGGATACTTATAGGTGTTGTAGGGATGGTCGACAGCGAGATGGCGATTGAGTACGCGGCGCAGTTTGAAGTCGCCTACCGCATACTTGACGGTAGGACAGGCCTGGAGCAGCATGCCCCGATGGACGCGGTTGAGGTAGAGACTGGCAATAAGCGGCATCTCGGCCTTGTTATGGCTCTCGCCTTCGACAATAGAGGCGACGATAGCTACCTGGATAGGCGTGAGGCCGATAGAGTCCGCCAGATGGCGTCGATGGTCGTTCCAGAAAGCGTTATACTCGCGCATCATACGCGAGAAGAGTTGGTCGGGCGTGATGTTCCACAGCACCTGGTAGGTATTGGGGATAAAGAGACAGCGGCTCGTCTCGCGGTCGAAGCCGTATTGCGCCATATAGGCGTTGGAGTCGAGCAACTGGAGGAGCGTGAGGCTATCGATGAGCAAGTGGCGCGTGACGCGTCCGGCCAGTTCCTCGCGAGTGCGCACATAGTGGTTCCAGGTGATGTTGACCGGTGTCTGTCGCCCGTATTTGAGTCGGTCGATAAGCAGGTTGTCGCCCATCTGCGGCGGGAAAGTATAGTGGCCGGGTTCGGGCTTGAGGAACAGTTTGAAGCGCTTGTGCAGATAGAAATCGTGACGGCTACCGATATAATAGTCGCTATCGAGGAGCGCGAGGACCGAGTCGACCGTCGCGCCGGGATAGATGAGGTAGCTATGCGACTGTCCGTCGCGAGCGCGGAAATTGCTGACCTGCAGGCGGTAGTACTGCTCCACGGCAAAAGAGCCGACGAGCAGGACCAGTACGCCGAAGACGATAAGGATAGTGCGGATGATATAGCGTTGCTTCATAGTTATTTGCCGCCTACAAGGCGTTGGATTTCTGATAGTTTATTGAGTGCCTCGAGGGGCGTGAGGCTGTTGATATCGAGCGCCCGCAGCTCGTCGCGTATCTGCTCAAGGACGGGGTCGTCGAGTTGGAAGAACGAGAGCTGCATGCCGGCCCGCGACTCGCCTATCTGGTCGGTCGGCTTGGCCAGGTTGCCGCTCTTAGCCGCTTGCTCGAGGTCGGCAAGGATACGGTTGGCGCGCTCGACGATAGAAGCAGGCATGCCGGCCAGTTTGGCAACATGGATACCGAAGCTGTGTTCGGAGCCGCCTCGCACGAGTTTGCGGAGGAAGATGACCTTGCCGTTGACTTCGCGTACGGAGACGTTGTAGTTGCGGATACGCTCGAAGGTCTTCTCCATCTCGTTGAGCTC
>DEHM01000022.1:38556-73104 GCA_002351925.1 Bacteroidales bacterium UBA2800
CCCAGCGAGATGTTGTCGCTGGCACCCACACGCGTGAAGATTTTGTCCACTACACCTATGCTGGCGCTTTCTGCGGGCACAAAAGAGCCCATCTGGGCCAGGAGTACGATGAGGGCCGTTTGACGTAAGAGCGCCGATTTACCGGCCATGTTAGGTCCGGTGATGATGATGATCTGCTGGCCGTTGTTGTCGAGCAGGACGTCGTTGGCGATATATTGCTCGCCGGGCGGCAGCTGTTGCTCGATGACGGGGTGACGTCCCTGGCGGATATCGATGACCAGACTGTCGTTGACATCGGGGCAGACATAGCGATGTTCGGCCGCGACGGTGGCAAAAGAGAGCAGGCAGTCGAGTTGGGCGAGGACGTTGGCGTCGAGTTGCATCTGCGGCACCCACTCGCTGAGCGCGAGCATGAGTTCCTGGTAGAGGCGGTTCTCGATGATCTGGATACGCTCTTCGGCAGAGGTGATTTTCTCCTCGTAGGTCTTGAGTTCGTCGGTGATATACCGCTCGGCGCCGACGAGTGTCTGCTTGCGAATCCACTCGGGAGGCACTTGCTCTTTGTAGGTATTGCGGACCTCGAGGTAGTAGCCAAAGACATTGTTGAAGCCTATCTTGAGGCTCTGTATGCCCGTGCGTTCTATCTCGCGTTGTTGTATCTGGAGCAGATATTCCTTGCCGTCGGACTGGATAGCTCGCAGCTCGTCGAGTTCGGTGTCGACGCCACGAGCGATGATGTTAGGCCGTCCTTGCGCCAAGGGCGGGTCGGGCACTATCTCCCGCTCGATACGGCTCCGCATCTCGGTACACGGGTCGAGTTGCTGACCCAGCAGCGAGAGGTAGGCATTTTCGGTAGCTGCTTCGCAGAGTCGTTTGACCGGCGCTACCGCCCGTAGTGCGCGGCCCAGTTGGACCATCTCGCGCGGTCCGATACGTCCGGTAGAGACCTTGCTGACAATACGCTCCAGATCGCCCATCTGCGAGAGCGCCTCGCGTAGCGTCTCACGGTCGTCAGGACAGCGGAAGAAGTGCTCTACCACCGTTTGGCGGTTGCGTATGGGGCGCACCTCTTTGAGCGGAAAGGCGAGCCATCGATGGAGCATACGACCGCCCATAGGCGTGATGGTCCGGTCGATGATGTCGTAGAGCGTGCGGCTCTCTTCGGTCTGTCCGCCGAGGAGCTCGAGATTGCGGATGGTGAAGCGGTCGAGCCACACGAAGCGGTCTTCCTCGATACGGCTCAGATGCTGTATATGCCCCGTCTGGAGGTGCTGGGTCATGTCGAGATACATGAGTATACCTCCTGCGGCCGTCACTCCGGCGGGCATGGACTCGAGTCCGAAGCCCTTCAGCGAGGAGACACCCCAGAGTTTCTGGAGTCGTTCGCGCGCCGTAGTATCCACCAGCATCCAGTCTTCGAGTTCGAAGGTGAAAAACTTGGTGCCGAAGAGGTTCTCCATGTCGTTTTTTCGTCCGCGCAGGTGCAGCACCTCTTTGGGCGCGAAGTTGGTCAGCAGCTTGTCGATATAGTCGCTGTCGCCTTGTCCGGCCACGAACTCACCGGTAGAGATGTCCAGGAAGGCTACGCCGATGACATGTTTGTCGAAATGGAGGCAGGCAACCCAGTTGTTCTCCTTCTGGGTGAGGGTAGTGTCTGAATAGCTGACACCGGGTGTGACGAGTTCGGTCACGCCGCGTTTGACCAGTTTCTTGGTCAGTTTGGGATCTTCCAGTTGGTCGCAGATAGCTACGCGCAGACCGGCCCGCACGAGTTTGGGCAGATAGGTGTCGAGTGCATGGAAGGGGAATCCCGCCATCTCGAGTGCCTGCGCGGCCGTAGAACCGCCGTTGGAACGGTGGGTAAGGGTGATATTGAGAATCTTACTGGCACGGACAGCATCTTCGGCGTAGGTCTCGTAAAAATCGCCACAACGGAAGAGCAGCATCGCATCGGGATACTGCGCTTTGATGTCGCGAAACTGCCGCATCATAGGTGTTACTGCTTCCTGATTCATATTAGCGAAGATCAAAAGTAATTTTCAGGTTGTACCGGCGTCCGGTGAGGTAGTTAGGACTTCTCCAGGGATGTCCGTCGGCATCCTCGAGATAGAAATAGGAGTTGACGTTACGCCAACCGACGAGGTTGAACACCTCGAACTGTATGGCCCACTGTTTGATATGTCGAGCCGACGGCCGGCGCATGAACTTAGCGGTCTTGTCGTTGAAGACATAGGTCGCGCCGAGGTCGATACGTTTGTACATAGGCATGCGGCCCCAGGCCTGGCTGTTACGCGGCAGGTAGTAGGGCAGGCCCTCGGAGAAGAGCATCTTCAGATGGAACTTGAGTTGCGGCAACTGGGGCAGATAGTCCTGGAAGAGCATCGTGAAGTTGAACCGCTGCTCGGTAGGGCTGGGTATCCAGTCGCCGCCTTCTACGAGTCGTTGGCGGGCCGTCATCGTAGAGAACGATATCCACGAATCGGCACCTGGCACCAATTCGCCGTAGAGCTTGAGGTCGAGTCCGGCGGCATAACCCCGGGAGTCGTTGCGTCCGGAGTAGCGTACGCGCACATTGTCCACCGTGTAGCTCTCCATGCGGTCGATATGCTTATAGTAGGCTTCGGCCGTCAGTTTGAACGGTCGGCCCCATGCGCGGAAATAATAGTCGGTACCCAGGACGACGTGCACTGAGCGTTGGGCACGCAGGTCGCGATTGAGCCGGATACGAGTGATACCGGCGGCATCGGTAATGGTGTCACGCAGCTCTTTGTAGAAAGGCGCCTGATAGTAGAGACCGGTAGCGACACGGAAACAGAAGTCGCGTTTCCAGCCGGGTTGCCACTCGAGGGCGACACGGGGAGAGGGGAGCACCTCGTTGTTCCAACTCCACCACTGGAGACGACCTCCTACGGAGAGTATCCACTGTCCGGAAGCGGTATGCCAGCGATGTTGATTCTGCACATAGGCCTGGAGTCGGGCAGACCGCATACTGCTGTCGCCGCGGAGGGAATAGTAGAGGTCCATGGAGTGCCCGTTGTTGGGCATCGAATAGCCGGCCGAGTCGCGCCATTCCCACTCGCTGATACGATCGGCTATCAGCTCCGCCTGTCCGCTGACGCCCCAGGTGAGGGTGTTGACGCCGTGTGCCCAGGTGCCGTTGTGCGCAAAGGTGAAGACACCGGCTTTGAGCAGGTTGCGTGCGTGCTGGTGGAAAACACCGGTGCCGAGGACGTTGGACTGGCCTTCCGAGGGATTGACCTGTTCGCCCATGATATTTCCCGCCGAAGTCCCGTCGGCTGTGCCGGCAGAGAGGACGTACTGACCGGTGATGTCGAAGGTCTCGCGTTCGTTGGTATAGAAGCCGGAGAGGTCGAAGCCGAGTTGCACCTCATCGCTGACATGGCCGCGTGCGCTGAGGGCCGCAAAAGCCGTCAGGAAACGGTCCTTCTCCTGGCCGTCGTAGTAGATGTTGAGTTGGCGTGTGGCGATAAGTCCGCCCCAGCTCTCGCTGAGGGAGTCGGGCGTGAAGCGATAGTCGTTCAAGCTGACATTGCCCAGGAAGGACATGGTCCAAGGATGTTTGACGGTCGCCCCGCGTTTTTTGAGTTGCCAGGTGATATAGGTCTGATAGTCGAGGAAAGTAGGCTGGTAGTTGCCGGCCGTAGCGAGTCCGCCGAGCATGTAGCGGCTGGTCTTATAACGCAGTCCGTGCAGCTGTGAATAGGTGCTGTCGCCATGACCGAAATAGAGTTGTGCGCCGAGCAGACTGGCGCTGAGCGTCGCCTCGAAAGCCGTAGGACGCTTATAGGTAATGTCGAGTACGGACGACATCTTATCGCCATATTGTGCGCCAAAACCGCCGGCTGAGAAGGTGAGGTTGTCCACCATCTCTGGATTGACGAAGGAGAGTCCTTCCTGCTGTCCGGAGCGTATCAAAAGCGGCCGATGGACCTCGATGCCGTTGACATAGACCGAGTTTTCGTCGAAAGAGCCGCCTCGCACGTTGTATTGCGAACTCAGTTCGTTGGTCTGGCTGACGCCGGCGAAGGTGATGAGCAACGACTCGATAGAGCCGCCGGTAGCATCGGGCATGATACGGGTAGTAGAGGCGTCTATCTGGTCCATTGTGCCCTGGGTGCGCTTCAGACCACGCACCTCTATCTCGGTAAGCAGTTGCTCGTCGGTAAGGAGCTGGACGTTGATGTTGAGCACGTCGCGCAGGTCGATAACCCGTTGTTGCACAGTCGTATAACCTATCATCGAGAACGAGAGCACGACCGTGTCGGCTTCGTCGATCAGGAGTTCGTAATAGCCGTTTTTGTTGGTAGAAGTACCAATGGGGCGATCAGCATTGAGTACGACCACATTCGCCAATTCGATACCCACGTTGTCCTGATCGACCACATAGCCATAGACGCGAGCGTTGCGCGCGAAGAGCGTAACGGACAAAGGACAAAGGACAAAGGACAAAAGACCAATAAGTATCGGTCGAATCCATTTTGTCTTTATTCTTTCAGCGCACATAGTAAGCGGTCTTTAATCTTTCAGCGAAGCGTTCAGTTCTTCGATATAGGCAGTTAGTTCCTCGCCTCCGAGGCCGGTCTCGGAAGAGGTGACGAAGACGGGAGGCAGTTCTTCCCATTCCTCGAGCAGGCGGTTTTTGTATGCCTCTACATTCTCGCGTAGCCGCACTTTGCCCAGTTTGTCGCCTTTGGTAAAGACGAGGGCGAAGGGTACGCCATTTTCGCCGAGCCAGTTGATGAACTCCAAGTCAATCTTCTGCGGCTCATGACGGCAGTCGATGAGTACGAAGAGGCACACCAGTTGTTGGCGCAGCAGGCAATACCGCTCAATCATGCGGCGCAAGGCTTCGCGCTGCTTCTGTCCCGCCTGGGCATAACCATAGCCGGGCAGGTCGACCAGATGCCAACTGCTATCAACCAAAAAATGGTTGATCAGGAGCGTCTTGCCGGGTTTCTGACTGGTCTTAGCGAGCTTGGGATTGTGGCAGAGCATGTTGATAAGCGACGACTTACCCACATTGCTGCGCCCGATGAAGGCATACTCCGGCAGGTTGCTCTGCGGGCAGGAGGCCACATCGGGATTGGAGATGACGTATGTAGCGGATTTTACCATAGATGCAAATGGAAACCTTCGGGTGCAATGAGGATATAACTAATGCAGACTATGGTCATGAATGCCGCCGGGATGGCTGCAATGAGCCAGCCGTATTTCTGCTTGGAGTTCTTATAGAGCCAGAGTGTGCCGGCCCAGAGCGTGAAGACGGCGAGCGACTGGTTGGTCCAAGCGAAATAACGCCAGACAACGTTGAAGTCGACAAACACCATGCCGAAGACGCAGAGGAACAGCGGCAGGGCGATGATGAGTCGACGCGGAATAGGACGTTGATCCCACTTGAGGAAGTCCGCTACGATGAGTCGTGCGCTTCGCAACGCCGTGTCGCCGCTCGTGATAGGCGCAGCTATCACGCCGATGATAGCGAGTATGCCGCCCACGGTGCCGAGCCAACTGCGGCTGACACGGTCGATGACGAGGGCCGCGATGTTCTGACCCGGATGCTCTGCGGCGAAAGCCTGCAGTCCGTCGATACCGTAGAGTCCTGTCTCCGGATCGGCAAAGAACGTACCGGCAGCGGCAGCCCAGATAAGCGCCAGGATACCTTCGGCTGTCATGGCTCCGTAGAAGATCCAGCGTCCCTGACGCTCGTTAGTCACGCAACGCGCCATGATAGGACTTTGCGTGCCGTGGAAACCGGAGATAGCGCCACAGGCGATCGAGACGAACATCATCGGGAAGAGCGGCAGACCGTTAGTCTGACGGTTATGCAGCCCGTCCATCACTTCCGGCATCTCGCCGCTGTGCCAGCCGAGCATGATGATCATGATACCAACACCCATGAAGAGCAGAATAGCGCCGAAAATAGGGTAGAACCGACCGATCAGTTTGTCCACCGGCAACACGGTAGCTAGTGCGTAGTAGCCAAAGATAATGAGCACCCAGACTATAGGAATCATGTGTCCGCTAAAAGACATCGTCCCTAAACCCGCCAGGCCTTGCAGCAAGGTAGCCGGACCGGAGAGGAACGTAGTGGTCAGCAGGATGAGCAGCACCAGGCTGAGGATACGCATAAACACTTTGACGCCCTGACCCAGCTCGTCGCCCACGATATCCGGCAGCGACGCTCCGCCTTTGCGGATAGAGAGCATACCGGAAAGATAGTCGTGAACGCCTCCGGCGAAGATAGTACCGAAGACAATCCATAGGAAAGCGGCAGGGCCGTAGAAGATACCCATGATAGCACCGAAGATAGGTCCCAGTCCGGCAATGTTGAGGAACTGAACCAGGAAGATACGCCAGGGCGCCATAGGGACAAAATCCACACCGTCGGTCTTGGTGAGGGCAGGTGTCTTTCGTTCGGGTTCGATGCCGAAGATATGTTCCACCAGTGTGCCGTAAAGCAAGAAGCCGACGATAAGAACGATAAGCGATATGATAAATGTGATCATATAAGTTTTTGGGTTGTTAATACATCATAATCTTGTGGGTCTCCTGCTGCCCGTCCTCGGTGCGGGTATGGAGGAACCAGAGGCCGTTCTGTGCAGGCAGTGTCACCTGTTGCGTGCCGGCCTTGAAGGTCTGTGTCTCGACGAGTATGCCGGTAGCGGAGTAGAGCGAGTAGGAACCATCTTCGGTCGCCTCGATCGTCACGACAGGCGCAAGCCGCGATACCTGGGTCGGATAGACGAGAACAGGATAGATATACACATTGGGTGCAGCACGCTGGATAGTGAGCGGACAGGTCGGGATAGCATAGCTCTCGCCCTGGCGTGTCGCATAGAGTACTACCTCATCGCCCTCGCGCAGGTTCTCGTTGAAGAGATAGCCCTTACCGTCGGTCGTTTGGCGTGTGCCATTGACATACCAGTCGTAGAGCGAGAAGGCGTAGCCTCCGTTGAGCTCCGGACGAAGCGGTGCAACCACGTCGGTCCAGTTCTGCTCAATGATCCACGACGGATAGCGCACGAGGAAGACGAGCGAGTCGACGGTGCTGACAGGACATATGCCGTTGTCGAAGACAAGACTCAGCGTGTAGTAGTCAGGGCGCACATAGTTGGTGTGCTCCAGATAGATGATATCGGAACTCTTCGGCATCGGAGCACGTGCGACCAAATCGCTTGTGAAGGCGCGATTGACCACATCCTGGAAGCCCTGACGCTTTGCCAACTGGTCGAAGAGAATACTGTAGCGGGCCGGTTCAGCTCCGGAGTAGTCGAAGTGCACCTCGAGCATCTGGGCGTCGGCGCAGACCTCATGAATGGTAGCATTCTTGAGTCGCGTAGGCGGTACAACGGTGAGTTGCAACGAATAGATGACAGAGGTATGGGTGCCGAGTACGCAGACGGTATCGGAATAGAGTCCGGTGTCGTAGAGCGTATCGCCGCGCCAGATATACTTGTCGCCCATACAGATACTATCTTCTATGTGGACACGCCGTGTGGGTATAACGGTGAGTCGAAGCGTATAGGTACTGTCGCAGTCGTCAATGGTCGCGTAGGTCTGATGGAACTCACCCTGGGTGTTGTATTCGGTGCCACGCCACAGGTAAGACTGGTAGTCGGCGATAGTAGCATCGGTAAAGAACTCATAGGTGGAGTACATCATCACGTCGAGGTGGAGCAAGGAGTCGCAGCCTTCGGTAGTCTTCAGCGCAATGTCGTAGTGGCCTGCACGCGTGATAGCCCGTTCGCCGTAGTAGAGCGTATCGCCCTGACACATACGGCGTGTCTCGAGCGGCATATCGTAGGCAGGTGCATCATACACCTCTACGCGATAGAGGCTATCCATGAGTCCGCTGACCTGCGAGCGACGCAGGAAGGTGTACATGCCGGCTTCGGTGATGACGTCGCCGCCAATCTTGATCTCCGCACCCGGACACAGCGGCATCTGGTACCACTGGGAAGCGTGCTGAGAGACGGTGAGGTTGAGTTTGAAGATCGAGTCACAACCGAAATGATTGGTGAACGTGTCCACATAGATGTCGGTGTTCCAGTACTCGCGTCCGTTGTAGCGATAGGGCAGATCCTCGTCGGCCACGACAACTTTCTTCTCGACGATATCGGTCGGGCGAACGAGCAGGTGACACGTGATGACGGAGTCGCAGCCGATCTCGTATTTGATGGTACGAGTGGTGGTATAGGGTACGCCGAAGAAATAGTATGTCTCACCCTGGCATATCGTGTCGGAGTACTCCTGACGGAACGTACGGGTCTGGTTGACTGTGATATTGAAGATGGAGTCGCAACCGTGTACGGTATAGAGCGTATCGCGATAGATACCCGGTTCAGAGATCTCGATACCGTGCAGGTAGGTGATACGATTCGGGCATATCTCTATCGACTCCTGGAAGGCATAAGTGGGGTGAACAATCAGGTGCAGCTTGTACACGGAGTCGTAGCCCTGGGTCGTCAGAAGCGAATCGTAGTAGTAGCCCTCCTTGAAGAGACGTGTGCCGTTGCGCCATATGAAGGTGTCGCGTTCGCATATCTCCTCCTCTGTCTCAATCAGGTACGAAGGATGTACTTGGAGCTGGAGATGGATGATGGAGTCACAGCCGGACCCCGTCTTCTTGTAAGCTACATACGGTCCAGGCACGCTGAGGGTACGTCCGTCGAAATCGTAGGTCTCCTTGTCGGAGATATGGACGGTGTCGTATTTCTCATAGGTAGGCAGGACGCGTACGTTGATGCGGAAGATAGAGTCGCAACCGTCAATAGACGGTATTGTGTCGTAGAAGATACCGTTGGTGCTATAGGGCTTGCCTCGATAGTAGAACGCGCTGGAGCCTTCGCACAACTCGATATGCTGTTCGCCATAGTAGGACGGCATAATCTGCAGCACTTTGAGCACATAGACGGAGTCGTAGCCCAGCGAGGTCTGCAGACTGTCGTAATAGATGCCGGTCTCCTGAATCTGCTGGCCGCGCCACAGGTAGGGCAGTTCGGACTGGCAGAGCTTGGTTGAATCGCGGAAGAGATAGGTCTGTCCTACGGTCAGGTGGAGCACATAGCGAATAGAGTCGCACTGGCCGTCATGGGTGCGGACGATATGTTCGTGCTCGCCGGCAGACAGGAAACTGTAGGTAGCATCCTCGATATGCCAGATATACGGTTTGGTATTCGGCGTCTTGGCATAGAAATCGATGGTCTGCAGCGGACGGAAGCGGAGGAAGAGGGTGTACTCTTTACCGCAGCCGAGTCCGGTCTGGATGGTATCGTGGAGAAGCGTATCTCGCGTGAACACTTGACCGTGGAACGAATAGCTGTCGCCGGCACATAGCGTCTTCTCGATCGTTTCATACTCCATCGGCGTGATACGTATGTCGACACGCCAGATGGTATCGACATCGAGGGTAGAGATGGTGTCGTAGAAGATACCGCTCTGCGAGATCCATTTGTTGCGCCAACGGATAGGCAGTTCGGTATCGCAGGCACGGATCACGGTATCGCGAAGCACTTCTTTATCGTAGACGGTCAGCACGAGTTGATAAATCGAGTCGCAACCGGTAGAGGACGGGAGTGTGTCGTTATAGATACCGGTATGAGTCAGCGTCTTGCCGCGCCATATATAGGGCTGACGGTTGGCTACAGCAGCTGTGTCCGGGAAGAAATAGTGCGGACGCTCCTGCACGCGGAGGATGACAATAGAGTCGCAGCCGTATTGGGTATGGAGCGTGTCGAGATAGACGCCTCCGCGCGAATAAGTTTTGCCGTTATAGTCGAAACTCTCGCCTTGGCAGATAGAGAACCGGTGCTCCACATAGAACGTGTCGCGTACGGTCAGGTGGAGGATAAACAGAGAGTCGTAGTGCTGCGCCGTCTGCATGCTATCCACATAGTCTCCACTGGTCCAGTACTGGCGTCCATGCCACATATACGGGGTCTCCGACTGGCAGATAATCTGGTTCTCCTCGAAGAGATAGGTCGGGTAAACCGTTAGCGTGAGGGCGATGATGGAGTCGCAGCCGTAGATGGATGGAAGGGTATCGAAATAGGTTCCCGAATAGTTGAGCGTGCGGGTGATATTGCCTTCGGTCCAGATGTAAGGCGTCTTGTCGTCGGTCTTGGCGGTCTTCTGGATGAAATAGGTGTCAAACCAATCGAAATGAATCGTCACGATCGAGTCGCAGCCGTGAGCGGTAAGCAAGGTGTCGACGAAGACACCGGGCTGACTATAGGTCTTGCCGTTCAGACGGATAGAATCGCCGGCGCAAGCGGTGTAGTACACCTCTTTGTACTGCTGATCCCAGACGTTGATATGCACGGTGTGGATACTGTCGTATCCGTCGTGGGTGAGTGCCGTGAAGGTGTAATCGCCCGTATTGGTGATGTTGGTGAGCCCGTGCCAGGTATAGGGTGTCTCGTCGCGGCAGATGTTGATGTCGTCGTCGGCGATACGGTAGGTCTGGTGAACAACAAGCGTGAGGCTGTCAATGCTGTCGCAGCCGTGGATACTCGTCATATGGCAACTGTAGTTACCGGAAGCATACAGATAGCGTGTGGAATCCACGGTTTGTCCCTCGGCATCTGTCCACCGATGTTTCCAAACATAGGGTACCATGGTATCTACCAGGTGTATGGTCTGGTGGGTAGGAGCAATGCGGTCGAAGAGAGAGAGATGGAGCGTGACGATAGAGTCGCAACCGTTGTGGGCCGTAACCGTATCGCGATAGACACCAGCGGTGTGAATAAACTGCTGCACGACGCTGTTGTTGTTGACGTTGTGCCAGTGACGGTCGAAGACGACGGAGTCGCCCGGGCAAATCGTCATGTTGAGCGTCGTGTCGTGCATCATGCGGTAATCCACAAAGAGGTCGTAGACGCTGTCGAGCCCGAGTGTACTATGGGTCTTGAGCGTCTTCACCACGTGGAACGTAGTGTCCTTGCGCGGCGTGTTGAACGTAGTGACAAATCCGTCGTTCCACACATTCGTGATCGTCTTCCCCGACCATTCGCAGAGTTCCATGGTGTCGCGGAAGATATAGGCGGTATCGACGATGAGATGGAGCGTGTGAGTCAGTCGGCAGAACTCGCCCTCTGAGTCCTTATCTGCGGCAGCACCGATAGAGTCGTAGTCGCCGGTATGGTAACGCCATATGCCATCGAACAACAGGGAGTCGCCTAGCAGAATATGACGTGTCTCTTCCGTGGACTCAGGATGACGATAGATGACGCCCCAGCGTGTGACACTGTCGCACGCGAAGGTGTCTAAGTCGTAGGTGTAGCCGTGTGCTTCATCCAGCCAGGGAGAGTAAGCCGGTACGGTATCCAGATGCCAACCTGCCGTCTTGATCCAGGTCTGCTTGGGCCAGAAGAGCTGTACCGAGTCGCCCTGGCAGAGATAGTACGTAGTATCTTTGACGATAGTAGGGCGAACAATGACATGGAAGAAATGTGAACTGTCGCAGTTCCAGACGATGGTGTCTTCGTAATACTTCACGCCGGTCCATTTGCCTTTCCATAGGTCATGATATTTGCCGCCCTCTCTGGTGTCGAATACCGGATCAACCAGATTGCCCAGTACGACAGGGTTGTGCTTGATATCTTCCTCGCAAACCAGAATAGAGTCGTTATGATCAATGCTGGGGATGATGGTCAGGTTGACACGGATAGTAGAATCGCAACCGCAGGCTGTAGTGTCTGTGTGCGGCCATGTTCCCTCCGACCAAATCATCTCGGGCTTCTGGCGACCGATGATGAGCGGTAGGTCTTGCTCGCAGATCGTGGTGTCGATGGTTATGTTATACATCGTGTCGATACGGATAAACACGTGGAAGACCGTATCGCAGGGGTTGATCGGATTGAACGGATTGGTCGGTACGCGATCGATGAAGGCGGTGTCTTGCATGAAGAGCTCGTCTCGCCATACCACGCCCTCGCTCTTGCAGTTGTGCAGGTAGACCGCGGTGTCGTAGGGCAAAGTGATGGTCAAGTCGAGCGAGTGGAACTGCTCAATCTCTCCGTTGCTGTTGAAAACGGTGTCGTACCACAGACCGGAGGTGTAGAACGTGTCTTGGCGCCATATAAAGGGCGTGTCGAGTTGGCATGCGTAATACGTCTCGCGCAGGTCGCCAATGACGCGGAGAGTGCTGTCTATGCCACATTCTCCTATGCCCACTTCCTGTTGACTATGGGTGATGATAGTCGGCCGGGTGATGGTGTCGCCGTGCCAAACAACGGTGTCTCCAGGATGGAGTACGACGGTCTCGGTATACTGGGTCTTCGGGTACTTATAGATCTCCAGGAAAACGGTATCCGGGCAACCCAGATGCTCGGGATTGATGACCGTGACGGTATCGCGGTATACCTCTCCGGTGTTGACAAGGTTGTTGTAGTCATTGCCGTAAATACTCTGCAGTCGTCCGCCTTCGCAGAAGGTATATTGCTCATGACGACGTTCTACCTGCATGACCGTGAGACGGAGAACGTAGATGGTGTCTCGGTCGTCAGGACCGGCAGCAGGAACGGTGTCCGGGTAGTTGCCCTGGTTGAAATACTTATGTCCGCGCCACTCATAGTAGTCGCCTTCACATATCTCCGCTACGGTCGTGACCATATTGGTTTGCGGGGCGGCAGGCTGAATGCCGACATGTAGTTCGTAGGTGCTGTCGCAGCCGTATTGGTTGGTGTGGGTGTCGTAGTATACACCGCTGGTAGTGATAGTCTGCGTGTGCCAAACGAGGCGTTCACCCTGCACGATAGTAGCGGTGTCGCGGCGGAAGAAGCCCTCGGTATGCCGCAAGCTGATCTCCACGATGGAGTCACAGCCGTTGGCTGCCGTCAGTGTGTCGTAGACGATGGCCGAAGCGGTGTAGGTGACGCCTTTCCATTCGGTGCTACCGCAGAAAGTGACGGTCTTGTAGCCGCGTGACAGCGGACGAACGGAGACTTGCAATTCGTAGATACTGTCTTGGCCGGTGCGTGTCTTGAGATTGTCGAAATAGCTCATCTCGCCTGGGACGTTGCTCAGGTTGCTCAAGCCGCGCCATGTGTACGGCTCGCCCTCGCAAAGCGTGACGCGTTCTACAAAGTGATAACTGCTGGTGTCGAGACTTAGCACCAGACGCCAGGTGTCGTTGCAACCGGTTGTCTCGTTGAGACTGGTATACTCGTAGGTACCGGGCGTGCTGAAGTCCGCAGTGTCTTTCTGCCCGTCGTGCCAGTAGATCCATGTGTATGGATGGATTCCATCCAGACGTGCATTGGTGACGTAGGTCTGTAGGGGCGCCTGGCTAATCGTGATGTGGTAGAGCGTGTCGCAGGTGCCTTTGTCGTAGTAATAGCCTGCGCGGTCATAGGTCTTGCCGTTGAACTGCACGGCCTCGTCGCCGCAGATAGAGAAACTTACTTCTTTCTCTTGAAGCGGACGAACCGTCAGGTCCAAACGATAGTAACGCATGTCGCCATGTGCACCGGTCTCTACGTTCTCATAATGACCGGTCTGGTTGGCTGTGATAGAGTGCCACGTCATCGTCTCTCCCGGGCAGATAGTAGCCACGGTGTCAATAGTGTCTACATGATTGATTGTGAGCACCAAACGGGTGATGGAGTCGCAGCCGAAACGGTTGATATCGGTTACCTGATAGGTGCCGGCTGACGCGTAGGTGTGACCGTTGGCGGGCCATGTGTAGGTCTCGCCGGGATTGAGGCGATGTACCTGAATAATGGTGTCTACATCCGCGATGTTCAACGAGAGTACTACGACCGAATCGCAGCCGTCTTGCTTGAACGTGTGGCGGTAGGTACCGGCTTCCGTCAGGACACGTGTGCCGAAAACATAACTGTCGCCGTTACATATCGTGCGGGTGATATGCGTCTCCGGGATGGTATGTACATTCAGATGGAGGATATAGGTGGCACTGTCGGTGCCATCCTTGGCTTTGATGGTCTCCGAATAGGTCTGGGCTTCCTTCAGATGACGATAACGCCATACATATTCTTCGCCCTGACAGATAGTAGCTGTTTCCTCGTGGATGATGGCCTGACGGTTCACAATCACATTGATCACGCTGTCGCATCCTGCGGAAGATGTGTAGGTAACAGGGTAGGTGCCCGGCTTGGTAATCGTCTGTCCGCGGTAGAGTTGCGGGAACGAACTGAACGAGACGGTCTCCGACGACTCATAGGTGGGGTTGACTGTCAGATAGAGTACGAAGATGGAGTCAATCTGCGTTCCTACAAAAGCGGTGTCGTAGTAGATGCCGCTCAGTGTGTGGTTCTTCTTGCGCCACGGGAAAACATCGCCTTCGCATATCGACTGACGCGTGGTGTGCACCTTAGGCTGAGGCTCGGCTGCCTTGAGAACGACGCGTAGCACGTAGGTGCTGTCGCAGCCGAAACGATTGGTGTGAACGTCTTGATATTCACCGGCTTCCGTAATGGTGAGGTCGTGCCAATAGAGCGTAGAGCCCACGTAGAGGGTGTCGGTCTCATAATGGCGGAAAGGAATACCTTTCTGCAGGATAGTTGTCACGATAGAGTCGCAGCCGTAGACCAGCGAACGAAGGGTATCTACGAGCAGTGCGGACTCGCGATACATCGTGCCGTTCCATTCTACACTGTCGCAGAAGGGGATAATCTGCTGAGAGCGGAATTCCATGCGTGTTCCCTCTCGGAGCGTGACAACAAGCACGTGCGTGCTGTCGCAGTCGTGGGCCGACTTATACACTTTGGTATACGTACCGGGCTCGTGTATCGTCTCGCCGCACCAACTAAAGGTCTGCCCGAAGACAATCTCGCGATGCTCCACCTGACGGTAGGTCGGGTAGAGGTTGACCACATAGCGCGCGATGCTATCCAGTGACGGATCGCCCACATGGATAGTGTCGAAGAACACGGTGTCTTTGTACACCTGTACCTCATGCGAAGCCGTGAGCGTCAAGGTGTCGCCCGGACATATCGAGTAGGATTTTGTACCGAGGAATCCATCTTCCGCATATGCCTGCACCGAGGCAACGCATATAGCACAGAAGAAAAGAAGTCGTTGGAAAATATATTTCATAGCGCACTTTATTTTCATTGATAACACATACATCCATGATGGAAACCGGCCCGTGCAGTGCGGCTACCACCTATCATATACGTCAGTTTAGCACCGGCAAAGAACGGCACCATACGTCCGCTCAGCGTATTGACATAGGGATACACTGTCGCCCGCGTAGCGTTGTTCTTGTCGGGCACAATATTCGGCTGTTGTTCATCCCACGAGCCGGCAAAATTATTCAGACCGTATTCAAAATAGAAGCCCAGTTTTAGTACATGGCACAGCCGACTGCGCGTGCCTACCGAAGAGAGTAGGTCGTAGCCGATCTCGCCGATGAGCGACACGCCGACATTCAGGCGGTTGCTAGACTTGGAACGGAAAGGATAATCCGTATAGTAATGATTCGGAAGATCTTCAAAGGGAATGGAGTAATCCACATTGGTTGCACTCAGGTTGTAACTACCGCTGCTGATGGTGGTAGGCCGGATAGCGTAGGTCAGTTTCAGACCGGCGCCGATATAGAAGCCCTGCACGTAGTAACCGGCCATGATAGGCACATCAAAGAAATTCCAGGTCTGCTCATCGGTTTGGTCCACACGATAATGGAACACAGTAGCTTTGCCTTGGGTGTCAAAGCCATTGAAATCGCGTGTATATTGGTCAACCACCAATTTCGAACGATGCATGCTGATTTGCACACCTACGTTCGTCCAGAAACCGCTGTTGCGGAACTCATAGCCCAGCCCGAGTGTGCCGCCGAGTGCGCCTTTGGATACGGCACTGGGGGCACTCAACTGCAACATCGAGTAGCCCAAGCTACCGCTGACATAGCCGAAATGGTAGTTGTCTCCATTGAGACCTCCGGTATGATTCTTATGCCATGCTTGCCCCCATGCAGAAGTGCCGAGGAACAAACCTATCGCTACCAGCGCGAGCGAGTGGCAAGCGCGGCGAAGCGTGGTACGTTGTAGGATGGTTGTCATATCTTCAGATGCTTTTTCTCGTGTGTATTTATGCGCGGCGAGCGGGCACTCATGTGTATATGTGTATGCACGCACGACACATTTAGCGTGCAAAAATACAACAAAAAATGCATATACGCAAATTTTTGTATCAGTTTTTCAGAAAATGTGGAAAAAATCAGTCCTTTTGATGGGCCTTCGCACAAAAAAAGAGGAGACCGTGAAGTCTCCTCGTGTGGGCGTTTACGGATTCGAANNTGAGCTAAACGCCCTTTCTTTTCGAAAGCGGGTGCAAAAGTACTGCTTTTTTTTGATATGACCAAATTTTTTTGCAAAAAAATGCAATTTAGGGGTCATTTTTTTTGAAAAACACGATAATTATACCATTTTTGGTCTTTAAAACGGCTAAAAATAGCATAACATACCAGTGTGATGGTCATCCCGACAACAGCCCCTCCAAACACATCCAGCGCAAAGTGCTGGCTCAGGTAGATACGACTGTATCCTCCCAGTGCGGCCAACACCAACAGCAGCACCTGTATCCCTTGGGCCGCGAGCGTGTTAAATCTTCGGGCAGCCATGATACTCAGTACGAAGAAAAGGGCGAAGAAAGAAGTAGTGTGACCACTGGGGAAGGAGTACCAGTAGTTCATCTTGACGCCCTCTGTCAGCGGCAATTCTATATCCGGATAATGTGCGGTAAACCATGTAAGCGGGCGCGGCGCTACGAAGATATGTTTCACAATCTGCGTCGTCAGTGCAGACAGCGCCTGGCACGCCGAGGCAAAGCAACCGTCGCCAATACGGTCCAGTAGGAGTATGAGTACACATAGCACGTACGGAAACCATTCGGCTACTTGGGTGTAATAGCGAAAAAAGAAATCGCCTGCCGTCGTGTGGTGGTCGCAGAGCAGCAGATGCAGTTCCTGTTTGGGGATACAGAAAAGGGCTAAGCCCAATGCCAAAATCAGCATCAGGCTTAGCGTGATAAACGTAGCATTCTGTCGGAACAGCGATTTCATAACTTATTCCACGCGTTGTCCGAAGAAATCATACAAGCGCTGATCCAGTCGGATATACAGACGCTGATTGCGCAGTACTTTTTCCGGCGCCTGTTCCGGTTCTTCCTGTGTAAAGGAAGGAACGACCGTGATTTCTAGTTCGCAGGAGGGTAGGGTGAGCCCGTTCTTGTCGGTCAGGAGCACATGGAAACGGTCGCCTTCTGTAAAAGGTTCAGGCTGATAATAAGTAGGACCTGTGGCGCCCTCTATCGCTTCGCCGTTCTTGTACCACTGGTAGGCTGTGAACGTATAACCCGCATTGCCCCCGTAGCCCGGCAAATAAACCGAGAGAACATTGTTGAACTTATACTTGATGATACTGCTCGGATAGAGGATGGTGAACTGGACAGGAAGCTCCACTGTCTTGTGGCAATAAGTATCGCTGAACTGCAGCGTAGCCTCATAGATACCCGGCTTGAGGTCAGCCACCGGCAAGGAGAGTTGACCCTGCTCCGGCGTCAACTTCGTCCTGCGGCCGTTCAGCACGCAGAAGATGTCGCCCAGTTCGCCGCGAATAACTTGGTAGTATACGCTGATATCTTCGCCTTTACAAATATACGTATAGCGCTGATGTACATACACTTCCAGACACGAACTGATAACTACATGGCGCTGGATGATAGTGTCACAATCGCTACTATTCTTTACTTGCAGCAACTCGGTGAGATTCAGTTCTATATCTTGAGTCGTCGTGTAGGTCTGACCGTTTAGTGGTTCGTAATAACTATCCACCGCGCGTATCTCATCTTGATGCACCGAAGGCACGCCATAGACGACAACTGTGTCCACGCGATGACTGCAGTCTGCAGGCTCCGCCTCAGGAATAGTATCGTTGCGAAGCGAACCGGTATAGCCCAACTCTTTGCACTCATGACGATACACATATTGCGTGTCGGGCTGTGTTATCGGAATAGAGAACGCTACGGTATAACGTGTGTTGACGCTGTTCAGACGCCCGTATATATCGGCCACGATTCGGAACCAACCGGACGTCGTGTAGTCATGGGTAACACTGGCCGTACCATCCAGCAGGGTGATGCCGTCGCCGAAATCCCAGTTCACGCGCTGCAGGTTAAAACCGGCCTCGTTGACGATGGCTTGCAGACTGAACTCGCGGCTGTCGCCGAAACAGAATTTTGTCGAACTGATATCGCCGTTAGCAAAAGTCATCGTCTGGTTGCCATAGGTCACGCGCACCTCTGCCGTGTTCTGCGCAAAGAGGAGAACGGGCAGCATGCAGCACACCCAGAGGATGACTATTCCGTATTTCTTCATATTGTCGTTATGTTATTATTCTTCTTAACGCACGTTCTGGCCGCTCGTGGTATATGTGTTGTCCTCGCGCCGAATCACTACCTGACCTTTACGCAGTTCCTTGCGGGCCGCAGATGCCGGCTGAACCTCCGTAATATCGGTACTTGCGCCCTTCGGACTGAGCAAATACAACTCCTGCATACATGCACGTTTACTAGTACTTCCACCTACCGAGACAATGCGTATCGAGGTCGTAGTGCTCGGCAAGGTGATACGATAACGTACTTCGTTGCGGGTCTCTTGCAGAACCGTCTCTGTAATAGTGCGGAACGGAGTGCTATTATCGTTAATGTAGATATCCAGTTGCATACTGGTTGCACTATTGTAGGGTGATGCACGGAACGCCAGTACTGCTGTGTCGGTCAGACTAATTTCCGAGAAACTAATCTCACCATCGGTGGCACTTTTACCCATGCTAATCGAGGCATTTCCGTTTGACTGGATGCCGCTATTGGCGCTTCCTCCTGGTATTGCGTTCACTAGGGCTGCCGTGATAGCCGGTAGGTTAATGAGCGTGTCGTATGCTATCGGGCTCGGTTCGGGAGTGATGGAATCTACACATGTGCCGGTTTCGAATGCGCACTCTAATGTGGCAAGATTTACGGCTTGACCTTTCCTATTACCCCAGATATATTCTACCAATTCCGGATAATCTATGAACGGATTCCGGTTGTGCTGGATACTACTGATCTGGTCGGCACGACATATCTCTTTGTCGCTTACCGGGTCGGCACGATGCCAGTCCAAAAGCACTTTCTGAATACTATCAGAAAACATTAGATACGATGCATTGCTGATATAATCAGAATAAGCAGTCCACTCCAAGTATTCATAGGCTGTCGCTACGAAGAAATAAGCTCGTGCAAAATCGCCGCGGTACTCTGGTGCTGGCTCAAAACATATATAGCCGTAGCCGGAGGTATTGGCTTTTGCCATTTTGAAACTACCGTTATCGAACTTATCACCTGTTTTTACATGTCCCGGGGGATAATTACTCTTCTGGCTATTGGCACGCTGATCAGATGGATTGAGGTTGAAGAGATCTTTATAAGCCTCATTGACCGTACCTCCCCACCAGCTTTTCGGCAGACAGTGCTCAATATTGAGCGAGCAACCGGAATCGCCTAATTTGTTCGGGTAATAGCGCACACAATGGGAATACATATCCCACACGATGCCGTCGGGATGCATATCTGTCGACGGCAACGCCTGCCAGGTACCGTATGCCTTCAAGTCTCCTTTTTCCCACTCAGGAGGGTTGGAACTGGTATGATAGGTGTTCACACCGTAATCATAGCGATCGCCGCCTCTTACAATAAGGCTGAGTTGGCTTTTCAGCACGGAGTCTTGTTTGCCGTCAATGGCATCGTAGTAATTGGCTGGAATAGCTTCGGCCATTAGGGCAAGGGAGAATACCAATGCACCCAGTAAAGTGATGTGTCGTGTCATGATATGTTCGGTTTTAGAGGTTACTTCTTTTTCGGCATCACAGCCAGCAGCAGGTTCAGCGCTACGTACCAAACGATACAAGCCGTTCCACTAAACATGGCGAACTCGATATGTTTGGTTATCAGTGCTTTAGCAATGCAATAGGCCATCAGTATCAGGCAGCCGCAGAGGAACAAAATGACTTCCGTCTTCTGTGTCTTCAGGCTCTTGAAACTGAAGAAAGGAATCTCTGCGTTCAGCAGATAGCAGCTCACCAGCGACAGACCGATCAGCGCCCAGGCCATCCAGTCGAAAGCCAGCATCGCATATGGCATACAGCATATACCGCCCCAGAAAATAGCATTGGCCGGCGTAGCCAAACCGATAAACGAGGCATGTTGACGCTCATCGACATTAAATTTCGCCAGACGCAACGCCGAGAAGGCCGCCATCAGCAACGCCAGACCTGCCCACCAACCCAGTAGCGGACGCAGATAGCAGAAGAGCATCATCGCCGGAGCCAGACCAAAGGTGATGTCATCCGCTAGCGAATCCAACTGTACGCCAATGGGGCTTGGCGCTTTCAGCAGACGGGCACTCAGTCCGTCGAAGAAATCCAGAAAAGCACCTGCCAACACAAACACGAATGCCCATATGAAGGCACCTTGAGTCGCCAGAAAAACAGCTATACTTCCGCAAATCAGGTTGCCGCTCGTAATAGCATCGGGTATAATACGTTTGATGTTCATAATCGTTTATATACTAAATACGTTATCAAAAATGTCGTTACGCTACATGCGTTCGCAATCCAGAAGAAGGCGGAATAGCCGACTGCCATTTCGATAGAACCGGCGATAAATCCCGGAATCATCATCGATAGTGCCATAAAGGCGGTGCAGATCGCATAGTGTGAGGTTTTGTACGGCCCATCTGAGAAATACATCATATACATCATATACGCCGTAAAACCGAATCCGTAGCCGAACTGCTCCAGACTGACCGCACTTCCGATCAGCCATAGGGACTCCGGTTGCGCCATGCTCAGATAGCAATACACAAAACTCGGTAATGTCAATGCTGCCGCCATCAGCCAGATCGAGCGTTTGAGGCCTTTCTTGGATATATATATACCTCCCAGGATACCGCCGAGCAGGAGACAGATGACGCCAATTGTGCCGTAGAGCAGCCCCACAGTGTCCGTACTCAGTTCCAATCCGCCGCCGATGAGCTGTCCCTCGCGGATGAATGTTTCTCGAGCGTCTACCAGAAACGGTTGACACAGTTTGACGAGGAAGCCTTCGCTCAAACGGTATAGCAGCATAAATGCGATGGCCAGCGCCACGCCCGGTTTGGTGAAGAAAGTCACGAACGACTCTTTCAGTTCGCGCATGGCTCCCTTATAGTCTTTCACTTCCCGCGGTTGGTCTTCCGTTGCATGGGGTAGGAAGAAGCAATGGTACAGCGTGACACCCAATAGGATAGCGCTTGTCACACCCAGAGTGATTTGCCATGAACCCGGGATGTCTCCCGTCTTATTCTCCAGATAACCAGCTATATAGACGATGACGCCTTGCGAGAAGACGGCAGCGATGCGGTAGAACGTAGAGCGAATTCCTACGAACGCCGCTTGGCTTTTTGTATCATGCGCCAGCATATAAAAGCCGTCTGCTGCGATGTCGTGCGTGGCGGAGGCAAAAGCGGCGATGATGAATAGAATCAGCGTGAAGCGGAACGTTCCTACCGAGGTCGCTTTGGCTGCTATTGTCTCTGTTGCAGGGTGCGGCAGACTGATTGTCAGCAAGATACACAAAGCCGTCAGCAATAGTTGCATGGCGATTATCCACCACCTTTTGGTACGCAGTATATCTACGAACGGACTCCATAGTCCCTTGAGGAACCAAGGGAAGTAGAGCAGGGTGGTGAAGAACGACAACTGGTCATTGGGCACACCCATCTTGGCAAACAGCATGACAGAGATGCTGTTTACCAGGAAGTACGGGATTCCTTCCGTAAAATACAGCGTTGGAACCCAAGCCCAAGGACTAATGTGTTTCATTTTAGCGCAAAGGAGAGTTGCCCTTGTCGAGCACTCTCCTTATTATATTCACGTACGCGCGCACGCATTTATTGGAAGTTAGCGCGGTTGTCCTCTACCTCAGCCTGGTCTTCCATCAACTGGATAGCCTGGTAGGGCAGGTAAGCAAAGCGGCTGCCCAGTTGAGCCTTCTCTGTCTCCGCGTTAAAATCGTCGTTATTGTTGAGTGCTGCTCCTGTTTTTACTACAAACACGCCCATGTTACCCTGGATAGGCTCGCTCAAGGCGTTCTCGCCCAGGGCCATAGTGCGACCGATCACTTTCGGCTCCATACCTGCATGACCGAAACGGTTGTCCGCCAGACTCACGCGCTCGGCGTTCTGAACGGGTTGGCCCATGATCTCAGCAGCGGCCTCCAGGCTTTCTGCGCCCTTCAGTTGTTTCAGGATATATGCGGCTTTCGCATTGTTGGTTGCTTCGTACGTCAACTCGGCACGCACAGCCTCCAGCGGACGATAGTCGCCGTCGTTCACTTCGGTAAGAGCTGCTACAATAAACTGCTGACCGCACTCAAATACGTCGCTCACTTGACCTTCCTTAGCCTCAAATGCCCAGCGAACAATGGGACGGCTGGACTTCAACTGACCTACTTTGTCGGTCGTCGCAGTCAGGTTATACTGCGGTATCACAGCCATGCCTGCCTCCTGAGCCGCTGCCTCCAGTGCCTCGGCATTGGGGTTGGCTACAATAAACTGCTTGGCGTTGTTGTAGATGATCGAATAGGTCTTGCTCGATGGAGTCACCTCACGAGCCAGGATAGCCAGTTTTACCTTCGGTGTCGGCTTGCTCAGATCCATGATCTCATAGGTCTGCTCACCCATGCCCTGTGCTACGGTGAACTGCTCGCCGCGCTTGCCGTTGAAGGCCGGCTCGGCAATATTCTTCGGCAGATCGGTAGCATGGAACCAGCCCAGCTCCTGATCTTCTCCGTCTTTCACAATAGCTTTCAGCTCAACCGAGTCCGGCATCGAATAACCGGCCTGCATGATACGAGCCATCATATACGTGTCGTGCTCAAAGAGAATCTCCGTGTAGTCACCGGCTTTTGCACCCTTTGCGAATGCAAACTCCTTGAAGTGCGTCGGCACGGTCTCTTCCGAGTAGTCGCGACCGTCATACATGATGTCCGAGTTGGTGTTTACCACCAGACTCACGTCCTCAGTCGTGCGGAACTCCTCCTGCAGGTTCTGCAGCAGAGTCTCAGCAGCCTTGAAGTCGTCCTCCGAAGGCTTGATGTCGAAGGCTACGTATTTGATAGCGCGATTCGGAGTCTGCTTGTAGAGCGGCATGTGCTGCTTATACAGTTTCTTCAGGTCGCGGTCGCTCACCTTCACCAGACTGTCGGCTACGGTGTAGTAGGGCTGCATCACATACTCGGCTGCTACACCCTCCTGACGAGCCTTGAAGGCGTATTCGGCCTCCAGACTATTGGCTTTCACCAGGTGTTGCAGCAGGTTGGTGTATTTCTCCTGCATATAGCTGATACGCACAGCGTTCTCCCAGTAGAGCCAATAGGTCTTGGCCTGCTTCAGATTCGCGTTCTGCTCAGCATCATCGCTCTCTTCGTTGATAGCTTGCAGCAGGTTGATAACTGCGTTGCGGTTAAACTGACCGTTCTCGTCCATAAACGCACGACGACCACGGATAATCTGATGAGGGTGCTCACCGATGCAGAGCTCACTCAGCTCGTCGGTGGTAATCTCCATACCGATCTCATTGGTCTGAGCACGCATCGTGTAGTCCATCAGCAACATGTTCCACACCTGATTGCGGATCTGTGCCGTCATGTCCTCGTCGAAATCCGAGCGACCGGTCTCAATTTTGTACACTTCTGTCAGTTGCTCCTTAGCTGTCTCATACTCGGTGTAGTGAATCTTCTGGCCCTCAATCACCGCTACGTTCTCACGGCTACGGTTGAAGAAACTGCTACCCGAGTTCAAAAAGTCGCCAAGGATAAAAGCGAGCATGGCCAAACCCACAATTGCAATCAACAGGGCGCCATGATTTCTAATTCGTTGTAAACTTGCCATTTTTTTCTTTTAACTATAATCTTTTTTGTAACTTAAAGTCTTATTCACCACCGGCTGCGGGCTCCTCCAGGATGGTTATCTTACCATTCTTCATCTCAGCCACGGTACCGTTGTAGTTCATGATCTTTCCGGTCAGACGTACTTTTGCGCCAACAGGAACAGGCGTTACGCCATCGGGCACGTTGCACCAATAAGCCTCAAAGGTCTTTTGACCATTCAGCACGTCGTCTATCCAGAACCACTTCTGCTGACCTTTGCTGATCGTAGCGTCGTAGCCTGCCGATTGTACATAGCCATCGATAATATATATATCATTGCTGGTGCCTCCTGCCGGCAATGCCAAAGCGGCTGTCTTTGCTTCTGCACAAGTCGCCTGAATCGTCTCTGCCGGTATCGGACGTACCATCGAGTCAATACGAACGATGAAACCGTCTTTCAACTCCGGTGTGGTTCCCTTATAGTTGGTCAACGAACCAAGTACGGTCAGCTTCGAACCTACCAAAGGTACATCCGTGCCCTTACGGAACTTCACGTTGTTGATGTTGTTGATGTAGTAGCAAGAGATGCTGGTCTTGTTGCCGTTGTCCGACAACTTGAAGTTGATGTTGGTGTACTTGCTCGGAACATCGTCTGGGCTCGTCGAGTTTGCGGTAAGGACGCCCGACAACTTGTAACGTTCAGGAGTTACCTCGTTGGCCTTAAGCGCTTTGCAAATAGCGATGGCGCTGTCTACACTGATCTCAATACCATCCGTGTCAGGTACCAGCACCGGAATGGAATCGTAGTTGTAGCCGTTGTCACCGGGGGCGTTGATGTTTGAGTTCTCTTTGCAACTCATCATTACCAGCGCTACAAGCGCGAATGTCATAAATAAATTCTTTTTCATAACGTTTATATTTTTTTAGATATTAGATTTCGGTTTGACATATTTCATCAAAATAGCGCACAAAATTACAAAAAATATTTCACGCGCGCAAATAAATTAGAAAAAAAGTGAAAAAAATCGCACTTTTCTTGCACATATCAGAAAATAGTTGTATCTTTGCACGCTTTTTGATTATTAACCCAAATTAGGAGGAAAAAACTATAGCAACACCCCCCATCAGACCGCGCGGCGGTCGCGTTATCAAAGAGGACCCGCATCGTATCAACGATAAGATCCGCGGTGTCCAGCAAGTACGCCTTATCGGCGACAACGTAGAACAAGGTATCTACTCGTTCCAACAGGCAATGCATATTGCCGATGAGCAGAATCTCGACCTCGTCGAGATAGCGCCTACGGCGACTCCGCCAGTTTGTCGTATCGTCGATTACCAGAAGTTCCTCTACGCGCAGAAGAAAAAGCAGAAAGAGGCGAAGGCGAATCAGAAAAAGCAAGAAGTCAAGGAGATTCGTTTCGGTCCCCAAACCGACGATCACGACTATAACTTCAAACTCAAGCACGCTATCGAGTTCCTCAAAGAGGGTAACAAAGTCAAGGCATATGTCTTCTTCCGCGGACGATCCATCGTCTTCAAAGAGCAAGGTGAACTGCTCCTCGCACGCTTCGCCAACGACCTCGCGGAATACGGCAAACCCGACAACGTGCCAAACCTTGAGGGAAAACGTATGTTCCTCAACCTGAGCCCAAAGAGCCAAAAATAAGACTAACCAACAGACCATTAACCGGCCAAGCGTTAGTTATTAGTTAGTTATTAGTTAGTTATTACTTAGTTATTACTTAGTTATTAGTTAGTTATTACCCATCTCTAACTATAACGAAAAACCGACATATCGCCCGAAGGCCTACCTTTAATTCGGCGCCGAGCGCGCCGGGCTGCCTTGCGGACGTATTATTAACAACTAAATTATTTATACAAAATGCCAAAGGTAAAAACTAATTCCGGTGCCAAAAAGCGTTTCACGCTTACCGGAACAGGTAAAATCAAGCGTAAGCACGCTTACAAAAGTCACATTCTGACGAAGAAGACTAAAAAGCAAAAACGCAACTTGACCCATGTTGCTTTAGTAGATCAGACGAACCTGCGCTCCGTACGTGAGATGCTGTTGCTTCGTTAAGTATTAACCACCAAAACTGAAAGGAAAGAGAAATGCCAAGATCAGTAAATCACGTTGCTTCGCGCAACCGTCGTAAGAAGATCATGTCGCTCACCCGTGGTAACTTTGGTGGACGTGCCAATGTTTGGACCGTAGCAAAGAACACATGGGAGAAAGGTTTGCAGTATGCTTACCGCGATCGTAAGAACAAAAAACGCACGTTCCGTGCTCTCTGGATCCAGCGTATCAACGCTGCCGCTCGCCTCGAAGGCCTGAGCTACAGCCAGTTGATGGGCTACCTCAAGAAAGCCGGCATCGTTATCAACCGCAAAGTATTGGCCGACCTCGCCATGAATCAGCCCGCTGCATTCAAGGCTATCGTAGATCAGGCTAAGAAAAAAGCTGCGAAGTAATAACGGCAAGTGAATCATCTAGCTAGATGTTCTTACAAAATTTGAGCTCGCAATCATGCGAGCTCTTTTTTTATCTCTTCTTGCAATTCTTTGCTTGCCGGAACAAGCGGCAATCTCAGGTAGTTCTCTATGATTCCTTTTTGTGCCAGAACCGCCTTTATTCCCACAGGATTACCTTCCTTGAACAGCAATCGTACCATCTCCTCATATTGCGCTTGTTTAGCTTGGTCCTTTTTATGCACGATATCATGAAAATCGTCCGCAAACGCATTGCTCGCTACCGATATCAGTCCTGCGCCACCTGCTTCCATAATCTCGCACGCTATTCCGTCATCGCCGCTTATGACAAGCAACTTGCCTTCTGCAAGACCGATCAATCGCTTAATCTGCTCTACGTTTCCGCTCGCTTCTTTGATACCCGCAATCTTCTCAGGCTGTGCTTCCCATATCCGCATCACCGTTTCCGGCAGTAAGTTCACACCCGTGCGACCGGGGACATTGTAAAGTATCACAGGCACAGGACTTGCCTCTGCTACTGCTGAGAAATGCTGATACAGTCCCTCCTGATTCGGTTTGTTATAGTACGGACAAACACTCAAGATCGCTTCAAAGCCCGTTAGGTCGATGGTCTTCAACGCTTCGCACACCGCTGCTGTACAATTGCCTCCCACGCCCAATACCAAGGGCAGACGACCGTTCACGTACTTGCGAATAAACGTCCGCACTTCCTCGCGCTCTTTGTCTGTCATCGTAGCCGCTTCGCCCGTAGTGCCCAGCACAACGATATAGTCCACAGCACCAGTCAGCTGCGTGTCCAGCAGTCGTGCCAGTGCTTCATAATCCACGCTCTTGTCGGCCTTAAACGGCGTAATCAATGCGGTGCCAAGTCCTTTAATCATTACTCTTGATGGTTGTTACGTATCGCATAATCTGACTGAAAAGCCACGAGGCTTCAATCTTGGCTTCCTCGCCTTGCTCAGGCGTGAAATCGGGTAGGGAAATCAGCATGTCGTGAATCCCTTCGCCCAGGTTCAGACCGACTTTGAAATCTGCGTCGGCATACATGGCTATATAGCGCAAGGGTAGACAGGGCTGCGTCGTCAGGTCAATCAGCAGGTCGTAGTGCTCTGCCAGCAAGTCGGTCAGCACCTCCTCGCGCGGCTTGCCAAAGAAGTTGTAGTCGCCCAGACCCAATATGCGGCTCTGCGGCAGGATAAGCGTCTGTATCTCTTTCTTTGCCAGATAGCCCCACATCGTCACGTCCATCTGCTGGCGCAACAGATCCTGACGAATCGTCTTGATAGCATCGTTGCGCTCCAGATAATCGCTCTCGTAGATAATGAGCAACTTCAGCGGTTGGTCCAAATGCGGGAAACGCACCTCACGAGCGGGCATTTTCTTCCGCAGATAGTCAAATATATACTGTTTCAGTTTCATAGCATCTCCAAAAATTCTTCTTCCGTAATCATCTTAATTCCCAGGTCCTCTGCTTTCTTGCGTTTCTCCGGTCCCATGTTCTCGCCGGCCAGAATGAAACTTGTCTTCTTGCTGACTGAACCTACGTTCTTTCCTCCGTTTGCCTCAATCATCGCTTTGTACTCGTCGCGGCTATGCTGCGCAAACGTACCGGAGATAACGATACTGAGTCCCGCCAGTTTGTCACTCGTCGGCGCGGCTTCCGCTTCACCTTCCATCTGCACACCCGCTTGGCGAAGACGCTCCAGAATCTCCAGATTTCGGATGTCCTCAAAATACTTCACGATGTTCTCCGCAATCTGCGGACCTACATCTTCTATAGTGCAGAGTTGTTCGGCCGTAGCCCACTGCAGGGCGTCTATCGTGTTGTATTTGCGGGCAATCTTCTTGGCGGTTGTCTCGCCTACCATGCGTATTCCTAAGGCAAACAGCACGCGACTCCACGGCACTTGTTTCGAGGCCTCGATACCATCCAATATGTTCTGCGCACTCTTCTCGCCGAGACGCTCTTGAGTCGCGATATCTTCCGCTTTCAGGTCATAGATATCGGCGATGTTCTTTAGCAATCCCTTCTGGTAGAACAGGTCGATTGTCTCTTCGCCCAGACCGTCGATATTCATGGCCTTCCGGCTCACGAAATGCTCAATCTTCCCTTTTATCTGCGGCGGACAACCGGCCTCATTCGGACACCGCCACGCCGCTTCACCTTCCACGCGTACCAGCGTTGCTCCGCATTCGGGACAAGTGGTCGGAAAAGTGTAATCCGAAAGAGGCGCAAGAATGGCGCAAGAGTGGCTGATTTCCCGGTTTTCCCTTCCCGTTATTTTCGGTATGATCTCGCCGCCTTTCTCTACCCACACGCGGTCACCCGGACGGATATCGAGTTGACGGATAAAATCTTCGTTATGCAAGGTCGCACGCTGAACCATTGTACCGCTCAGTTGCACCGGTTCCAGGTTCGCTACAGGTGTGACAACGCCTGTGCGCCCTACCTGGTACGTAATCTCTTTGAGCAGCGTCAACTGTTTCTCGGCGGGGAACTTATACGCAATTGCCCAGCGCGGCGTCTTGGCGGTATAGCCGAGCTCCTCCTGCTGCGTCAGGTTGTTCACTTTCAGCACGATGCCGTCGGTGGCGACCGGCAGGTTCTTGCGTTCCGTATCCCAGTAGGCGATATACGCCATTACTTCGTCCACATTCTTGCACACCTTGATGGCGTCGCTGATATGGAATCCCCATTGTCGCGCCGTGTCGAGACGCTCGAAATGGGTACTTCCCGGCAGGTTCTCGCCGAGCATGTAGTATAGATACGCCTCCAGTCCACGTCGTGCTACTTCCCGCGGGTCTTGCAGTTTCAATGTGCCTGATGCGGCATTCCGCGGGTTCGCAAACAGCGGTTCTTCCTGTTCCTCGCGCTCTTTGTTGAGTCGTTCGAAGTTAGCCCAAGGCAGCAGTACCTCTCCTCTCAGTTCAAACCATTCCGGTATGTCGTTTCGTTCAATTCGCCAAGGAATAGAAGGTATCGTTTTGATATTATCAATCACGTTGTCGCCCTGTTGCCCGTCACCTCGTGTCAGGGCTTTCATGAGCACACCGTGCTCATACCAAAGGCTGATACTCAGTCCGTCGTATTTCAGTTCGCAGACGATTTCTGCGTTCAAAGGCAATTTCTGTACCCAGTCTTCAATCTCTTCGCGCGAATAACTGTTTGCCAGCGACAACATCGGATATCTGTGTTTGACCTGCTCAAAGCCTTTTCCTGTAACCCGTAACCCGTAACCCGTAACCGCTAAGTCCGAACCCACATGTTGAGTGGGGGAGGACGCATCGTACATATCCGGAAACATCGCCTCCAAGTCTTGCAGACGATGCATCTTTCGGTCGAACTCCTGGTCCGACATCGTAGGCTGGTTGAGCACATAGTACTTGTAGTTCTGCTCCTCCAGCTCTTTGCGTAGGGCTCTTAGTTCCTCGCGTTCGGGTTCTTCTATTTCCGAAAACAGATCCACTATTGAACGATCAGTTTATGCGAGCTCACGTTGCCGTCGCTGTAGAAACGCAGCACGTAGATACCTGTCGGCAGCGGCAACAGTTGTTTGACTTCGTCCGGCAGATTCGGATTGTCGGCCGAGAGGGTGTAGTATTTGGTGCGCTCTTCTGTCAGGTCGCCGTGATACTTGATGCGCGTGGTTGAGCATACCTTGTAACCATTCACGTTGTACAGGTCGAAATAGACGATCGGCTCCGCGTCAGCCCGCGTATAGACATAGTAGAACGAGATACTGTCTACGCCCATGTTGGCGCTGTTGACATACGGATCAAACGTGCTCGAATGGGTACTATCCAGACGCAGACCTACCAGCACCGGATCATGGTCTGAGCTACGGAACATCGTGTTGTCGCCTCCCTGACCGGCACTGTTGCTACGTGGCTCGTCGGAGTTGATATGGAAGGCTGCCATACCCGTCACTTGGCGATAGAGCTGCTTGCTGCAGATGGCGTGGTCGATATAGGCTGCCAGGTCGCCGTATACATAGCTGTAACTGCTGTCGGCATGGAAAGCACGGTGCAGGTCCAGAAAACCGGCCTTGGTGAACACCTGGATAGGCTTAGCCATGGCGTACGAGTTCAGGTCACCCATGATCAGCACGTCGTTGTCGCGTACCAAGGCATTCTGACGGTAGGAGTTGTAGAGGTTGACTACCGACTGCGCTTCGGCTACACGACGCGCCTCGTCACCTGTGTTCATCGCTTTGAAGTGGTTAATCGAGTAGATGAAACGCTCGCCGGTGCTCAACTGGCGGAAGCACACCATCTTCTTGCGGTCTGCCACCTCTTTGTCCGACTTCACGTACATGCCTATCGGCTCCACTTTGTTGGCGTCATACAGGAAATCCGACTTCTGCGTCGTTCCCGGTTTGTCATCCGAGAAATACTTGTAATTACGTCCGGGCAATGCCGCATTCAGGTCGGCCGCTATCTCTGCGAGGGCCGAATTACCTTTCTGCAGCTCCACGAGCCCGAAGACGTCGGCATTGATCTTCTTCAGCGCCGCACCCACTTTCTTTCGTTGGGTCTTGTGCTCCGAGGCTGTGGGACACAGGTCGCATCCCGTCTCCGTGAAGTAGTTCTCTACGTTGAAGCCGCATACCAGCAGACACTCGTCGCAGTCAGGAGCAATATTCACCATCGCCTTTATATCGGCGTTCTGCAGGTCCGTCTTGGTGTCGGTTACCTTGGTCTGACTCAGCCAGGTCAGCTGGTTCGGTGAACTGCCTACCTTGGCCTTTAGGCCATAGATACGCTCTCCCGCACGGTGTGAGCCGCTGAAGCCCGACAGCGTGAACAGACCCGAGGCATTGAGACGTTGGGTGTTCTTGTAGTCGTCCGAACCGGTCACACCTTGGTTCTCCGGCTGAAAACGACGGAACGGACCAATGATACACGAGCCGCTACCTGCCGTACTAACCACCATCGGGAAATCGAAGATGACGGTCTGGTTTACGTAAGGCCGGAGCTTCTCGGTCGTCCAAGTGGCCGGATCAGCCTCCGTGATATGTACTTGCGCTACCAGCATCTGGCCGATGATGAGCGCCACAAGAAGTGGGAAAAAGCGTTGCTTCATGGAACAATTTTTATTAATTCATACTAAATCGGCTACAAAAGTACACAAAAATTTGCAAATATGCAAATAAAATCGTAACTTTGCACACGATTTTTGAAAAACTATGCTAAATAAGGTAAATTTTTCGGAACTCTGGGAGCGTTTTTCTTGGCGCAAATGGGGCAAATATGTCCTGGTGCTGGTGGTCTTTACGGTCATCTATCTCTTCGTAGGCGAGCAGAGCATGATCCATTTCTGGCATCGCGGCCGGGAGATCCAGCGGCTCGGAGAACAACGCGACCGCTATCGTGCCGATGCCGAAGAGGCGCAGCAGAAAATCAACAATCTCAACCAGCGCGACAGCCTCGAGCGCTTCGCGCGCGAACAATATTTTATGCACCAGCTGGGCGAGGATGTCTACCTCGTCGAAGAATAAATCATAAATCATAAATTTGCAATGAGACTCTCCTCTATCATATTAATCATCGGCCTGGTTATCCTGGGCATCGGCGCAGCGATGAGCGTTAAGAATATCGAGCCTTGGGCCGACTATGTCCTCATCGCCGGAGCCGTTGTAGTCATCATCCGCGGCTTCATCCGCAACCACGAGAAAGATGATCGATAAAGTCCGTCAGGAACATATTATCTTAGGGGTCGATCCGGGTACGCTCTTCATGGGCTACGCGGTGCTCCATACGGTAGGCCAACAAGTTGATATACTGGAGTTTGGCGCGTTCGATGTACATAAGCTCGAAGGCCAGTATCCGCGCCTGCAAAAGGAGTTTTTCTTCTTGCAGGAGATCATTGACAAGTACCATCCTTCCTGCCTCGCTATCGAGACGCAGTTTGTCGACAAGAACCCGCAGACCATGATCAAGATTGTTCATGCCCAGGGTGTCGCCATCGCCGCCGCACTCAGCAAGGATGTGCCTATCTATGAGTACTCGCCGATGAAGATCAAGATGGCCATCACCGGTAACGGACACAGTACCAAACAGCAGGTGGCCGATATGCTCCAGCGTTTTCTGCATATACCCGATGCCGAGATGCCCAAGAAACTCGATGCTACCGATGCACTCGCCATCGCCTATTGCCATTTCCTTCAACTCGGGCTGCCTACCTCTTCCGGGGGAGCCAAAGACTGGAAGACCTTTGCCCAGCGTAAAGGCCTGACCGACAAAGGGTTGACGGGACCTGCAGCCAAACTGGCGGCCGCATTGGCCACGGTGTCCTCTAAGAAAAAATAAATTTTTTCTACCAATTATTTGGTAGTCTCAAAAAAAAGTAGTACCTTTGCACCGGATTTGACGGAATGAATGTCGTTCAGCGGAAGCGGTCTTTCAGCGGAGCGGTCTTTGTTCTTTCAGTCCAAAGGACGGTCAAAAATTTTTAATTTTTTATATTATGGCTTACAAGATTTCTACAGATTGTATCGCTTGCGGTACGTGTATCGATGAGTGCCCGATGGGTGCTATCTCCGAGGGTGAACACTATTCGATCGACCCGGACGTGTGCACCGAGTGCGGCACCTGTGCTGATGTTTGCCCCAGTGGCGCTATTAGCCTCTAAGCGGAGCGCTGCTTCCGCATAAGGGACTACGCGCGTAGTCCCTTGCTTTTTTTGAAAAAACCAAACCATTACAACCATGTTAGACGCTTTTTTTAGAATCCACGATTTCCTGGTTGAGCACTCTTTCATGCCTATCCGTCGCAAGCTGATGGACGAGATAGACTGGAACGATCGCCTCATCGCCATCAAAGGTGGACGAGGAGTGGGAAAGACCGATTTCCTTCTCTCGCGAGCCAAAGAAATCGAGCAGGAGTGGAGAAATCGACCAGTCGAGAAAACCAGAAGGCGTAGCAAGAAACGGGACGCCAGACCTTGTCTGTATGTCAACCTCAACGATTTCTATTTCACCGAGAACACCTTGGTGGATTTTGCCGGCCTCTTTGTCAAAGCTGGCGGTACCTACCTCTTCCTCGATCAGGTCTTCAAATATCCCAACTGGTCGCGCGAGTTGCGCCGGTGCTATAGCAAGTACAAGACCCTCCATGTGGTCTTCTGTGCGACGCCCGTGCTGCCTATAGAGGAGGAGAACGCCGATATCAAAGATATCGCTAAGACCTACAACCTGCGTGGGTTCTCTTTCCGTGAGTACCTCAACCTGCAGACCGGTCTGCGCTTCCGCTCCTATACCCTCGAGGAGATACTCCAGCGTCATGCTTCTATCTCGCGCGAGATATGTGAGCGCGTGCACCCGCTCGATTATTTCAAGAACTACCTCCACCACGGCTACTATCCGTCCTACCTGGAGAGTAAGTCCTTCGAGGCGGCGCTGCTGAAGGTGATGAACTCGCAGCTTGAGGTCGATGTGCTCATGATCAAGCAGATCGATGTGGCTTGCCTGCACAAACTGCGCAAGCTGCTCTATATCCTCATGCGGGAAGCGCCTTGTGCACTCAACATCAGCAATATCTCCGACGAGATAGGCCTGAGTCGCGCTACCACGATGAACTACGTCAAGTATCTCAAGGACTCGCGACTCATCAACCTCCTCTATCTCGAGGACAAGAGTTTCCCGATGAAGCCTACCAAGGCCTTCATCCACAATACCAACCTGGCGCAGATGATCTTCACCCGCGAGATACCGACTATCGATCTCTACGAGACCTTCTTCTACAACGCTATCCACGGTGGGCACAAGGTCAACGCTACCGAACGCAACGCGATGTTTGTGGTCGACGGCAAGTATTATTTCGACGTGCGTGTCGACACGCCGCAACGCGACGCTATACGTCCTACGGCCGTCGGCGAGCAGGAGACCGGACGAGGTAACCTCATTCCGCTGTGGCTCTTGGGCTTCTTATACTAGCGAATAAACAACAATAAATCAACATAACAATGTCTAAAGAAAAGAAATTTATGACCATGGATGGTAACGCAGCTGCGGCACATGTAGCTTACATGTTCACCGAGGTAGCTGCTATCTATCCTATCACGCCGTCGTCTCCGATGGCGGAGAACGTGGACGAGTGGGCTGCCGCAGGTCGCAAGAACCTGTTCGGCGA
>DEHM01000022.1:73240-74658 GCA_002351925.1 Bacteroidales bacterium UBA2800
TGCTGCTGATGATCCCGAACATGTACAAGATTGCCGGTGAGCTCATCCCGTCCGTCTTCCATGTATCGGCTCGTACGCTGGCAAGCCACGTGCTCTGTATCTTCGGTGACCACCAAGACGTCATGGCTTGCCGTCAGACCGGTTTTGCTATGCTCGCCGAGGCTTCGGTTCAGGAGGTAATGGACCTCGCAGGTGTAGCACACCTGGCTACTATCAAGAGCCGCGTGCCGTTCCTGAACTTCTTCGACGGTTTCCGTACCAGCCACGAGTACCAGAAAGTAGAGGCGATGGATATGGAGGATCTCCGTCCGTTAGTTGACTACAAGGCACTCCAGGAGTTCCGTGAGCGTGCCCTCAGCCCGATGCGTCCCGAGATGCGCGGTATGGCTGAGAACCCCGATGTCTTCTTCGCTCACCGCGAGAGCTGCAACCGTTACTATGACGGCGTAGCGGACATCGTTTCCGACTACATGGATAAGATCTCCGAGATCACCGGTCGCAAGTATCGTCCGTTCACTTACTACGGTGCTGCTGACGCAGAGAACATCATCATCTGTATGGGTTCGGCTTGCGAGGCTATCCGCGAAGTGATCGACTACGAAGCTGCCAAGGGCAACAAGAAACTCGGTCTCATCAACGTACACCTCTATCGTCCGTTCAGCCTCAAGTATCTGCAAGAGGCATTGCCGAAGAGCGTGAAACGTATCTGCGTGCTCGACCGTACCAAAGAGCCGGGTGCTAACGGCGAACCGCTCTACCTCGATGTACGTGACGCACTGCTCGAGCTCGGTCTGAAAGACCTGCTTGTTGTAGGTGGTCGTTACGGTCTGGGTTCCAACGACACCACGCCGGCACAGATGTTGGCTGTATTCGAGAACCTCGCCCTGCCGCAACCTAAGAACCACTTCACCGTAGGTATCAACGATGACCTCACCTTCACCTCACTGCCTGTTGGCGAAGAGATCGCTATGGGTGACGCATCGCTCTATCAGGCTAAGTTCTACGGCCTCGGTGCTGACGGTACCGTAGGTGCTAACAAGAACTCCGTCAAGATCATCGGTGACACCACCGACAAATACTGCCAGGCTTACTTCTCGTACGACTCCAAGAAATCCGGCGGTTTCACCTGCTCGCACCTCCGTTTCGGTGACGAACCGATCCACTCGACTTACCTCGTTACCACGCCTAACTTCGTGGCTTGCCACGTTCAGGCTTACCTGCAGATGTACGATGTATGCCGTGGTCTGCAAGACGGCGGTACCTTCCTCTTGAACACCATCTGGGAGGGTGACGAACTCGTTAAGAACCTGCCGAACAAAGTTAAGAAATACTTCGCTGACCATAAGATCAACGTCTTCTACATCAACGCTACGAAGATCGCACAGGAGATCGGTCTGGGCAACCGTACCAACACCATC
>DEHM01000022.1:74705-75019 GCA_002351925.1 Bacteroidales bacterium UBA2800
ATCCTCCAGTCTGCTTTCTTCCGTATCACCGAGGTTATTCCGGTAGAGAAAGCTGTAGAGGAGATGAAGCACTTCATCGTCAAGTCCTACGGCAAGAAGGGTGAAGACGTCGTTAATAAGAACTACGCAGCTGTGGATCGCGGTGGTGAGTACAAGAAACTCGACATCGATCCCGCATGGTCCAAACTCGGCGCTGACGAGGCAAAGGACTACGGCAACGAGCCGGAGTTCATCACCAAGGTTGTTCGTCCGATCAACGGTCAGGACGGTGACTTACTCCCCGTTTCGTCCTTCAAGGGCATCGAGGATGGTAC
>DEHM01000022.1:75169-76203 GCA_002351925.1 Bacteroidales bacterium UBA2800
ATCCGTCCGTTCGTGCTCGACGATAAGGAACTCGCAGGTTTAACCTCCCTCTCTGCGGGAGAGGGTCGGGGAGAGGCTCCTGCTACCCGTGAGATGAAAGCTCCGGCTGCCATGAAGGGTATGCACTTCCGTATGCAGGTAGGCGTTATGGACTGCCTCGGCTGCGGTAACTGCGTCGATGTATGTCCGGGTAATCCGAAGGTCGGCAAAGCACTCGCTATGGTGGATCTCGAGAGCCAACTCGGCGAAGCTGCCAACTGGGATTACTGCGTAGAGAAAGTGGCTACCAAGCAGCACCTCATCGACATCGCTTCGAATGTCAAGAACTCTCAGTTCGCTACGCCGCTCTTCGAGTTCTCCGGCGCTTGCTCCGGCTGCGGTGAGACACCGTATCTGAAGCTTATCAGCCAACTCGTCGGCGACCGCGAGATCATCGCTAACGCTACGGGTTGTACCTCTATCTACTCCGGTTCTGTACCTTCTACTCCTTATACCAAGAACGAGAAGGGTCACGGTCCGGCTTGGTCCAACTCCCTCTTCGAGGACTTCTGCGAGTACGGTCTCGGTATGCAGATCGCACACCGCAAACTGCGTGAGCGTCTTGCTGCTCTCATGCAGAAAGGCCTTGAGTGCGCTGACTGCTCCGACGAACTCAAAGCAATGTTCAAAGAGTGGCTCGAGAACCAGAACTCTGCAGAGGTTACCAACCGTCTCTATGAGCCGATGGTGGCTGCTATGGAGAAATGCGGTTGCGACACCTGCAAGGCTATCCTCGCTGAGAAAGACCATATCGTTAAACGCAGCCAGTGGATCGTCGGTGGTGACGGTGCTTCCTATGATATCGGTTACGGCGGACTCGACCATGTCATCGCTTCCGGCGAAGATGTCAACATCCTCGTGCTCGATACAGAGGTGTACTCCAACACCGGTGGTCAGGCATCCAAAGCAACGCCGCTTGGCGCTATCGCTAAGTTCGCTGCTATGGGTAAGCGCGTTCGTAAGAAAGACCTCGGTATGATTGCTACCACGTACGG
>DEHM01000022.1:76312-78524 GCA_002351925.1 Bacteroidales bacterium UBA2800
TGTATCAACCACGGTCTGAAAGCAGGTATGGGCAAGTCGCAGGCTGAGGAAGCTAAGGCTGTACGCGATGGTTACGGACACCTGTGGCGTTACAACCCGCAGCTCGAGGCAGAAGGCAAGAACCCGTTCTCGCTCGACTCCAAAGAGCCGCAGTGGGATAAGTTCCAAGACTACCTCAAGGGTGAGGTTCGTTTCGCTTCTGTAGCAAAGCAGTTCCCGAAAGAGGCAGACGAGCTCTTCGCCGCCGCTCAGGAGAATGCGCAGTGGCGTTACAAATCCTACCTCCGCATGCTCGGCACTGCATGGTAATCCATGCGCGTATGCGCGTATAATGTTAAGGAGTGGCTCGTTGGAGTCACTCCTTTTCGTTGATGTCGATTGGTCTTTCGTTCTTTTCCCGTTCACTTTGAAATGATTGTCTTTTTGCCTTTCATTCCTTTGGATTGGGGATGCTTGTTTCGGTTGCTTCGTTCTTTCCGTCTTTTCCTTTTGCGCTTTGCGCGGATGGGGGCTATTTCTTCACTCCCTGATACTCCTCCACCGTCTTCGTGGTGATAGTGGTGGTTGTCTTCGTGCTGTCGCCTACTTGCGTGTAGGTAGCGCTTGTACTGATGGTGCGCCATGCCTTGCACGAGGTCATGCCGACCGCAACGCTACAGATCAGTAGCGATAGTAAGATAAACTTTTTCATTTTGTTTGGCTTTTTGGTTAATAAAATCAATGATTTGTTGCTTGCCGAAGGCGCTTACCAGCACGCACCCGGTCGAGTGTTCCGGCTTTGTGCCGGTGTGGATGCGAATGCCGCTCCGTTTAGGAACACCGCACACCAGCGGTAGTATTTTCTTGAACTTAGGTGACATCGTGTTCTTCAGTTCGTAAGTCCCTTCGGGGATGATATAATCGCTGTTTTCAAGCGTCGCACAAACGATTTTGTCTGCGCCCATCGGTATCGTGGCGGTGCCACGCACAGCCTTGTTATTCCGGCTCGTTCTGATTAGGTGGATGGTTCCCATGCTTACTCTTCCATTTGTAAGTGTAATCAATGCCAAATAGTGCGCCCGCGAATGTAGCCACTTCTCCGAACCCCACTAAAAGGCTCTCGTGAATCTCGCCCTGCGGAGCGATAAACGCCCCGCAGAACAAGAGAACCAGTCCGCCGATAGAAAGCACAGCCGCCGTAATCAGTTGGATGTTAGCTTTCATCGTTTACCTCCTTTCGTTACGGACGCGGATGCTGAGCGTCATACTCCAGACCGCAGATGTGCCAGTAGTATGCCCTCATGGTCTTTATGCCGCGCGGATTGTTGCGCTGAGCAATAAAGTCCATTTGGTCTTGAGTAATCTTACTCAGGTCTTTGCGACGGTTATCCACCATCTCTGCGATTGCTTGGAATCGCGAACGAGCCCAAACAGCATTCGTGCTGCTCGACTTCGTAAAGTTCGACTCGTCGCGCAAGTAAATGCGGTTGCACGAATCGCTCGTAGTCGCAGCCCTACGGTGCGTCGCCAACAGCATTCGACCATGTTTGTGCGGGGCTTTCTTGCCGCACTTGCACAATGCGCCGGATACATAGTCAATACCGGCTTGCCATGCTACTTTTGCCATAAATTCGTTAAGGTTTTTTAGGTTGTTTGACATTTAGGTTAACTGAGTTTCTCGTACTCTTTCGCGAACATGTACCCTTGCAGCGAAGAATACTTCTTCTGGTTCGCAAACGCCTCCGCATAAGCGGTTTTCTGCTCCGCGGTCAGAGCCTTCACAGCCGCACGGGCTTGACGGAATTTCTCCTGACGTGCCAGTTCCTCAGCGCTGAACGCTTTGGTACGCGGGTTACAGATTTTGCCGGTGTAAAGGGTCTTACCTTTCTTCGCGAAGTACACATCGCTGTGTTCGCAAATCTTACCGCTGTAAGACTTCACCATCTCAATCGGTTCATACTTTGCCATAGTGATTTAGGTTTTTTTGTATCCGCCTATGCATGGCGGATGGGTTAATAAATGTATGTTAATTACTCCGCATTGAATGCGGTTTTCTATCATTTTAAGTTCATTTCAAGTTCGTTTCAAGTAGCAGAGGTTGCGCACACGTTGCGCAGAGGTTAGGCATCAAAAACACCGCCTCTCAACTGAAAGACGGTGCAAAGATAGTGTCAAAACCCCTTTTAGTGTTCCTCGGAAAGTGAAAATTTTGTCAAAAAATCGTATTTTTTCC
>DEHM01000022.1:78674-81009 GCA_002351925.1 Bacteroidales bacterium UBA2800
ATCTCATGCCGTTTCTTCGACATCCGGAAGTCGTTTGGATCCCGCACCAAGTACGGAACATCATACAAAGGATATGCGCTCATAATCTCAATCAATTACTGGTTTAAACTCCCTGATGATGCTGAGTTTAAGCGCAAGGGCTTCTTCGAGGGTATAAATCCCCGCACGTTCTTTGTACCACGCGACGACCATCTTCGTGGTCTTGACGAGGTCGTCAACTCGACCGTCACCGTTATAGTTAGTCGGCTCTGCATCTCTGGCATTGACGATTGCATACCACGGATTTGGGTGGACACTCTCACCTCGCCGTTTCTTGTCTCGGATGAGACGATACACGCGGTGCTGCATGTGAATACTGAGCGTGTTCCAGAGGTTCGTTTCGCACTTGCCGCGCATGTTGTGGAACTCTTGCGGAGGGTTAAGCAGGTCCCACATATAATCAAAAGATCTCTTTTCATCATTCATATAATTTTTAATTATTGATGATGATTTCTATAGCGTCCTATTACTTCTTATAGCTTCCTATATACGTCATCATTCATCATCATCATTCATCATTCTTTTTTATAAAGGGGGTTATAGGGGGAAGAACCTTTTTTCTTAACCCCCTAAAACCCTACTGCATCAATCCAGGCACTTGAGCGTCTTCTTCACCTCGTCCGGTGCGATGTTCGGGTGATCTTCAGGGAAGTTATCCAAGATCTCCTTCATCTTGCGCGTGAGTTTAGCTGATTCCTTCTTGAACTCAGCCTGTTCAGCCGCTTTCTTGCGGTACTCCACACCTTCCGGCATCGTGTACTTCTGCGGCTTTCCGATGATATCGAACACAGTTATTACATCCAAGGTGTAATGGTGACCTTCGTGGTCGAACTTACCACTTATCTCACCTTTCTCTGTCAACTTCTGCTCCGCCAGTTTCTTGGCTTCCGGTTCCAACTCATCCACCCGCGCCTTGCACGATTCAATAAGTTGTTTAAGAACTGAGGTTTCTACCAGTGCATCCGCACCATTCAGGTTAATGTCATTTGCAGCAATCAGCGCTGCTCTTAATTCTATAGCTTTCATGATTAGTCAATGTTTTTAGGATTTGAAAAATAATATTTGCTGAAGATTTCAAGGAGCTCTTCACGGCTCATCTGTTTGGGGTCGCGACCGATGGAACGGAGGACACGCAATAGTTTCGCGCGTTTGTTATTCTCCGCAGGTGTTACGTACTCCAGATTGTCGGCTGACCAGTCGAGAATGTTGCCGTTGAGGTGGTCAATGACCATGCCATCCGGACGCGAACCGAGCCAAGCCGCTGCCACAAGGAAATGACAGTGTTTGTTTTGAAAATTGCGCATGAAGGGGTAATGCGTACCTGTGCCATTGGTGAAGGTGCATCTGCGTGTGCCGGACTGCTTGAGCACCGGTTTAATCTCACGCAGCACCCAACCGTCATCTGTTAGAATGGCGTTGTGTACGCTGTAGAATTTGCCTGCTCGTGAACAATAGAGTGGCTTGATCGTGGGGCATTTTCGTACAATAGTGCCGTCCACTAATCGTAATTGTTCTGTTGCCATAATAATTACTTGATTAAAAGTTAAAATTATGGCTGGCGCCAGCCGTTAGCTGTTTGGAATCCGGCGGCAAAATTACATACGAAAAATGAACCCCACAAAAATGAGGTTCATTTTGGTATTCATTGGTACAATAAATAGTACAAACTGCCGTTTATTGGCTATTTGTACGCGTACAAATTAGTACAAATCATCTATTGCGGGCTTGCCGAAAATCTTGCCCCGTAAGCCTATATTTTGGCATGGCAAATGGATTCACCAACTCGGCTTTTCGTTCATCGGTTACGTTACTTAATATCACATATCCTAATGGTTCTAATGCCATGACACGCCTGCACGCATCGGCTTTACTGCTTGCAAGGGTAATTGCTTGCCGCAAATTCTTTTCGATGATATCTTCAGTAAATTGTTGTGTGCAGAAGAAAGAAGTATCTACGGGAGTGACATCCTCCACACATGTTTCATGTGTGTTCGTATCTTTGGCATTTTCTCCTTGATAAAAATTGACAGAATGATTGTCGTGAATGTCGAAGTTATCTCCGGCAATAAAAGCCCCATAAAAATGGAACTGGTTAATAACATATTGTTTCATGGAATAATTAAAGAATTTTGGAGAGCATAAAAAGCACGGGAATGCGGGGCACTATAAAACAAAGCGTCGACAAGCTCCTACAAAAATGCCCCGCAACCCATGCCATGACACGAGTAACAGGGACATATTCTTCTTTGTAGATAAAAAGCTGTCGACTTTTGTTTTATAAAGCAATATGCCTGTT
>DEHM01000022.1:81127-89323 GCA_002351925.1 Bacteroidales bacterium UBA2800
TTTTTTGAATTATACAAGTTTTTTTATAATATTGTTTGCAAATAGTCCATTTTATGCAAAGATTTTCTGCAAAGATTAGCAGCGCGAGGCGCGGAGTGAGATGTCAGGAGCGGATGCGCGGGGAATCCATTCGGAATAGATTTGTGCGGCGGTTTTGGAATCATTGCAGGTAACGGAATCATTGCAGGTAATGGAATGCAGGTAATGGTAAATCGTTTCGGTGGTGTCGTTGGGCAGCAAGTTCAGACGGCAGGTAAGAGTATCGCCCAGAAAAGATTCGTTGAGCCAATGAACGCTTAAACAACGGATGGCGTATGCGTCCATGAACGCCTGTTCTGCGGATTGCATGGCGATAGAGACGTACGTGCGGTTGTTGACATGCCCGTTGAAATCAAGATTAATCGGGTTGACGCGGTGCTCAACTTGCTGAAGAAGCATGCCTTCAGTGTCAAACCGGCGTTTCTTATGGCTCTCGGAAGTTCTTTCGGGCACGATAGGAATCCTGTCAACGAAAGGAGTAAACGGCACAAGCCGGTGTGTGTCTATATCCAGATGTGACCAGCAGCCGTAGCCGTGTGCCACTTCGACGCCATCCGACCTGCGGATACGGAACTCGGTGTACAGCCTTAGTGCGGTCAGTTCGCTATTCCAGATGGTCACTTCGATGTCGTCGGACCAGAGTGCGGTCTGCTGTTCGAACCACGCGTTAAACTCGGTAATGATCCAGATGCGGTTGATAGGAGCCACATCAAACGGCGCGAGGTGCAAACAAGCCATGAACCGCGTTGAACAATCCTGAAAATAAAGCAGCACGGCACTCGGCGTCATGCGGTAGCGCGTGTCCATATCTGCCGCCGTGATCGAATAATGATGTACGTATTGGTTGTTAGGAGTAATCATATCAGTGTTCGGAATCGCCCCATGAGAGGAGTTGCTATTTTATTGATAGAGATAGCGTTTGATTGAGCGCTTTGGCGTTTTCTCGAACTCCTTGAACATAAATTCAAAGTTAGCAATGCGGCTATAAGAGGGTAATTGCCGATTGACATCCTCCACTGCCTGCAAAACCGCTTCTTGAAGATTCATGCCTTCCTCTCGCATCTGTTCCACATGTTCGTCGGTCAGATAGATGAGTGCGTGGAGTTTGTTGTCGCGGCTCACCACCAGTGCTTCGTCTATCGCAGGTTGGGCATTCAGCAGAGACTCTATCTCCTCGGGATAGATATTCTGACCGGAAGGTCCGAGAATCATCGTTTTGCATCGCCCGCGCAGGAAAACATTGCCCTGCGCATCGATACACCCAAGGTCGCCCGTGTGCATCCATCCGTCTTCCGTGAACGCCGCCTTGGTCGCTTCGGGGTTCTTATAATACCCGACCATGCAGTTGTCGCCGCGCAGTTGAATCTCGCCTACGATTTCGCTCTGCATAGCCTTTCCGGCTCCGGAGCCTCTCCGGTCGGGCGAGTCGATACGCAGCTCCATTCTGTCCACCAGCCGTCCGCAACTATGCGCCTTGAACTGCTGCCACGGCACATAGCACACCAGCGGTCCGCACTCGGTCATGCCGTAGCCGGTCAAGTAGGGGAAATGGATGTCCATGAGGCATTTCTCTACTTCGGGATTAATTGCCGCACCTCCAGAGATAAGGACGCGTATGTTGCCACCCAATGCGTCCATCAGTCCTTTGCGGATACGCTTTTTTATGAGCGTTCCGATGCCCGGGATATGCCATAGCACACGTACCAGCGGCTTGCGTACAACAGGGCTTATCTGTTTCTGATAGATTTTCTCCAACACCATCGGCACAACCATGATAATAATCGGCTTGCACTCGCGCAGCGCCTGCATCAGCACCGGCGTGGTGAGGCGTGTGATGAACCAGACATGCGAACCGCCTGCCATCTGGTAGATGAGCTCGATCATCATTCCGAACATGTGCGCCAGTGGCAACAGCGACACGAGATTGATACCCGGATGGCACTCCATGTTCTCCATCGAGTACTGCACGTTGGATGAGAGCGAACGGTAGGTGAGCATGACACCCTTGGGATTGCTGGTTGTGCCGGAGGTGTAGTTGATAAGCGCAAGGTCATCGAGATTGTCTTCGCGGTAGTGTACATGTTCGGGCTTAAAGCCCTGCGGGTAGATGGCTTGGAACGTGTCGTCTAGCATCTCGTACGCCTCGCGGAACTTGGGCTGCGCAGCATAGACCAGATGGAAGTCCGCCGTGGAGATGACGGCTTTGAGTGCGGGCATGTGGCTGATATTGATTTTCTTCTCCACCATCGGTCCGACGAACAGCACCTGCGCATCGGAGTGATTGACCAGTTTCTCAATGTCCGCGCCTGTGAAGTCCGCCAGCACGCTCACCGCCACGGCATTATACGAGAGGATACTTAGGAAACCGACCGCCCAGTTGGACGAGTTGACACCGCACACAGCAATCTTGTCGCCTGCATGGAGACCGAGCTGCTCATAATAGAGATGCAGGCGCGCCATCTGCGTGGCGACGTCGCCGTAGGTGTAGGTGCGGTCTGTGCCGTAGTCCGTCAGTGCAGGGCTGTCCCAACCCTCACGGAAAGAATGGTTGATGTACGAAAATAGGTGTTTAAGTGTTGCCATAGACTAATAGATTTAGTTGTCCGAAATCAAATCGGATGCAAAGGTACTAAATCTATTTAATTTATCCAAATCAAACCAAGACGAAGAAAATGTTTATTGCGATTTGGACAACTATTTGTTTGCGCGGAACTGAGCCGGAGAAACACCTGCCTGCTTGCGGAAGAACTTGCAAAAAGCAGCCTCCGTAGCGAAACGCAAATGGTATGCTATTTGCTTCACATTCAGGTCGGTAGAGAGCAAAAGCCGTTTGCTTTCTTTGCACAAGATATCTTGTATCATGGCTTGTGGCGACTTGCCAATACATATGCGGCAGACTTGGTTCAGATAGGCGGAAGAAATCTGTAATTGCACGGCGTACCAGCTCACTTGCCGCTGTGTACCACCGTTTTCATCCAGCAGTTTCAGAAAGGCCACGTACAGTTGATTCATCCGGGACGAGACGATGGTACGAGAATCCCCGGAAGGACGCATTACCTCGTCCACCCACGAAAGCAGTTCGTAGATGATGGATTGCCCTTGCAGGAACGCCACACGGCGGCGGTAGCGGCCTGTCTCGTCCGCATATAAATGCACGAGTTGGCGGTATGAATCAATCAACTTGACCTGCCGCGGCGACAGGTGTATCATCGGATGGCGGAGCACGAAATGCAGTTTGTCTATCCAGTCGGTCTCCTTGCGCAGACAGGCATAGAGGATGTCCTCTGTCTTCTTGCCGTCCAAGGCAAAGACCGTGCATCGGAAATCGCGTGACTGATTGAGGATGTCCGGCAGACGGTTGGCAGGGCTGAACAGCAGGTCGTCGCGACGCATGGTATAGGTGTTGTCGGCATACTTAAACTGAATCTGTCCGCGTCTGCATTGCCACATGTACGCCCGTCCGTGTGCCGCGCCCTGCTCCGAAAGCAAGTCCCGCAGGTCCTCCGTGACCACTATGTCTTTGAACCGTTTAGTCTCCGTCATATTGCACGTTTTGCGTGCAAAGGTACTGCTTTTTTTCGGAATATGCAAATTTATTTGCAGTTTGACGTGAGAAACAGAACAAAATGCCATTCAAGGTACTATAATTTTTCGAGATATGCAACAAATAGCATATTCTTTTCTTTCAATATGGTGATATTGTATTTTTTTTACAACCGAACGATTCTTTTTCTTTCCCCCAATAAGGAGTTCGGTAAACCTCACGTCTTGCGGTCGTCTCTTCGTTCCGACATTTTTTTTAAGACGGACAGATAGAAGGCAGGCAGCGCGGGTGAGTAGGTAGCCGGTGGCGCGTAGCGACACAAACAAAGAGCCCTCGGGGATAAATCCTCGGTGTCTCCGAAAGTGGCGGCTACCTCCTCTCCCCCGATGCAATTTCCGCAGTCCCATCGGCGATGCTGTGTGTGGGCGGCTCTGCCGCCTCTCCGCGCCACGCGCCCGTGAGCGCGCACACCGCACGCCCCACACCGTCCGCCACCGCAGACACCGCGCGCGCCTCTGAAGCAGGCTTGACTACTCCCGAACTCCGTCTATACCGCCCGACTACATAAAATCTATGGGCTCTCTCTCAATAAGGTGTTCGCTCTGCTCACGGTCTTTGTTTGTTGATTTTTCTTTCCCCCATAATAAGGTGCTCGTTTCTCTCGCGGCTTGTTTGGTTCGCTCCGCTCACGGTCTTTTGTTTTGAATAAAAAGAGAAACAAATCCTGTATGACCGCCTGAGCAGAGGATACATAAACAAACACAGCGTATTGCATACACCGTGTTCCCCATATATGCGCACATTCTTCGTGCGTCCCTTATTACCCATTTGCGTGCCCGAGCCTGCGTAGGGTAGTCTTTCCGCCCCTGTGCCATTCTCCTGTGCGGCGGCTCCGAGCCCGTCTGCCTCTTTTCGGGAACTGCTATTTGCTACGGAATCGAATCGCTCACCCTTTTCGGTGCGGCTTTGGGACCTTTTTTCTGTTTAATTGGCGCAAAAGTGCAAATTTATTTGCATATGTGCAAAAATTGTTGTACCTTTGCGCCGTAAATAAAAATGAACTTTGACAAGGACTCGCACTATGTGCGCGCGTTATTTTTTATTACTAAGGAGGTAGGTCCCATAGCCTTCCCAAGGGCAATAAGGAGTTCTTATCTCGCTGCGCTCGAACGATTATTTCTATGTCCTTGCAGCGGTGAGGGCTGCTGCGGACTCGCGCGTACGTGTGTACGCGCGTTCTCTATTTTTTTTATTCTTAGACGGATGAACAGAGCAATCTTATACGCATGTTTTCTATGGGCGGTGTGCGTGCTGACGGCCTGTGGGCCGAAGGCTGCTACGCCTGAGTTGGGAACCACCGTGCGCGACACAATCAACGGCGTGCCGTGCGTGGTCTATCTGCCCGGCCATTATACCGAGCGCACCGATGTCTTCCCCGTCCTCTACCTGCAGCACGGCATGTGGGGCAATGAGAACGACTGGACAGAGCAGGGTAGGCTGTTGCCTATCATGGACTCACTGCTCCACGCAGGACAAGTGCGCGAGATGGTGGTCATCATGCCCGACAACTGCCCGAGTCGACCGACCTACGAAGAAGAGAAGGACAACGCGACCAACGGCGAGTGGGAAGCGCAGTTTGCCGCTTTCATGGCTGAGGCGGAGAGCCGCTATCCTATCTCCAACGAGCCGTCCCGCCGCGCTATAGCCGGTCTCTCTATGGGCGGCTACCACACCATGCGCGTGAGTCATGTGCTCGCCGGTCAGTTTGCCTACGTAGGTATGTTCTCCGCAGCTACCTTTGTGCATAACGCGCCGGAGGACTACCGTCTTTTCTGGGTGGGTATTGGCAAGGACGATTTCCTCTACGACTCCCTCCGCGACTACCGCCGCTGGCTCGAAGCTAACCACGTGGAGTACACCTACTACGAGAGCGAAGGCGGGCATACATGGCCTAACTGGCAGGACTATATCATCCGGTTTCTGCCCAAACTGTTTCTGTAGTAGCACGGTCTCTTGGCGCGCATGATGAGTTGGCGTACATATTGGTCGGCCTTACCCTGCGAGGAGAAAGCGAACACCCTGACGCATCTCCTCCCCCTGATAGCGACGTGTGCCCTTGCGTACCCGTTGCTGCAGGCAGCTTACCAATGTCAAATTTCAAATTTCAAATTTCAAATCGCAGGAACTGCTTTGTTCCTGCTGGGCATGCTCCTGATGTTCCTCTCCTCCACGCTCTACCACGCCGTGGCGGAACCGGTCGCCAAGGCACGCCTGCGTATCTTCGACCATATCTCCATCTACGTCATGATAGCCGGGTCCTACTCGCTCATATGCCTGTCGGTCATCGGCGGCTGGATGGGGATCTCCTTATTTATATTCCTGTGGGCGTGCGTGCTCGCGGGCGCGATAGGTAAGTTCGTCGCCCTGGGGCGTCACCCGCGGCTCTCTCTGGCGCTCTACCTGGCTATGGGCTGGGTAGCGTTGCTCATCCTCTGGCCGCTCTGGAAAAACCTGTCCCATGCCGCTTTTGCGTGGATACTGGCGGAGGGACTCTTTTATACCGTCGGCTCCTATTTTTTTAACAATGACGAGGAACACCCGTTCTACCATGCCGTCTGGCATGTGTTCATCACGCTCGGTGCCGCCTCGCATACGGTAGCTACATGGCTTATCCTAAGTTAGTCAATCGATATGAAACATTTTTTCCTTCTTCTCGCCCTGTGTGCCATGACGCTCTGCTATGCAGAGCCACCCGTTGATGCACAGACAGGCGCCAGCCAGCAGACTACGTCGGAGCAACCCGCCGAGACAGCTGCGCCGGCCAAAAAAAATAACAGACAGACGGTCCTGCTCCGCTGCGACCTGCATTGCCAGGGTTGCTGCGACAAGATCATGAAGAATATCGCCTTCGAGAAGGGTGTCAAAGATCTGGTCTGCGACCTCAAGACCAAGACCGTCACGCTCACCTACGACACGCGTAAGACCGATCTCGACACGCTCCTTCGTGCCTTCGAGAAAATCGGCAAACCCGCTACCATAATAGAATAACAATTTAACAGCTTAACCTTATGACTTGGATCATGATTCTTCAGCTCCTTATTGTGTTAGGAGCCTTGTGGGTCGGTTCACGGTACGGTAGTCTGGCGCTGGGTGCCATCTCCGGTATCGGTCTGGCGATCCTCGTTTTTGCCTTTGGCATGAAGCCCGGAACGCCTCCGACCGACGTCATCTATATCATCATTGCTGCCGTCACCTGTGCAGGTATCATGCAGGCTTCGGGCGGTATGGATTGGTTGATTCAGTTGGCGGAGAAAATGCTTCGTAAGCACCCAGACCGTATCACGTTCCTCGCTCCGCTGACGACGTTCTTCCTGACCGTATTGGTAGGAACGGGTCACGTCGTTTACACGCTGATGCCGATTATCTGCGACATCGCGTTGAAGAAAGGTATCCGTCCCGAGCGCCCTTGCGGCGTGGCGTCTATCGCCTCGCAGGTGGGTATCACCTGCTCGCCTATCGCGGCAGCGGTCGTAGCGTTTGTGAGTATCTCCAATGCGAACGGCTTCGATATCACGATTCCGCAAGTGCTGATGATCACCATCCCCGCTTGTATATGCGGTCTGATGGCAGCCGCGGCAGCGTCCTACAAGCGTGGTCTGGACCTTGACAAAGACCCGGTCTTCCAAGCCAAGATAGCCGATCCCGAGCAGCGCGCGTATATATATGGTAATACGGCGACAACCCTCGACCGCGAAATCCCGCAGAGTGCCAAGAACAGCGTGTTTATCTTCTTGGGCGCTTTGGCAGTTATCGTAGTATTCGCTATTTTCCCGGAATTATTGCCGAGTTTTGAAGTAGTCAAAGCAGTCAAAGGAGCCGGAGATATCACGCTGGCGAGTGGTGTAACCATTACCGCCAAAGAACTGGCAAAAGCGGGTGTGGTAGCGGAGAACTTCACGGAAATGGGTATGGTGACGCTCAAGATGAACCTCGTCATTCAGATTATCATGATTACCGCGGCGGCACTGATGATCATCTTCTGCAAAGCTTCGCCGAAGAAAGCCGTTGCCGGTCCGGTATGGCAATCGGGCATGGTGGCGGTCGTAGCGATTTATGGTATTGCGTGGATGGCTGATACCTATTTCGGTAACTATATGCCGCAGATCCAGGATATGCTGGACGAAGTCGTTTCGGCTTATCCGTGGACTATCGCGCTGGTGTTCTTTGCCGTGTCGGTACTGATTAACTCGCAAGGAGCGGTAGTGGTAGCCATGTTACCGCTCGCTTATAAACTCGGAATCTCGGGTGTCGTATTGCTTGGTGTACTGCCGTCGGTGTATGGGTATTTCTTTATTCCGAACTATCCGTCGGATATTGCGACCGTTAACTTCGACCGCTCGGGTACGACCGTCATCGGTAAGTACCTCTTGAACCACTCGTTCATGATGCCGGGTCTTATCTGCGTGACCGTCTCCACGATCATTGCGTACCTGCTTTCGCTGCTGATTTTCTAAATTAAAAATTAAGAATTAAGAATTCTATTGGAGAATGTTTTTGGGTTTTAGTCTTCAAGCGTGGATAACGATAGTTACTGTGCTGGCGATGTTCAGCGT
>DEHM01000022.1:89432-97309 GCA_002351925.1 Bacteroidales bacterium UBA2800
CTTGTATGTAACCGGCGTACTGGATGTGAAAGAAACCCTGTCCGGCGTCAGTCAGACCTCGGTGGCAGTTGTCGGTGTGCTGTTCGTGGTCATCGCCGGCCTGATGCACACAGGTGTGCTGCAATGGATCGTGAAGCACCTGCTCGGTACGCCGGACACCTACACCAAAGCGGTGACGCGACTGATGCTGCCGGTAGCGGCATTGAGTTCGTTTTTGAGCAATACGACGGTGGTGGCGCTGTTCGTGAACATCGTCAAGATGTGGTCGAAGAAATTAGGTATCTCGCCGTCCAAACTGCTCATCCCGTTGAGTTATGCATCGGGAATGGGTGGCGTGTGTACGCTCATCGGTACGCCGCCGAACCTGATCATCAGCGGCTTGTACGAAGAGAAAACCGGCGAGGCGATGAACATCATGGCAACGACCATTCCGGGCTTGTTCTGTCTGGCGATAGGTGTGCTGTCTATCATCGCCATGCGGCGTCTGTTGCCGAACCGCAAAGCCCCCGAAGCGGACTTTGAGTCCACCGGCGATTATACGGTAGAGATGCTCGTTCCCTCCGATAATCCGCATATCGGTATGACGATCGGCGAGTTGGGGCTGAATACTGTGAGCGGCGGCAGTTTGATCGAACTCCGCCATTTCGATGATGAGAAGATCCTCTCGCCGGTTCCGGATGACGAGCCGCTTATGGGCGGTGACCGCCTGGTGTATGCCGGACAGATAGGAGATCTGTTGGAACTGAAGGAGTCCCACGGGCTGGTCAATGCCGATCATCCTGTGTTCCATTACGAGGACGCTGCAACGAGCAAGCATTTCCTGAAAACGGCTTATGTCAATTTCGGCAGCGGCCTGATCGGTACCACGATGGGCACGAACGGCTGGGAGAAAGAGCATAAGTTCACGTTGGTAGCAGTCAGCCGTCGAGGCAGCCGTATTGAACAATCGCCGCGCGAAGTAGTGCTCGAAGCCGGAGATACGTTGCTGTTGGAGAGCGTGACCGAGTTGCGCACCGATACGAAAGCGATGAGTGGCGATCTGCATTTCTTCGAGTCCGAAGACATCCCGAACATCAGTTGGCGAACGTTTGCCTCCAGTCTGATCATGATCGCGATGGTAGCTCTTTCCGCATTCGGCGTGATGCCGTTACTCGAAAGCGCCATTCTGGCAGTCTTTGCCATGTTCATCTTCCGCTGCTGTTCGCCGGAACAGGCTATGCGATCGATCAACTGGGATATCCTGATGATCTTCGCCTGTAGCGCCGTGCTCGGCTTGGCGATCCAGAAAACCGGTATCGCCGAACGAATGGCAACGGGTATTCTGGATATATGCGGCACGAATCCCATTATTGTGATGACCGCTGTCTGCTTTGCCGGCACGTTCATTACTGAGTTCATCTCTAATACGGCGGCGGGTGCGATGTTCTTCCCGATCATGTACGAGGCAGCCATCAAATTGGGCTACGAACCCTTCCCGTTCCTCATTGCGCTGATGATTGCCGTCAGCAGCAGTTTTGCAACACCGATCGGTTCGCCTACGCACATGCTCGTTTATGGTCCGGGCGGCTACCGGTTCAACGACTTCCTGAAGATAGGTCTGCTGATGAACATCATTATTCTGATAGCGAATATCTTCATCGTCAATGTGGTTTATCCCTTGACGCCGTTGCCCTAAATGGCTAAATGGTAAATGATTAAATTGTAAATATTATGAATTTGAACAACAAGTTTGTGATCACGATCAATCGTGAATTAGGTAGCGGCGGCCGCACCGTAGGTCGTAAGCTGGCCGAGAAACTGGGTGTCGAGTACTTCGACAAAGCGGTCATCAATGCCCTGCAGGAGCGCTACAACCTCTCCGTAGAGCAGATCGAGCAACTCAAAGGTCAGGAAACCGGTTGGTGGGCTGAGTTCAAACGCAAGATGACGTTCTCGGAATCGGAGTACGAGCTGAACCAAACGAACATCGAGACCGAGGATGTCTTCCGCGCAGAGACTCAGGTGCTCAAAGCGCTTGCCAAAGAGAACTCGTGCGTCATTGCCGGCCGTACGGCGTGCTACGTCTTCCGTGAGCACCCGAACCATCTGAGTATCTTCATTCAGTCTTCGATGCCTTGCCGCATGGCGCGTGTGGCCCGTGAGCAGAATATGAGCAAAGAGGAAGCCCGCATGACCATTGAGAAGGTCGATAAGATGCGTGAGAACTACGTGCAGGAGTTCACCGGTACGTCCCGTTACGACACCCGCAACTACCAGCTCGTCATCAACATGGACGAGATCTCCGAGGACGCGGCCGTGGAGCTGATACTTGCTTATATCAAGAGCATGGCTGCTTGATCAAAAAGCAAAAAGATGAGACTTAACTTCATTCTTGTCGCTGTGATATGTTCGCTGGGACTTGTGAGCTGTGTTGGCCCGCAAGTGCCGATGGACGAGCGCGTTTTGGAACTATGCCGGCATATCCCTAATCCGGAGCACTTGGAGGATTCACGGGCATTTATCACGGCAGATTTCTACGAGGCTCTGGAGACCATGATCAACCTTCCCGATTCAACGGAAGTACTGCATGAATGGGAGTTATGGTTCGTGACAGCTGATGGAAGCCCGATGGCAGCTGGCCAAACGTCCATTGTGGATAGGAAACAAATTGATAAGACACACGTGGCGGTAACAATTGTCATAGAACCGGAGGATACCGATTATGCCGCGGAGAAACACCAATTGATCGTACAACAAGTCGGCTCAGAATGGAAGTTAAGTGACCTCGATGACTATAAATCTGCCGCCCCAAAGCGAGTTTATCACCATTGACCTATTGTCTAGGAATCCGTTGAAACCGCCCTCAACAGCAGCGGCGATGTGTTCTTTACGGCTACTGCCGAGGAGTTCGATAGGAAGAAAAAGGGAGAGTCGAAATAAGAGCGGCGATTGACAATCGCCTGAAATACGAAGAAAAAAAATGCAATGACCTATATTTCGTGCATATAAATATATGGTTTGCCATGCACATTTTTAATTTTGTCTATCTGAAAAGATGCTCCTTCTTCAAAATTGATTTGTTTTTCTCCTTTCAAAATGGAATAATTTGAGTCCCATAACATACTTACATCATGAGCTTTTGTTTGTCTTTGGGATTTGCATCGAATTATATACTTCCCAACATAATTGTAAGAAGATGTAAACTTTCTACCCATTATTGTAGTTGTCAAACTATGTTCTATGGTTAAAATATCTCCTACATGAACATCCATTCTATCATATTCATTAAGATAGCGATACACTATTTTTCTATTAGATTTCGGCATTGACAAAACAATACTATTCCAAATATTGCGCTCTTCTTGATTATCTATTTTGTAATCAGACCGAAATAATTGAGAACTGGTAGAAAACATTTGATGCACTACTGTTTTTTCTTTAGAAGATAATATTTGTTTATACTCAGGATTCATGAACTCATATATATCACTCATATAAGTTTTTTTTTGAGACTGAAAATCTTGAGAGGATTTACTTAGCAACTCATCTATATATTTTGGCATATCCTCCACAGTTAGAAGTTTTTTTGAGTTACCATTTTTATCGACAAAATTAATAATCAAATTCTCCATAATCTTAAAATTTTCTACAAAGGTACAACATTTTAATCACTCTAGCAAATATTTTAGCAAAAACTTTTAGGACAAAAAAGGACTATAGGTCAAAAATTTTAGAAGACAATATTCATATTATACATAATAAACAGGAACAACTAACACATATATGAGTCGTTGTTCCTGTTAAAATTTTCTAATATCGCGTAATATCACCAATCGTCATCACTCCTATGTTTTAAAACATATTGTTTTATATCATTAGCCATTTCCTTCATTGCTTGCACAGTTGCATCATATGTTGGCTGTTTAAGTGCAGGTTTATCTGAACAATTATATCCTTGCGCTGCACAAGATTCGCCTAAAAAGAAATCTTTATACTCAGTTCGTTTTCCTCCCATATAATATTTGGCTAAATCACATGAAATTTGAATCTTCATTCTATTTTCTTTAAAAAAAACATCCACAGTATGCTCCACATCATATCGATGATAATCATAATTATAATAATTTATCGATTCAATAATGAGATTTTTCGTGTATACTTTTACAAAAGAGCCTTTTGAGCTTACATGTTCATCTGTATCTAAAATAAGATGATTGTCTCTATCAATATTTCTATATATATTAGCTAAACTAGCCACAACATTCTTATGCATCATTGCAGGTGAGGAACCTGTATTTTCAACTATAATAGTGTATATTATAGCTTTACCATCTATTTTAATTTCTTGGGCATTCATAAATAAATAGGAACTGATTGAAAGTAATAAAAAAATTAATAGTTTTTTCATAATGAAGTTTGGCGGTTATATCCCATCGCCTCATCGGTTTTAAATTATTATAGTTCGTTATTATTTACACAAAAACGTGAGCCAACTGCTATTGGTACGTTCGGGTCTCGACTCCCATAGTGTCCATATATGCAGAAAGCCCACGCAATCGCGTGAGCGTTTCGCAATATTTTCGGAACACTATAATCAAGTTGTCGAGAAATGAACGTATCCTCAAATAAAGCAAACGCTTATTTATTTAATGTAGCGCACACCAGCACCTGTCCTTGCTGTTTTACGTCGGCAAGCGACGGTAGTTAATTCTTACAATACTCTTTAAATTGTTGTAATTCTTTCTTGTTTTGCATGATATTTAACAAAATATCATCTCTATTTACTTTCGTCTTTCCACACATATCTTTACGAATCAGTACCATTAAATCAAGAAAGTAATTAAACTGAGCTAAAGAATTTTCTTCTGATAAAGAACTCAAATATTCATTTAAAGCAAAAATCACCTCATCTGAACCATACATGATAAGTTCCTTTTTAGCATCCATTAATTTATTGCTCATGCTTTCATTAACATTCCTCGCTTTATGTTGGTTCTTTAATAATTCATAGAAGAAATCGTACAACTTAGCATAGGCAGCATATCGCTTTTCCGACAATTGTTTCTCCATTATCTTTATGCGTTCTGTTTTGCGTTGTAACAAGAAGCCCAAAACAGCACAAATTATAGATGCTATGATAGCAATTACTTCTAAAAGAGTTGTAATATCTATATTGAGTTCCATAATTTGTTAGTTATAGTTACACATTATTTTGCCAGCAGGTAGCGTTGATTACGCTTGGATAATTACGCCGATGCGGCATTCATCATCTCATACAGGTAGGCAGGGCTTTGGACATAGAGTTCGTTCTCTTCGTCCTGCAAAGCAGGCATAAGGGACGAATTATAGACGCGCTCCATTGCTTGTTCCAGACCACAGCCGGTATCTTCCATGACATAGCGTACCAATTCGCTCAAGGCGTAATCGGTCAAGTAGGTTGCTATTTGATGATGATTTGCCTGTGTCATAGTATTTGCACTTTTGATTTTTTTAGATAGCGCAAGGCTTTCTCCGAACCGAAATAATATTGTTGGTCAAGAAACTTATCTTGCAAGCCTTTTGCTGCTTGTTCAGCTGAATAGATATTTTCCCGATAACGAGTAATTTGTACTACTACACCATCATCGGCAATAGGTCCGACAATAATATCGTAATCGTGCAACGGCAGTTTGTTTTTTCGGTCGCGGTTGGCATCTACAAACACGAACCATTCTACGGTTGCTTTTTCGGGAAAGACTTTGACTTTTAAGTTGGAATGCAGAGCCGATTCATCGAACTCATAGCTGATCAATGTCGCTTTTCCACCGAAAAGATGTGCTTTTTTGGTCGCCATTCGGATAGCGGTCTCGCGCGAGTCCGTGAGATAGAAGCCTTTGCCGAAGTCCTTGTGGTTAAGGCTACGGGAAAGATCAATCGTCTCAATATCCGTATTAGTTCCGTGGAATAGTATCATGCTAATGTTCCTCCGTTTTGACGACAAATAATGAGCATGTCATCAATGGTGTCGTCCATTGATTGCAGATGTTCCACGTCGTAGAACTCCATTAAGAACGCAAGCGCTTTGTATTGCTGTAAATAGCGGAAAGCGGCTTGCCGCGTCATGGCAAACCTTTGTGCAAACAACTGTATCGCACTCGTCAAAAATGGAATTTCGTACTTGCTCATATCGTATCTTTGCAACTTTCGGCTGCAAAGGTACTAAAAAAAAATGATATATGCAAGAAAAAATCGAGGAAATATCATTTTTATCACAAAACGGAGGGCAGAAATTTGCATATGTGAAAATTTTGTTGTATATTTGCACAGAATTTGGAAACAGAAATTAAAACCGATAGAGAACTATGAAAGTACAATGGACGAGTTTGGCAGATGAGGTGCGGGGACATGTGGATCAAAGACATTACGCACGGAGGATTCCCGGAAACGGAGAATGGGCTGCTGTGTGCCAGAAGCCGGAGTTGAGCAAGAAAACCAAGAAAAAGAAAGCAAGTCTGCCGCATGTGAAGGAGTTTGGTGCGCTGATAGCGACATGCAAGGAGATACTGCATAATCCGGAGCGCAGAGCGGCATGGCAAGCTAAGTATGACGAGGCAAAGCGGAAAGCACGGAAATACGGGAAGCCTATTCAAGGGCGGCTGTGCGATTATGTGCGGCACGAGGTGAGCGTGGCACTCAAAAAGGGTGAGGAAATCGCTTAATTCTCAGGTTATTCTTATAGTTTGGTTAGGTTGATGTCGGGTAAAGCATATATTCGGCATATATTGAGCATATATTCAGCATATATTGGAGACAGGTGGAAGGCAGGTGGAAGGGAGGGCGCGCTCCCTTTCTATATGCCGATTGCTAATCGGCGAAACAGACATAGCAAGCGGAGCTGACGCTCCTTAAAGGGGACGTAATCCGGATCGGGATACAATCCCGAATCAACGGACGAAACTGACCGGCATAGAATGCCGGGTTAATGAACAAAGGAAGCAAAACGGCCGATATTAGCGATTCTTGCGGTACATCAGGTGTTTCTTGGAGTTGTTGCACCAGCCGGCTTGGTATTCATGACGGACGAAATAGACCAGCAGGTCAGCTTGGTACTCGTGGTCCACAAAGTAGATCTTGACATCCGCCTGATAGTCATGGTCCACAAAATACCATTTGCCATCGTCGCCTTTGGCCTGGTAGTCATGATCCTCCACGTAGACCAACAGGTCGGCCTGGTACTCATGGTCCACCACATACACTTTCACGTCCGCTTGGTAGTCGTGGTCGGTAGAATAGACGGTCTGCGCATAGAGACCGGTTGTCGCCAAGAGAGCGAGGAGCAAGAGGGAGAAAAAACGTTTCATAGGCATTGCAATGGATGTGATACAAGGGATATGCAAGAATTATGCCACAATAATAAAGAACGCACGTGTGTACGCGCGTTCTTTATTATAGCTAGGTTGTCCTAGGTAGAACTAGGTAGAACTAGGTAGAACTAGGTATAACTAGGTCATCCTAGGTAGTTCTAGTTAGCCTCCGAAGTTGTCGAAGCGGATGTCCGCGTCATCAACTCCTAACGAATGCAAGAGGTCGAGGACGGTCTTCGCCATCATAGGAGGACCGCAGAGGTAGTACTCGACATCCTCGGGGGCATCATGCTGCTTGAGGTAGGTGTCGCCCATGACAGGAGCGATGAAGCCCGGGGTGTACTTGATACCCAGTTGGTCTGCCTTCGGGTCCGGACGGTCGAGCGCCAAGTGGAAATGGAAGTTCGGGAACTCCTTCTCCAAAGCGAGGAAATCGTCGAGGAAGAAGACTTCGTCGATAGCACGTGCGCCGTAGAAATAGTGCATCTGACGGTCGCGGCACTGGCGGGTCTTCAACATATGCATGATCTGCGCACGCAGCGGAGCCATACCGGC
>DEHM01000013.1:0-66247 GCA_002351925.1 Bacteroidales bacterium UBA2800
TGTGCTCTACCAACTGAGCTATTTCCGCATGCTTTTTGTTGTGTAAAAGAACACTGCTTCTGAAAAGCGGGTGCAAAAGTACTGCTTTTTTTTTATATGACCAAATATTTTTGAAAAAAAATGCAAAAAAACTTCATTTTTGTCATTTCTTATAGACAATTTTGTGATTTTTTAAGGGAATTTGAATAAAAAGTAGTATTTTTGCAACGAATTTTGAGAAATACGGACTTTTATGTTGAAGAACATACTCGCTATCACCGGTAAGCCCGGGTTGTATAAGTTGGTTAGTCGTGGCAATAACATGCTCATCGTCGAGTCGCTTCTGGATGGCAAACGCATGCCTACCTATGCGCGCGACAAAATCGTGGCGCTGAGCGATGTGTCGATGTTTACCAATGCCGACGATGTGGCGCTGAGCGAGGTGCTGACCAATGCCGGTAAGAAGGAGAACCTCAAACCGGTAGCGCTGGACGTGAAGAAGGCTTCCAATGCCGAGCTGCAGGCCTGGTTCGACCAGGTGCTTCCGGACTGGGACCGCGACCGCGTATATCCTTCCGACATCCGCAAACTAATCCAGTGGTATAACATCCTCATCAGCGCCGGCATCACGGACTTTACCGTGAAGGACGAAGAAGAGGAAGCGAAATAAGTGCTCCTTAGGGAGATAATCAATAGCATAGAATCTGCAGTGCCACGGAGTGCCCAGATGGACTGGGATAACTCGGGAATGCAGGTAGGCGACACAGGACGCGACATCAGTTCCGTTCTCCTGACCACAGACGTTACGCCAGACGTGGTCAATGAGGCTATTATGCTGGGTTGCCAACTTATCCTCTCTCATCATCCGCTTTTGTTCCGCGGGCTTCGACAAGTCTGCGGACAGACGCCTCAAGCGCGCGTGGTGGCTACTGCCATCAAGCACGACATCGCTATCTATAGCGCTCACACCAGTCTGGATGTGGCGTCGGACGGTATCAACAGCCGCCTGGCAGATAAACTGGGATTGACGGATTGTCGTCCGTTGCTGGACAACGGGCTGGGGACCATCGGACATCTCTCCGCCCCGATGTCGTATGAGGCTTTCCTCCGTTGCGTGCGCGATACCTTACATACCACGTATGTGCGCTACACGCGTCCGAGCGAGCAGACGCACGAAGTGCGTACCATAGCGCTCTGTGGCGGCGCAGGTGCGGAGTTTATCGACGAGGCAATTGCCCAAGGGGCGGATGTGTACCTGACTGCCGATTGCAAGTACCACGAGTTCCAGGATGCCGAGGGGCGCATCGGACTGATCGATATTGACCACTGGGTAAGCGAACATCACGCCGCGGAGATATTCCGAGACCTGCTCAAGCCCTTCTGCCTGGAAGTACATATCAGTCAACAAGACAAGACACCAATAAAAATACTGTAAATATGGCAAAAGAATTAACTATCGAACAAAAACTGAAGGCACTCTACGACCTGCAGCAAGTAGATTCTAAAATCGACGAACTGCGTACGCTGGCAGGTGAGTTGCCGCAAGAAGTCAAAGACATGGCCGATGAGGTAGAAGGTCTGAAGACCCGTCTGACCAACATCGAGAATGACATCAAGGAGTGTGAGACACAAATCTCCGATCATCGCGTGCGTACCGAGAATGCGAATGCCAGCATCTCTCGCTACAAAGAGCAGCAGAACAACGTGCGCAACAACCGCGAGTTCGACAACCTGAACAAGGAGATCGAGTTCCAGGAGTTGGAGATCGAGGCTTCGCAGCGCAAGATCAAGCATTTCAGCGCCGAGCTGGAGGCACGTATCGCGGACAAGGCTAAGACGACCAAGGATATTGAGGAGCGCACCGTGGACCTTAACCAGAAGCGTAACGAGCTCGACCAGATCCTGGCTGAGACCAAGGCTGAGACCGAGACACTGGTACTGAAAGCCGGTGATCTGGAGAAGAAGATCGACGAGCGTCTGCTTTCCGCGTTCAAGCGTATCCGCAAGAATGCGCACAACGGTCTGGCAGTTGTCAAAGTAGAGCGCGACAGCTGTGGCGGTTGTCACGCCAAGATACCTGCTCAGCGTCAGCTGGATATCCGCACCCGCAAGAAAATTATCGTTTGCGAGTTCTGCGGCCGTATCCTGGTTGATCCGGATATGTAATCCTTATTTCTGCCCGGCGCGTTGCCTGAGCAGAAGAATCAATCCGATGCTGAGCATGATACTCAGCACGCCTAACCACCAAGTTGTGCCGGCACCGATAGTGTCGGCATAATTTGTGTCCGTACCGTTGTCAAAGAGATAAAAACTCAGCACGGCCAGACTGTTGTTGACAAAATGCATCAGCATCGGTATCCAGAGATTGCCGGTCCAGACAAAGACATACCCGAACAGCGCTCCCATCAACATGCGCGGGACGAAACCGTAGAACTGCATATGGATGGCAGAGAAGACAAAGGCGGTAATCCAGATAGCGGTATGGCGATTGCCCAGCACCTGTTGCAGCGTACCGCGAAAAGAGAGTTCTTCGGCCAGCGCCGGAAGAACGGCCAGCAGACCCATGTTAATAAGGATGATACCGAAATGGTCGGCTTCCAGAAAACGCTTCGTCAGAGCGGCAGCTTCGTCCTCCTGCTGACGCAGAAAATGTTCGATGAAATCGAGACTTTCCGGCAGTTCGAGCCTTCCGTTGAGGTCAGCCAGCAAATTGATGCCGGGTATCGCGCAGACCATGATGAGGATAGCCAATACGGCCACTTTGCCATTCGGACGACGGTCCAGTCCCAGCCACCGCAACGGACGGTAGTCGCCGCTCCACCACCAGGCGCACATCAACGGCGGTATGGCAAAAGTGCCGAGTGTCTGCACGAACTGCAGCCACTTGAGTGACGCGGTGCTTAGACTTCCCATGCTCAGCATGTACCATATTCCTACGGCGACGATGGTCAGGGCAGCCATCACCGCCAGCCATGTTAGTATGCGCTTCAGTATCTCCATGACGGTCTGTCTATCGCTTCAGCAGTTGGTCCACCACTTCCGGCACGCCTACGGTAGCCGGTTTGCGGATATGGGTGATACGGTCTGCCCAGTTGCCGAACTCCGGCTGACCCGGATCGACAAAATAGATAGGCACATCCGGACGGGCGTAGTGAATAAGCGAGGCCGCCGGATAGACATTCAGACTCGTACCTACCACCAGCATGATGTCGGCCTGCGAAGCCACGCGGCAGGCTTCCTCGAAATAGGGCACACCCTCCCCGAAGAAGACGATATACGGGCGCAGCAGCGAACCATCGGGATGGCGATCGCCGTAGTGTTGCTCCCAGCCCTCCAAGGGCACCGTAGCCAACTCATCGTTCTCCGAACGCAGTTTGGTGATCTCGCCGTGCAGGTGGATCACATTCTTCGCTCCTGCCCGCTCGTGCAGGTCGTCGATGTTCTGCGTGATGATGCGCGTGTCGGGCAAGGCCGCCTGCAGTTTGGCAATAGCTATGTGTGCCGCATTGGGCTGCGCCGCCAGCGTGTCACGACGACGGTCGTTATAGAACTTCACGCACAACTGCGGATTGTGCAACCATGCCTCGTGCGTACACACATCCTCTACACGGTAGTGCTCCCAGAGGCCGTCACTGTCGCGGAATGTTCCCAGTCCGCTCTCTGCGCTTACACCTGCGCCGGTAAATACTACGATCATAAACTCTTGATTTTTGCTGCAAAATTACATAAAAAAAATGACATGCACAAAAAAAAGCACAAATATTTGTATATTTGCTTTTTTTGTAGTATTTTTGCACCCGCAAACAGTTTTTTATGCCATGATAGAAGTCAAAAATCTATACAAATCGTTCGGCGAGTTGGAAGTGCTGAAGGGCGTCAACCTCCGGGTTGAGAAAGGCGAGATAGTGGCCATCGTCGGTAAGTCCGGCGCCGGCAAGACTACGCTCCTGCAGATCATCGGCACGCTCGACCGTCCTACCAAGGGTCAGGTGCTCATCCAGGGGACAGATGTCTTCGCCATGAAGGACCGTGACTTGGCCGCCTTCCGCAACCGCCATGTCGGCTTTATCTTCCAGTTCCACCAGCTCTTGCCGGAGTTCACGGCGCTGGAGAACGTGTGTATCCCCGCCATGATTGCGCGCGAGAAAGAGAGCGACTATACGGCGCGGGCCACGAAGTTGCTGACCGACCTGGGGCTGAGCGACAGGTTGCAGCATAAGCCCAATGCCTTGTCTGGCGGCGAGAAACAACGTGTCGCTGCGGCGCGGGCGCTGATGATGAGTCCGGATATCATCCTGGCCGATGAACCGACAGGCAGTCTGGACGAGAAGAACAAACGCGAGCTGAGCGATTTGCTGCTCCAACTGCGCAAGGACTATGGTCAGACCATCCTGCTCGTCACGCACGACAAGGAGTTGGCGAGCATGGCCGATAGGGTGATTGAGATAAAAGATGGCGTGATAGGATGAGAAAATTTCTGTATGTAGCGTTGTGTGCGTGTCTCCTGGCGGGTTGTCGGAATGGGCGCACCTATTTCCCGAATCACTTGGAGCCCGAGCAGGTGACGCTTGTGCGTTTCGACAAGGCCTTGCTCAACGTCCACGAGGCGACCGTGGCACAAGATGTGCAGGTGCTCTACGACGAATACCCGCTCTTTATGCCCCTGTGGGTCGAAGATATCTTGGGTATCCCGAGTGCAGACACGGCCTATCTGGTGGAGCAACTGCCGCTCTTCCTCAACGACACGACCTACGGTTTCCGCCAGACCAACGCGCGCGAGCAGGCTGTCTTTGCCGATGTGAGTGAGTTGGAACAATCGCTCGGCCGGGCGTTCGCGCGTATCAGTTACCTCTATCCGGAGACCGAGTTGCCGACTTTCTATCTGTTTATCTCCGGCTTCCAGACGCCCATCTATTTCGCCGAAGAACTGGTCGGCATTGGCGCGGACATGTATCTGGGCGGCGACTACGAGTACTACAACCGCGTCGTCTACGACTACCAGAAACAGACCATGCGCAAGGAGTGTATCCCCGTGGATGTGGTGAGCGCCTATCTGTTCCGCACCCTGCCGTACACCAGTACCAAGAGCCGTTTGCTCGACCAGATGCTCTATCGCGGCAAGATCATGTATCTCACGGCGCAGATCTTCGACGCCTTGCCCGGCTACGAGGTCATGGGCTGGACCAAAGAACAATGGGACTGGTGTGTGCGCAACGAGGAAGCTATCTGGCACCTCGTCATGGACAAGCGCGACCTGTTCAAGACCGAGAGTCTCGTCCTGACGGGCTATCTGAACGATGGGCCGTTCACCTCCGAGGTCTCGCAGGATGCACCCGGACGACTCGGCATCTGGCTCGGCTGGCGGATTGCGGAGAGCTATATGGAGCATAACAAAGAGGTGTCCCTCCAGGACTTGATGGCGGAACCCGACGCACAGAAGATACTTGAAATGAGTTATTACAAGCCATGAACAGACAAGATTTCCCTATATTGAAAGAGCAGGTGCACGGCCAGCCGCTGGTGTACCTGGACAACGCGGCGACGAGTCAGAAGCCGCAGGCGGTGCTCGATGCCATCGTCGAGGCATATACCCACTGGAACAGCAATATCCACCGCGGCGTGCATCATCTAAGCCAAGTGGCGACGCTCAAGCACGAAGAGGCGCGGCGTGCCGTGGCGGATTTCATCCATGCTCGTAGCAGCGACGAGATCATCTTCACCAAGGGCACGACCGACGCTATCAACGCACTCGCCTTCAGCGTAGGCGAGTTGCTGCTCCACGAGGGCGATGAGATCATCGTCAGCGGACTCGAGCATCACTCCAATATCGTCCCGTGGCAGATGGTCTGCGAGCGCAAGAAAGCCGTCCTGCGCCACATCCCCCTGCGCGAAGACCTGTCGCTCGACATCGAGGCGTTCCGCGCCCTGCTGAACGACAAGACCCGGCTCGTGAGTGTCGCCCATGTCAGCAATGTGCTGGGCACTATCCAGCCCGTGGAAACTATCGTCCGTCTGGCGCACGAACGCCATATACCCGTCTGTATCGATGGCGCGCAGAGTGTGCCGCACATGCGCGTAGACGTGCAGGCGCTCGACTGCGACTTCTTGGCTTTCTCCGGACATAAGATGTACGGCCCGACGGGTATCGGCGTGCTCTACGGCAAGCGCGAGTGGCTCGAACAACTGCCGCCGCACGAGGGGGGAGGAGAGATGATCAACCATGTCCGCTGGAGCGGCACGACCTATAACGAGTTGCCCTATAAGTTCGAAGCCGGCACACCCAATTTCGTCGGCAGCTATGCCTTGCAGAAGGCTATCGAGTACATGCAATCGGTGGGCATGGAGGCTATCGAGGCGCACGAACGCGAACTGACCGACTACTGCGAAGCGCAGCTGAGCGCCATCGATGGCGTCCATATCTACGCCGCCGGCCAGCCCAAAGCCGGAGTCATTAGTTTCAACGTTCAATCTCAAATCTCAAATCACAAATCACAAATCACAAATCTCATCCATCCTTTCGACATCGGCACTCTCCTTGACCAGCAAGGCGTGGCGGTGCGTACGGGCCATCATTGTGCCGAACCCCTGATTGACGCACTCGCCGTCCCCGGTACCGTTCGAGTCTCCTTCGGCCTCTACAACGACCTCCACGACATCGACCTCTTCATCCAAGCCCTCCAAAAAGCCCAAATGATGCTGAGTTAAAGAACAAAAAAGCATCAAAAAAGTCGCTTTTCAAATAGACAAATCCGTAAGTTGTTGATAATGAGGGTTTTTGCGTTTTGTCCTTTTCAAAGGTGTTTTCTTGCGTATATGCTGAAAAAGCAGTACTTTTGCACCGTCAAATGAAAACTGCGATGAAAGCAAGTTGTAAGATCATAGTTCTTCTGTTGTTCCTCGCCCCACTATATGGGCGCGCGGCAGATGCGCGTTCCTATTATGAAGAAGGTAAGGCGCTGCGCGAGAAAGGGAAACAGGTCGCAGCTATGCGGGCTTTCATACGTGCTACCCATTGCGAGACCGATAACGAGTCTTTACTCGGACGCGTCTATTCGAACATGGCGAACATGTGCCGCCAGGCGGATGACCATCAGACGGCTTTTGAGGTGTACCAATTAAGCGCACAGCACTTTGCTAAATCGTACGACTCGCTCGCTTATGCGTACGCCTTAAATAACATGGCGTGGGAACAAGCGGCGATGGGACATGAACAACACGCCTTGTCATTAGTCGATTCCGCAGTTACGTGTTATCCCTACTTGCCGCTGACTGAAAAAGTCATCGAGACCAAAGCCGCAGCCTGCTTTTTTGCACAGGAATACGATTCCGTGCTTTATTATACCGCCTCTTCGCATGATTCGGACTACTTATTGATGCTGCGAGCACAGGCTTTTTCCTTCCTTCAGATGGACGATTCGGCTACTTTCTATGCCAAGCAACTGTTGCCGCGTATGACCAATCCCTTCTATCTGGATGATCTCTATTATATCCTCACGCATAATGACCTCTCGGCACAAAAAGACACTTTGCTGAAATGGTCTTCCGAGCGCGCGGATGTACAAAAACTGATCAAAGAACGGCACGGACAGTTAGCACTCTCCATTCATCTTCTCCAGCAAGACCTGCATCCTCAAAAACAAAACCTTTCCATTTGGTTTATCCTTTTAATTGTAAGCGGTTTAGTACTCCTAATATGGCTTATTTATGTCGCGTATCAGCAATACCTGCTGCATGCCGAAAAAGCGAAGTTTGAACAAGCGCGCATCCAAGAACTGAACGCTAACAAACAACTCTTACTGGAAAGCGAAGATATTCGGCAAGAACTGGCATGGAACGATTTTGAGGCATTGTGCCGGGAGATCAACAAACGCTTTTTTAACTTGGCAACCAAGTTGCAGGATATGGACATGAACGAACAAGATATCCGCATGTGTATCTTGGTTCTCATCGGTTTGAGCCATAAGGAGACAGCCGAAATGCTCAACTGTTCGCCCAAGAGTATAGGCAAACTCAAAGACCTCACAGCACACAAACTCGGCGTTTCCGGCGGACAACTACAAGACAAATTACTAAAAAAAGCAATACTATGAGAAAGATGATTTTGGCGCTTATGCTTGCGATAGCAAGCAGCGTGTGGATGACCAACGAGGCAAGCAACTGGTGTATGCCGTCCGTTCGTACATTAACCGAACCATGGATTGAAGTAAACGGAACATTCCAAGCTGAAGGTTTTCCATGTGAACCGGATGAACTATGTCCGCCCTGTCTGACGATAGTTTTAGTTACAAGCGACAAGACGTATTATCTGGTAACGGATGACGGGCAGCTGATTGAGTATCTGGATACAATCCAATTGGGTACAAAGGCAACCGTTTCCGGCATTCCTTTCGAGCATGGGAGTTATGACTACATCCAAGTGAGCCATATTGAGACAGACCAAACATCACAACTTCCCTCCCTCTGCGACGAGTGGAATATATTGGAAGTATCCAATGTAACGTGTGGGGGGTGCGAGGAGTACAGAACTTACCATTCCCGCTTGACTACGGACACAGTTATTGGCGGAATACGATACACCCAACTGGTAGAGGATGACGCATATAGAGGTGCATTACGTGAAGGGTTGAACCGCGATATTTACTATATTCCTGCAGGCTGCGCACATGAGTACCTTCTGTATGCATTCAATGCCCAAGAGGGTGACCAACTGACTAATCTATGGATAGGCGGAAGTCCGGCGGACTCCCCCGACGGCTGGGCAATGACTGTTGAGGAAATTCAAGAGACTACCCCACGAACATTCGTCTTGAGTACCGGTTATACCCATACGGATGAAGGGATCGAGAACTATCCGTTATATATAACATGGATAGAAGGTGTCGGGATGGACGGACCTGTTGGTGACAAGCGTTGCGTCGGTTGTGCGGATAGTAGAGCCTATGGGGTTCTCTGCGCCTACAAGAACGGAGAGCACATATACACATCTGATTTGGGAGAGCAATATGGATGTGTATACAACAGACACACTTTCAATTATTTGTGCGACGAGTGGAATGTGTTACATGAGACTTTCTCCTGGCCAGGAGGATATAATACGTTCAAGTATTATCTTTCTACAGATACCATCATCAATGGTAAACAATATGTAAAATTGGCTTCTGACAAAGATTATCCGTATTGCGGAGCTTTTCGTGAGGATAACAATGCGAACATCTATTATATTCCGTCAGGTAGTACGCATGAATATTTGATTTATGCATTTAACGCACAAGTAGGAGACACTTTGGTTAATCTGTGGGTCGGTGGATTTGGAGAAGATTACCAAGGTGTAGTACAAGCAATTAGTAATGGAAGTCCGAGAATTTTCATCATAGGCGTTAAGTTTTATGAAAATTCTGAATACTATTCCCCTATCCGATGGATAGAAGGGGTCGGCTCTCCGGAAACACCGATGGGCTTAGCCGTTGTTCCTACTGTTCCGGCAGATATTGGTGTTTTCAATCTCTTATGTGCTTATAAAAACGGTGAGCAAGTATATGTTTCCGATTGGGGCGAGCAGTACGGTTGCGAGTATAACTACAATCCCTATGAAACGCCGACAGACACCATTCCGCTGTTCTCCTATACCGGCGATGATCCGGGTTCATCTACCGTCGATCCCGTGGACCCGAACCAAGTGGTGGCAACGCTGAACGGAAACCAACTGACCATTCATGAGAATATGGGCATAGATATCACCTATTCGTTGAATCATGAAGCCTCGGCTCAAATGCCTTCGCAATACAAAGCACCGCTGTCCAACACATTCCGCGATGAAGTGACGATACAAATTACGCAATCGGGCGAGTATCTGCTGCAACTGACGAATCCCTCGTGGGGCTACACCATTTATGGGCAGTTTAACTATGCGCCGCAGGGTATAGACCAAATCGAATCCTCTTCCCTTCAGGGAGGAGACAGAGGTAGGCTTATCCTCCTCAACGGCCAAATCTACATCCTCCGCGGAGAGAAGACATATACCCTCCAAGGCCAAGAGGTAAAGTAACCCTTCGTTCATTACGTCTAAATCTTATTTAGACATCCGTTTATTTCAAGGACCAGACTTTCCGCAGCCTGGTCCTTTTTTTTATTTTTCGGGACAAAATTTGCATATGTCATTTTTTTGTTGTACTTTTGCACTCGATTTACGGTAGTTCACCGACGGTCAACCGACGGTCAACCGACAGTCAAGGCTAAGGTAAGGCTGCTGTAAGCCCAATAAAACCATACTAAATTTATGTCAAAAGTCATCACTTCGTCTGGCATCGACCAGATTCACGGAAAACTCCAGAAGGCCGACAAAGGCTATTTCTACATCCGTAACGGCAAGCAATTCTATCGCGACCGCGTAGAAGATTACCAGCAACATCAATCTCCGCGGCAGAAATGGAACTCTGCGGCCTTTGCCTACGCGAACAAAATCACGGCCCAACTCTTCTCTTCTCCCGAATCGGAGGCGCAACTGCAAGCAGAGTACGAATCCGCACAACACATTGCTTCCAACGGCAAAACCTACACCACCGTTCGTGCTTGGAAATTCAACTCCCTCCTCCACGAATACAAACTCGCGCACCCGTTCAAAGGATAGAAATACAGCAATATTCTTTGCAATCGTTTGCACATGTCAAAAAAAAGCAGTACCTTTGCAGTCGCAAAGGTGTTTGGCATTGAACCGACTACTGATCATATGGGGGCTGATGGGTTGCTTGGCGTGTGTGCAGGCCGAGAATCTGCGGGTGGTGAGTTATAATGTGGAGAATCTGTTTCATCCGAAACATGACACGGTAGCTGGCATCGAGAAGGACGACTGGGAGTGGACCAAAGAGGGTGAGCGGCGGTGGAGTTATAGCCGGTATTACCGGAAAGTGGAGAACATCGCGCGGGTGTTGACGAATATCGGGGAGTGGCAGGGCGTAGATATCGTGGGGCTCCAGGAAGTGGAGAATGCGCTGTGCGTGAAGCGGCTCTGTTATACCTTGCGGCGCGGGGAGTATGGCTACGTGCACTACGAGAGTCCGGACAGACGAGGCATAGACGTGGCGCTGCTGTACAGGAAGGCGCGAGTGGATACGATCGCCACGCGGGCGATACGGGTTAGTGGATTAGAGAAGCTTATTACTCGCGATATTCTGTATGTCTGCGCCCTCATCGACAAGCGCGACACCCTGCATCTGCTGGTCTGCCACCTGCCTAGTCAGCGGGGCGGCGCGGCGGAGAGCGAGTGGAAACGTGATGCGGCGAAAAAAGTGTTGCAGGCGGCGGTGGACTCCGTGTTGACGCTGCAGCCGCAGGCGAAGATTGTGGTGATGGGCGATATGAATAGTGCGCCGTTAGAAGACCTAAAAGGTCTTACTAACAGGATGAGAGGGTTAGAGCTTAGTGGATTAGGGGCGAAGGGCACGCACAAGTATCAGGGCCGCTGGACGTGTCTGGATCAGTTTTACACCTCGCCGGCGCTGGACAGCGTGTCGCGCGTGCGGATATACGATGCCGCGTGGATTCAGGAGACCGATGAGAAATATATGGGCTTACGCCCCAAGCGGACCTACAACGGTTTTCGGTACGTGAACGGCTATTCCGACCATTTGCCGATTATAATAGACATCAATTTGACGAACCAACCATAGATATGTATCCTCAACAAGTGATAGATGCCTTGCGGCATGTGCGTTATCCGGGAACGGGTAAGGACCTGATAGAAAGCGGGATGCTGGAAGACGATATTCGCATCTCCGGCTTTGAGGTGTCGTTCTCGTTGATTTTTGAGAAGGAGAACGACCCGTTTATGAAGTCGGTGGTCCGTGCTGCCGAGGCGGCGCTGAAGACCTATGTGGATGCCAACATTGCCGCCCATATCCACACAAAATACCTGAAGAGTGCGGCTGTGGCGGCTCCTCGCTCTTCGGCTCTCCGCGCCAAGCACATCATTGCCGTACACAGCGGCAAAGGCGGCGTGGGCAAATCGACCGTAGCGGCTAATCTGGCGATAGCGCTGGCCAACCGTGGCTACAGCGTCGGGCTGCTCGATGCGGATATCCACGGGCCGTCGATGCCGAAGATGTTCCACACGGAAGACTGTCGTCCGGTGTCGGTGGAAGAGGAGGGGCGAACGCTGATAGAGCCTATCGAGCAGTATGGCGTGAAGATGTTGTCTATCGGCTTCTTCGTCAACCCGGAGCAAGCCGTCATATGGCGTGGCGGCATGGCCAGCAATGCTATCAAACAGCTGATAGAAGATGCCCATTGGGGGGAGTTGGACTATTTCCTGATTGACCTGCCGCCGGGCACGAGCGATATACACCTGACGCTGATAGCGGAGCTGCAACTGACGGGCGTCATCGTGGTGACGACTCCGCAGCCCGTGGCGCTGGTGGATGCCCGCAAAGGCATAGAGATGTTCCGCAACGAGAAAGTGAATGTGCCCATACTCGGACTGATAGAGAACATGGCGTGGTTCACGCCGGCCGAGTTGCCGGAGAACAAATACTATATCTTCGGCCGTGACGGCGGCAAACAGCTGGCAGAAGAACTGAACGTACCGTTGTTGGGGCAGATACCGCTGGTTCAGTCGATACGCGAGGGCGGCGACGAAGGCACGCCTATCGCACTACAGAAAGGCCATCCTGCCGCACAGATTTTCGATGACATCGTCTCGCACATATGAGTTAGGTACTGAGCCGGTTAACCGCCTGCTGTTCAAGTACGCGCTTCCTGCGATCATCGCCATGACCGCCACTTCGCTGTATAACATAGTGGACAGCATCTATATCGGTCATGGGTGCGGCGCGCTGGCGCTGGGCGCCCTGACGGTAGCCAAGCCGTTTATGGACATCTGCGCGGCCTTCGGCAGCCTGGTGGGCGTAGGTGCGTCCTCGCTACTGGCCATCTATCTGGGCGAGAAAGACTACGAGCACGCCAACCGCGTGCTGGGGAATGTCATCGTGATGAATATCATCCTCTCGGCCGTGGTGATGGTGATCGGACTGGTGTGGCTCGACCCGATTCTGCTGGCCTTTGGCGCGAGTGAGGACACGCTGGGTTTTGCGCATGAGTACATGGAGATTATCCTCTACGGCAATGTGCTGACCCATATCTATTTCGGCCTGAATGCCATGCTCCGCTCGGCCGGTCACCCGCGTTTCTCAATGGTAGCGACTATCGTGGCGGTGGTGGTAAATATCATTCTGGACCCAATCTTCATCTTCGGCTTGGACATGGGTGTGCGCGGCGCGGCGCTGGCTACAATCATCAGTCAGGCGATAGCCGTGACATGGCAGGTGACGAAGTTCTTCGACAAGAACGAACTGGTTCGCTTCCACCGCGGCATCTGGCGACTGAACAAGCATATCACCTTCCGCGCCTTGGCCATCGGTATGTCGCCTTTCCTCTACAACATCGCCCATTGTTTTGTGGTGGTGATCATCAACAACCAGTTGAAGAATTTCGGCGGCGACATGGCGATAGCGTCCTACGGCGTCATCAATCGTCTGACGTTTGTGTTCGCTATGATTGTGATGGGCCTGAATCAGGGCATGCAGCCGATAGCCGGCTATAACTACGGCGCAAAAAAATACGACCGCATGTTGCGATCGTTCTATCTGACCTGTCTCTATGCGACGGGTGTGATGGGCGTCGTCTTTTTCTTAGGGGAGTTCTGCCCGACGCTGGTGACGAAGATGTTCACCCATGACCCGCTTCTGATAGACCTGACCATCAAACCGATGCGTATCATCTGTTCCTCGATGCTGATTATCGGTTTCCAGATGGTGACGGGTAACCTGTTCACTTCTATCGGCATGGCCGGCAAGGCTATTTTCCTGAGTCTGACGCGTCAGGTGCTCTATCTTATACCGCTGGCTTTGTGGATGCCGCTGCTGTTTGCCGATCCGCTGGATGGCGTGTGGTGGGCCATACCGGCCAGCGACACGCTGTCGGCTATCACCGCCGTCATCGTCCTGCTCAGTTCGTATAAACTGCTTCAGCAGAGGCCGCGTTCGTGAGCCAGCTTCAGCAAGTAAGCTTTCGCCGCTTCGTATTCATTGGGAATGACACCATCGAGGATGGCGTCTTTGATGGCCGTCTTGAGCTCGCCGACGGTAGAACAGGGTTCCAGCCGGAGTATCTGCATAATCTCATCGCCTTTGACGGGCGGTTGGAAGTTGCGAATACGGTCGCGCTCCTCCAGCTCCACCATCTTCTGACGTACCAACTGGTAGTTTTTATGGAACCGCGCTTTCTTCTCCTCGTTGCGGCTGGTGATGTCGGCATCGCAGAGCAACATGAGGTCGTCGATGTCGTCGCCGGCTTCGAAAAGCAAACGGCGTACGGCCGAGTCGGTAACGGTGTCTTCTATCAGGTTGATGGGACGCATATGCAGGTCCACCATCTTCTTGACGTACTCCATTTTCTCGTTGAGCGGCAGTTTCATCTTGGCGAAGATCTTTGGAACCATTTTTGCACCGATATAGTTATGGTTGCGGAAGGTCCAGCCGGCTTGCGGATCCCAGGCCTTGCTCTTGGGTTTGCCGATATCGTGGAGTAGAGCCGCCCATCTCAACCATAGATTGTCGGACGTCTCTGCCAGATTGTCGAGCACCTTGAGGGTGTGCAGAAACACATCCTTATGGCCGCGCCCGTCTTTGACTTCCACGCCCTTGAGCGGTACCAGTTCCGGGCAGACTAGCGGCAGCAGGCCTGTCTTGTCGAGCAGCAGCCATCCCTCGGAGGGACGGCGGCTGAGCATGATCTTGTTTAGCTCGTCGGCGATACGCTCGCGCGTGATGATCTCCATCCGGTGGGCGTTGCGCACGATAGCGTCAAAAGTCTCGCCGTCGAGGAAAAAGCCCAGTTGGGTAGCAAAACGGATGGCTCGCATCATACGCAGCGGGTCGTCGGAAAACGTGATATCCGGATCGAGCGGCGTGCGGATGATGCAGCGCTCGAGGTCATCGATGCCGCCAAACGGGTCGAGCAACTCGCCGTAACGGTCCTGATTGAGGCATATCGCCAGGGCATTGATGGTGAAGTCGCGACGGTCCTGATCCTCCTTCAGCGTGCCGTCTTCCACGATCGGGTTGCGGCTGTCGTGCCGGTAACTCTCCCGTCGTGCGCCGACAAACTCCAACTCCAGGTCGCCGCGTTTGACTTGGGCGGTGCCATAGGTCTTGAAGACCGACAGATGGGCGCCGCGGCCCAGTTTCTTGGCTACCGCCTCGGCCAGCGAGATACCGGAGCCCACTACCACGACGTCGATGTCGGTACTGGGGCGATGCAGAAACAAGTCGCGCACCCAGCCACCGATGACATAGCACTCCAGTCCCAGCTGGTCGGCCGTCTCGCCGATAAGGTGGAGGATAGGCATTTCTATCTTTTCGTTGTCGATATGCATGTGTTTTCGTAAATCGGCTGCAAAATTACTACTTTTTTTCGAAAAAAACAAGAATAATTTGCGTATATAAAAAAAAAGCAGTACTTTTGCACGCTTTTTCAAAACGCGAGGGGTATTAGCTCATCTGGTAGAGCGTAACGTTCGCAATGTTAAGGTAGGGGGTTCGAGTCCCCCATGCTCCACGGGGTATTAGCTCATCTGGCTAGAGCGCGACACTGGCAGTGTCGAGGTGAGCGGTTCGAGTCCGCTATACTCCACAAACAAGGCTGCAATCGCAGCCTTTTTCTATGGGTAAACGTCTAAAAACAAAGAAGGTTGTCTCCCGACAACCCAATCTTTTTACTTAACCTTAAATCTAATACCATGAAAAACACGATGCAAAAGTACTGCTTTTGGGTGAACCCACCAAATTTTTTGCCAAAAAAGTGTTATAAAACAGAAAAATGTAAATTTGACTTGGCAAAAATCAGTCTTCCAGCAGGTCCGGACGCCTTTCTTGAGTGTGTGCGAGCGCTTGTTCGTACATCCACTCTTCTATCTTAGCCTGGTGTCCGCTCAGCAGAATATCGGGCACACGCCATCCTTTGTATTCGGCCGGTCGGGTATAGACGCCGGCTTCCAGGAGTCCGTCCTGAAAGGAGTCGTTGAGTGCACTTTCTACGTCGCCCAGCGCTCCGGGCAACAGGCGCACGATAGCATCGGTCATCATCGCGGCAGGCATCTCTCCGCCGGTCAGTACAAAATCGCCGATACTGTACTCGCGCGTGATAAGATGATCGCGCACGCGTTGGTCGACCCCTTTGTAGTGGCCGCAGAGAATGATGATATTCTCCTTGAGCGACAGCTCGTTGGCGGCTTTCTGGTCGAAACGCCGGCCGTCAGGGGCTGTGAAGATGATCTCGTCGTAGTGCCGCTCGGAAGTCAGATGGGTGATCAGACGGTCGATAGGCTCAATCTGCAGAACCATGCCGGCGCTAAAGCCGAAGGCATAATCATCAATCTTACGATGTTTGTCGAGTGTCCAGTCACGCAGATTATGCACATATATCTCGCAGAGCCCTTTGTTCTTTGCGCGCTGTATAATCGAGTGGTTGAGCGGTGACTCCAACAACTCCGGACAAGCAGTAATTATATCTATTCGCATAAATTTTCAAATATCAAATATCAAATCTCAAATTGCCCATTAGGGCACCGGGTCATAGCCGGACCCGCCCCAGGGGTGACATCTTAGTATTCGCTTGATACCCAGCCAGCCGCCTTTGAAAATGCCGTGTTTGAGGACGGCTTCCACCATATACTGGCTGCAAGTGGGCGTGTAGCGACACGAAGGCGGCGTGAGCGGAGAAATGAACACGCGGTAGAAATAGACGGGGAGAAGAAAGAGTTTCCGGACGACTATTTTCCATTTATTTTCTTCAGCGCCTTGCATACAGCTTTCTCTATAACTGCGTAGGGTTGTTCGGTTTTCTCCATATAGTTGAACGCCAGCCGGTAATGCTGTGCACCCAGTTCGCTTTGATGCAAGCGATAGGCTTCTCTCATCAGTCGGCGCAACCTATTGCGTTGTACGGCGTGCCGGAAGAGCGACTTAGGCGCCCAGACCAGTACGCGGGTCTCTTCCTCGGTGGGCATATAGGTCACGCGAAGCGGCCACGCCACAAAGCGTTTCCCCTCGCGGTAGAGTTGTTCGATAGGCAACTTTCCGCACAGTTTGTGTTGTTTCGGAAATTCGTAACCCATGCCCGGTCAGAAGTCTGTGCTTATTGATTTTTCTCCAGATAGTCGGCAATCGCCAGCGGCAGCGAGGTGAACGGACGACCAGGAGCCGCCTCTATATCGACGCGGAAACCGGCATCGCGGAGGGCATTGATAGTGCTCTCGCCAAATGCGGCGATACGCGTCTCACCCTGTTTCCACTCCGGGAAATTGGTGATGACCGAGTTGACGCCCGCCGGCGTGAAGAGGGCAATCATGTCGTAGTCAAACTGCTTCTCTTGCGGCCACTGGGAAGGTACCGTGCGGTACATAACGGCCGGTGTCACCTCGATATTGTTCTCGGCAAACATGTTAATCAGGTCCTGATTGTGGATGTCCGAGAGAACCATGAGATAGGTCTCGTTCGGGCGGCGATGCATAGCTGGCAACAGGTCCTCAAAACGGTTTCCGGTCTCAGGGAAGAACACTTTGCGCTTGCGGTACTGGATATATTTCTGCAGATACAGGCCCACTTGCTCCGACACGCAGTAGTAATGCATGGAGTCGGGCACGTTCAGACGCATTTCTTCGCAGAGACGGAAATAATGTTCTGCACCCAGTTTGGAAGTCAGGATGACGGCCGAATAATCCAGCGGATTGATACGCTGTTTGCGGAAGTCATGCGCAGAGAGTCCCTCTATGCGGATAAGCTGGTGGAAATCGCATTCCACCCCAAACTGGCTGGTCAAGCGACTATACGGATTATGATCCGAGAGTGGCTTGGGTTGAGAAATCAAAATCTTTTTTATCATAGTGTTAACATCATTTGCGCGAGATAGATGAGACCTGCTAAGGGCAGTACCTCAACTGTCAGAAAATAGAGGATGATATAGACGATCGCCATAGGCGAGGAAAGGAATACACGTAGGCAACGCAGCAGCCATACCAGGCAGAACACCGCCAGGATGATACCCAGCGTCCACCGGCTTGTAGTCACGTCGTCCAGACGCATGAGGAACAGCAGGCTGGGATAAACAACCAGCATGGTCAGCGTCAGCAGGTTGGAGTAGTGCTCGTAGACCGGCGGATAATGGCGTGAGAGTTGGAAGGTATAGTCCAACAGCACGTTGCAGAGCATCTTGAGCATCAGCATAGCCAGTACCAGACCGCAGAGCGCCGCAAAACTCCATCCGGAGGCGTTGCCTTCGGTATAGAAACAGAGGAACAAAGCCATCGACCAGGTGCCTATACGGAAGAGCGTGATAAGCAGTTGGCCGAAGAAATTGTTAGGCGCCGCCTTATAGGTGCGTTCGGCGCGGGCCATGTAGGATGTGGCGGCCTGGGTGATGACACCCGGCTGGAGCGCTTCGCTCAACACCGCGCAGAGCAAGAGACCCAGCATGGTCCAGCCGCTCCAGGCAGCACTCAAAGGGGATAATATGTGCGGTATCGTGTTCAACTCAGTTTTCTTGTTCCCAGAGGAAGAGCTTGTCTCCTCGGTGAATCAACTTGTCGGTCTTGAGCGAGAAATACTCACCTTGGCGCACTACGTTAGTCGGCTGTCCTTCGGCATTACGCAAGCCTTGCGCCACACATTCGTAAACGCCGGTGGTCTCGCCGGTAATGAGCAGATCTTGGCCCTCGCGGATAGCCTCTACGGCTTCCACCAGGAACTCGGCCACGCTCAGTTGTTTGAAGAAATTCGTGCATTTGGCCGCATACACTTTTTTGCGGGTGGCTTGGCTACCATAGTGGTGGTTCCACTCGCCCAAGCGTTGCCCCTGATAGTAACCATCCCAGAAACCGCGGTTGAACACGCGGCTCAGTCGTTCGTCCCAGTCGGCTATTTTGGGTGCGATGATCGCATCGTCGGCATACTCGCCCCGCTGCCATGCTTCGACGGCTTCGCGGTAGCAACGCACGACGGTATCTACGTATTCTGCTCCGCGGGCACGGCCCTCAATCTTGAGCACCCGCACGCCGGCATCCAGCATCTTGTTGAGGAAATGGATCGTCTTCAGGTCCTTTGGCGACATGATATATTGGTTGTCGATATCCAATTCCATGTCCGAAGCCTTGTCTTTGACGGTATAGCCGCGTCGGCACACCTGCACGCAGGCGCCGCGGTTGGCGCTGAGGCCATAGTTGTTCAGACTCAGGTAGCACTTGCCGCTCACGGCCATACATAAGGCACCGTGGCAGAACATCTCGATACGTATTAACTCGCCTTTCGGCCCGCAGATATGCTGTGTCTGGATGTCGCGATAGATAGAGGCTACCTGCTCCATGTTCAGCTCACGTGCCAGCACGGCTACGTCGGCAAACCGGGCATAGAACTTCAGCGCCTCGGTGTTGGCGATGTTGAGTTGCGTCGACAGATGTACCTCTTGGCCCACTTGTGCGCAGTACTGCATCACGGCGATGTCGCTGGCGATGATAGCATCTACACCCGCCTGACGGGCGTTGTCTACGATCTCCCGCATCAGCGGCAGGTCTTCCGGGTACATCACAGTGTTCAGCGTCAGATAGGTCTTCACACCCGCCTCGCGGCAGGTCGCCACGATGGTGTGCAGGTCCTGCGTGGTGAAATTGGCCGAACTGCGGGCCCGCATGTTCAGATGCTCGATGCCGAAATATACACTCGTAGCACCGGCCTCAATAGCCGCTGCCAGACTCTCCCGGCACCCTACCGGGGCCATGATCTCTATTTGAGCTTGGTTATTTGTCATTTGTGATTTAACAAATACTCTGCAATCTGTACTGCGTTTAACGCGGCGCCTTTGCGAATCTGGTCGCTTACACACCAGAAACTGAGGCCGCAGTCATCCGTCAGGTCTTTGCGTATCCGACCGATAAACACCTCGTCTTTCCCGCTCAGGAAAAGCGGCATGGGGTATATTTTGTTCTCGGGTTCGTCCATCAGCACGCAGCCCTTGGCGTTCGCAAAGGCCTCTTGGGCCTCTTCGACGCTAATAGGCCGCTCGGTCTCCACCCACACACTCTCGCTGTGGGCACGAAGCGACGGCACGCGTACACAGGTGGCGCTTACTTTGACATCCGAGTGCATAATCTTACGCGTCTCGTTGAACATCTTCATCTCCTCTTTGGTATAGCCGTTGTCGGTGAAGACGTCAATATGCGGAATGAGGTTAAACGCCAACTGATAGGCAAACTTTTCCACCGTCGGTTGTTCGCCGTTGAGCACCTGACGATATTGCGTCTCCAGTTCGCGCATGGCTTGCGCACCGGCGCCGGAGGCCGCCTGATAGGTAGCTACGTGTACACGGCGGATATGGCTCACCTGTTCCAGGGCCTGCAGCGCTACCACCATCTGTATGGTCGTACAGTTGGGGTTAGCGATGATACCCCTCGGACGTGTCAAAGCATCTGCGGCGTTCACCTCCGGCACTACCAGAGGCACGTCCTCATCCATACGGAAAGCGGAAGAGTTGTCGATCAGTATTGCCCCATGACGGGTGATGTCGTCCGCGTACTCGCGTGACACGCTTGCGCCCGCGGAGGCAAAAGCAATATCGACGCCCTTGAAGGCGTCGCCATGTTCCAACAACCGGACGATATACTCTTTCCCGCGGAAATTATAGTGTGTTCCTGCACTTCGCGAGGAACCAAATAGTCTGAGTTCGGACACCGGGAACTGCCGCTGTTCGAGAACACGCAGCAGTTCCTGTCCGACGGCGCCGGAGGCGCCAACGATAGCAATTACCATACTTATGCCAGTGCGATAATCGTGTCAGCCTCAGCCTCAGTGATGGAGAGTTTACCCTCACGAGCCAGCCAACCGAGAGCCAGATAGAGCTCCTCGTTTTTCAGCTTGGTAGCTTTCTTCAGAGCCTTCAGACCCTGAGCGCCGTTCTGCAGTGCACCCCAGATGAGGCCTGCATTTTCACCAATCTTCGTAATCATAATACCTTAAAGTTTTTTTGTTAGACTAATACGAGTGAATTTATTGGGGTCACTCTTCCCATTTCTTAAACACCAGACACGCGTTGTGACCTCCGAAGCCGAAGGTGTTGCTCAACGCGTAGTGGATATTGCGTTTCTGTGCTTTGCCAAAAGTGAAGTTGATACGGTAGTCGATGTTCTCGTCCTCATCCTCCGGGTCATGGTTGATAGTCGGAGGAATAATACCGTCCTTCAGCGCCATGATACATGCCAGCGCTTCTACTGCGCCCGTGGCACCTATCAGATGACCTGTCATCGACTTGGTCGAGTCCAGATTCATCTCATAAACGTGCTCGCCGAACACGCGCTGAATAGCCTTCACCTCGGTCACATCGCCAAGCGGCGTACTCGTACCGTGCGTATTGATGAAATCAATCTGCTCGGGCTGCAAACCGGCATCCTTGATGGCCTGACGCATGACGCGCTCAGCACCCTTACCTTCCGGATCCGGCGCCGTCATATGATAAGCGTCCGAGGTCATTCCTACGCCGATAATCTCCGCGTAGATCTTTGCTCCGCGGGCTTTGGCGTGCTCGTAGTCCTCCAGAATGAGGCAAGCAGCTCCTTCGCCCAGCACAAAACCGTCACGACTCTTGGAGAACGGACGACTGGCGGTGGTAGGGTTGTCGTTGTTGGTAGAGAGAGCGTGCAGCGAGTTGAATCCGCCGATACCCGTATAGGTCACATCGGCGTCTGCACCTCCTGTCAGCAGCACATCTGCATGCCCCAGACGAATCTGGTCGAAGGCCGAACCAACGGCGTGCGAGGAAGACGAGCAGGCTGTGCTCACCGAGAAACTCGGGCCGCCCAGACCGAAACGAATCGAGATCTGGCCGGCGGCAATACTCGGGATAGCCTTCGGAATCATAAACGGGTTGAAACGGGGCACACCATCGCCTTTGGCGAAATCGATAATCTCCTCCTCGGTAGACTGCAAACCGCCCATACCGCTGCCCCAGATAACACCGACGCGACTGCGATCCTCTTTCTCCAGATCCAGTCCACTGTCTTTGAGTGCCTCGTCAGCCACCCAAACCGAAAACTGGGAATAACGATCCATCTTGCGCGCCTCCTTCTTGTCCATCAGCGGCGACGGGTCAAAACCCTTCACTTCACCCGCAAAATGCGTCTTGAAATTGGTCGCATCAAAGGCCGTTATCGGCGCAATGCCACTCACACCGGCTACCAAAGCCTGCCATGTCTCAGGCGCTGAATTTCCAACAGGTGTCAGCGCTCCAAGACCTGTTACTACTACTCGTCTTAACTCCATAAAACCCATCCGTTAATATAAAAAGTATACGAGTTCACAGTATCCCCGTAAACCCGTAAACCTTGCATTCAATAGAGATTACTTCGCAGCGTTCTCCACGTAAGCGATAGCATCACCTACGGTAGCAATCTTCTGGGTGTCCTCGTCAGGAATAGAAATACCGAACTCTTTCTCGAATTCCATGATCATCTCCACTGTATCCAGCGAATCAGCGCCCAGATCAGTTTGGAAGTTAGCGTCGTTAGTTACTTGAGACTCCTCAACACCAAGCTTATCAACAATGATTGCTTTAACTTTTGCTTCAATTTCTGCCATAATTCTGTGTGTTTTATGTTAATGTATATTCTTTTCTTGTCTGGATTTCCGACGCCTACGCACACGCGCATTGTGGAAAATCGCTGCAAAATTACAACATTTTCTTCGAATATGCAAATTTTTTGCAATTATTTTGTACTTTTGTCACTTAAACTTAGCACAACCTTGCCCAAATAGACACCGCTCTTGGCCATTTGGCGTACCGGGATACTATCACCATCCAGATTGGCTACGCGCAAATTATCATATAATTTGTGGGTATGTCCGCCTATGACGACATCGATGCCACGGGTGTGTGCCACCATGGTTGTGTCGCATACATCGCCGGGCACTTTTCCGCATGTTCCCATATGGCTCAGACATATCACGATGTCGCATCCTTGTGCGCGCAACTCGTCTGCCATCTGTTGAGCGACAGGGTAGGGCTCCAGATAGCGGGCGGGGAGGAAGTTCTTGTTGGAAATCAGTCCGTGCGGGTCGCATCCCAATCCGAAAATACCTATTTTCAGCCCCGGACGACGGATGATGGTATACGACTTGATGATATCCGCCAGCGGGGTGCCGCTGAAGTCATAATTGGCGCACACAACGGGGAACTTAGCCGTCTTCAGCACCTCTGCCAAGGTGTCCAGACCATTGTCGAACTCATGGTTGCCCAGGGTGGCAGCATCGTAGCCCATGCGATTCATGGCGTCTATCTCCACGCGCCCGTGGTAGAAATTGAAATACGGTGTGCCCTGACTGAAGTCGCCGGCATCCAGCAACAACAGATGACGATCGGCCTGACGTTCCTGTGCGATGAGGCCCATGCGGCGTGCATAGCCGCCTTTGCCGTCCGGCTTAGGCTCTACCTGCGAGTGGGTGTCGTTGGTGTGTAAGATAGTCAGATGATCGGGCTGCGCGCAAGCCACCATCAGTGCGGCGAGGCATACAAGAAAAGTGTGTTTCATATAGGTAGTGTGTTTTAAGTCTTAAAAACGTTGACGAATCTCGTCGTCGGTCAGCCGTGTGAGGATAGTCTTGCCGTCCGGCGTGCGCAGGTAGGAAGGCAAGCGGAACAGACGACGTACGATGTCCTGCATCTCTTCGGTCGTCAGGCAGCGTCCGGTAGGGATTGCGGCGGTCTCTGCGAGCGACAAGGCTATCTGTTCGCGCCATTCGTCCCGGGTGTTAGCGCCGCGTTCACGCACCTGCGCAAGGATTTGCTGCAGGATAGGCTGAGGCGACTGTTGCGCCAGTTGCGACGGCACTCCTTGTATGGAATAACTGTTCGGACTGAGTTGCTCGATGTCAAAGCCGATAGCGCGCAGGTCGTCTGCTATCTGACCAAACAACACCATTTCGTCGGCTTGCAGCGAGAGCACCTCGGGGAAGAGCAGTTGTTGCATAACTCCCTGTGTATGCTGCAGTTGCTCTATCCATTGACGGTAGAGAATGGCTACGTGAGCCCGGTGCTGATGAATCAACAGCAGGGCGTCTTCGGTGGGCAGCAGAATATAGCGGTTGGCGTATTGCCACACGTTGGGTGTCTCGGTTTCCGGCAACACATTGGTGGTCGCATCCGGATAGATCACGTTGGTGTCGGCTTTAAGGCCGGTATATAGGCTTTCCCATTGTCGCGGCGCAGGCTGCGGCTGGGAATAGGTATTGCGTGTGTGGAAGGGGTTATAGTTAGGGTCGACGGTTACTTGCGGCATCTTCGCCTCATGCTCAGTCGGCAGAGGAATATCGATATTGCCGCGGGTGTCAAAATCGATTTGCGGCGCCAGGCTGAACTTACCCAGCGCTTCGCGCACGGAGGCCATCAGGATTTGGAAGATAGTCTGCTCGTCGGCAAACTTAATCTCTGTCTTCGTGGGGTGGATATTGACATCGATAGCCTCGGGATCGATGTCAAAATAGATGAAGAAGGAGGGTTGGTAGTCGTTGGTCAACATGCCGGCGTAGGCCGTCTGTACTGCCTTGAGGAAATACGGATGACGCATGTAGCGACCGTTGACAAAGAAATACTGCTCGGCTTTGCGGGTGACCGATTCCGGTTTGATCACAAAACCATGTATGTTGACCAGTTCTGTCTCGGTTTTTATCTCCACAAAGGCGGAGGTGTAACTGTTGCGAGCGGGGTTGCCGAAGATGGTCTCAATACGTTGTTTCTCCGACTGCGCCGGCATGTCCAGTAGTATCTCGTCGTTATGAACAAACGTGAAGGCCACCTTGGGATAGACGAGTGCGATGCGGTAGAAATCGTTCAGCAGGTTGCGTAGCTCGGTCTGGTCGGTCTTAAGGAACTTACGCCGCACGGGCACGTTGAAGAAGAGGTTGCTTACCTTGATATTAGTACCTACGGGGCATGAGCACACCTCCTGCCGCACGACATCCGAGCCGTGTATCTCCAGCAGTGTGCCTGTCTCGTCTTCTGCGCGGCGGGTGGTCATCTCCACTTGTGCCACGGCACAAATGCTGGCCAGCGCCTCTCCGCGGAAACCCATCGTACGTAGCGAATAGAGATCTTTGGCTTCCTGTATCTTACTCGTCGCATGGCGCTCGAAGGCCAAACGGGCATCCATCTCACTCATGCCCGAACCGTTGTCAATCACTTGCAGCAGCGTGCGACCGGCATCGCGTACGATGACCTGAATACGGCTGGCACCGGCATCCAGGCTGTTCTCAACCAGTTCCTTCAAGCAGGAGGCGGGGCGTTGTATAACCTCGCCGGCCGCTATCTGGTTGGCCACACTGTCGGGTAGAAGATGAATAATATCCATGGTGGGTGGATTACAGGATGAAATAGAAGGCAAAAAGAAGCATCACGAGCAGCGCCAGCCAGAAGACGAGTCTGGAGGGTTTGCGGCGGCGTAGTTCGCTCATGTTCTTCTCATGTTCCTGACGGAACGCCCCGTGCTGAAGACGCGCAAGTTTTTTGTCCTTGCGCGCCTCCTTCTCCGGATCGTAATAGATGGGACGGTAGTCCCACTCACGGGGTTTCTGTACTTTTGGAAAAAGTACCGACATTATGTGTCTCTTACTTTACCAGTGCTTGGAAAGCGGGCTCCTCTGCGAACTTCGCAAACTCGATATCCTGAGCGGCGCGAGTCTTGAGTGAAGCGTCCTGAGCGATAGCGGCACCAAGGTTGGCGTAAACGGCATCCTTGTCGTTGGTACGAGCAGCCACAACAGCCTTCAGATAAGCGGTGGTAGCGTTCGGCTCTTTCACGTTCTCCAGGGTCTGACGAGCAGCAGCGTAGTCCTCGTTGAGGATCTGCTGAACGGCAGCATTGTTGGTAGCGCCTTCGCCGTAAGCCTTCTTGGCAGCATTGTAGTCACCTTTCATGGTGTAGAGCGTACCCATAGCGGCATTCAGGTCACCCTGTGTGCCGGCAGCCTTGCCCAGGTGCTCCTCTGCTTTCTCCAGGTCACCGTCAGCCATAGCAGCCAGACCGGCGTTGAAGTTGACATCCGCATTGTTCGGCTCGATCTCCAGGGCCTTAGCATAGCAACGACGTGCCTCTGCGATGTTACCCTCTTTGAAGTAGATCTGGCCCAGGTTGTTCCATGCGCGATAGTCGTTGTAGAGATCAGCAGCCTTCTGATAGATAGCCTTCTTCTCCTGGTTGTCGCTGGTCAGCGTAGCTGCATAGAGCAGCTCCTCTACGTTCAGTTGTGCAGGATCATTGGCGGCCAACTCTTTGATCTCCTCGTCCGACTTACCGATCAGGTCGGTGGTCAGGATCATGCGGCTGCGACGCAGTGCCGGGAGGATCTCGTCTTTGATAGTGCCGTATACCGAGCTGAGGTTTTTGATTTGTGCCTCGCGCTCTTCCGGATCGCTGTACATAGCCAGGACGCGAAGTACCAGGTCTTTGTCCTGCATGTTGCTATTCTCCATCGCTTTCTGGAAGCCTTCCCAGTCTTCAGCGGTGATGTTAGCCTCAACAGCATTGTCCACTTTGTTCTTCTTCAGCGTCTGAGCCAGGAACTTCTGGGCAGCGTTCTGACGGTTCTTTGCCAGGTTCTCGTTCAGCTCAAGACCACCATCGGGCGAAGCGTAACCGCTAACCTCGATCTTGTTGATCTCTTTCTTTTCGTTCTCCTTAGCGTCCTTGATGGCTGCTTGCAGATTCTTTACCTCGGCAGAACCGGTCTCCGACGAACGGAGGTTAGCCTGCTGGATGAGGAACTTGATGTCGGCTTCGGTCATCTCCTGGATGATACGTTGGAACTTGTCAGCGGTGGTTACCGTGTTGTTGTCCTCTGCCTCAGCCAACTCAGCGGTAGCTACAACGCCGTCAGCCACTTTCAGGTCGGGGATCTCAATCACTTTGTTCTTTACCCGTGCATCAAAACGCAGGTAGAGCTCACACTGGCGCATCTCGGGAACATAGTCGAACGAGCAGCTCTGCGAATAGGTGCCGCCCAATTTGTAGTTCACCTTCTTGCCGTTCTCTTTAGCCTTCTCACCTACATAGGTAACAGGCTCACCCAATACCTCCTGGTTGCCGTATTTCAGCACAGGAGTAACTACCAGCACACCTTTCTTGGCGAATTTCTTTACAGGGAAGGTACCCGTAATCTCCGCACTAACGGTAGAACCTACTTTCTCCAGCGGGTTCGGATTAACGGAAATCTCTTCCGGACTCGGCAGCGTCTTGCTGCACGATGCCAACACTGCTACTGCAGCAATGAGGCTGAAAAATAAACCTTTTTTCATACGTATGTAAAACAAAATTTTATTGGTTTTGTCTGTTATATAGGGACTATACCCACACTTTACAGCCGCAAAATTACTACTTTTTTTTTATATACGCAAATTTTTTTTGCAAAATTCGAAAAAAAGTAGTACCTTTGTGCCCGATTTTAATCATTTGTTATGAAAAAAGTTCTCTTTTTCTCCTTGATAGCGGCCGCGCTTTGTGTCGGATGTCAGCAGCCGTCGCGGGTGGAACAGTACCGCGCAGAGAAGCATCTGCGTGACAGCAGCGCTTTGGTGGACCAGGAACGTAGTCTGAGTTATTATCAGTCGCAGTTGGAGCTGTTGCAACCCCAGGCCGACAGCCTCTTGGCGCTCTTCAAGTATGAGCGAAATGAGAAATATCAGGACCACGGTTTCTATGTGGCTACGGGTCGCACCGGCATGCGCATTATGGTACGCGATGACGGGGAAGAGCCTATCCTTATCTATCGCGAGGGCAAACGCCTGCAGACCACCGACGATCCGGCCTATGCCCGTGCGCAAGAGCTACTGATTGTCATTCACGACATACGCGAACTGGAACTGCGCATCGCGCGCACTTCCCTCGAGATTCAAAAGTATCAGAAACGTCTCAGTCGTCCGTAGGCGGTTCTACCGTCTCTACCGTAGCCGGCTGCTTGTCGTCATCGGGATAGGTGACTAGTCCGTCTAAGAAGCCGTTGACAAATTCGCCGGCTTGATCCAGAAAACTGTCCACCCACTCGCCCGCTTTCTTGAGCGCGTGCTTCGAATAGGCGGCATAGTAGCGGCCTTTGAGCCGACCTATCTCTTGCCGTTGCTCGCTGGTATACTCGTACTGCTTCATCTTGGCGCATATCTCGTCATACTCAGCGGTGGCTTTCGACCACTGCTCACTGGTATATTTGGCGCCGTCCTCTTCGAGGCGCTCTACGAGTGAGTCGAGTTGACCAATGAGCCGTTTGGCTTTGAAACTACTGCAAGCGGTGAGGGTCAGCGTCAGTGCGGCTACCACCACCAGGGTCATTCTTGTTCGCATAGTTCGGAGGGACTAAGAGATTGTATCCATTGTTGACGTAGCGACTCCAGATCGCCCGTCAGGCTGAGTGCGCTGTCCACCGGCATGGTGTAGGTCGACTGGATGAGTTGGCTCAGTGCGTTGCGACCGTAGGTCGTCTCGTAGAACTCGATGAACGAGGTGCCGCCCAGTTGGTGTATCCTACCCTTGGTGGGGAACTCGGCGTCCAGTCGGCACTCGCGCTCGAGCATCGCGATTGTCTCGGGTGAGAACGACGGCTGCAGCTTTCCGTCCAGCGAGAAGTGTTCGGAGATACCCTGTACGAACCAGGCAAAACGGCGTGTGTCGCGGTTGTAGTCGAGTCCGGCCATATAGGTGTAGTAGGCCAGCTCGCGGCGCACGACGCGTATGTACTCCGGATCACCGTCCGTATTGGTGTCGCGGAAACCCTGCGGATGGAGGATGATACCTTTGTTCTGGCAGCCCAGCGGGCCAATGGCAATGACCGAGCAACCATATTTGGAACTACCCACGACGCCGTCGTCGCCCAGTTTGCGGAGTAGCGTCTGGTACTCGTCATCGTTGTCCGGCAGATAGATAGCCAGTTTGCGACCATTCAGGTCGGCGGGGTAGTGGTAGGTGCCCAGATAGGTAGGCAACTCCAGGATGATGTTCTCCACACAGTCGGCCACGCGCCGTGCACGTATCTGGCCCTGCGCATCGCGGTCTTTGCGATAGTAAACCACGATATTGGCATCCTCCTCTTTGGCCCATTTGCCGGCGGACAGTTTCTGACCTATATCGGCCTTGTTGTCCCAGTCGAACGGGCCGACAGAAGCACCGCGGATGATGTTTTCTGCATCAAACTGGTTGAAGGCGTTGATCCACTGGATCATGTCGGGCGACAACTGGCGATAGACCAGCGACGGACGATGGGTGCCGATATCATACAGCTTGGCGATGACCAGTGCGATGACGGCCATAACCACTACTATGGTGGTGATTTTAGCGATGACTTGTTTTCTCATAGCGATAACTCAAGTATGGTTTCAAAATCTTGTATCGACTCTCCCTCTTTAATCTCTCCTACGTGGAAGCCGGCGCCGGTCGTCTCGCAGTAGAGATAGCTTACGCCGTTGTGCTCACGTAGGATGTCAGCCTCGTTCTTCGGCTGTATATGCTGCAGCCAGGCGTTGTCTTTGCACTCTACGCCGATAGCCGCGTGCTTGAGTTTCTGCGAGAGCATAAAGATAACCTTGTAGCCCAAGCACAGGAACAAAGCAGCCGTGAGACTCGACTTACAGTCGCAGTCGCCCTCTTTGTCGAACAGCGTCTCCTGCGGGAAGCGCATGTACTCCTTGATGCAGTTGATAGGCTTGCTCTGTTCGTCGAGCATGTATTTGATATTGGGCTCCTGGACAAAATTGAGTGCGAATTGCAGTCGGTCGAGTTCGGGATAACCTGCTTCGCGTACCGTGTCGGTGATGTATTCGGTTACCTGACGCAGGCTGCCGAGCAGGGCGGGGTTGTTCTTCAGGAAGAGGAACATGGCAGCTACGTTCTGTGCGTAGGTGTTGCCGTCCCGGCCGTAGGTGTTGAACGGGTTGATACTCCGGAGGTTTTCTATCTCGACGGTTGATAACTCCAGCGGCAGGTTGCCCGTCAGTTGGTTGCTCAGCCACGAGGTCAGTTCCCAGCTGTATACGCGGCTTTCTATCACATCGCTGCCCTCGCGGTCGCACTCGTCATCGTCCTCGTGTAGCGGCAGGTATATCTTCTCGTCAAACTCATCCAGCGACATGCCGGCCACTTGGCTGCCGAGCGAGAACTTATCGCCGGTCGTCTCGCAGAAGATATAGTAGCGATCCTCATAGCGTACAGCTATCTCGTCGATATGCGCTGCATCGCCATACCAGCCGTCGCGCAGCTCTTGATCGCGTATCTCCACGCCCACAGCCGAATGCTGATGTTTGCGCGAGATGAGGTAGAGCACGTTCTTGCCCATCAAGTGGAACAGCATGGCGGCCAGAAGCGACTTGGAGTTGCTGTCACCGCATTTGTCGTACAGCGTCTCGTCCGGATAGCGGATATAGTCGTCGTAGAAGTTGATCGTCTTGTTCTCTGCGTTCTCCTGGAAAGCGATATTGGGCTCTTGGACGAAGTCGAGCGTAAACTGCAGCTTGTCCATCGGCGAGAAATCGTTCTTCTCCGCAATCTTGTTGATGGTGTAGGCCACATAGTTGGTGCGCGCCAGGAACGTCTTGCGGTATTTCTTTAGGAAGCGGAACATATAGAGTATGTTCTCCTTGTCGGAGTGGTCTTTACGCTGCGAGAAGAAGGGGTTCAGGTGGCGTATGTCGCGTATGTCGGCCGCATTGAAATAGAGCGAGAGCGCACCGTGTGTAGGCGCATGACCGTGGTAGGTCTCATCCAGATTCCACTCGTACGAACGGGCGATGTCGCCTTGCGGATTCTGAGGCTCTGTATCTTCCTCCTCGTCCTCTTCGCTCTCCGTCTCATCTTCCAGGAACGAGGCCTGTACATGCCAGCGACGGTTAGCTGCCGGCAATGCCATGTTCACACTCACACCCGTAGCAATGACGATGAGCAGCGGCATAAAGTCGTAGTCGTAGTAGACGAACGAGAAGACCATGGCTACCATACAGAGCAGGATGATCAGGATGTTCATCCATTTCATGCCCAGGTTCTTGTTGAAGAGGTCCAGAATAGGCTGGAACGAGTTGGCGTTCTCTATCGCGTCTATCTTGATGAAGCGGACGATAGCCCAGAGGACGTAGTAGTAGCCTACGAACACCATGGCCGACTGCCAGTCGTTGCCGAGCAGCGGCATCTGGAAGATACCGGAGTTGACCAGGTATACCAGGATGAACAGCACGGCGTAGATCAGTGCAGAGAGCAAAGCGGTGTCTTTCCATCCGTAGGGTTGCTCTGCCGCATATTCCTTCGTCTTCTGCCGCGGGGCAAAACGCTGCAGCATCGCAAACGCACCGGCGCGTGCCTCAGCGGGCAGCGTGTCTTTCTTCGAGTTATGGAAGCCCCAGTAGGCACATACGGCCAGCGGTTGCTTGGGTTTGGGTTTCTCCAGTTGTACGACGGGCTCCGGTGCAGGTGCCGGTTCTTCCGGCTTTGTCTCTTCCGGCTTGGGTTCTTCCTCCGGTTTCGGCTCCTCCGGCTTAGGTTCTTCCTCCGGTTTGGGTTCTTCGGTGATAGGCTCTTCTGTCACGGGCACTTCTTCCGTAGGTACTTCCTCTTTAGGCTGCGGCTGCGGTTCCGGAGTAGGTTCAACCGCGGGTTCTACTACCGGCGCTACTACTGGTTCTTCTATCATCGGCACCTCTTCTTCTGTCTCCGGCACGATCTCCTCATCTTTCTTCCGGCGCGGACTGTTGACGATGCGGCAGGCAGCTGTAGAAGCGGTGGGCGCAGGTTGCGAAGGGGGCGTGACGGTAGGCGTGGTGGTCACTTCGAGATTAGGCAGACCCGGATAAGCGCAGAGCACGCATTGCAGCCACAGTGTCTTCCACGAACGCTCACCGTAGATAGTGGGTTCATTGGGTTTCGACGGACGGGCCAGATAGCCGATCACCTCTTTGTCGTTCTTGCCCTTCATCTGTTTGTAGATATAGCCGAACTGGTCGATAGTGGTCTCCGGATCGTAGCTGACAAAACCGGTGCGGCGGTATTGCGGCTTCTCCGAATCGTCGTTCAGGTTGCTCATCAGCACCTCCACATAACCGCGGTTACGCGTCGACTTCTCGTCCACTTTCACAATGCCGATAGCCGGTTTGCCGAAGGCACCCGAACGGTGGATCTCGGCGGCGGTGTCGTCGTCGCCTTTCTTCAGGAAACCCGTACGCATGAAGGGCATATTTTCCTTGGTGCGCGAGTAGATCCACACTTTTACTTTAGACAGCTTCTTGATGAGTACGCCCGTGAGGACGGTCACAAAAAGGCCCAGAACAATCAAAAGTATTTCAATGCTTAACATAGCTATATCAATCTTCTTGGTTCATGATTTTACGAATGCATTGTCTGTCGCGGTAAGCCTCGGCGAAATGGCTGGGGTCGAACAGTCGCAGCCACTCGTTGGAGGTGTCGTCCGGGCAGATAGCCCAGAGGATGAGTGCCGGTATATCGGTCTCGTACGGTGTCTCTTGGGGGGCTTCGTCGAGTACGGGTACTTCGTCGGCCGCCAGACCGCGTTTGGCTTTGTTCTTCTCCTTGTTCTTCTTGGCTTTCTGCTCCTCGTCGAAGATACGCAGGTTGCGAATCGTCTGGTCGAAGTCCTCGGTCGGGAGGATACGGTTGAAGGAGAAGGTGTCGAAACTGCGCCAGCGGGTGATAAACAGATAGCGCTGGTAGAGCGAGTTGTACTCGGCGTTCTGCAGACAAGGTGTAGAGGGCAGGGCGGTGAGCAGATCGGTGATGTCTTTGTTGATCTTCACATCTGAGCATTCGGGATCGGCGTCGCAGATGATCTCTCCGTTGGCTGCTGCGTATTCTATCATCGTGTCGAGCAGGTGCAGATTGCCGGTCTTGCGCAGGTATTGCAGCAGTTTCTCGCCTACCGTCGGGTTCTCACGCGGCAGCATCTCTGCGCATATAGCATTGATCATCTGACGGCGGAACTCCTCTTTGTGAGCTTCCCATAGCGCTGCCTGCTCGCGCTGCAGCTCCTCTTTCGACACAAACTCATACTGCTGGGTCTCGTCGTTGAAGCGGCGGGTATGTTCGTCCAGCACGCGTACGTCCTGATAGAGTACGGCTATCTCATCGTTGAAATGGTTGATGAGCATGAAGTAGTGCTTCTTGTTGAGTTCGCTGATCAGCTCCGGACGGTAGTTGACGCGTATGCGGCAGCCTTCTACCTCCGTAGCCGGCAGTATCTCTTCGCCGTCGAACTGACCGGAACGCAAGGGCTGGTTGAACTTGGTCTCCGGCAGTTGCATATGCACTACCAGTTCCGGCACTTTGAATTCCACCTCCTTGCGAATCTGTCGGTTGCGCTCCAGATAGGCGTCACAGAGAGACAGCATCTTGTTGTAGTAGTCGTTGGCCTCAAACTCTATACGGTTGGCCAGACGGGCATACGCATCGTGTTTGTAGTAGGCCTTCAAGACGCGGATACATACGTTCTTCTTGCGCACGTAGAGCGCCAGCACAATCAGTTGCGCCACGAGCGGCAGGAGGAACAGCGCGATAGCCCAGCCGAAGGTGTGCCCCTTGACGTCGCCCAGGTCGACGAACATCGGCGAGATCAGCGAGAGGATAGGCAGGATAGCCAGTACGCAGACGATACCCAGCAGGAACACGCGGCCTATAGTAGCCAGCATCGTACGCTCCGACGAGAGCAGGTCCAGCAGTTTGTCGGTTGTCTGCCGTTTCATCTCGGCCTGACCCGAACCGCCGTTGTTGGCGGCTATGTCCTGACGATACGCCTCGTGGTAGTTCTCAAAATAGTCCTTCTGGTTCTTCGGAATCATGGGCTTCTCCTCGTCCAGCAGTACGTCCCAGTAGTGGTGCTCCAGTTCCTCGCGGATGCGCTCTTTCTCAAACGACATACGCTCCTGCAGTTTGATGAACTGCCGGTCGATAGCGGTCAGCACACCGTCATTGGGGTGCACCTTAGATATGACGCGCGCAAGGGCGGGCAAGATGGCCATCTCGCAGTTCTTGTACATCTTCGTCGAGCGGATAGAGATACGGTCCAGCAGGTCCGAGGTGCCGCGTTCGATCAGGTCGGCTATCTTACGCAGCAGCTTGGCGGGGAAGAAACGCAGGTAGTAGTTGTAGTAGAGTCGTTTCAGACTCTTTTGCATATAGTGTAGGATAGGGTGCGGACTAGGTTCGTCCATATCGGCATCGGGCATGTCTACATTCAGTCCCTCGTTGATGTCGTGGATAAACTTCTCTGCGCTGAAGTCGGCGTGGTCGAGTATCGTCAGTTCCTCTCGGTCCATAGCCTCTTCTTCGCTATCCAGTTTGATATTCGTAATCAGTTCGGATGCCAGTCGGCTGGCATCGTTGACGTCTTCGGCATGCATGTCGAAGAACAGGGAGGTAGCGCCCATCGAGAAATACATCTGGTCGGCGCTCCGTGTACCGCTTATAAGCGGATGGGTGGCATCGCACGCATAGAACAGGTGGATGACGCACTGCAGCAGATATTCAGCCAGGTCTTTGTCGTCCATCAACTGATAGGTGCACTCGGTGCGGTTCTGTACGTCCTGGTAGAGCATGACGTGGTCGTAGCCGCGTACGTCGCGAAGACGGTGTTGCACCTCCACTTCGTTCAGTAGTCGCAGCACCCGGTTGCGGTCGCCTACCTGACGCGCATTGATGTCGCATGGTACAAACAGCGCACCGTAGATACAGATACCCTGATGGATATGTGCAGGCAGGATACGCTCTTTCTCTTTTTGCAGCATGGCTGCTATACTCGGGAAGACGATCTGTGTGAACGACTCCGTCGAGTCGCCTATCACCAGCACGTTGATCGCCTGATAGGGTTTGGCGTTCGACTCACGCAGCTGGCGGATGAAGCGCTTGCCGGCGTCTACTATCTGCCCCTGGAATTTATACAATCTGTCGGCAACGCCGTCGGGTGCATCCAGGTCTTCGCTGTTGGTCGACGCCACGCCGCTGAACACGTCATCAAAGGCGCTATAATACCAATAGTCACCTCTGATGATCGCGTTCTTTTCGGCGGAACGACGTTCCCACTGATCCAGCAATTCCTGCTGCGACAAGGACTGAGACAGGTCGTCTTGTGCGACGCCCACCGGACCCAGTAGGTCCTCCGCACGCAGTTCTACCGAGGCTTCGGCACCGGGTTGGAGATGTTCGCCGGCAGGATACGCCTTCTGACGTTTGTCTGCCGTGGCTACATAGGTCTGGGAGATGTGCACATGGTCAATGCGCTCCAGGAGGGACACGAAGGTCCCCCTGCGAGTACGATTGGCCGATATATCTATTATCCAAAGAGGAAGCATAGAATTGCTGAATTAGGATGGGTTACTTAATAAATTCCTGTACGTAGTTGAACTCTTCGCGAATGATGGTGAACAACGCCTGATACAGACGACGCTCAGCCGGTTTCTTCGCGGCCGCTTTCTTCTCCGACAACTCCTTCAAGAGCTCACGCTGCTTGATAGGATACAGACGTTTCAGGATCTGCTCGCCGGTCTCTTCCTTGCCGTCCACCATGTGTTTCTGGCGCAACAGCGCTTGCAGAATCGACTCGCAAGTCTGGCCGAAGCGGTAGTTCTGATAGATGTCGCGATAGAGCGCAAACTGCTCTACGAAATCGGCACCTACTACTTCGTAGTACATCGGACGGCCGTTGTCTTCCAGTTTCAGCACCAGCTTAGCGGTCTGCGGGTGGATGCTGAAGGCTTCCGGCTTGGCAATCAGGAACGAGGTAGCGCACTCGGGGTCTACCAGGTACATCGCGTCGGTGTAGGCCTCTGCGTCGTACTCGTCGATATAGAAGAAGTCGTGCATTTCCTGGCGGAACTTGTCGAGCATCAGCATCTTCGCAAACGTGCGGTGCTGCGGCAGTACTTCTTCGGGCAGGTTGTCCATCGTCAGCGCTGCGCCGTATTGTGCAAAGTCGTGGTGGAAATGATATTTCTCGCGGAACGATGCACGGTCGTATACGCCCTTGATGGAGTCGTAGATACGGTAGTCTTCCAGCGACAGACCGAACTTCGACTTCAGCACCAGTGCTACGTCGTCGCTGTCGGCTTTCTCGTAACGATGTTTCGGATTGCCTTTCTGCATACCCAACATCTCGCATGCCAGATCTTCGCTGCCGGCTACGAACACCAGGTGCTCCTCTTTCTTCACCACGTCGATACGGTTGGCGTTGTAGGAGAAGAACAGAGCCGGGTTCAGGCTGCGGCGTACGGCGTCTTTCTCGTCGTTGGTCAGCTCGGCGAAGAAGGCGGAGATCTTCTTGTTGTCCCAGCGCTCCTGTACCGTCTTGTTCTCGCGGATCATCTTGTCGAAGACGGTCTCAGCGATAGCCAGGAAGTCGTCTACGATACGCTCGTTCGACACCTTGGCGTCGGCCAGTTCCTGGTTGCAGAAGAAGAGCGTACTCTCGGTAGCAATCTCTTTCTTCGTCTTCTCGTCTACGATTTTCTCTACTTTCTTGTACTGACCCTTGTTGATAGCCTGTACGATGTTCTCGTTGACGGCGTTGTAGATATTGTCTTCCAGCATCTTCTGGATGTTCTCGCGGTCCGGCGTCTCAGCCTTGTCGTTCTGCGCCTTGATAAACTCACGGTACAGACCGCTGAAGATGTTGTCGGCTACCCAACCGTTGCCGTCACAAATCTTCGACAGCTGCGGCAGATAGACGGTCGTTACGTCCATCTGGGCGGCACCCATAGCGGCGGCCAGCTTGTCGTACTGCTTCACGGCCTCGCGGGTCATCTCCGATGCTTTGTCCTTGAAGGAAGCGATCTGCTTTTTCAGACGCGCCAACTCGTCGTTCTTCTCGTCCTGGCAGAAGTCTTTCTTCAGATCGTGTGCCCACTCGGTCATCGCGATCTTGATAGCCTCGTCTATGTAAGCCGTCAGGGCGCTGATGTAGGCTTGGATATCCTCTTTGTTGGATTTGATCTTCACCTTCTCTACACCCTTTATCTCGGCGTCGTCACGCAGACTTTGCAGTTTCTCTTCCTGCTCTTTCAGTGCATCTTTCGCCTTCTTGATATCGGTCTCTTCCTTGGCGTAGTCTTCGGCCATTTGCTTGCGGATCATATCTACTGCGTCGTGCGCGAAGGTCAGGCCGTTGGTGCGGATCCACATCTCGGCTTGCTTCCAGGCTGCGTCTACGATCTTGTGCTTGTAGGCGTCGCGTTTCTCGATGGTGGTCTTCTCGCGGTTGATGGCACCCTTCAGGTCCGACCACATGCCCAGTATCGTACTCAGCTCCAGCTCGTCGCTCAGTTTCTCGCTCGTCGAGTCCTGACTCTCCAGCGCGTCTTGCAGCGACTTGGCAGCGGGGCTGTGCGCAATCTTATAGGCTACCGTGTCAGGAATCTTGTAGTCCAACTCGCGGAACAGCGTGTTGCTTAGACCCTCAATCATGCTGTCGGCTACCTTGCTCTCTTTGCCTTCGGCACAGAGCAGCCAGCTGCGCAGGATATCACGGCGCAGACGGAAACGCATGTACTTGTTGAAGTACTCGTTCGGCTTCTGCAGCGATACATAGCCCATCGGCACCAGGAAGTCCTTGTGGTTCTTCTCCATGATGTCGTTCATGTAGTTGTCGATATCCGAACGGAAGGTAGCACCGGCCTGACCGTTATGCAGGTGGTACAACATCTCCGCCGTGTTGCGGATCATCGTGTGCGGGCTACCCAGACTCGTTCCCTTGTCGGTCTGGATATCCACCGGAATCATGTAGTAGAACGGGCAGTAACGCTTGTTGTAGTCCACCAGGTTGTAGTCGCTGTTGAACGCCAGACGGTGCATTACGGTGTTCTGCTCCGGGTTGTAGCTCATTACCTTGAAGGCCTCCAGCTCGGAGAACACGCCAAAGGCGTTGAGCGAGTATTTCTCCTCGGTAGCGTTGGCGTCGATGAAGAACTTAGGCATATACATCGTGTATACCAGTTGCGGGTCACCGTTGCCTACTACCTGATGATGAATCTGATTGATATGATACAGCACGTCGTTGAAGATACCTGAACCTGTACCTCCGAGCGAGCTGCTGACCAGCCAATAATAGATGATGCAGTCCTCGCCACCTACCGACTTCACGTCGTTGAGCGAAGAGATAGCTGCTTGCAGCTTGGTCTGGAAGTCAGCCAGCGCATGGGCAAACGCAATACGCGACTTGATACGGAACGCACCCGCACCAAACGACAGCGGCTGATCGGGTATCTTCGATGCCAACTCCGGCGAGCAAGCCTCCAGGATACGCTTGTTGATCAGGTTGTTCGGATCCTGCTTTGCCTCATAGTAGATAGCATGGGGGTTGGCTCGACCCAGGTTAATCAAGTCGGTTTGCGGCGAGATAAAGGGTACTTTACCTTGCTCAAACGTAGCTCGGTTGCGCTTGTTAGCCTCGTCGATATCACGCTGATCCGTGTCGAGGAACAAGAAGCGATAGCTGTCATTCATAGCCTGAAGACGGCTCTTGGACTTAGTGGCCTGCGGGAAGCGTTTCTCATACACCTTCTCTTTGATCATGGCGATGGTCTTACATCCCTGTCCACCGATACCAATAAAAATGTGCTTTTCGTTTGACATAACTTGTTGGTTTTGATGGTGAATATTTATTTAGTTAACTGTACTTTTATTCCGTGAGTAATATCCGATACACCCGTACCGCATTTCAGTCGTATCGAGGTCGGCGAGTCGTAGCTCAGTACGCCCGACTGTGCCTTGCCGGCTGCGCAGTAGCCGCGTTTCTTGGTCCAGACGAACTTGGGTTTCTGGAACACCAGCAGCGGATTGCCGTTTTTCTTCCGGATCTCGAACTGCCACTCCGCATCGTCCACGCGTGTCTGGCTGGCCGAACCGCCTGCGCCGAACAGGACGACTGCGCCGCTGCTCTGCTTCGGCAGACGACGTACATCGTCCAGCTGGTTACCCTCTGCGTCATACAGGGTGATGTTGGCTTTCAGACACAACTTGCTGTTGCGGCCGATGGCTTTGATGACGCCTATAATATATAATATAAGGAGTATGGCCAGCGTCACGGTCAACCAGAACGGCAGCACAAACGTGAAGATGCTGCGCTCTACGTATACCGACGAGTTGGCCAGCGCGCCGGGACGGCCCTCCAGCAGCTTGTCTATCTCGTTCTGGTAGTCCACGGGCAGTTTCACGTCAAAATGCAACGTGTCGGCCAGCGGGTGGAAGCCGAAGTCTTTATGCTTGATCTGACCCAGCTCGATGTCGGCGTGCATCTCCCCTGCCTCGCTGTAGTGGATATAGTCGGGGTTGGCTTTGAAGTAGAAATCCGAGTTGCTGATATAGGTCGAGTCGAGCGTGATCTTCGGATACAGTTTCGTGGCTTTCCAGTCGATATGCGCCTTCACTTTTCCGTCGATGTTCGCCTCGGTCTTCACCACGATCGGGTTGGCTTTGTTCTCGCGGATGATGATCGACTGCAGCTTCATGAACATGATACGGTCTTTCTGCTGGTCGAACCATTGGCGTATCAGCGCCTCCGAGTTGTTAGGTACACGCTGCTGCTCCACTTTCACACCCCAGTCGTTGTACAGCTCCTGCAGCTGCGGATAGACGTAACCGGCGGGGCTACCGCTCTGCGGCAACTCCAGCGTGAAGACCATGCTCTCCGAGTTGGCGTTGTAAGCCGATTTCATCAGCGTGTGCATGTCGCCCATCTCCGTGCCGTTGAACTGACGGTCGATATTGTTCTCCGGGCAATGCAGCAGGTCGCTGATGAAGACAATGATGTTCACGTCGTACTGCTGATTCATCTGTACCGATTTGGCTACCGCCTGCTGGGCTTTGTAGATGTCGGTGTCGTAATACTGACGATCACGGCGGTCTGCTCCCTGCGGATACAGCGTCGAGAGCATCTGTACCATGCTGTTCTTGGTCTGTGCATCGATGGTAGCATCGTAACCCATCTTGTTGCTGATGGCGTCATGCGCAAACGGGATAATCGTCATGCGGTCACCCATCGGCAATGCTTTCACAAACGCATCCAGCGCCGGACGCACCGTCTCTTCGTACTTACACATCGACAGCGACACGTCTACGGCAAAGATGTAATGGGCGTGGCAGTTCTTCAGCTCCTCGCGATAGAGTTGCGTCAACTGCGGACACTGTTTGTTCAGATACGCCAACGAACCGTCTTGCGCCACCATGACGGTAGCAGCCATCCAGGCGAATAAAAATAGGAGAAAGTGTTTTTTCATAAATTGGTATTTTTGAATAACGGCTGCAAAGGTACAACAAATTTTTCATATACGCAAATTTATTTTCTATTTTTTCGTATTTTTCTTTTCTGCTGTGCGTATAAAAATATGCGAACTACATTATTTTGTAATCCGCACATTTACATTATGATATATAGTATATTTGTTGTAACTCGAGATATAAGCGGGTATATAAGCACGACTATATCATAAACTATCGTTTTTTAGGAACACTTCGGCTATCTCCTGGTAGTGCATCAGGAGGTTTGTCGACTGCCGGTTGTGCAGTTTGTCGGTCCATCCTTTGGCAATCGTACCGCCTATAATCGTCATGGCGGGCGACTGTTTGAGGGCGGCGGCGGTGGTCACTTCTTTACCGCATACGCGGTTGATGATACGTGCTCCGGCGAGGTACGATCCTTTGGTGGCAACCTTGCGTTCTGTGAGCAGTTTGAACACCGCTCCCCAGTCCGCTTTGCTGCGACATATACCTGCTGCACTCACAGCCAGTATACCTTTCTCTTCTTTGCGCAGGCGTGACTGTTTTCTCTCGGTGACGCGGTCGCTGATGATCTTGCTGACGGTCTCCAACCACTCCTGATGGTTGTAGCCCGGCACTATCAGCGGCAATGTCTGCTCGAGGATGCCACGTTCCCACGAGGTCTTCTCGCTCGCGTGCTGCGCCAGTTCTTCCTGCAGTTGGTGAGTCGCACTGCTTGTTAGCAGTCGGTTGGCGCGATCTACTTTATGGCGGTTGGCGGGGTTGTGCGCATTCAGGTTCTTACATACCAGGTCAGCTATGTGGGCGCTCAGCAGCCTGCCGGCAAGTCGGGCTACACGATATTTGCCGTACGCGTCACGCGGGTCCATCGACAGCCCCTCTCCTTCTTCTATATATCGCGCGTACGAGGCCTCCTCCTCCGGCAACAGGTAGTTACGCGCTGTGTTGGGCGACTCGCGCTTACGCTCCGCGCTGTTGAAAAGAAACACCGACGGACTGCCGGACAGCCAGTCCACTACCAGTATACTGCCCCACGTACCATCTGCAAACTGCCGGTACGGCAATAGGCGAATACACGAAATCTTACTCTCTGACATATGTGTTTTAATTTTGCATGTGCAAAATTACTGCTTTTTTTTGACATATGCAAATAAAAAACAGAAAAAAGCGCCCGGAGACGCTTTTTTAGTGAGAATAGGCCTCTCTCGAGTATAAGTTTGGCGCTTTTTTTAGAGGATAGTACTCAGTCGGAGGTGTGTTTATTTTCTTTCCTCCTTTTGTTGTTTTTTCTATCCCTCTATTTTACATAATTCTTTAGTTCTTCTTTAGTACTTATTTAGTTCTTTTTTAGTTGTTATTTAGTTCTTCTTTGGTTCTTAATGGTTCAATCACGGTACGTCCACCCACTGATTAAAGCCTTTTTGCCGATTATCAGTTGTTTTTGTTGAGGATGATGAGTGCGGCGATGACGCCTGGCACCCATCCGCAAAGGGTGAGCAGGAAGACGATCAGCACCGATCCGCAACCCTTGTCGACTACTGCCAACGGCGGGAAGATAATAGCCAGTAAGACTTGTAAGCAATTCATATCTTTGGTGTTTTAATTAGTTAATTCTTGTGTTGTTTTGGCGCACTTAGTTCGCAAATCGATTGCAAAATTACTGCTTTTTTCTCACATGTGCAAATAAATGCAAAAAAATATGTGAACACTTGCGTATATCAGAAAAAAGTAGTACTTTTGCAGCGTTAATTAAAATCATATACAACATGAAACATCTATTTCTACTTCTACTCACTGCGCTGCTTCTCTGCAGTTGCGACCCAAGAGCCATGCGCGATTTGATTGAAGATATCGACGAATTGGCGAACGCGTCGGTTGATTTCACGTACACGGTCAGCGGACGCACCGTGACCTTTGTGAATAAGTCCAGCGACAACATCTCCAATTTCCAGTGGGAGTTTGGCGACGGCAAACGCTACAGCGGCTACAGTACGCAGCATATCTACGAAGCCGCCGGCAACTACCCGGTGACGCTCTCCGGAGTGACCAATGCCTCCCACAAAACCATGCACTGTACCAAAACGGTGCAGGTAGAATAGACCAACCAAAGAGATATGAAACCGAAAATAAAAGTACGACTGCCTAAGTTGCAAAACCTGATTGGGAAATCGTGGGCGAAGGAGTTGACGTTGTCGTTTGTCGGCACGACGCTCTCGATCGTCCTGACCTTTGGTACCGCCCATTTTGTGGATGCCAAGCAGAACCGTGAGGCGGGTCGGCAAGTGGCCATGATGGTGATACACGACATGGAGAACTCCGCCGATTACTTCAGTCGGCTGGCGCGAGAAGATGAGGCGATCTTCAACCTGACCAGCAATGTGTTGAGCCGTCAGGACCGGCTGGACACGATTCCCCATGACACGCTCTTCTCGTTCGTCAACGCTATCACCTCGCCCGCTATCTCGCTCTACAACTACGACGACGCCAGCGAGAAGATCTTTGTGAGCAGTCCCGAGGCATGGGAGAACATCGACAATGCCGCGTTCATCGATGCGGTACAGACGTTCTACAAAGAGAGACGTGACATATACGCCATGCTCAATAGCGACAAGTTCTTCGTCAAACCTATCACCCATGAGGACTACTACCGGGCAGTGATAGAGGCATCGGACCAGAACGGCAATGTGCGGTATAGCTTCATGGCAGACCTGCTGCGCGAGCATATTGCCCGCAAAGATGTGCAGTACTACATCTCTCAGTCGACGCGACGCAGAGCCTATTTTACCTACTATAGTAACCAGTTTATGAGCACGGCGAACAAGTGTAAGTTCCTGATGGGCATCTCCGACGAGGAGCTCGCCGCCTATGTGGCGCAGACAGAACGGAGCGGCCGGAAACTGAAAGGCCGCATGCTGGTAGGCGCATGGGAAGTGCAGGGCGATCCGAACGACTATCACGAGATACAGTTCCGGCGCGACCACAGCCTGCTCTGGAACAACTGTCAGTACCTCCCCCACGCCATCTATACCGGCAACGTGGAGTTCCGATTTACTATCCCCGGCACATGGGAGATAGAGGGCGACTCACTGGTTATCTCGCTGCTCCCGCAGCCGGAGTACTCGCTCGACACCACCCACATCCGCTACCAGCCAGACAAGAAAGAATATCTCGACCGGCAGATAGCCGCATGGCAGCGTGCGTACGACGACGAGATAGACGAACTGAAACGGAAAGGCGGGCAACGCGATGCATATTTCAGCGCCATCGATGCGGCCGGCAACAAGATAGAACTGAAGCGCAAGAAGACCGACAAAAGCGGCAACGAACAAGAAGAGATCCTCTATCTTGTGAAAAAATAACAAAAAAGAATGGCATATGCTTGCATATGTCATTTTTTTGTAGTATCTTTGCAGCGTATTTTGGAAAAATAGGCGTTATGCAGACAGTATGGTTGATTGTGTTGGTCATCGTGTTGATGATTTTCGGGTTCTGGTTGATCCAGTACTCCACGTTCCGCAATGAGGAGCGTAAGCGTCAGTGGGAGTTGCGTCGTGAGAGCCAGAAGACTATTTCTCCTATACGCATGCGCGCATATGAGCGCCTCGCGTTACTACTGGAACGCACGACGCCGGAGCACATGCTGATGGGGCTGGACCTGACGGGCATGACCGTCATGCAACTGCAGCAACACCTGCTGCAGACGATACGGATGGAGTATGAGCACAACATGAGCCAGCAGGTGTACGTGAGCGAGGAGGTGTGGACGCTGGTGATGAACGCGCGCGACCAGATGGCGGCTTTCGTAGTAGGTATCACCAGTCAGTTGCCGCCCGACGCGGATGCGATGACCTATGCCAAGGTGCTGCTGACCGCCTATAGCTCCAACGGACTGACGCCCACCGACAAAGCGTTGTCGGAACTGAAGGAGGAGGCGAAAGAGTTGATGTGAGGTGAAGGGACGATGGATCGCCATAGGATTGTTGCTGCTGGGTGCGGCGGCTTACGGGCAGACGGACACGACAGCCGTTGACACGACGGTGGTGACCGTAAGCGAGAGCGTGGCGCCGACGAGAGACAGCGTAGTGGTGCTGCATGTGCCGGACAGCGTGGTGGCCTCGGGCGTGACGGAGCGTCAGCCGAAGAAAGCGTCGATATACCAGGGCGTGATCGTGAAACTCGACCTGGGTGCTGCGGCGCTGGCGATGGGTGTGAGCAAGGCGCGGATGCAGCAATGGGAAGTGGCGGCCAACGTGCGGCTGAAAAACCGATTCTATCCTACCTTCGAATTGGGATATGCCGGCGGAACGACAAGCCAAGGCGACACGGTGAGTTATCAGGGGCATGGCGGATTCTTCCGCATAGGCTGCGACATCAACCCGCTGAAGAAACATCCGGAGCGTCCGCATGCGTTGCTGGTGGGCGTGCGACTGGGCACGTCGGTGCAGGGTGCACGTCAGGGGGCGACAGACGCTACGTGGCGACCCTACAAGAAACAGGCGGACTGCTGGGGTGAGATAGTGCTGGGCTGTCAGGTCAACATCGTGAAAGGGCTGTATATGGGTTGGATGGGTCGACTGAAGATTCTCTTCACCCGTGAGGCGGAAGGACTGACGACCGACCAGATGGGGCTGGTATATATACCCGGCTTCGGCAAACGAGGCGACATAGGCTATGGGCTGTGTTACCACATAGGGTGGAAGTTTTGAGATGAAAGATGAAAAATGAAAAAAACTCAATATTAACAACAAACATTTATTTATCATGAACAAGACACAAGTTTTAAATCGTGCAGCGGATAACATCCGTATCCTGGCTGCCGCCGCAGTAGAGAAAGCCAAAAGTGGTCACCCGGGTGGTGCCATGGGTGGTGCAGACTTCATCAACGTGCTTTTCTCGGAGTTTCTGGAGTATGATCCGGAGAACCCGGGTTGGGAAGCTCGTGACCGTTTCTTCTTGGATCCGGGTCACATGGCACCGATGCTGTACAGCCAGTTGTGCCTGGCCGGTAAGTTCACGCTGGAAGACCTGCAGAACCTGCGTCAATGGGGTTCGGTAACGCCGGGGCACCCTGAGCGTGAGGTGGAGCGCATGATTGAGAACACCAGCGGTCCGCTGGGTCAGGGTCATACGTTCGCCGTAGGTGCTGCCATCGCTGCTAAGTGGTTCAATACCCGTTTTGGCGCTATCCACAACCCGACGATCTATGCATTCATCTCGGACGGCGGTGTACAGGAGGAGATCTCGCAGGGTGCAGGTCGTCTGGCCGGTCACCTGGGACTGGATAACCTGATCATGTTCTACGACAGCAACACCATCCAGCTCTCGACGGGTTGCGGCGAGGTGACGAGCGAAGATGTAGCGGCTAAGTACGCTGCATGGGGCTGGTACGTACAGGAGATACCGGGTAACGATCCGGACGCTATCCGCGAGGCTATCATCAAGGCGAAAGCCGAGAAGAGCCGTCCGTCGCTCATCATCGGTCATACGACGATGGGTAAGGGTTGCGTGACAGCCGAAGGCGGTAGCTGGGAAGGCAAGTGCGAGACTCACGGAGCTCCGTTGAGCAAAGCCGGTGCATCGTTCGAGAAGACGATAGAACACCTTGGCGGCGATCCGACGAATCCGTTCCAGATATTCCCGGAGGTACAGAAACTGTACGAAGACCGCGCCATTGAGTTGCGCGACATATGCAACAAGAAATATGCGCAGTACCACGACTGGAAGGAGAAGAACCCGTTGGCAGCCAACGAGTATGAGACCTTCATGAGCGGTGAGACGCCGTGCGTGGACTGGAGCCTGATAGAGCAGAAAGCCGGTGACGCTACGCGTAACGCCAGCGGTAAGGTGCTCGGCTTCCTCGCGGAGAACGTAGGTAACATGATCGTGAGCTCGGCCGACCTGAGCAACAGCGACAAAACCGACGGTTTCCTGAAGAAGACCCACGCGCTGAAGAAAGGTGACTTCAGCGGTCAGTTCCTCCAGGCCGGTGTGGCTGAGTTGACGATGGCCTGCGTATGTATCGGTATGGCGCTGCACGGCGGTATCATCCCGGCTTGCGGTACGTTCTTCGTCTTCAGCGACTATATGAAACCGGCCGTACGTATGGCTGCGCTGATGGAACTGCCGGTGAAATTTATCTGGAGCCACGATGCGTTCCGCGTAGGTGAGGACGGTCCGACCCACGAGCCGGTTGAGCAGGAGGCACAGATCCGTCTGATGGAGAAACTGCATAACCATCACGGCAAGCCGTCGATGCTGGTGGTACGTCCGGCAGACGCAGAGGAGACGACGCTGGCATGGCGTGCCGCACTGGAGAATACCGCTACGCCGACGGCACTCATCCTGAGCCGTCAGGACATCGCGCCGGTGCCCAACGTGAACCTCGAGGGCTTCCGCAAGGGTGCGTATATCGTATCGAAAGATGAGAACCCGCAAGTGGTACTGCTGGCTTCGGGTAGCGAGGTGTCGACTTTGCTGGCTGGCGCTGAGTTGCTGCGCAAAGAGGGTATCCGTCTGCAGGTAGTAAGCGTGCCGAGTGAGGGGCGCTTCCGTGAGCAAGACAAAAAATATCAGGACGAAGTGCTGCCGAAGGGTGTGAAACGTTTCGGTATGACGGCCGGTTTGCCTTGCACGCTCGAGGGACTCGTAGGCGAGAACGGCGCTATCTGGGGTCTGGAGAGCTTCGGCTTCAGCGCACCGTACAAAGTGCTGGACGAGAAACTCGGATTTACGGCACAGAACGTATATGAGCAAGTTAAAAAACTCTTATAATTGAATGGAATATAATTTTTCTGACATTGAGAGCCGGTGGCAGGCAGAGTGGGCAAAGGCGGGCGCATATGCCGTCTCGAACGAGTCCGACAAGCCGCATTACTACGTGCTCGATATGTTTCCTTACCCGTCGGGGGCCGGCCTTCATGTCGGCCACCCGCTGGGCTATATCGCGAGTGATATCTACGCGCGATACAAACGCCAGAAAGGCTTTAACGTGTTGCACCCCATGGGCTTCGACAGTTACGGTCTGCCTGCGGAACAGTATGCTATCCAGACCGGTCAACACCCGGAGAAGACGACGTTCGAGAACATCGACCGCTATATCTCGCAGCTGAAGAAGATAGGTTTCTGCTACGACTGGAACCGCGAGGTGCGCACCTGCGATCCGAAGTTCTACAAATGGACGCAGTGGGCTTTTGTGCAGATGTTCAACAGCTATTTCGACCCGAAGATGCAGAAGGCGCAACCCATCAGCAAACTGATTGCCGAGTGGGAAGCCAATGACCCGAAATGGGCGACGATGAGTGAGCGGGAGCAGCAGGAGAGACTGATGCGTCACCGTATTGCCTACCTGGCCGATACGAAAGTCAACTGGTGTCCGCAGTTGGGTACGGTGCTGGCCAATGATGAGGTGAGCGAAGGACTGAGTGTACGTGGCGGTTATCCCGTGGAGCAACGCGTGATGCGTCAGTGGTGCTTGCGCGTGAGTGCTTATGCCGGTCGTCTGCTGGAGGGACTGGACCGCCTGGACTGGACGGAGAGCCTGAAAGAGACACAACGCAACTGGATAGGCCGGAGCGAAGGCGCGGAGATGCAGTTCAGCATCAAGGGACAAGACGAACCCTTCACTATCTTCACCACCCGTGCGGATACTATCTATGGCGTGACATTCATGGTGCTGGCGCCGGAGAGCGAGTATGTCAGCCGTGTGGTGACGGATGAGCACCGCGAGGAAGTGGAGGCGTATCTGCAGCGCTGCAAGAACCGTACGGAGCGGGAGCGAATAGCCGACCGCCGCGTGACGGGTGTCTTCACCGGCAGCTATGCCATCAATCCCTTGACGCAGGGCGAGATACCTATCTATATATCCGACTACGTCCTGGCCGGTTACGGCACGGGTGCTATCATGGCGGTGCCGGCACACGACAGCCGCGACTACGCTTTTGCGAAACATTTCAACTTGCCGATTATCCCGCTGATAGAGGGAGCCGACGTGAGTGAGGAGTCGTTCGACGCCAAAGAGGGTAAGATGATTAACTCCGGATTCCTGAACGGTATGGAGGTGAAAGAGGCTATCCAGGCCATGAAGGAGTATATCACCAATACGGGTATCGGTCGGGTGAAGGTCAACTACCGTCTGCGTGACGCTATCTTCAGCCGTCAGCGCTACTGGGGTGAACCGTTCCCGATCTATTATAAGGACCAGATGCCGTACACGGTGGATGAGAAAGACCTGCCGTTGACGCTGCCGGAGGTGAGTGATTTCAAGCCGACGGCTGATGGCCGTCCGCCGCTGGGTAACGCCAAAGACTGGACCTATGAGGGCTATCCGCTGGAGCTCTGTACGATGCCTGGTTTTGCGGGCAGTTCGGCGTACTACCTGAGGTATATGGATCCGCATAACGACGAGGCACTCGTCAGCAAGCAGGCTAACGAGTACTGGCGTCAGGTGGATCTGTATCTGGGTGGCTCGGAGCACGCTACGGGACACCTGATATACAGCCGATTCTGGAATAAGTTCCTCTATGACCTCGGCTATGTATGCGAGGACGAGCCATTCAAGAAACTGATTAACCAGGGTATGATTCAGGGTCGTTCGAACTTCGTCTATCGCTATATAGGTGAGGGCGCGACGGGCAATCTGTATATCAGTTATAACCTGATTGACAACCCCGAGTACAAAGACAAGGTACAGCCTATCCACGTCAACGTGAATATCGTTAATAACGATGTGCTGGATATCTATGCTTTCCGCAACTGGATGCCGGAGTTCAAGAACGCCGAGTTCGTCTTTGCCGACGGCACGTCGTCGGAACTGACAGGCTACACAGCCGGTCCGAAGCAGTATATATGCGGCTGGGCGGTAGAGAAGATGAGTAAGTCGATGTTCAACGTGGTGAACCCGGACGACGTGATTGCCAAGTTCGGAGCCGACACGCTGCGGCTCTACGAAATGTTCCTCGGTCCGCTGGAGATGTCGAAGCCCTGGGATACCAACGGTATCGACGGTGTGCACCGTTTCCTGCGTCGTCTGTGGAACATGTATGAGAACATCGAGAACGCCGAGCCGACCAAAGAAGAGCTGCGCAGCCTGCATAAACTGATTAAGAAGATCACGTGGGACATCGAGAACTTCTCGTTCAACACGTCGATACCGGCGTTTATGATTGCGCAGAACGAGTTGTCGGCACTCAAGTGTAACAAGCGTGCGATACTCGAGCAGTTTGCTGTGCTGCTGGCGCCGTACGCTCCGCACATCGCGGAAGAAGCATGGCATCGCTGCGGCAACGAGTCGTTCGTGATTGATGCTGCATGGCCCGAGTGTGACGAGTCGTACCTCGTAGAGGACAGTCAGAAATATCCGGTGCAGTTCAACGGCAAGGTGCGCTACACCATCGAGTGCGCAAAAGAGACGCCGAAAGAAGAAGTGGAGCGCCTGGCGCTGGCACATCAAGATGCCGCTAAGTTCCTCAATGGAGGTACGCCCAAACGCGTCATCGTCGTGCCCGGAAAGATTGTGAATATCGTAGTGTAGGAGCTGGAAAAAACAAAGGGAGGCGAGTCGCCTCGTCTCCCTTGTGAACCAGCTGGGGCTCGAACCCAGGACCCCATCCTTAAAAGGGATGTGCTCTACCTGCTGAGCTACTGATTCCCGGCTTTTTTGCAAAAGCGGGTGCAAAAGTACTACAATTTTTTGAATTGACCAAATTTTTGAGCAAAAAAATGCATTTTTATGCAAATAAAATTAGAAAATAAGCGCAGAAAGACATCAAACATACAGGTCGGTAACATTTTTATCGGTTCCGACTACCCCATCCGAGTGCAGACGATGGCCAACACCTCGACCAACGATATCGACGGTTCGGTGGAGCAGGCGCGCAGGTGCATAGAGGCGGGAACGGAGTTGTTGCGTTTCACGACGCAGGGTCTGCGTGAGGTGGAGTCGCTCAAGGAGATCCACGCGCAGGTGCTGACAGCCGTACCGCTGGTGGCCGACGTCCATTTCAATTCGGAAGTGGCTGACGCTGCGGCCGAAGTAGTGGAAGCGGTGCGTATCAACCCCGGTAACTACAGCCGCGATGCCTCGAAGCTGGAGGAGCGTTTTATCCACCTGCTGGACATCTGTCGCGCGCACGAGACGGCGATACGTATCGGCGTGAACCACGGTTCGCTCAGCGAGCGTATGATGGATAAGTACGGCGACACGCCGCTGGGCATGGTGGAGAGCGTGATGGAGTTTCTGCGTATTGCCGTCGACCAGGAGTTTGAGAACATCGTTATCTCCGTGAAGGCCAGCAACACCCGCGTGATGGTGGAGACGGTGCGTCTGCTCGTCAAGACGATGCAGCACGAGCACATGGCTTTCCCGCTGCATTTGGGTGTTACCGAAGCCGGAGAGGGCGAAGACGGACGTATCAAGTCGGCCGTAGGCATAGGTGCGCTGCTAGCGGACGGTATAGGCGACACGATACGCGTGAGTCTGAGCGAAGCGCCGGAGAACGAGATACCGGTGGCACAAGACCTGGTAGACTATTTCTCCGACGACGAGTCAGCCCGGTATGACGGTAGTGTTACTGCAGAAGTGCTGGACAACATCGGAGGCGAAGCGGAGGTGCGCTATACGAGTTATGAGGAAGACTGGGACCTCTTCTGCCTGCAGGCTGCGGCAGAGTGCGGTAAGCTGCTCTGGGACTACAAGGCGACGGAGCTGACACTCGTCAATCCGAATTTCTCGGAGACGAAACTCAACTTCCTGAGCAAAGATATCCTGCAGGCGGCACGCGTGCGTATCTATAAGACGGAGTATATCTCTTGTCCGGGTTGCGGCCGAACGATGTTCGACCTGCAGAAGACCGTAGCAGAAGTCAAGAAAGCAACTGCCCATCTGACGGGCCTGAAGATTGCCGTGATGGGCTGTATCGTCAATGGTCCGGGGGAGATGGCCGATGCTGACTACGGTTATGTAGGCGCTGGACGCGACCGTATCAGTCTCTACAAAGGCAAAGAATGCGTGCTCAAAAACATCCCGCAGGAAGAAGCGGTAGAAAAACTATTGGAACTGATTGAACACGATAAAAATAACCATTAAAGATTTTACTACTATGCAAAAATCTCCGTTACAGATTGCGCGCCAGGCTTACCAGCCGAAGATGCCGGTAGCTTTGCAAGGCGCAGTACGCCTGGTAGAAGGCGAGAAAACACAGTCGGTGGCTGACCAGGAAGAGATCAAGAAACTCTTCCCCAACACGTACGGTCTGCCCCTTATCACGATGGAGCCGACGAGCGGCAAGAACCATTGTGACGAACCGTTCAACGTAGGTGTGATCCTGTCGGGAGGTCAGGCTCCCGGTGGTCATAACGTCATCTCCGGTCTGTATGACGGACTGAAGGCGCTGAATGCGAACAACAAACTCTACGGATTCCTGGGTGGTCCTTCGGGCCTGATTGACGGTAAGTATCAGGAACTGACGGGCGACATCATCGACGAGTATCGTAACACCGGTGGTTTCGACATTATCGGTTCGGGTCGTACCAAACTGGAAGAGACCTGGCAGTTTGACAACGGTATTGAGATCTGCAAGAAACTCGGTATCAAGGCAGTAGTCATCATTGGTGGTGACGACTCGAACACCAACGCTTGCGTGCTGGCTGAGTACTACCTGCAGAAACAGTGCGGTATTCAGGTGATCGGCTGTCCGAAGACCATCGATGGTGACCTGAAGAACGCGATGATCGAGACCTCGTTTGGTTTCGACACCGCTTGTAAGACCTATGCTGAGCTGATTGGTAACATCCAGCGTGACGCCAACTCCGCCAAGAAATACTGGCACTTCATCCGTCTGATGGGTCGTAGCGCCAGCCATATTGCCCTGGAGTGCGCACTGCAGAGTCAGCCGAACATCTGCTTGATCTCTGAAGAAGTAGAGGCAAAGAAGATGACCCTAAACGACATCGTGGAGGATATCGTCAAGGTGATTGTCAACCGTGCTAACGCAGGTCTGAACTTCGGTACTATCCTTATTCCGGAAGGACTGATTGAGTTTATCCCCGCTATGCGTGTACTGATTCAGGAACTGAACGACATGTTGGCTGCTAACGAGGAGTTTGTGAGTCTGGATGGCGATGACGCCAAACGTGAGTACGTGAAGAGCAAACTGACACAGGCCAGCTGCGAGCTCTATCGTTCGCTGCCGAAGGGTATCGCCCGTCAGTTGACGCTCGACCGTGACCCGCACGGAAACGTGATGGTTAGTCAGATCGAGACCGAGAAACTGCTCATCGAGATGGTAGGCAAGCGTCTGGCCGTACTGAAAGCTAACGGCGAGTACAAGGGTAAGTTTGCTGCATTGAACCACTTCTTCGGTTACGAAGGACGTTGCGCAATGCCGTCGAACTTCGATGCCGACTACTGCTACTCGGTAGGTGTAACCGCTACTCACCTCATCGCTGCCGGCAAGACCGGTTATATGTCGCTCGTACGCAACCTGACGAAACCCGCATCGGAGTGGGTGGCAGGTGGTGTGCCTATCACGATGATGATGAACATGGAGAAGCGCAACGGTAAGATGAAACCCGTTATCCAGAAAGCACTGGTTGAACTGGATGGCGCTCCGTTCAAGTACCTGCAGGAGCACCGTGCTAAGTGGGCTAGTCCGGACACCAACTATATCTATCCGGGACCGATCCAGTACTATGGTCCGTCAGAAGTATGCGACCAACCGACTCGCACATTGTTGCTCGAGCGCGGCAAGTAATACTTGCGTTATGCATCAGTTTGTCTCTATCGGCTCAAACCGATAGAGACTTACTGTGTGCGTACCAAAAGCAAGACATGTCGGTGTGGAAAACGTACATCGACACGCATGAGGATCTGCTGTACGAATACGGCTACTGCGGCTATATCGTCTCGGAGGATAAGGAAGCAGCGCGACCTTATGTGGCGCGTTTTCGCAAGCATGTAGAAAGCCGAAAGGGGAAACTGCCCAAGGGGCATTACGAAATGTATATGTCGGCGGTCTATGTGTTCGAACTGCGGTTGAAAGAGTCGATTCATCCGATCAAAGCGATGTCGCTTGCCAAAGAGGCAACGAAGTTAGCACCTACCGATCCGATGGTGCTTACCTATTATGGTACCAGCCTCTTCTATGCCCCCAAGCCATTCGGCAGTAAGCAGGAAGCCTTGGAGTGGTTTGAGCGGGCAGAAACCTATTTCCGCGCACCCAAATGGCAGTACTGTTGGCTCCGAGAAGCGAACCAAATGTACATCCAACAATGCAAAGAAAAGCTGAAAAAGCAATAAATTTGCATTTTTTTTGCATTTTTTTGCTCAAAAATTTGGTCATATCGTAAAAAAGCAGTACTTTTGCACCCGCTTTCAGAAAAGCACTGCCGAATTGTGTAATGGTAGCACTACAGATTCTGGTTCTGTCTGTCTGGGTTCGAGTCCTGGTTCGGCAACAAAGACATCCGCAAGGGTGTCTTTCTTTTTTGTATATGTACGTGGGGGCTTATTCTTCGCTGAAGTGGACGAGGACGTGGCGGTAGGAGTTGAAGATTTTGGATTTGCTGACGAAGCCCATATAGCGACGATGGTCATCCACCACCGGCAAGTTCCATGCACCGGTGTCTTCGAAGGTCTCCATGACTTTCTCCATCGGCATGTCGAACCGCAGGATAGCGGCCGGCGAGGTCATGAGTTGGCTGACGGTGAAGCGGTTGTAGAGTCGCGGCTGGAACATGATGTTGCGTACCTCATCGAGCAGTAATATACCGCGCAGTCGGCCATCGTGGTCGATGACGGGGAAGATGTTGCGTTTGCTCTCTGCGATTACTTTGACCAATTCGCCCAGCTTCATCTCCGGCGAGACAGTCTTGAGGTCCGTCTCCAGCACATTGTCCATCTTGAGTAGCGTCAGTACGTTGCGGTCTTTGTTATGGGTGAGTAGTTCGCCTTTCTGCGCCAGACGCATGGCGTAGAGCGAGTGGGGCTCGAAGAGCATGATCGTCAGATAGGAGATAACGCTGACAATCATGAGCGGCATGAAAAGGTGGTAGCCGCCCGTCAGTTCGGCGATGAGGAAGATACCCGTCAACGGCGCATGCATGACGCCCGACATCAGTCCGGCCATACCGACGAGCGCAAAACTGGTCTCCGGCACCGAGAGGCCGCTTAGGTTCATAATACGCGCCGTGACAAACCCGACGATAGCACCCATGAAAAGCGAGGGTGCGAAGATACCGCCGACACCTCCGCCTCCGTTCGTCGCAACACTGGCGACAATCTTCAAGAGGATGATGGCGGCAAAATAGGTAAGGATGATCAGGTGCGGATTGACGGTAGCCAGATAGGGCTCGAAGGGGCTATACTGCAATGCACTGAGGCTGTCGCCGTTGATGAGTTGGCGGATGACGTCGTATCCCTCGCCGTAGAGCGGCGGGAAGAGGAAAATCAGGATACTCAGCGTGGCACCGCCCACCAGCAGTTTGAGCCACATATTGCCTATCGTCTGTTTCAACCATTGTTCGAGCCGGTGCATTCCCCGCGTGAAATAGAGGCTGGTGAGTCCGCATATAGCGCCCAGCACAAGGTACCATGGGATACGTTGCACAAGGAAAGGCTCGGTCGTGTCAAGCGGGAACATAGGTTGGACACCCGTGAGGATATACGAGATAGCGGTGGCGGTAACCGACGAGATAAGTAGCGGGGCTACCGAGGTCATCGTCAGATCCATCATCAGCACTTCCAGCGTGAAGACGAGTCCGGCGATAGGGGCTTTGAAGATACCGCCTATGGCGCCTGCCGCACCGCAGCCTATCATCAGCATCATAGTCTTCTGGTCGAGCCGGAACGCCTTGGCGAGGTTAGAACCGATAGCCGCACCGGTGAGCACTATAGGCGCCTCTGCACCGACCGATCCGCCGAAGCCGATAGTCAGTCCGGAACCCACTACCGATGACCACATGTTGTGCGCCTTGATGATGGATTTACGTTGAGAGATGGCGTATAAGATCTTGGTGATACCGTGGGAGATGTCGTCGCGCACCACATAACGCACAAAAAGTGCGGCGAGGGTGATACCTATCATTGGCGTGATCAGATACCACCATGTGCGATCCATTCCGATCAGCTGGGTCTCTACGAACCACTGAATCAGGTGGATAAGCGATTTCAGAAGGGCAGCAGCGGCTGCGGAGAAAGCACCTACGAAGAAAGAGAGTAGCAGCACCAGATGCTTCTCGCTGATGTAGCGTTCGCGCCACTCTACCAACTTGTCGTAGAAACTACTCATCCCAGCCTATTCCTTTGTACTTGTCGAGGTCCCACTCCTCTTCCACTTCGTTCAGATAGATGGTCTGCGGTTGGTCATCCTCCTGTGCCTCGGGTTCGTCGCGTTCGACGAGTGTCACATCTATCGGCGCGTGGCTGATGTCGATGACTTGGTTCTGCTCTTTGTTGAGTTCGGTCCAGAGCGCATCTTTCAGTTGATCGATACCGATACCGGCTACCGAGGAGATAAAGACAATAGGCAGATCCAGTTTCTGCAGTTTCTTGGATGCCTGTAGTTTCTTCAGCTCTTTGTCGTCGATGGCGTCTATCTTGGTGACCGCCAGTATACGCGCCTTGGTAAGCAGTTGTGGGTTGTACTTTTCTAATTCGCGAAGAAGAATACGGTACTCGGCTACTATATCTTCGCTGGTGGCGGGAACCATAAAAAGCAGAACGGCATTGCGTTCGATATGTCGGAGAAAACGCAGTCCAAGTCCTTTGCCTTCGGCAGCACCCTCGATGATACCGGGTATGTCGGCCATGCAGAACGAGCGTCCGTCGCGATAGGAGACGATACCCAGCTGGGGAGTGAGGGTGGTGAAGGGGTAGTCGGCTATCTCCGGCTTGGCGGCCGAGACGACGCTCAAGAGGGTAGATTTGCCGGCATTAGGGAAGCCGACCAGTCCGACATCGGCCAGCACTTTAAGTTGCATGATAACGGTGCGTTCCTGCGCCGGTTCGCCGGGTTGTGCATAGCGCGGCGCCTGGTTGGTAGCAGTGCGGAAATGCCAGTTTCCCAATCCGCCTCTACCGCCTTTCAGCAGGACGATACGCTCGTCGTGCTCTTTGACTTCGCAGATGAACTCACCAGTCTCGCCGTCGTAGACTACGGTGCCGCAAGGAACCTCAATGATACGGTCTTCGCCGTCCTTGCCGAACGAGCGGCTCTGCCCGCCTCGGCCACCGTCGGTAGCCATGATATGTTTTTGGTACTTGAGGTGGAGCAAGGTCCATAGGTTACGGTTGCCGCGTAGGATGACCGAGCCGCCTTTGCCGCCGTCACCGCCGTCCGGTCCGCCTTTAGGCAGATATTTGGCGCGGTGGAGGTGCATACAGCCCGCACCGCCCTTGCCGGAGCGGCAGTAGATCTTGACATAGTCGATGAAGTTACCGGACATATAGCTAAGGACGATAGGATGATTTAGTGTTTGGACTCGCGGTCAATGATGCGCTTCACCTGACTGAACACATCTTCAACGCCATGATTGCCGTTGACGGCGAAATAGTTGCCGTGACGCAGAAAATAATGGGCGATAGGCTCCGTCTGGTCGTGATAGACCGCGATACGGTGGCGAATCGTGTTGAGGTTGTCGTCGGCGCGACCGCTTACTTTGCCTCGCTCCAGCAGACGCTGGATGAGCAGTTGCTCGTCTACCATCAAATCGATCATAATGGCGTCCATGTGGTATTTCTTGAGCAGTGCGCTGAGCGATACCGCTTGTGCTACCGTGCGGGGATAACCATCGAAGATGGTGCCCTTGCAGTGTTTAGGCAGCGAGGCGATATAGTTCTCAATCACGCCGTACATCATGTCATCGGGCACGAGGTTTCCTACGGAAATAAGGGCATCGATCTGTTTTCCCAGTTCGGTACCCTTGGCTATCTCTGCGCGCAATACATCTCCCGTAGAGAGATGCTTCAGGCCGTAGTGCTCCATAATCAGCTGCGACTGTGTGCCCTTACCGCTACCTGGCGCGCCACATAAAATAATATTCAGCATACGTGTTGTGTACTATAGAATGTGTAAAGAGACGAAAAACGAGCTGCCCATTGCGGGCAACTCGTTTATGAAGCTACATTGCCTAATTAGAGAGCAAATTTAGCACCAGCTTTGATCTTCACAGCCTTCTTAGCCGGGATGTTGATAGCAGCACCGGTACGCGGGTTCTTAGCAACGCGTGCGGGTTTGTTAACGATCGTGAGGTTAGCGTAGCCAACGAGCTGTACGTTCTCACCTTTCTTAACTGCCTCAACAGCTGCCTCAAGAGCTGCGTCGAGAACTTTTGCTGCCAATGCGTTCGATACTTCAGCCTTAGCTGCTGCAGCCTTTACGAGTTCCAATTTGTTCATAACAATAGATTTTAAAAAGTATTAATAATGTTAATTATTGGTTTCCAATTCAGAATACGGTTGCAAAGTTACAACTTTTTCTTCATACTACCAACATTTTCGGAAAAAAAAATCACTTTTTATGCAAAAAAATGCATTTTTTAGCAAAAAGGCGCACTTTTTGTAGGTAAAATCGCGGAAAAAGTAGTAATTTTGCACGCAATAAAGCGAGATGTTATGAGAAATATCCCAATAGTGACTCGCTATCTGTTGATAGCTAATTTGATGATTTATATGCTGACGGCAGTCTTGCTGCGTTACGGAGTGGATCTGAACGCGCTCTGTGGATTGCATTATGTGTCGGCATCTACTTTCCACTGGTGGCAGCCGCTGACCTATATGTTTCTCCATGCCGACTTCGGGCACATCTTCTGCAACATGTTTGCGGTATGGATGTTCGGCCCGATGATTGAGCGCGAGTGGGGAGAGCGACGCTATCTGGTCTATTATTTTGTCTGCGGTCTGGGCGCTGCACTGGTGCAAGAAGGTGTGTGGGCCTTGATGTTGGATAACATGGCGGGCCGATATAGCGCCGAAGCGCTGGCTTACTACAGTGCGTTGCTGAATACGATAGGTGCGTCAGGCGCGGTGTTCGGCATCCTCTTTGCCTTCGGATGGCTTTTCCCGGATGTGCCGATGTTCCTGCTGTTTATCCCAATACCCATACGTGCGCGCATGTTCGTTATAATATATGCGCTCGTGGAGTTGTTCGCGGGAGTAGGCTCTGTGGCGGGCCTTACTGCAGATCATGTTGCCCATTTTGCCCATCTGGGCGGACTGTTGTTCGGCTGGTTGCTTATTCTCTACTGGAAGAAAAACAACTGGCAGGAGCCACGTATTGGCAACTTGTGGCGCAGACTGAAGGCCAAGTGGCACGGCTACGAAGACCTGGACAGCAGTCGTGGTCGCGATTTTGATGACTATCACTACCACCGCCGTGTGTGATGAGGTCGTGAGATGGATTTTCTGGAAGCGCTAAATAGTGTACAACGCGAGGCCGTGACGACCACAGAGGGGCCGTCGCTGATTGTGGCCGGTGCGGGTTCGGGTAAGACACGTGTGTTGACTTACCGTATTGCGTACTTGTTGCAGCAGGGCGTGCCGGCGGGGCGTATCATGGCGTTGACGTTTACCAACAAAGCTGCACGCGAGATGAAAGAGCGTATCCAACGGCTGGTAGGCACGGATGCCCGCTACCTGGTGATGGGTACGTTCCATAGCGTGTGCACGCGGCTTATCCGCCCCTATGCGGACTTGTTAGGCTATACGCGTGACTTCACGATATATGATACGGCGGATAGCAAATCCGTCATCAAAGCCATCTGCAAGGAGCGCGGACTGGACGAGAAGATCTATAAGCCGACTGCGGTGTTGAGTCGTATCTCAATGGCAAAGAACAGCGGAGTCAGTCCCTCGCAATATGGTGCGAATACGCAGTTGCTGCGGGAAGACCGTGAGCAACGGATGTATGAGGTGGCTACTGTGTATGAGCTCTATCAGGCGCGACTGAGGGCCGCCAATGCGATGGATTTTGATGATCTGCTGATCAATATGCTGCGGCTGATGGATGTGAGTGAGGAGGTGAAGACGAAATACCAGCAGCAGTTTCAGTATGTGCTGGTGGATGAGTATCAGGACACCAACTATATACAGTTCTTGCTGGTGAAGCGTCTGGCGGCGCCTCAAGACAACATCTGCGTGGTGGGTGACGATGCACAATCGATATACTCTTTCCGCGGGGCAGACATACGTAACATACTGAATTTCCGTCAGGTATATCCTCAGGCGCGCCTGTTCAAACTGGAGCGCAACTACCGGTCGACCCAGACGATTGTGAATGCCGCTAACTCGCTGATACACAAGAATGTGAACCAGATAGAGAAGACCGTCTATTCGGAGAAAGAGGCCGGTGATCCGCTCCATCTGCAGCCTTATATGGACGACAGAGCAGAGGCGGAAGGCGTCGTGCAACGGATTCAGCAGGCGCATAGGAAGGTGGGGTACGACGGGATAGCGGTGCTCTATCGGACCAATGCACAGAGCCGTGTCTTTGAGGGCGAGTTGCGCAAGCGCAATATCCCGTATCGTATCTACGGCGGCACCTCGTTCTACCAGCGCAAGGAGATAAAAGATGTGTTAGGCTATTTCCGTCTGGCGGTGAACGCTCGCGATAACGAGGCGTTGTTGCGTATTGTCGGTTTTCCGGGCAGAGGCATCGGTGAGACGACGATGAAGAAAGTGTCGGCGAATGCTATCGAACACCACTGTCCGTACTTAGCGGTTATGCGTTCGCCTGACGAGACAGCGCTGGATGTGAGTGCGGCTACGAAGAAGAGACTACAGGCTTTTGCGCTGATGATGGACGGCCTGGCGACGCTGAGTGAGGAAACCGATGCCTATCATTTTGCGGAACAAGTGTTGCGTGTGACGGGTGTGCAGACGGCGATGGCTCTAGACCGGACACCGGAAGGCATAGACCGTGCGCAGAACGTGCAGGAGTTGCTGAACGCCATCCGTGAGTTTGTGGATCAACGTCAGCAGGAGGGTATTGACTATACGCCTATTACGGACTTTCTGAGTGAAGTGAGTCTGCAGACCGACCAGGATGAGAATCTGGCTGATACGACCGAGCGCGTGACGCTGATGACGGTCCATTCGGCGAAAGGACTGGAGTTCCCGGTAGTGTTTATCGCCGGCATGGAAGAGAACCTGTTTCCTTCGCAATTCTGCGTGAAACCCAGTGAGATAGAAGAGGAACGCCGACTGCTGTATGTGGCTATCACCCGATCGATGGAACAATGTTATCTGTCGTTTGCGCGTCAGCGTTTCCGGAACGGTCAGATGGCTTTCAACAGCCCCAGCCGCTTCCTGCAGGATATCGACAGACGGTTCTTTGAGGTCAACCGACCGGTCGTGCCGAAGGTTCAGGCTGTTCCGAAGATGCAGCCCATTCCAAGTATGCCGACTATGCCGAGTGTGCCGAAAACACCGGTTAACGGGGCGACGACCTCATTGATCAATGCGGTATGGAAAGGTGGCGACAGGGTGAGTCATCGCGTGTTCGGTAGCGGAACGGTCGTGCGCGTCTATCGCGATGAAGTGACAGAGAACGACAAGATAGAGATAGCGTTCGACAACGTAGGAACGAAGACCTTGCTCCTCACGCACGCGAAGTTGGACAGAATCTAAGCGTAGATGACGTATCCGGCCAGGCCGGCAAGAACAATCAAGAGAATAGGGTGGCTGATGATGTCAGTCACTTTGTTTTTTGCGAAATTCGGCAAGACGGTCAGCAGGGCTACTACCGCGAAGATGATCCAACTGACGGTATCAATGAAATTGGTCGGTTTGATAAGCATCAACGCTGCCGAGGCGATAAGGCCGATGACCGTGAAGCGCAACATCCGGAGTGTCTGTTCGAAGTACGGATTGCCTGTGAAGTGGCGGTTGAGCCAGAAATAGGCTTTGCATATACTGAGCATCAGGATGAGGCTCGGCAGGACAATGGCAAACGTCGCGAGCACGCACCCCCACAGGCCGGCGGTGGTATAGCCGACATAAGTGGCACAGTTGATGCCTATCGGGCCCGGAGTGACCTGGCTGACAGCGACGATGTCGACGAACTCCTGCTGGGTCATCCATCCGTGTTGCTCCACTTCCATCTGGATGAGCGACAGGATAGCCAGGCCTCCGCCGAAGCCGAAGAGGCCTATCTGGAAGAACGAGAGAAAGAGCTGCAGATAGATCATCTCCGCCTCCTTTCTACAATGTCAACCACCAGAAGCGTAAGTAGGATAGTGGCCAGGATAACCCACACGGGATTGACGTGTCCGAGCCATATAAGCAGCGCTGCAGCAAGCGAAACCAGCAGAAATAAGGCGTTTAGTCCTTTGTCCTTTGTCCTTTGTCCTTTGTCCTTTATGGCAGACTTAGCCATCTTGAAGAGCGGCGCGGCGATGAGTGCGACAACAGCCGGTCGAACGCCGCGGAAAGCTGCTTCTACCGCCGGTATGTCTTTCCAGTCTTTGAAGACCATAGCGATGGCGAGGATGATGAGGAAGGAGGGAAGTACTGCCCCTAACACCGCGCCGCAAACACCGCGCCAGCCACCTACTCGCCAGCCGATGAAGATAGCCGAATTGACGGCAATAAGCCCCGGAGCAGCTTGCGCAAGTGCGATCATGTTGAGAAACTCTTCCTCATTGATCCAGTTCTTGCGGTCGACTACTTCGCGTTGGATAAGGGGCAACATGGCATAACCCCCACCAAGGGTGAAGGTGCCAATTTTAAGGTACGTATAAAACAGTTGCCAGAACAAAATCCTTGTAAAAGAAAACTTTTGTTACTCTTTGTTTTCGCGCAGTTGCTGCTTGACGAACTTCGCGAGCATGTTGATAGCCGCGTTGTTGTGTCCGCCCTGCGGTACGATGACATCGGCGAAGCGTTTACAGGGCTCGATGAACTGCTCGTGCATAGGTTTGAGCACGCGCTGGTAACGCTCGATGACCTGCTCTGCTGTACGTCCACGTTCGAGTACGTCACGCTTCATAACGCGGATGAGACGATCGTCGGCATCGGCATCTACGAAGATCTTGAGGTCCATCTGCTCACGCATGATCGGCTCGCGCAGCGCCATAATACCTTCTACCACGATGACCTCGCGGGGCTCGATATGGATGGTCTCCTTGGAGCGCGTACAGGTGATATACGAATAGATAGGTTGCTCAATGGGTTTGCCCTGTTTTAGCAGGCCGATATGCTTGCTCAGCAGGTCCCAGTCGAATGCATCGGGATGGTCGAAGTTGATGTTCTGTCGTTCCTCTACGGGCACATGACTGCTGTCCTTGTAATACGAATCTTGGGGAATAACTACGACTTCGCCCTTAGGTAGGCGCTCGATAAGTTTTCTTACTACCGTTGTTTTACCCGAGCCGGTACCACCCGCAATGCCGATAATAAACATAAAGCGAATTACGATTGTTTGTTTTTCGGGTTGCAAAGATACTATATTTTTTGCAAATATGCAAATAATAGGACAATTTTTCATTTTTTTTTTGGATATGTGCAAAAAAAGTAGTACTTTTGCGCACTTTTTCAACGGGGCTATCTGGTTTTGACAGCAGGTAGAATGGTTGTGTAAGCACGTCGAGCAATGAGGCAACGCTCGTTAAACTCGCTTCAAACAATTAACTGGCAACTATGAGTATGCTCTCGCTGCCTAATCGAAGTATAGTAGATTAGCTTTTTCGGATGCAAGGCGTCTGAACGAGACATCGCTCCAAGCCGAGTCTGTGGGCTCAATGGATATAGCGGTGCGGAAATTCACAGAATAGAGATCGTAGGCTGCGATACGGTCTCGACGCTTTAGCAGATAAGCCGGAGGTTGGTGGCTTGGGTCTTGCCGCCGGACGAAAATCAAAGCCAAGATAAGCGTGTAGAAAGCATAAGTATTCCTTGTTTGGACGCGGGTTCGACTCCCGCTAGCTCCACACACAATATGGTAGAGATCAGAGACATACGGACGAAGAGGGAGTTGCGCGGGTTTATTGAATTCGCCAACCAATTGTACAAAGGCTGCGACTGTTACTGCCCGCCGCTTTTCTTCGACGAGATGAACTGCTTTGAGCCGGAGAAGAACCCTGCGCTGGAGGTCTGTGACTACCGTCTCTGGATGGCCTATCGCGACGGCAAACCGGTGGGACGTATTGCCGGCATCATCAACCGCCGCGCGAATGAGAAATGGGGCTTTCGTCATGTGCGTTTCGGCTGGTTCGACTTTATTGACGACAAGGAGGTAAGCCGTGCGCTGCTCGATACCGTTGTGGCATGGGGCAAGGAGAGAGGTATGGATGCGCTGAACGGCCCGGTCGGATTTACGGATTTTGACCACGAGGGTCTGTTGCTGGAGGGCTTCGACTACCCGGCGGTGATGGCCTCGCTGTACAACTATCCGTATTACGTGAAGCATGTGGAGGCATACGGACTGGAGAAAGAGGCCGACTGGATAGAGCTGCAGGTGTTCCCGCCGAAGGATGTGCCGGAGCGTATCGACCGTCTGGCAGAGATGGTCAAGCAGCGTTACCATGTGCGTATCGTGAAGGTGAAGGACTCGCGCGAGTTGGTGAAGCGCTTTGGGATTGAGTATATGGATGTGATAGATGCCGCCTACCAGAAGCTCTATAACTTCCAGCCCATGACCGACAAGCAGAAGAACTACTACAAAGATATGTATTTCCAGTTCTTGAACTTCGATTTTGTCACGCTGGTGGTGAACGAGAAGGAAGAACTGGTGGGTGTAGGACTGGGTATGCCGGATATTGCTCCCGCCTTGCGTAGGTGCGGCGGCAAGTTGTTGCCCTTCGGATGGTATCACCTGATCAAGGCGCTGAAGGCCAAGCATATGGAGCGTTTCAGTTTCCTGCTGATTGCGGTAAGGCCCGACTATCAGGACAAAGGTATCAATGCCCTCTTCCTGCAAGACCAGATACCTATCATCAACCAATACGGCATCAAGACGCTGGAGACGACCTCTATGCTGGAGACCAATACGAAAGTGCTGTCGTTCTTCATGCAGTTCGACCATCGTCAACACAAGCGTCACCGTGCATATATCAAAACAATCTGACCTGTGAAGAGGAGTCCGTTACAGTTGGCCACCGAGCGTCTGAATGCGTATATTGAGGATAACGCCATGCGCCAGTCGCCGACCAGAATGATGGTTCTGGAGCGCATCTGCGCCCTCCCTCAACCCTTCACGGGCAAGCAGTTGGAGGAGGTATGTGCGGGCGAGCAGATATCCAGAGGAACGGTGTACAACGTGCTGGAAGTGTTGCAAAATGCACAGATTATTTGTCCTATCGCTTCACAGCCGGGCTCCGGACATATGCAATATGAGTTGGTGACTTCCATCCCCAGTCGTATGCGTTATGTATGCGAGATGTGCGGACGACAAGTGGAGATACGCGATAAGGTGTTGGAGAAGTTGATCAAGACGCGCTACTACTACAACTTTGTACCGAGACGATTGTCGTTATTAGTGTACGGCGTGTGTAAGAAATGCCGCTTGGTGAAATAAACGAAAAGTGATAAGGCCCTGTAGCTCAATTGAATAGAGTGTCAGATTCCGGTTCTGAAGGTTCTGGGTTTGAGCCCCAGCAGGGTCACAAAAAACGAGCAACACAAACGTTGCTCGTTTTTTTATTTGAGGATGATGTCGACGATGATAGGCTCGTGGTCGGCGTAGCGGTGCATCGATTTGTCTTTCATTTTGTACGCGCCGTGTTGGTAGTACCAGTCGGCATTCACATGCCAGGGCTGCACGTGCGTGATTTGTTCGGCCATCGACGGCGAAGCAAAACAGCGGTCGAGATAGCCGGCTTCGCCGCGGAAGATATAGGAGAAATCGGTGGGGCAGAACCGCATCAACTGGTCGGGATAGCCGGCGCGCACGAGCCGCTGGATAGGTGTCTCTTGGGTATAGCAGTTGTAGTCGCCCAGCAAGAGAATGTCTTCATCGCCGAAGCGCTCAACAGCTTTGGGAAGCATGGCGAGCAGGCTGTCGGTGTTCTGCAGACGCTTGAGATGGGTGTCGTAGTTACCCCGTCCTGCTCGTTTGGACTTCAGATGGTTGACACTGATAATGAGACGTTTACCGCTTTCGATCTCTTCAAAACCGACGGCGAACATACGTGCGTGGTAATGGTCGGCGGTGTCGCTATAAGCCGAGAGAGGCGCTGCGTACGGACGCACACGCGTAGCATCGTACACAAAGCACCCGCCGATACGATCCTGATTAGCTACCGGCATCGAGACATAGGCATAGCGGTCGGAGCCTTTGTTGAGAGCGGCAAGCAGCATCTCCGGGGCCTTGTTGCCCACCTGCATCTCACACATAGCGAAGATGTCTGCATGCATGGCGCGGAGCGCTTTCACCAGTTTGCTGGTCTTGAGCGTCTGTTGCGCTGGTGTTGTGCGTTTCGTGGCGTAGCCTCCGAGGTCGGCAAAATAGTTCTCTATATTGGCGCCCACTACACGCAGTTCATCTTTTTTCGGCTTCGCCAGACGTTGCGCAGCTGTGTGCGAGGTCTTGACCGACTTGCCGGTGAGCAGTTGACGCGGGGCTGTCACGCGCGCCTGTAGTCCTTTGACACGATCGCCCGTACGCACGCGGTAGTAGTTGTTGCGGCAATGCAGACAGATACTCGCAGAGCGGTTGCCGGCCACTATTTGCCGGTACATTGTGCTGTCACCGTCGGCCAGACCAAGGGCGCGTTCTTCCGGACAGAAGAGGCGTTCGGGCGCCAGCACAAGGCTGTCGTAGAAACTGCCGCAGACGACCAGCGGTGTAGTGAGTCGGATAACTTGGTTCTGGTACTTCGCCCAGTCGCTTTGCAACTGTTCTAACGAAACACGCTCCACCGCGTTAACGGAGAGCGTGCTAAGGAGTAATAAAACGAAAAAGTGTTTTCTCATAGTGTTGCGGAGGATGGGATCGAACCACCGACCTTCAG